>JBEDGC010000067.1:0-55996 GCA_041174825.1 Pseudomonadota bacterium | reverse complement strand
CGAGCTTATGGCGGTTTTTGAACGCAATGGCATTACGCGGATTGCGGCCATTGGGCTGCCGCTCGATCCAAACCAGCATCAGGCGATGGTTGAAATCCCCAGCGATGCCGAACCCGGCACGGTCATTCAGGAAATGCAGCCGGGATATATGATTAAGGATCGCCTGTTGCGCCCCGCAATGGTGGGCGTCGCCAAAAAGCCTGACTAAGGGCAGGGCGGCCCTGCGCCGCCCGTGCCGCTTTATGTCTTGGGTCGGGTCGCAACCAAGCCGATCGACTTCATAGTCATCACCGGCACATTATCCTGATTAAAAACGGTCAAATCTGAATGGATGCTGCCCATTTCCGGGCGGGAGCGCGACGGGCGGACATCTGTCAGCTCCGTTTCAACCCGCAAGGTGTCGCCCGGGTAAACAGGCTTCAGCCAGCGCAATTCATCCAACCCTGGTGAGCCAAGGCCGGCCTGTTTCTCTTTGGTTAGATTTTCAACCAGCATCGCCATGGTCATGGCGGCGGTATGCCAGCCGCTGGCGGACAGGCGGCCAAAATGGGTTTTGGCGGCCGCCTCATCATCCAAATGAAATGGCTGCGGATCAAATTTACGGGCGAAATCAATAACGTCTTCGCGCGTTACGTGGTAATTTCCAAAGCTGGATTTCTGCCCGACCTTCATATCTTCAAGATAGCGCATGCGTGTCTCCTCACCGCGCCCATCTTTACGCAAACGGAAAGGGGAAGGGAAAGGGGAAATCGTCAGGACACAGTCTCTGTCCAATTTCCCCAAACCTTTTAGTTGCCGACCGAAAGCCGCATAAAGAGCGTGTAGCCCCAAGGGTTTTTGCCATAGGCCGCATCAAGCGCCGCTGGCTTTACATAGGCTGATCCACTCCCCCCCAGCGCAAGTTCAAACGGCCCTGTAAGTGGCATGCGATAGGCATAGCCCGCCTGAAACTTGCTCACCCGAAAGGGCAGGTCGTGCAAGGGTGCGTCATGATCTGGAAAGAGTTCGTCATTGCGGACATTTTCAAACCGACCGAACAGCGTGTTGTGTCTATCCAAATCCCAATTGGCCTCGGCAATCCAGGCGGTCAGTGTATCGCCGGGCACCCGATCCTTCGCCGCAAAGGCCAGCATCGCGGAAAGCCCCTTGCCATTGGCATAATGGACGCTGGCTGTGGTGCGCCGCTCATCCTCATCGGCGTGGGTGGCTTCGGGCTGCTTTAATTGGCCATGGCTGACTTGCAGCGCCCATTGCGGGGACGGGGTCAGAGTCGCCCGAACAGACCAGCTGTCAAAGCGCGGCTTTTCAATGTTCCACCGACGTTCATCCGGCTCTTGCCCTGTGAAGAGGGATGTTTCCAGCTGCATCTTGGAGGAGAAAAAGCCCGCAGTAGCCACGCCATAGGTGATGTGCGTGGAATCGAACCAATGGTGGGTGATGGGCGGTTCTGGATTATAGGCAGAAGACCCGCGGTGCATGAAGGCACTGGGGCCAAGCGCAGGCTCCCCAACGGGACCGCCATATAAAAAGACGCCGCTCTTCTTGCCTAGGTTAAAGTCAACACGGCCCGCCAATTCCATGAAGAGATCATGGGGATGCTGCCGATCCACCAAGGGTTCGCCGCCTGCTGTCTCTCCACTGGCAAATAAATTGGGATAGCCCCGATTGCTCATCAGCGGTTCAAGGCTGAACATGGATCGCAATTGGATACGACCCCATTCTTTCTCCTTGCTCGCCGACAGCATCGCCATGGACGTCGCATAGATTTTATCATCCCCGCGCGGGCCGTCATGGTTGGTATATTGGGTGGACACAGCGCCATGGGCCATCACCATCCAATCTCTGGCCGGGATGTGTAGGCCGTGCATGGCCCCTTCATTGCTGGGCAATCGCGCCGTGCCCGACCCTTCAGCAAAGGCGGCAGCAGAGCTGTGCTTCATGGGCGCCATGTCTGGGCTGCTCATCTCATGGCCCATATGGCTATGGTCCATGTGCGGGGTGTTTGTTGACTGCGCCAAAGCGGGCGCAGCCATCATCGTCGCGCTCATCAACGCGGCACGTAAAATCTTGGTCATTTTTGTCTCCAGTGAATGTCTTAACTCAGAAAGACATTAACCGCGTGGAGGGGGTGTCTCTGGAGAGCGGGACAGGGCCGCCAAGTCTGACGACGGCGCACTCCAATGCAGAATGGGTGCGATCACGTTACGGTGCAAAAGGGTTGCCCCGGTCAAGGGAACGGCACAGCCGATGCACATATGCGCCAATCGCGCTTGTTCCGGCGATGTCTCAGACGGAAACTGAGCGGGCGTATGATGATTGTCGCGATCTGCCCCAGCCATTGTCTGGTGCTGCTTGGGCGGGGCTGATTCATGGCATGCGGGCAAGGCGAAGGCTGGCGTTGCAAGCCACAAAGTCAGCAAGAAGATCAGGATCTTACGCAGCATAGTGGCAGGATAGCCCGGTCGCCCTGCTGCGTCCATCAGACATTAAAGCGGAACAGCATGATGTCGCCATCATGGACGACATAATCCTTGCCTTCAGAGCGCCATTTACCCGCTTCCCGCGCCCCGGCTTCGCCGCCATGGTCGACATAGTCCTGATAGCCCATGGTTTCGGCGCGGATGAAGCCCTTTTCAAAATCCGTATGGATCGCGCCCGCTGCCTGCGGCGCCTTGGCCCCGCGAAAGACGGTCCAGGCCCGTGCTTCCTTCGGGCCAACGGTGAAGAAGGTGATCAGGTGCAACAGCTCATAACCCGCACGGATAACGCGGGCGAGGCCCGTTTCCGTCAGGCCTAGATCAGCCAGAAATTCGGCACGGTCTTCGGGCGGCATGGTCACAATATCCGCTTCAATCGCGGCAGAGACGACAACGGCTTCGGCACCTTCGGCTTTGGCCTTTTCAAACACGCGCGCAGACAGGGCATTGCCTTGGGCCGCCGCGCCTTCATCCACATTGCAGACATAAAGGACAGGCTTTGACGTCAATAATTGCGCCTGCTGGAACACGCGTTCTTCTTCAACATCGTTGCGCTCGGTTAGGCGGGCGGGTTTGCCGTCGCGCAACAGGTCCAAAGCACGGCCAAGAACGGTGGCCCCGACCTTGGCTTCTTTATCGCCTTGGGCGGCCTTTTTCTGAAGGTTCGGCACCCGCTTTTCGAGGCTTTCCAAATCCGCCAGCATCAATTCCGTCTCAACGGTATCTGCGTCGGAAATGGGGTCGATGCGGTTGTCGACATGCTGAATATCATCATCTTCAAAACAGCGCAGGACGTGGACGATGGCATCCACTTCGCGGATATTGGCAAGAAATTGGTTGCCCAGACCTTCGCCCTTGGACGCGCCACGAACAAGGCCTGCAATATCGACAAAGCTCAATTGCGTTTCGATGATCTTTGCGCTGCCGCCAATTTTCGCGATCACGTCAAGACGTGGATCGGGCACGGCGACATTGCCGACATTGGGCTCAATCGTGCAAAAGGGATAATTGGCCGCTTGCGCCGCCTGTGTTTCGGTCAGCGCGTTGAACAGGGTTGATTTGCCGACATTGGGCAGGCCGACGATGCCGCATTTGAAACCCATATTCTCAATCCTTCTGCAATCGCATGGCGACATCATTCATAAAGCGGATATCATCGCCTTTGGCCAGCCAGGGCGCTTCGGCGGCAACTCCACCTAACAACGCCACCAGATCATCCGTCTCTGCCTTTGCAAAGGGGCCGAGCACATAGCCAGTGACTTTGTCCTTATGGCCGGGATGGCCAATGCCAAGGCGCACCCGGCGGAAGTCTTCGCCAATATGGGCGATGGTGGACCGGATGCCATTATGGCCGGCGGCTCCCCCCCCGCGCTTCACCTTCACCCGAAAGGGATCAAGGTCGAGCTCATCGTAAAAGACAGTCACATCGGCAGGCTGGAGCTTGAAGAAGCGCATCGCCTCTCCAATGCTGCGTCCGCTTTCGTTCATGAAGGTCGCGGGCTTTAAAAGCAGCACCTTCTCCGAACCGATACGGCCTTCGCATGTGCTGCCCTGAAATCGCGTTTTCCAAGGCGAAAAGGCAAAGGCCTCCGCAATCACGTCGGCAACCATGAACCCCACATTGTGGCGGTGCATGGCATATTGCGCGCCGGGATTACCGAGGCCTGCCCAGATTTGCACTGTCGTCTCCCGTGCCGGACCCCATCCGCATGCGGATGGGGAAGGGCAGACAGATTAGTCAGCCTTGGTCGTATCGCCTTCGGACGATTTGAGACCCGACGGGGCGACCAACGTTGCGATGGTGAAGTCACGATCCGTAATCGCGCTGCGCGCACCGGCGGGCAGGGTCACATGGCTGATGTGGATCGAATCGCCGATCTCAAGACCCTTGAGCGAGATCTTGATATCGTCGGGGATCAAGGCTGCATCGCAGATCAATTCCAGATCATGACGCACCATGTTGAGCACGGCACCGCGCTTCATGCCCGGCGATGCATCTTCATCGATGAAGTGCACAGGAACGTTCACATGGACTTCGCTATGTTCCCCAATGCGCAGGAAATCTGCATGGATCGGGCGATCATTGACCGGGTGGAAGGCCACATCCTTGGGCAGCGTCCGCACTTGCTTGCCACCGAGTTCGATCATCACAATCGAATTCATGAAATGGCCCGTGTGGAGCGCCTTCAACAACATCTTTTCTTCGATGTGGATGGCGGTGGGTTCTTCGTTATTGCCGTAAATCACGGCGGGCACGCGGCCTGCATTACGCAATGCACGGGAGGCTCCCTTGCCAGCCCGTTCGCGCAAGTCGGCCGACAAGGTCAGCTGATCGCTCATAGTTAATCTCCAATTAAAAAGTCTCTTTTTCCGCCACGCCTCCAGGGATGACCATAACGGAAGCGGGGGCGCTTAAGGGAAATGGCCCCAAAAGGCAAGGGAGCACCGTGCGCGATGGCAATTGCATATGCTCTAGCCCCTCCTTTGCTTGACCGTCTGGGTGCCATCCGCTTAAGGGCCAAGCATGCCAGCGGACACATCTTCCTCGTCTCAAGCCTTAAGCTTTCAGGATCTTATCCTGACCCTTCATGATTATTGGGGCAAGCAGGGCTGCGTTATCTTGCAGCCTTATGACATGCGCGTTGGGGCGGGCACCTTCCACCCCGCAACCACATTGCGCGCGCTGGGGCCAGACAGCTGGAATGCCGCTTATGTGCAGCCATCGCGCCGCCCGACCGATGGGCGCTATGGGGAAAACCCCAATCGGTTGCAGCATTATTATCAATATCAGGTGATCATGAAGCCAAGCCCTGCCAATTTGCAGGAGCTGTATCTGGGCAGTCTGGATGCCATCGGCATTGATCCCCTGAAGCACGATATCCGCTTTGTTGAGGATGATTGGGAAAGCCCGACGCTGGGCGCTTGGGGCCTGGGCTGGGAAGTCTGGTGCGATGGCATGGAAGTGACCCAGTTCACCTATTTCCAGCAGATGGGCGGGTTTGATTGCAAGCCTGTCGCCGGCGAACTGACCTATGGGTTGGAACGGCTGGCCATGTATATTCAGGGCGTCGATAGCGTCTATGACCTGCGCTTTAACGATGCGGGCGTGACCTATGGCGATGTCTTTCACAAGAATGAGGTCGAGTTTTCGACCTATAATTTTGAAGTCGCCGATACAGAGGCGCTGTTTCAGGGTTTCAGAAATGCAGAGGCAGAGTGCAAGCGCTGCATCGACGCGGGCGTGCCCTTAGCGGCCTATGATCAGGCGATTGAGGCGAGCCATTTGTTCAACCTGTTGCAAGCGCGCGGCGTGATCAGCGTGCAAGAACGTGCATCCTATATGGGCCGTGTCCGCGATCTGGCCAAAGGCAGCTGTCAGGCGTGGATGGAAAAGAACGGGTGGGCGGCATGATGGCCCAAGAAAATCCTCCCCGGCACGGGGAGGGGGACCGCGCGACGCGCGGTGGAGGGGCTTCTCGCGCCTTACCCCGCCCGATGACGTCCACTGCCCGCAAGCTGCGCAAGTCGATGAGCTTGCCCGAGGTGCTGCTCTGGCAGGAATTGCGCGGCGCAAAAGCTGGGGCAAAATTCCGCAGGCAACATCCAATTGGCCCATTTGTGGTTGATTTTTTCTGCCCTCAGGCGCGCCTGATCGTTGAAGTCGATGGAGAAGCGCATGATCGCGCTGATCGTCCCGCGCGCGATGTGGCGCGCGACCAATATCTGGTTGGTGCTGGGTATCGCGTGGTACGTATCGCGGCGGCCGACGTGCTGACCAATTTGGAGGGCGTTGTGCAGAAAATCTCGGCGGCAGCGTGGGCTCCCCTCCACCGCGCAGGCGCGGTCCCCCTCCCCGCAAGCGGGGAGGATTTTTGATGACCGACTTCCTGCTTGAACTCCTGTCCGAAGAAATTCCGGCCCGCATGCAAGACAAAGCGCGGGAGGATCTGGCGCGTCTGTTTTCGGCGGAATTAGAACGTGCCGGGCTGACGCCGGGCACGATCACAACCTATGCGACGCCGCGTAGATTGTCATTGATTATCAATAATTTACCCGTTGAAACTCAGGCAATTCGGGAAGAAACAAAAGGGCCAAAAATCGGCGCGCCGCCTCAAGCGCTCGACGGCTTTCTGCGCAAAACCGGGCTGACTCAGGATCAGTTGGAAGAGCGCGACGGCATCTATTTCGCAATTGTCGAAAAGCCGGGCCGCAAGACGGCAGATGTGATTGCCGAAGCCATTCCAGCGATCATCCGCGCCTTCCCTTGGCCCAAGTCCCAACGCTGGGGGGCGGCTTCGCGCTCGACCGAAAGTCTGCGCTGGGTGCGCCCGTTGCAGGGCATTATTGCGCTGCTGGGCGATGACGTTGTCCCGTGTGAAATTGATGGCATTGTCAGTGGCGCTGTCACCTATGGCCATCGCTTCCACCACACGGGAACAGTCACCATCACCAATGCGGGTGACTATGCAGCAAAACTGCGCGCGGCCCATGTCATCTTGGATCAGGACGAGCGCCGAGCGATCATTCGGGAGGGCGCGCAAAAGGCGGCGGCCGCGGCGGGCCTGACTTTGGTTCCCGATGAAGGGCTGGTGATCGAAAATGCGGGCCTGACCGAATGGCCCGTGCCGTTGCTCGGCCGCTTTGACCCCGATTTTCTGAGCGTTCCGCAAGAAGTCATCCAGCTGACGGCACGCGTGAACCAGAAATATTTCATCTGCCGCGATGCGGCGGGCAAGCTGGCCAATGCCTTTGTCTGCACCGCCAATATTGCCGCGCATGATGACGGGGCGTCGATCATCGCGGGCAATGAGAAGGTGCTGGCTGCACGGCTTTCCGACGCGCGCTTCTTTTATGAAACGGATTTGAAGGTTCCGCTCGAACAACAGGCTGAGAAGTTGAAGGACATTGTCTTCCACGAAAAGCTGGGGACTGTGGCCGAACGTGTGGAGCGCATTGCGAAACTGGCGCGGCATTTGGCAGAATGCGGCGTGATTGCCGGAGCAAACCCTGATCTCGTCGAGCGCGCCGCGCGGCTGTGCAAGGCCGATCTGGTAACCGGGATGGTCGGAGAGTTCCCGGAACTTCAAGGGCTTATGGGCGGTTATTACGCAACCGTTCAAGGAGAGGATGCATCCGTCGCCGCGGCCATTCAGGATCATTATAAGCCAGTCGGGCAGGGCGATGAGGCGCCGTCAGCACCGGTCACCCTGGCTGTCAGTTTGGCCGAAAAGCTGGATACGCTCACGCAGTTTTTTGGCGTGGACATGCAGCCAACGGGATCAAAAGATCCCTTTGCTCTGCGGCGCGCGGCGCTGGCCGTCATCCGATTGCTGGTTGAAAATGGCATTCGCTACCCAATTGCTGAGACGCATGGCTTGCTCGACTTTTTTGTAGATCGCCTGAAGGTCCAGCAGCGTGAGGCCGGCGTGCGTCACGACCTCATTGATGCCGTCATCGCATTGGGTGGGGAGGATGACCTTGTTCGCCTGATGGCGCGGGTGAAGGCGCTGCAAAGCTTTGTGACCACTGAAGATGGCGCCAATCTGCTCGCCGCCTATAAGCGGGCAGCGAATATCCTAAAGGCAGCACAAGATGCGGCTCCAGCTTCGGCTGGGTCGACCCTGCTGCCCCCAGAAGCTGACCTGCTCGCCGTTCTGGATGCTGCGGAACCCAAGGCGGCGTCCGCCGTTGAGGGGGAGCAGTTTGAAGCCGCCATGGCCGCACTTGCCTCTTTGCGCGCGCCCATTGATGCCTTTTTTGAAGGTGTCATGGTGAATGATGAAGACCCTGCAAAACGGGCCTTCCGGCTCGGCTTGCTGGCCCGGTTCCGCGATGCGGTGCATCGGGTTGCTGATTTTTCGAAAATTGAAGGGTGATCTGGCGGCCCGCACAATAGCGGCCTGAGCCAACCCAAATGGAGGACGCATGACTCAGTTTGTCTACCGCTTTGGCGGGGGTGTTTCGGACGGAGACGCGCGGACTCGAAGTAATAAAAATCTGTTGGGCGGCAAGGGCGCCAATCTGGATGGCATGGCCGCAATCGGCCTGCCCGTGCCGCCGGGCTTTACGATCACGACCGAAATGTGCGCCCTTTATTATGCCGAAGGGAAAAGTTTTCCTGAGAACGTCCGGGCCGAAGTGGCGCAGGGCATTGCGCATATTGAGGCGGTGACGGGAAAGCGCTTTGGCGATCCCGCCAATCCGTTGCTGGTGTCGGTGCGCTCGGGCGCGCGCGTTTCCATGCCGGGTATGATGGATACTGTCCTCAACCTCGGCTTGAACGACGCAACCGTTGCGGGCTTGGCAGAGATTTCGGGCGATGCGCGCTTTGCGTGGGATAGCTATCGCCGTTTCATTCAGATGTATTCGGATGTTGTCCTTGGCCTTGACCATGGATCCTTTGAAGAAGCGCTGGAAATCGCCAAGGAAGATCGCGGCATCTTCCTCGACACCGAAATGGCGGCGGAAGATTGGCAGGCGCTGGTCGCGGACTTTAAGATTCTGGTTGAGGATCAATGGGGTAAGCCCTTTCCGCAGGATGTGCAGGATCAGCTGTGGGGCGCGGTGGGCGCTGTGTTCGGCTCTTGGGAGTCGGAACGCGCCAAAGTCTATCGTCGCCTGAATGGCATTCCCGGGGATTGGGGAACGGCTGTCAACGTCCAGGCCATGGTATTTGGCAACATGGGCGACACGTCGGCAACGGGCGTTGCCTTTACGCGCGATCCGGCGACGGGTGAAAATGCCTATTATGGTGAATTCCTGATCAACGCGCAGGGTGAGGATGTGGTCGCAGGCATTCGCACGCCGCAATATCTGACCAAGGCCGCGCGCGAACGGGCCAATGCTAAGCCGCTGTCGATGGAAGAGGCCATGCCCGAAGTCTATGGCGAACTGGCCAATGTGTTCCAGATCCTCGAAACTCATTATCGGGACATGCAGGATATTGAATTTACCGTGGAACGCGGCACGCTCTGGATGCTCCAGACGCGATCCGGCAAGCGCACGGCCAAGGCTGCGCTCAAAATCGCGGTGGATATGGCCAATGACGGGCTCATCACCCGCGACGAAGCCATTTTGCGGGTGGAACCTGCAGCGCTTGATCAGTTGCTGCACCCGACGCTCGATCCCAATGCCAATCGGGATGTGCTGACCAAAGGATTGCCGGCTTCTCCGGGGGCGGCCTCGGGTAAGATTGTGTTCGATGCCGAAACCGCCGAAAAAGCGGCCGCGGATGGGCAGAGTGTTATCCTCGTGCGCGTGGAGACCAGCCCGGAAGATATTCATGGCATGCACGCCGCCAAAGGCATTTTGACGGCGCGCGGGGGAATGACCAGCCATGCGGCGGTTGTCGCGCGCGGTATGGGCCGTCCCTGCGTCTCGGGCGCAGGTGGCATTGTGATTGATGGCAAGTCAAAGCTGCTGCGCGTCGGCAGTCGTGAATTGCACGAAGGGGATATCCTCACGCTTGACGGGGCAACGGGCGAGGTGATGGCCGGGGCGGTGGACACTGTTCAGCCAGAACTGGCGGGTGATTTTGGCACGTTAATGGCTTGGGCCGATGACGTGCGCCGCATGAAGGTGCGCACCAATGCCGAAACACCGCATGATGCGCAGACCGCGCGTGATTTTGGCGCAGAGGGCATTGGCCTGTGCCGCACCGAACATATGTTCTTTGATGCCGCCCGGATTACGGCGGTGCGTCAGATGATCCTTGCCGAAGATGAAGCGGGTCGTCGTGTGGCGCTGGCCAAGCTGCTTCCCGAACAGCGCGAAGATTTTCGCCAGATCTTTGAGGTGATGGCCGGGCTCCCCGTGACCATCCGTTTGCTTGATCCGCCGCTGCATGAATTTTTGCCGCATGAGGAAAGCGAATTTGCCGAAGTCGCCGAGGCGGCGGGTGTTGACGCGGATAAGCTGAAACGACGGGCGGCAGAACTCTTTGAATTCAACCCCATGCTGGGCCATCGCGGCTGTCGCTTGGGCGTCACCTATCCCGAAATTTATGAAATGCAGGCCCGCGCCATTTTTGAAGCCGCCTGCGCGCTGGACGTGGCCCCTGTGCCCGAAATCATGATCCCGCTGGTCGCGACCAAGCGCGAATTGGAATTGATGAAGGATGTGGTCGATCGCACGGCAGAGGCCGTTTTTGCCGAACAGGGCAAGCGCATCGATTATCTGGTCGGGACGATGATTGAACTGCCGCGTGCCGCGCTGAAGGCTGGGGAAATTGCGCAGGTCGGTGCATTTTTCAGCTTTGGCACCAATGATCTGACACAAACGACACTGGGCGTGTCGCGCGATGATGCCAGCCGCTTCCTGACAACCTATGTCGATAAAGGCATTTACCCGCAGGATCCCTTTGTCAGCCTGGATGTGGAAGGCGTTGGCGAATTGATTTCGCTTGCGGTTGAGCGTGGACGCGTGACGCGGCCGGATATCAAGCTTGGCATATGCGGTGAACATGGCGGCGACCCCAAGTCGATTGCCTTTTGTGAGACCGCCGGGCTCGATTATGTGTCGGCGTCTCCCTATCGCGTGCCGATTGCGCGCTTGGCCGCCGCACAGGCCGCCCTTCGGCGATAAGGTGAATTTACCTCTTTCTTTGCAAGATGCAGCGGGTTAGCCTGCATTTGAGAAAAGAGGAGGGGTGCCGATGAAGACCGGCTATCGATACGGACTTGCGCTCATTTTGGGACTTGGCCTTGGGGCAGGCGCTGCCTGGCATGCAACTGGTCAGGGCTTTACCGACGGCGATATTCGCAATGGAGTCTGGTCCACATCTCTGACCTACGGCACCAACAGCACAGACCCGTTGACCCGGGCGGCGGTCGCCCGGCGTGGCCTTCTTGCTTTGCCCAAGACGGAAACCGTCTATTGGGCTGCAACGCGCGATAGCAATGGCGCGCCTTTGGATGGCTCTTGCACCTATCGCATGACCGGAAAGGCGCTCGACAGCCGCTGGTGGAGCGTCACCTTTTACGACAAGGCGGGGTATCTCGTCGCCAATAAGGCCAATATCTGGTCGTTCAGCGGGGCATCCTTGACGCCGGCCGAACAATCCGGTTGGCAGGTCACAATTGGTCCCAATAAGCCAGAAAGTGGGCATTGGTTGCCCAGTGTGGCGGGGCAGGGTTTTGAACTGACCTTGCGCATGTATAACCCGGGTGCCGCCTTTATGAAGGATCCTTCTGCCGCAGAGTTGCCCCGTTTGGTGAAGGAGGCCTGCGCATGAAACAGTGGATTGGCCCAGCAGCGCTTGCGCTGATTGCCACAGCGGGCGGCTATTATGGCGGATTGGCCCTATCGACCTTTGGTTTGATGGAGGCGGCGGTCCGCCGGATCGCTGGCGATACCGGCCTAAATGCCATGCGCTATGGCGCGCTCCCCACGCCGGAAAACCAGCCTGTAGTGCGCCCCAGCCCGGATCTCGCTTATTCCTCCTGCCCTTATGATCTATCCAAAGGGCCTGTTTTGATTTCGGTCACACCCGCACCGGGCCGTTATTCATCGCTCAGCGTTTTTGATGCGCGCACCGATGTGGTGTTCGTCCGCAATGATATGGATGCAGGCGGAAAGCCCTTTCAAATTGCGCTGGCGCGTCGGGGTCAAAAGGTCCCCGCCGGGGTGGAGACCGTGCGTGTCGATTATGATCGCGGGATCGCACTTGTGCGTCTGCTGTTGAAAACACCTTCTGATATCAAAGATTTGGATGGTGTTCGTCGGCAGTCCACCTGCAAGCCGATTTAAGAATATTGGTGTAACCTGACCCAAGCGGCAGGCTTGACCGCTTGGGCCTGCACCGCCACTGCCGGGCGATGGTCTATGATGTCGCGATTATCGGGTCTGGCATGGCAGGTGCAAGCCTGGCAGCAGCGCTTGCACCCCAGATGCGCGTCCTCATCATCGAGATGGAGGAGCGGCCGGGTTATCACGCCACGGGTCGGTCTGCGGCCTTTTGGAATGAAACCTATGGCGGCCCACTGGTTCAGCCGCTGACGACGGCTTCTGGTCCGTTTCTGGCAAATCCGCCGGCGGAGTTTGCCGACCGGGGCTTCCTCCTACGCCGCGGCGCATTGATGATCGGCCGAACCGGGGACGGAGCGCTAGAGGCTCAATTTCATAGAGATTTCGAAGGGTCAGGCCTTAACCTCTCCACTTTGGGGCGGCCCGAGATGGAAGAGAGGGTCCCCGGTTTGCGCCCTTCATGGGACCGCGCGGTTTGGGAAGCCAATACCGCCGATGTGGATGTGGCAGCGCTTCATCAGGCCTATCTGCGCGCCGCACAGCGGGCTGGGGTGGAGATTGCGTTGCGTCAGCCGGTGTCAGACCTCCAGCGGGACACCAAGGGCGTTTGGACGATCACCGCTCCAAACGGCACATGGCGGGCGGCTCGCGTGATCAATGCGGCAGGGGCTTGGGCCAGCAATGTGGCGCAAATGGCAGGTGCGCTGCCTATTCAGATTCAGCCCTTGCGCCGGACAATGGTTCAGCTGCGTCTCGGCTGCGATATTCCGATGAATCTGCCGCTGACCATTGATCTGGCCGGGCGGTTTTATTTCAAGCCGGAAGGGCCAAGGCGGCTTTGGCTTAGCCCGCATGACGAAACGCCCTCCATCGCCTGTGATGCCGCGCCGGAGGAAGTCGATGTCGCGCGCGCCATTGATGAATTGCAGCGCGTGGTGGATTGGCCGATTGAGGCGGTGGAGCGCCGATGGGCCGGGCTGCGCAGCTTTGCGCCTGATCGAGCGCCTGTTTTTGGGGAGGATCCATCCTGCCCCGGTTTTTACTGGTGTGCGGGGCAAGGGGGCTTTGGCATTCAGACAGCCCCCGCCATTGCCACACTGCTTGCGGCAGAGATCCTAGGGGTGGCACCTTACGCGCCCTATGCTGGAATTGATCCGTCGCCTTATCGACCCGCGCGGTTTAGCTGATACTCGCCAGCAGCGCCGCATTGCTGGCCAGTTGGTCGACGCGCTCATTATCGGGGTCCCCCGAATGGCCCTTGACCCAGCGCCAGTCGATCTTATGCGCTTTGCTGGCTGCCAATAATTCCTGCCAAAGATCTGCGTTCTTGACCGGCTTTTTATCGGCGGTGCGCCAGCCATTGCGCTGCCAACCGTGGATCCATTTGGTGATGCCGTCGCGCACATAGGCGCTGTCGGTTTCCAGAATGACATGACAAGGCCGGTTTAGCGCTTTGAGGCCCTGAATAGCGGCCATCAACTCCATTCGGTTGTTGGTGGTGGCAGGATCGCCGCCGGACAATTCCTTCTCCACGCCATTAAAGCGCATCAAGACGCCCCAGCCGCCGGGGCCGGGATTGCCTTTGCACGCGCCATCCGTGGCGATTTTGACGCTGGGCAGATCACTCACGGCTGGGCGTAATGCTCCAGCCGAGCCAGATAGGCGAGCGGGTCTTTGCGGGTCACAAGCGCATCGGCCGGGGTGTTGAGCCAATCCCATGCGCGCGTCAGTAGGAAGCGCAAGCACGCGCCCCGCGCCAATATGGGAAAAGCCGCTCGTTCGGCCTCGGTTAGGCCAAAGCTGGCTTCATAGCCCGCGATCAGCGCATCGCCGATAGCAGGCACATAGACGTTGCTGGCGGCATCAAAGCTCCAAGAGCTGTGCGTGACGGCGAGGTCCCATGCGCGGATTTCTGTACAGGCAAAGTAGAAATCAATGACCGCACACACCTGATCCCCTGACATTAAGACATTGTCTGGAAATAGGTCTGCATGGATCACACTACGCGCGAGGTTTTTGGGCCAATTTGCACGTATAAACCCGCATTCCGCTTCCACCCGCGCCTTGAGGCCGGGCTGGATTTTGTCGAGATCATCCCCGCATCGCGCGGCCAGATCATACCAGCCCTCTGGGCCAAGCGTATTGGCGCGATCAAGCGGGAAGTCTGCCAGCGCTTGGTGGATCTGACCCAAGACCTTGCCTGTTGACAGCGCCTGTGCGGGCGTAGGGTGCGATACGGAGAGGCCGGGCATAAAGGCCATCATCGCCATGGATTTTCCCTGACGGGTGATCGTACCATTGCCATCCCGCGTCTTAAGCGCCGCTGGCACCGGACATCCACGCGCCACAAGATGATCAATCATCCCAAGAAAGAATGGCAAGTCATTGATATCGACACGTTTTTCATAAACTGTGAAGATGAATCGGCCCTTGTCCGTCTCAACCAGATAATTGCTATTCTCCACCCCTTCGGCAATGCCTTTGGCAGAACGGAGTTCGCCCGCATCAAAAGCGCGCACATACTCTGCCATGTCTTCGGCCGCGATATGGGTATAGACGGCCATTTTATTCCGTCAGTTTGCGGGGAAGCTTGAAGACCATATCTTCATCCGCGGTTTTGACCTGCTCTTCGGTCACATCAAAGCGCTCTCGCAGGCAGTCCACCACTTCACGGACGAGCAGTTCGGGCGCGGAGGCCCCGGCGGTCAAACCAAGCGTTGCTGGCGTGCCAAGCCAATCAAAATCCAAATCATGCCCCCGCTGCACAAGCCGGGCAGGCACCCCCAGTCGCTCACCCACTTCGGCCAGCCGCAGGGAATTGGAGGAATTGGGTGCGCCGATCACGAGCAGCTTTTCGACCTGCGCGCAAATTGCCTTTACG
Organism: Pseudomonadota bacterium; assembly: GCA_041174825.1. Taxonomy (GTDB): domain Bacteria; phylum Pseudomonadota; class Alphaproteobacteria; order Sphingomonadales; family Sphingomonadaceae; genus Aquisediminimonas. The sequence goes on along the minus strand of JBEDGC010000067.1, from coordinate 40,894 downwards.
GCTTCTTGCCGGTTGCTGGTGGCATAGCAGATATCTTCGCCCTTTGGCCCCTGAATGCCGGGGAAGCGGGCTTTGAGCGCGTCGACAATGGCAGCCGTGTCATCAACCGAGAGGGTCGTTTGCGTCAGAAAGCCAAGCTGCGCTGCGTCCATATCGGGAAGCTTGGCCACATCGGCGACATCTTCGATCAGCGTCATCGAACCATCAGGAACCTGACCGAAAGTGCCAATCACTTCCGGATGACCGGCATGGCCGATGAAAATGATATGCTTGCCCTGTTCAACCAGACGCTCTGCCTGCCGGTGCACCTTCGAAACAAGGGGGCAGGTCGCATCCAGCCAGTTCATCCCCCGCGCATCTGCCGTTGCGGGGATCAGCTTGGGCACGCCATGAGCTGAAAAGACAACCGGAACGCCATCGGGAACGTCATCCAGTTCCTCAACGAAAACGGCACCTTTGGCCTTCAAGCTATCCACAACAAAGCGGTTATGCACAATTTCATGCCGGACATAGACGGGCGCGCCATATTGCTCGATCGCCTTTTCAACGATCAAAATGGCGCGATCAACGCCCGCACAAAAGCCGCGCGGGGCCGCAATTAGCAGGCGTAGGGGTGGTTTCTTGTCACTCATCTTGGATTAACCCCTACGCGATTGCTTGCAGCCGGGAAAGCCGCTTCCTATACCGCACCCCTGATCTTTGAGGAATCCCTTGACCATGCTGCGTAATTTTCTCCGTCTGCCCGCTCTTGCCACGCTTGGCCTCGCCTCTGTTCTCTTGGCGGGCTGTGCAAAGGATGGGGATATTGACGCAACGGGCGGTATTTCCGTCACGCGTTCTGCGTGTCCGGCAGTCGCTATTCCCGCCTATACGGGCGATATCACGATTTTTGATCCAGTTGAGGCGCGGGATGCAAACGCGATTGACGTTGTGGCCGCGATCACCAACTTGCGCGAAACCTGCGCGCAGCAAGGCGCAGACATTGTAGCATCCGCCACATTTGATGTGCGCGCGACTCGCCGCCAGAGCGCGGGCGCGCGACAGGTTGATCTGCCCTATTTTGCAACGGTGGTTCAGGGCGGTCGCGTTGTTGTGTCCAAACGACTGGGGACGATCCGGCTCAATTTTGCCGATGGCCAGACACGTGCCGAAGCGCGTGGTTCGGCGACTGGCTATGTCAATCGGGCGGCGGCCACTCTGCCCCCCGAAATTGAAGAGCGTTTGACGCGCAAGCGCAAAGCGGGCGATGCCGATGCCGCAGTTGATCCATTGGCCAACCCGGATGTGCGTGCGGCCGTCCAGAAGGCGAGCTTTGAACTCTTGATTGGCTTTCAGCTATCCGACGCGCAGCTTCAGTATAACGCCACCCGCTAATGTCCTTTCCCATTCGCGCCCTTTTGGCTGGCCGTGTCCAGCCATTGTCGCGCGGGGAGGGGAGCGCCATTGCAAAGCAGCCTCTATCTGGCGCCGTCCAGATTGGCCTTTTCGGCATAATCGGGGATGAACAGGCCGATCAGGTACATCATGGCGGGCGCGATAAGGCGCTCCACCATTATCCCTTTGATCATTATGCCCGCTGGCAGGAAGGGGCACCCGACACCGCCTTGCTGAGCGCGGCTGGTGCTTTTGGTGAAAATGTTTCAACTACCGGATTGGGTGAAGACACGGTGTGCATTGGTGACCGCTTCCGACTTGGCTCGGCACTGGTCGAAGTCAGTCAGGCGCGCCAGCCCTGTTGGAAACAGGGCGATCGTCTTGCTTGGGCGGATCTTCCAAAGCTGATGGTGCAGGAGGGGCGCTCTGGCTGGTATTATCGCGTCATTGAACCCGGTCAGGCGCAAGCGGGCGATGATCTGGTGCTGAAAGATAGGCCTTTTCCAGATTGGACGGCCCGGCGGGTTTTTGATCTGCTCGTCGGCGGCAAGCATAAGGAAGATCGGGACGGCTTGGCCTTTCTGTCAGACATGGATGTCCTGTTTGAAGGTTGGCGGATGCGGGCGCGCCAATTTTTGAACGGTTGACTTGGGCCTTTGGCCAGCCATTTCATTCCGGTCGATGATAGCAGCGACGCGGCATAACTTTTCTGTGTGACTGGACTCAGTTTGATGAACGAATTTTCTCCCGAGCCTGAAATTCTGACGGACTTAGAGCCTGAAGCGCTGCCGCTGGATGCTTGGCACCGGGCCAAGGGCGCTCGCATCGAACCCTTTGCGGGCTATCTCATACCCCTCCAATATGATGGGGTTATCGCCGAACATCTCTGGACGCGGGACAGTGCCGGACTGTTCGATATGTCCCATATGGGCCAGCTGATCCTATCTGGCGATGGGCTTGACGCTGCCCTTGAAGCGCTGATCACCGCTGATCTTGGCGCGCTTGCTGAAGGGCAGCAGCGTTACGCCCTGCTGCTCAATGAGGTCGGCGGCATTCTTGACGATCTGATGGTTGCACGGGCGCCGATGGGCTTGTTCATTGTCTTCAATGGCGCGATGAAATGGGATGATATCGGCCATTTGCGCGAATATCTTCCCGATGAGATTACGATCAGCCACCTTGAGGATCGGGCGATGCTCGCGCTTCAGGGGCCAAAAGCAGTGGATGCGCTCAACCGGATTGTGCCGGGGGTGGAAACATTGTCGTTCATGGAGGCTGGCTCCTTTTTTTGGGGGCTGGAGCCGCTGTGGATCAGCCGGTCGGGCTATACCGGAGAAGACGGCTTTGAGATATCCATTCCGTCCGCGCATGTGATCGAATTTGCAGAGCTGTTGTGCCGTCAGCCAGAGGTGAAGCCCATTGGCCTTGGCGCGCGGAATTCGCTTCGGTTGGAGGCAGGCCTGCCGCTTTATGGGCAGGATCTGGACGAAGAAACGGATCCGGTAGAGGCGGATCTGATGTTCACCCTGTCCAAGCGCCGTCGCGCGGCGAAGGATTTTCCGGGCGCGCCTGCCATTCTTGCCAAATATGAGGCGGGGGCGGCCCGCCGCCGTGTCGGCCTGTTGGCTGAGGTGCCCTTGTCTGTCCCCGAAGGCGCGCCGATTTTTGCGGGAGACAAAGAGGTTGGCCATGTGACCTCCAGCGGCTTTGCGCCAAGCGTCAACGCCTCCATCGCCATGGGTTATGTCGTAGCAGCGCACAGTGCGCCTGACACCAGACTTGAAGCCGAAGTGGGCGGCAAGCGCATGGCGCTTACGGTTGCAGCCATGCCGTTTGTGCAGCACCGCTCCCGCCGCAAGTCAGAGCTTGTTTGACACCCCCCAGAAATGCCAGAAGCAGCCAAGTGACCGATCCCCAACCCTTCACCCTCAACACCGGGCCAGAGGCCAAGCGCCATGCGCCAGCTACGGCCCGCAATCGAGATGCGATTGCAGACATGCTGTCGGGCATTCTGCCCGCGACTGGAACGGTGCTTGAAATCGCAAGCGGAACGGGGGAGCATATCGTCCATTTCGCCGGCGCTTTCCCGCAACTGCTCTGGCAACCGAGTGATCATGATGCGTTGGGGCTGGAGTCCATCTCTGCCTGGTCAGCAGAAGCGGGCCTGCCCAATCTTCTGCCGCCCGTCCTGATCGATGCCTCCGCGCCGGATTGGCCGGTGGCGCGGGCAGATGCTTTGCTGTGCATCAACATGGTGCATATCGCCCCTTGGGCGGCGACACAGGGGTTGATGGCAGGGGCGGGGCGTCTGTTGCCCAAAGGGGCACCGCTCATCCTCTACGGCCCTTATATCGTGCCGGGTGTGGAGACTGCGGCCAGCAATCTCGCCTTTGATGCAAATCTGCGTGCGCAAAGCCCGGATTGGGGCCTGCGCGATCTGACAGAGGTTGAAGCGCTTGCCGCCGCGCACGGCCTGTTGCTCGATCAGCGGATTGAAATGCCCGCCAACAACCTCTCACTGATATTTCTCAAGTCTGAATGAACCCTCTTACCCCATCGTCATGCTGAACTTGTTTCAGCATCCACCGTTGCGGCACATGCCATCATCTGAAGAGGGCTCGAAGATGGACCCTGAACCAAGTTCAGGGTGACGGCACAGGCCATTGGGGTTAGCGTCTCGGCAAAAGAGAATCGCGGAGGGGATAGCCGATGGCTGATGTTGCCAACTTACTGACGTTTGAAGAGTTTATCGGCCATTGGGGCGATGAACGGCCCGATCGGCTTGCCCTGCGGGAAGAAGACCGGTTCTGGTCGTATCGCGATCTGGAGGAGCGCACCGCGCGCGTGGCGTCTTTCCTGAAAAAGGCGGGCGTCAAAAAGGGGGAGCGGATTTGCTGGATCGGGAAGAATTCGGATCTCTATTTCACCCTATTTTACGGCGCGGCGCGTCTGGGCGTGGTCATGGCCCCGATTGGCTGGCGGTTGGCTGCCCCGGAATGGGCCTATATTGTCAATGACACCCAATCAAAGCTGGTCTTTACCGGCCCGGGTTTTGAAGGGGCAGAGGCCGCATTGGCGGGCCATTTGACGCATGACCCCCGCTTTATTGGCACGGCCGAGGCGCGGGAGATTTTGGACAAGACGGATCGGGTGGCGTTTGAGGCCGCCGGGCCGGACGACGCGGTGCTGCAGCTCTATACATCGGGCACGACGGGCAACCCCAAGGGAGTTGAACTCTCCAACCGCAACCTCTTTGCCCTGCGCAAGGGAACGGCCGATAGCGGCCTTGCCTATACCAAATGGGAGGATGATGAAGTCGTCCTTGTCGCCATGCCCTGCGCCCATATTGGTGGGACGGGCCTTGGTGTGATGGCGCTGGCCAGCGGATTGCCGGGTTATGTGCTTGCCGAATTCACACCCGATGGCCTGTTTGATGCCATTGAAACGGGCGGTGTGACCCGCTTTTTCATCGTGCCCGCCGCGCTCCACATTTTGTTGCAGCATCCGCGCTGTGCGACGGTCGATTATAGCCGCCTCAAATATATCCTCTATGGAGCCGCGCCCATCCCGCTGGAGCTTTTGCGCCAGTGCATCCAGATGTTCGGCTGTGAGTTTATCCAAAATTACGGGATGACCGAAACAACCGGCACGATCGTCATGTTGCCACCCGAAGATCATGACCCCAATGGCAATCAGCGGATGCGCTCGGCCGGAAAGCCGTTGCCCGGCGTTGAAATCAAGATTGTGGATGGGGAGGGCAAGGACGTTCCAACCGGGGAGGTGGGAGAAGTCGTCACGCGCTCCTCCAACAATATGCTCGGCTATTGGAACCTGCCTGATGCCACGCAGAAGACACTGACCAAAGATGGCTGGGTCTATACCGGAGACGCGGGCTATGTGGATGCAGATGGCTATCTCTACATTCATGATCGGGTGAAGGATATGATCATTTCCGGCGGAGAAAATGTCTATCCCGCCGAGGTGGAAAGCGCGATTTACGGGCATCCGTCGGTGTTGGAAGTCGCTGTTATTGGCGTTCCGGATGATCGATGGGGGGAGGCTGTGAAGGCCGTGTGCGTGCCAAAGCCGGGCGCAGAGATTGACCCGGACGATGTGATCGCTTGGGCGCGGGAGAAGATTGCCGGGTTTAAGGTGCCCAAATCCATCGACATTATTGAGGCGCTGCCCCGCAACGCGAGCGGCAAGATTTTGCGCAAGGATTTGCGCGCCCCCTATTGGGCCGGTCGTGATCGGCAGGTGAATTGACGATGGCAGATCTGGCCGCTTTTCGCGATGAGGTACGAGCTTGGCTCTCCGATCATCTGACGGACGACCTACGTGAGGCGGCGGTCAAGTCGACCAGCGTCTTTGTCGAGAAGCCGCACACGCTGAAATGGCAGGCCATCCTGCATAAAAAGGGCTGGGTCGCACCCACATGGCCCAAGGAATTTGGTGGGACGGGCTGGAGCGAAGCCGAGCGCCATATCTTTGCTTCGGAATGCGCGCGCGCAGGGGCACCCTCGCTCTCCCCCATGGGGCTGCGCATGGTCGCTCCTGTTATCATGCAGTATGGCACGGCCGAGCAAAAATCCTGGTATCTGCCGCGCATTCTCTCCGGCGAGGATTATTGGTGCCAAGGCTATTCAGAGCCGGGATCGGGGTCTGATCTTGCGTCGCTTTCCTTGCGGGCGGATCGGGATGGCGATCATTATGTCCTCAATGGCTCCAAGATTTGGACGACGCACGCCCATGTGGCGACCAAGATGTTCTGTCTTGTCCGCACCAATCGGGACGGCCGCCCGCAACAGGGGATCACCTTCCTGCTGCTTGATATGGACACGCCCGGCATCACCGTTCGCCCCATTCCGTCCATTGCCGATGACCATGATTTTAATCAGGTCTTTTTTGAAGATGTGCGTGTGCCCGTTTCCGGTCGGCTGGGGGAAGAGGATCAGGGCTGGGGCGTTGCAAAATATCTGCTCGAATTTGAACGGGCTGTCGCCCATTCGGCCGGGCTAAAGGCGGCCCTTGCAGAGGTTGTTCGTCATGCCCGCAGCTTGACCGATGATTCAGGCGGTCCTTTGCTCGATGCCCCCGGCATTCGCCGCCGTATCTCCATCCTAGACGCGCAAATTGCAGCGATTGAAGCGAGCGAGGATGTCGTCATGGCGCAAGTTGCCCGCGGCCGTAATCCGGGGCCTGCCGCCTCTATGCTGAAGATACAGGGCACAGAAACGGCGCAGCAGGTGCAGCAATTGGCGGTGGAGCTTTCCGGCGATTATGCGGCGGTCAGCCAATTTGCCGCCCGCCAACCGGGCAGCAACGAAGCCGCTATCGGCCCCGACATCGCGTTGACGGCCGTGCCCCGCTATTTCAACGGCCGCGCCGCCTCCATCTATGGCGGATCAAATGAGATCCAGCGCAACATCATCGCCAAGATGGTGCTGGGGCTTTAGGCGCGGTTTACAGCGGGGCGGCAGGCCCTTTCGGCCGATTGTCACGCTCACGCTGTCGGGCGGCCAGAAAGCCGGGGCGATCCTTTAACCGCGCATACCAATCTTGCGTCTTTGGGCCGAGCTCTGCGTCAAAGCCAAAGCCCGCGGCAAGGTGGACGGCATAGCCGATGCAAATGTCCGCAATCGTAAAGCGCCCGGCGACGAGCCAGTCTCGGCCATCGCTCAGCGCCTCTTCTATGCTTTTCGCGCGGCCAAGGAAGAAGCCTTTATAGTCCTCCACAGCTTGGGGAAGTTGTCGTTCCTTCGACTCCAGCCGCGTGTAGCGCAGCACGATGGTGAGCGGGAAGGTGAGAGTCGCATCGCTCCTGTGCAGCCAGTTGAGCCAAGGCAGATACTCTGCCTCGTCCGGCCGAACCTCTAATTCGCTGCCCTGTGCAATGCGCTGACAAATGGCGGCGCTTTCGGTCAGCAGATGGCCGTTTTCTTCCCAGGCCGGGATGGTGCCCAGCGGGTTCACATCCTTAAATTCTTTGGCAAAGACGCGCGGCGGGAAGGGCCATTGCCGCAGATCAAGGTCAAAGCCCGCTTCTTCGGCGGCCCAGAGGCAGCGAAAGGATCGTGCGCCTTCGCAATGATGCAAAATGGGCAAAGTCATGGGGCAACCTCTTTGGGCTGGTGGATGGAGAGGCGGTGTTCCCGCCAAGCGATATAGAGACCACTTGCGATGATGAGCGGCGCACCCGCCCAAGTGGAGGTGCCGGGCAGCGCCCCCCAAATGGCCCATCCATAGATCGTTGACCAAATGAGGCTGGTATAATCCATGCCGACCACGGTGGAGACGGGTGCGTAGCGCAGCGAAGCGGTCAGCGCGATCTGGCCCAGCCCGCCGCACAGGCCAAGCCCCGCGATAAGCCCCCATTGATATAGGCTATGCGTGCCGCCACCCCAGGCAACCGCCTGTTCCAGTTGGAGCGGCAGGGGCGCAAGGTGCAGCGCGAGCAGCAGGGTTGAGGAGATGAGCGAGAAGTAGAAAACGGTTGTCGCTGCAGGTTCGGTTCGGCCCATCTCGCGCAATTGGAGGCTGATCAGCCCAATCATGAAGGCCGATGTCAGCCCAACCAGTGCGCCTGTCAGGGGAAAGCCGCCCGTGCCGGGCTGGATTACCACAAGGACGCCCGTAAAGCCGAGGATGATCGCGCCCCAGCGATGCACGCCGACATGTTCCCGCAGCACCAAGGCGGAGAGCAAGGTTGCGAAAAGGGGGACAGTGAAGCCCAAAGTGATGGCTTCCGCCAAGGGCAAGAGGACGATGCTACCAAAGGTGAAAACCATGCCGATCATGCCAAAGATGGAGCGACGGGCATGTGCGCCGAAACGCTGCGTCTTCAGGCTCGTGAGGCCCGCCGTGATGACAATCCACAGCAAGACGACAGGCATAGCGGCAAATTGCCGCCAAAACATGATTTCTGGGAGCCTGATGCCGCTTTCGCTGGCCAGCTTTACGAAGAGCGATAGAGAGGCAAGGCCGAATATCGCGAGCAGGCGCAGCCCGAGCGCGAACATGCGACGATCCTGACTATGTGCAATCCCCCTGGTCACATCCGCCACGCTTAGGCACGCTGACGCACAGCGCAACCTTTCAATGGAAGTTTTGGGGCTTTTGCGCCTTAATTGGTTATTTGCGCTCTGCCCGATTTGGCGCGCCTGCGGCGCAAAACGGCAAGAGCCGCCCAGCCCATTGTCGCGGCCGCCGCAACGGGCATGGCCGATTTTAACACCCGACCTGCGGACGCGCCAATAAGCGCGCCCTTAAGGCCGCTATCTCCATCCCTGCGGTCAATTGCTGCACCGACCAATGCTCCAAGCCAGCCCATATTCATCTCCTTTTCGTGATGTTGGTCTAACGTGTAGATGGGCTCTTGGGTTCCACAGGCTTGCGGTGCGCCCCGCGCCTCGGCTAACGCGCAAGGCATGAAGCACGCACTCACCACCACCCGCGCCCAAAATTTTGCAGCCTGGTATCAGGAGGTCATCTCTGAAGCCGACCTTGCCGAGGAATCTGGCGTTCGGGGCTGCATGGTCATTCGCCCTTGGGGCTATGGCATTTGGGAACGCATCCAAAAATTGATGGATGCCCAGATTAAGCTGGCTGGAGTGGAAAATTGCTATTTCCCGCTGTTCATCCCTTTGTCCTTCTTTGAAAAAGAGGCCGACCATGTGGAAGGCTTTGCTAAGGAAATGGCGGTTGTCACCCACCACCGCCTGATTGGCGATGGCAAGGGCAAGCTTGTGCCCGATCCGGACTCAAAGTTGGAAGAGCCGCTTGTTGTGCGCCCGACCTCGGAAACGGTCATTGGCGCGGCCATGAGCCGCTGGATCCAGAGTTGGCGGGATTTGCCAATGCTGACTAACCAATGGGCCAATGTCGTGCGCTGGGAAATGCGCACGCGCATGTTCCTGCGCACGTCGGAATTTCTCTGGCAAGAAGGGCATACGGCCCATGCCGATCGTGCTGATGCGATGACAGAGACGTTGCGTGCGCTCGAAATGTATCGCGCCTTTGCCCAAGGGCCGCTCGCCATGCCCGTCGTGGCCGGTGAAAAGCCAGAGAATGAGCGTTTCCCCGGCGCCGTCGCCACCTATTCCATCGAAGCAATGATGCAGGATGGCAAGGCGCTTCAGGCGGGGACCTCCCACTATCTGGGTACGGGCTTCGCGGAAGCCGCGGGCATTCGCTATCAGGATAAGGAAGGCGCGCAGCAATATTGCCATACGACCAGCTGGGGCGTGTCGACGCGTCTCATTGGCGGCGTCATCATGACGCATGGCGATGATGATGGTCTGCGGTGCCCGCCACAGGTTGCCCCGCAACAGGTGGTGATCATCCCCATGCTGCGCGATACCGATGAGGACGAAGCCATTCTTGACTATTGCCGCAGCCTTGCCACGGATCTGCGCGCCCAATCTGCCTTTGGAGAGCCGCTGCGCGTGCTTCTCGATACTAAGGCGACCAAGGCCTCGACCAAGCGTTGGGCCTGGGTCAAAAAGGGCGCGCCGATCCTCGTCGAAGTTGGCCCGCGCGATGTGGCGGGCGGCAATGTTGCCGTCTTGCGTCGGGACAGGCTGTATAAGGATGATGGCAAATTGGCCTCCGCCTTTATCCCGCGCGAAGAGTTTGTCGGCAGTGTGGCCGACACGCTGATCGATATTGAACAGGCGCTGTTCACCGAAGCGAAAGACCGGATGGACGCCAATATCCGCCGGGATGTAACCGATTTGGCGGCGCATTTTGCGGGGGATGACACATTTGTCGGCTGGGTCGAAGTGCAATGGGCGCGGCCCACGGGTGACGCGCTCTCCAAGATTGTCGATCAGCTCAAGGCGCTGAAGCTCACCATGCGCAATACACCGCAAGATGCAGCTCCGGCGGATGGCCTCTGCTTCTTCACTGGGGAAAAAGCGGTGGAGCGGATTTTGATCGGACGCACCTATTAAGGTCAATCTGATCGCAATCGCGCTGGCATGGCGCACAGTTGCACGATAGAGACAAGGGCAAGGAAGGTCGGGCCGTCATCGTCCGGCATGGGGGGATTTTGAAATGCACCGTTTGCTGATCGGTTTTGCGGGCATTGCCCTCATCCTATTGATTGCCATTGCCTTTTCATCGAACCGCCGGGCCATTCGTCCGCGCGTTGTTGGTGCTGCCTTCGGCCTTCAGGCGCTTATCGCTATTCTGGTGCTCTATGTGCCCGCCGGCAAACTCGTCATCCAAACCATGGCCCAAGGGGTCAGCAATTTGTTGAGCTATGCGCATGCGGGTGTGGATTTTCTCTTTGGCAATCTCGCTAAGCCGGAATTGGGCGGGTTCAGCTTTGCCATTTCCGCGCTGCCCGTGATCATCTTCTTCGCCAGCCTTGTGTCGATCCTTTATTATCTCGGCATCATGCAATTTGTTGTGAAGTGGATTGGCGGCGGCATTCAAAAGGCAACGGGCATTACCAAGGTAGAATCGCTGGGCGCGGCCGCGAATATCTTTGTGGGGCAAAGCGAAGCGCCTTTGGTCATTCGGCCCTATTTGCAAACCATGACGCCAGCTCAATTGTTCACGATCATGACGGTCGGCATGGCGGGCGTCGCGGGGACGATCCTTGCGGCCTATGCTTCAATGCTCGGCAATGACATTTTGCCTTATCTGCTCGCGGCCAGTTTCATGTCGGCCCCGGGCGGTATCTTGATGGCAAAGCTGATGATGCCGGATGATCCCGCCGATTATGGCAAGGAACCAATTGTCGAAGGTGAAATTCGCTTTGGCGATGAAAAGCCAGCCAACATCATCATGGCCGCAGCTGAAGGCGCACAGACCGGCGTGCGGTTGGCCGTTGCGGTCGGCGCAATGGTGCTGTCCTTCGTTGCTCTTGTGGCGCTGGCCAATGGCTTGCTTGCGGGCGTTGGCAGCTGGTTTGGTTATCCTGACCTCAGCTTTCAGCAGATTGTGGGCTGGGTCTTTGCGCCCGTGATGTTCATGCTGAACGTGCCTTGGTCTGAAGCACAGGCCGCCGGCGGCCTGTTTGGCACCAAGATTGTCCTCAATGAATTTGTCGCCTTTTCTCAGCTTGGCCCGATGAAGCAAACGCTTTCCGCCACCACGGTTGCGGTTGTCACCTTCGCCTTGTGCGGCTTTGCCAATTTCAGCTCCATCGCCATTCAAATGGCGGTCACAGGGGGTCTTGCCCCCAATCAGCGGGCCGTCATTGCGCGTTTGGGATTAAAGGCCTTGCTGGCGGGCAGCCTTGCCAATTTGATGAGTGCGGCGCTGGCAGGCTTGCTCGTCGGGGCCTAAAGCCGCCGACACAGCGGCTCACGCGGGCTCTGTGTCCATCAGATCAGCGAGGTCGAGATCCAGCCGCTCAATCAGGGTGCGCATGCGCGGCCATATGCGGGTTAGGAAAACGTCCCGCTCTTGCACCTTAAGGGCGTTGACCGCACCGGGGGCGACAAACATGCCCACGCCGCGCTTCACAATCACATGCCCGTCATCCTGTAGGGTCTGATAGGCTTTGGCGACGGTGAGGGGATTGGTGCCTGTGGACGCCGCAAAGGCTCGCACAGACGGCAATTGATCACCCTCTGCATATCTGCCCTCAATAATCTCAAACGCCAGCATCCCGCGCAGGCGCAGATAAACGGGGATTTCGTCAAAGCTTGCCGCTGTCATGCCACCTTAATACAGCAAGGCAGTGGCGAGTCACGAGAAAAATGCGTTAGACAATCCAGTGACTTATGACAGCGTCTGGTTCCGGGCGGGGCCGCTCTTCCTGCGCTTTGCTGGGGGAGCCGATGAAGATAAAGCCCGCAATCTTCTCCTCCTCCGATCCAAAAGCCGCACGAACCGCCTCTGAATAGCTGGGCCAGCCGGTCAGCCAGCCACCGACAAACCCTTGCGCATGGACGGCGTTCAGCAATTGCATGCACGCTGCACCCACCGAGAGCTGCTGCTCCCAAAGCGGAATTTTGCTCTCCTTCTTAGGAGAAGACAGCACAACGACCAGCGAAGGTGCTTGCCGGGCGAATTGCTCCATCGCCTCTAGCTCCAGCCGGCCTGCATCGGGCTTTTCCGCCCGATAGGCGTCGGTCAACAAAGCGGCCAGCGCCTCCCGCTGATCCGCGCCGACCACAATAAAGCGCCAAGGGGCAAGCTTGCCGTGATCAGGAACACGGCTGGCCGCGTGCAGGATGTTGCCCATCTGCGTGGCATCGGGGCCGGGGGCGATCATATCGCGCGGCTTGCCCGATCTGCGGGAGAGGAGGAGCGAAAGCGGCGTTGTCGTGTCGTTAAACATGGCATCGCCGCTATCAGCGGGCAGGGGGCAAGGCAAGCCGCGCCTATTTATCCACCCCCTTGGCCTTTCCCCATTGGCGAGCGGCGGTGTAGCCAAGATAGCCCGTGCCAAACAGCGCCCAAAGGGGTTCGGGGATGCCCGCCAGATAGGCGTTCATGCCCGTGGCAATGGCCTTGGCCATGTCTGGGCGGACGGACGCGATCAGGCCCATTGGGATGGCCCAAAGGATCATGGCGTACATGACATAGAGGAAGCTGGGCCGCGCCCGGCTTGTCCAAGGGTCGGAGGATCCAGCCTCGGCCACAATGGCGGACAGCTGAACCCGCAGGACATCCATTTCTTGCGATCCCTGAAGTTTTAGTAGCTCAAGCTTCGCTGCATCCCGGGCGCGGGGATCGGGAATGATCTTATCGAGCAATTGGGTGATGGGGGACAATATGCCTTCGATGAGCGACATCTGGTTACCTCCGGTTCAAAATGCGACTCAGAGATAACCAGATAGGTTATATGTAGGAAAGTGGTTTTTGCAGGCGGCGCGCTATTTGGCCTGTTCCGCTGCAATCCAGCGGGTGATGGCACTTTCCAACACATCCAGCGGAACAGCGCCTTGGCCCAGCACCGCATCGTGGAAGCGGCGTAGATCAAACTTCGGCCCCAGTGCGGCCTCGGCCTTCGCCCGCAATTCGCGGATCTTAATCTCCCCGATTTTATAGCCGAGCGCTTGGCCGGGCCATGAGATATAGCGATTGACCTCTGCCTCAATATTGGCGGCACTCAGCGCTGAGTTTTCGGTCATGAACTTTATCGCCTGCGCCTTGGTCCACCCCTTGCTGTGCAGGCCCGTATCCACGACCAATCGGCAGGCCCGCCACATTTCATAGGACAGGCGGCCCATCATCTTTTCCGGCGTGTCATATAGGCCCATTTCTTCGCCCAGATATTCCGAATACAGCCCCCATCCTTCGCCATAAGCGGTGAACCAGGCGGCGTGTTTGCGAAAATCGGGCAGGTCAATTTCCTGCTGCAAAGCACCCTGAAAATGATGGCCGGGCACGGCCTCATGCGCGGTGAGCGCGGGCAATTCATAGATTGGGCGTTGGTTCAGCTTTGATGTGTTGACATAGTAAAACCCAGCAATGCCGCCCGCCAAAGAGCCAGAGGCATAATAGGCCGTGGTCGTCGTCTCCGCCGTTTCCTTGGGGATTTCGCGCAAGCCATAGGGCAGGCGCGGCAGCTTGCCGAAATATTGGGGCAGCTTTCCGTCGATCAGCTTGGCCTGCCGCGCCGCGGCCTGCATCAATTCTTCTGGCGTCGTCGCATAATAAGCGGGGTCAGATCGTAGCTTGGCAATCATCGTCTGGCGGTCGGGATAGCCTGCCGATTTGGCCACCTCGTCCATCCGTTTCAAAATGCGCGTCACTTCGGACCGTCCGATTTGGTGGATCTGATCCGGCGTCAAATTGGTGGTGGTGTGCGTTCTGGCGCGAAAGGCATAATAGGACGGGCCGCCGGGCAGGAAGGACGCCCCCACGCGCTTGGCGCATTTGGGTTGATACTCCTTCACATAAAATGCCGAAAACTGGCGATAAGCAGGTGTTAAGACATCGCGAATCAGGCGGATGGCCTCAGCCTTCATCTCCGCCCATTCGGCGTCCGTTAGATCAGCCGGTTTTGCGCGCTTAAACGGCCCGTAAAACCGCGTCCCTTCAGCAGGTCCGGCAACGGCACCGTCAATTGTCCGTTCAAACGCGCCCATGGCGTCGCAAGGCTGAACAAAACCCTGCGCAATCGCCTGTTTCGTAATGGCGATGATGTCCGCATTCATCTTTGGGAATTGAGCGAGGCGGGCCAGATAGCTGCGATAATCGCGCGCGGAAAAGAGGGGGACGTAATCGCCCAGCCCGGCAAAGCTCTGATACGGATTGTCATAGGTTGTGAACAACATGGTCCGCTGACCAAAGCGGTTGCCCTCAATTTGCTCGGATAGGATGCGCGCCAGCACGCCCTTATTCGCGCGCTCCGTATCCGACAGATCAGCTTCTGGAATCGCCGTCAGACGGTCGAGCAGCGCCTGTGCCTCCCGCGCTGACTTGTCCTGCGCTGCAATGCTGATGTCCGACACTTTGTCATCATAATCGCGAACGCTCAAAGACGTTGCCGCCACGGGATTTTCTTTCAGCCACCATTGCCAGTGATCGCTGATCACCGCCTTTAGATCATCGGATGGGGCCGCAAGCGCCGGCGTCGAAACCGCAACCAAAAGGGCAATGGCAAAAAACCGCATGGTGTTTATCTCCTTTGGCTTCAGTGTCGTCCATGCTGCGCTGGCTTGCAATGCCGGGAATGCAGCCGCTAGGACGGTATTGTGGTTTTTTGATTTTATTTCAGGGGGTTTGTTGAGATGCGGCGTCTTGTTCCCGGTATAGTTGGCCTGTTGGTATCGACCCCTCTTTTGGCTGCTATTCCCGATCCTGCCGCTTCGGCACCGCGATTGGCCTATCCGCCAACACGCGCGACCGATCTTGTCGAAGACCAATTTGGGGTGAAGGTGGCAGACCCCTATCGCTGGCTAGAAAATGACGTGCGCGTTGATGCGGATGTGCGCCGCTGGGTAGATGCTCAGAACCAGATCACGCAGGATTATCTGAAAACTCTGCCCGGGCGGGATGTGTTTGCAGAACGGCTAAAGGCCCTGTTTGATTTTGATCGGATTGGCACGCCGCGCAAGGCGGGCAACCGCTATTTCTTCTCGCGCAATGACGGGCGCCAGAACCAGTCGGTCCTGATGGTGCAGGACGGATTGACGGGCACGCCGCGTGTTCTGATCGACCCCAATGGCTGGGCCAAGGATGGCGCAACGGCGCTCGCCGAATGGCATCCGTCGGGCGATGGCCGTTACCTCGTCTACACGGTCCAAGATGGCGGCACCGATTGGCGGATCGTGCGCGTGATTGACGTGGAAACCGGGGCGCAACTGGGCGATGAATTGCGCTGGGTGAAATTCTCCAACATCAGCTGGACGAAGGACAATAAGGGGTTTTTCTACTCTCGCTTTGCAGAGCCAGATCCAAAGGCAAAGTTTCAGTCGGTCAACACCAATCAGACGGTCTTTTACCATCAGCTGGGCACGTCTCAGGCCCAAGATCGGCAGATTTATGCCACGCCAGATCGGCCTCTGCTCGGCCATTCGGCACAAGTCACCGATGATGGCCAATATCTGCTGATCACCAGCTCTGGCGGAACGGATGATCGGTATGAACTGACCGTCGGGTCGCTGGAGCGGGCCGGCAGCGTGACCAAGCCTATCCGCTTTCGCCCGCTGGTCCCGGGGCTGAACCATAATTGGGAATTGGCGGGGTCGGTTGGGTCGAGATTCTATTTCCTGACCAACAAGGATGCGCCGCGCGGGCGGCTGGTCGCGATGGACGTGACAAAGCCCGGCATGCTGTCGGAAATTGTGCCGCAGGCAAAGGCAACTTTGGTCGGCACCTCGCTGGTTGGGGACCGGATGATCCTTGCCTATTTGGGGGATGCCCGCTCAGAGGTTGAGGTGCGTGATCTCAATGGGCGGCCAGTATCGATGGTGACGCTGCCCTCCATCGGCACTGCCGCAGGCTTTGGCGGGAAGGGTGGCGATCCAGAAACCTTCTTCACCTTCTCAAGCTTCGCCTCGCCGCCAACCGTCTACCGCTTTGACACAGCGACCGGCCAGATGGAGACGTTCTTCAAGCCTAAGCTGGCTTTTGATCCGGCGGATTATGAAACCAGTCAGCTTTTTTATCCGTCAAAGGATGGCACACGCATTCCGCTCTATGTAATCAAGCGTAAGGGCACGCCCGCAGGCGCACCAACGATCCTATATGGCTATGGCGGGTTTAACATTTCTGTGACGCCGTCGTTCAGCCCAACCCGCATTGCTTGGCTGGAACAGGGCGGGGTCTATGCCGTCGCCAATCTGCGCGGCGGCGGCGAATATGGGAAGGACTGGCATGATGCCGGGCGTCTGGCGCGCAAGCAGAATGTGTTTGATGATTTTATTGCTGCGGGCGAATATCTGATTGCTGAGGGCATTAGCGGCGCTGGCAAGCTGGCGATTGAGGGGCGGTCCAATGGCGGTCTGCTTGTCGGGGCGGTTGTCAATCAGCGGCCCGATCTCTTTGCAGCCGCTCTGCCTGCGGTTGGCGTTATGGATATGCTGCGGTTTAATCGGTTCACCGCTGGCCGTTATTGGGTGGATGATTATGGCGATCCCGGAAAGGCCGAGGATTTTGGCGTCTTAAAGGCTTATTCGCCCTATCATAACATCGCGGCAGGCAAGCAATATCCGGCGATCCTTGTGACAACGGCGGATACGGATGATCGGGTCGTCCCCGGCCATAGCTTTAAATATACAGCGGCCTTGCAGGCGACGGACTTGGGCGCAAAGCCACGGCTCATCCGCATTGAAACGCGCGCTGGGCATGGATCGGGCAAACCGACCGACAAGATTGTGTCGGAAACCGCAGATCTTTGGGCTTTTGTGGCAAAATGGACGGGGCTTAGCGTGCGGCCCATCGACGCCACGTCCCAAAATTAAAGGGCAGATGGGCCTTATTGGCCAGATCAACGTCCAGCTGGGCCGCATCTTGGGTGCCGCCTAGCTGGACAGGCGCGGCCAGTCTGCCTATCGGCTGGCCATGACTGTTCAGCCTTCTGATTCCATCCTCATCGTCGATTTCGGCAGCCAAGTGACGCAGCTTATTGCGCGTCGTGTGCGTGAAGCCGGGGTGTATAGCGAAATCGCCCCTTTCAACTCGGCTGAAGCGGCCTTTAATCGCATGAAGCCCAAGGGCATTATTCTCTCGGGCGGCCCCGCCTCCGTGCCCGAAGCAGGCTCTCCGCGTGCGCCGCAATGCTTGTTTGATTCAGGTCTTCCAATCTTGGGCATCTGCTATGGCCAGCAGACCATGTCGCAGCAATTGGGCGGCACGGTGGAGCCGGGGGACAGCGGCGAATTTGGCCGTGCCTTTATCGACATTGCGGATGACTGCTTGCTGTTTGACGGGCTTTGGGAAAAGGGCTCTCGCCATCAGGTCTGGATGAGCCATGGCGACAAGGTGACATCGTTCGCGCCGGGTTTTCGCGTTGTTGCCACCACAGAGGGCGCGCCCTTTGCTGTCATCGCCGATGATGCGCGGCGCCTTTATGGTACGCAATTCCATCCCGAAGTCGTCCATACGCCCGATGGGGCAAAGCTGATTGCAAACTTCGTGCACAAAGTTTGCGGCCTTAAGGGCGATTGGACGATGGCGGAATTCCGCGCTACCAAAATTGCCGAAATTCGCGAACAAGTCGGCAATGGCCGCGTCATTTGCGGTCTGTCAGGCGGGGTGGATTCCTCGGTCGCCGCCATTTTGATCCACGAAGCCATTGGCGATCAACTGACCTGCGTCTTTGTGGATCACGGGCTGTTGCGTCTGGATGAACGCCGTCAGGTCGAAGAGCTGTTCCGTGAGCATTATAAGATTCCGCTGGTCGTCGTCGATGCCGAGGCGCGCTTCATGGCCGGGTTGGCGGGCGTCACAGACCCGGAAAAGAAGCGGAAGTTTATCGGTGCGGAATTCATCAACGTATTTGAAGAAGAAGCCCGGAAAATTGGCGGAGCAGATTTTCTCGCCCAAGGCACGCTCTATCCCGATGTGATTGAGTCCGTCTCCTTCACGGGTGGCCCTTCGGTCACGATCAAGAGCCACCATAATGTGGGCGGCTTGCCAGAGCGCATGAATATGAAGCTCGTTGAGCCGCTGCGTGAATTGTTCAAGGATGAGGTGCGCGCCCTTGGTCGGGAACTGGGCTTGCAAGATGTGTTTGTTGGCCGTCACCCCTTTCCCGGGCCGGGCCTTGCCATCCGCATCCCCGGCGAAGTGACGAAGGAACGGTGCGACATATTGCGCAAGGCCGACGCGGTCTATCTGGAAGAAATCCGTAATGCAGGGCTGTATGATGCCATTTGGCAGGCCTTTGCCGTTCTGCTCCCCGTCCGTACTGTGGGTGTGATGGGCGATGGCCGCACCTATGACAGCGTCTGCGCCCTGCGCGCCGTCACCTCAACCGACGGCATGACGGCCGATGTCTATCCCTTTGACAGCGCCTTTCTCAGCCGCGTTGCCACGCGCATCGTGAATGAGGTGAAGGGCATTAACCGTGTGGTCTATGATTATACGTCTAAGCCGCCCGGCACGATTGAGTGGGAATAAGGCCATGTCGGTCACACTCTACGGCATTCCCAATTGCGATACGGTGAAAAAGGCCCGCACCTTTCTGGAAGGGCAGGGCGTCGCTTTTGACTTTCACGATTATAAAAAGCTGGGCGCGGACGCTGCAAAGCTGGCGCATTGGTGCGATGTTTTGGGTTGGGAAACGGTCCTTAATCGGGCGGGAACGACCTTTCGCAAGCTTCCCGATGCAGACAAGGCCGGACTTGATCAGGCGCGCGCCATTGCGCTGATGCTGGCGCAGCCATCCATGATCAAACGTCCGATTGTCGAATATCCCGGCGGTCTGCTCGCGGGGTTCAAGCCCGATGCCTGGCAAAAGGCTCTGGGGTGAGGGTCATGGCTGATCGTCCCATCCTGATCGCCCATCGCGGCGCAAGCGGCGACCGGCCTGAGCATACGCTTGAGGCCTATCTTCTGGCCATAGAAATGGGCGCAGATTTCATCGAGCCTGATCTGGTGCTGAGCAAAGACGGGGTTCTTGTCGCCCGGCATGAGAATGAAATTTCGGGCACAACCGATGTTGCCCAGCGGCCCGAATTTGCGGCGCGTCATGCAACGAAGACCATCGACGGGCAAAGCGTGAAGGGTTGGTTCACCGAAGATTTCACCTTCGCAGAATTGCGGACGCTGAAAGCGCGGGAACGTCTGCCCGAATTGCGCGTCGCCAACACCGCCTATGACGGCCAATTTCTAATCCCCAGTTTTGATGAGATTTTGGCGCTCGCACAGACCGAGGGGCAGGCGCGGGGTCGCGTGATTGGCGTTTATCCCGAAACCAAACATCCCAGCTATTTCGCGTCTATTGGTCTGCCGCATGAGGCGCCTCTGCTGGCCGCCCTCAAAGAATATGGGCTGACAGAGGTTGGATCGCCCGTCTTCATTCAATCCTTTGAAGTTGGAAATCTTCAGGTGTTGCGGGGCAAGACGCAGGTGCGGCTGATCCAATTGATCGATTCTGAAGCTGGGCCGGCTGATCTGCCCGAGATGCTCTATGCGGATATGATCACCCCAGATGGGCTAAAGGCGATTGCGGCCTATGCGGATGGGATTGGTCCGTTCAAGGACTTGGTCATTGCGCGCACGGCGGACGGCCATTTGGGACTTCCGACGCAGCTTGTGGAGCAGGCGCATGCCGTTGGTCTCAAGGTCCATCCTTGGACGTTTCGTGCGGAGAATCACTTCCTGCCAGAGGGGTTCAAGAGTAGTTTAGATCCCCAACAAAAGGGCGATCTGGCATCAGAGATTAAAGCCTTTGTTGCGGCCGGCGTTGATGGGATTTTTTCCGACAATTCGGCCGAAGCACACGCGGCGCTCTCTGACTAAAGACGTTCGGCCTCTTGCGCCGAAAGACGTCGCTCAAACGGCTTGGCGATATGGGCAGAGGCTTTCCACATGCCAATAGTTAACGCAGCTCCAACAATGCCGTCTGCGGCATAATGCCAGCCCAAATGGATTGATCCCAGCCAAATGATGGCCGCGTAAATGGCCAGCACCCAGCCGATCCAGCGGCGCAAAACAAAGCCACCAATGGCAAACATGACAGACATGGAGACATGGACGGAGGGCATCGCGGATATGCCAAAGCCGGGCATGTAAATGCCAGATTCATAGCGTTTCATCAGCAAGATATGCCCCATGGGTGTTGCGATCATATTTCCCGCTTCGCGCGCCAGCTGGCCTTGTGCGACAATTTGATCGTGCAGGGCCGAAAAGCTGGCATCAGGGCCAATGAAGTGCGGATAATACATAGGGCCAGCAGAAGCCAACAGCCACGCCGCCGCGCCGCCCACAAACACCCAAACGCCGATCCAACAGGCAATCAGCCGTGCCCGCACAATCGGGTCTGCGACCAGAGCCGCCCAGAGCACCGGGCAGAACATGAGGATCGGCAACCAAAAGCCATAGGCCCGGTCGAGCAGGATGGTCGCCCAGATGGAGGGGAAAAGATGATGGGTTATTTCCCAGGCATCAAAGCCAAACAGGAAAAATCGGTCAATCTCCGCCAGCGCCGCATCCATTGGAAAGCCCCTGGCTTTGAGCACATATTGCTTAAACAGGCCGTACACCGGAATGACGGAGCTGGTCGCAATGGCCGTGGCCAACATCCATTGGCCGCGGGCATGCACAACCGCAAAGCGA
Organism: Pseudomonadota bacterium; assembly: GCA_041174825.1. Lineage (GTDB taxonomy): Bacteria > Pseudomonadota > Alphaproteobacteria > Sphingomonadales > Sphingomonadaceae > Aquisediminimonas. The sequence goes on along the minus strand of JBEDGC010000067.1, from coordinate 19,828 downwards.
TGGCCTGCAATTTTCTCCGCGACCCGAATCACGCCCCAAACGATGGAAACACTGACAAAGGGGAGCATGAGGTAGAGGCTCATGCCGCGTGCCAGAGACGCGAACGGAACTGGAGTGACGAAGTAGAGGATCAGGCCTGCGACGCCGATGAGCGCGAGCATAGAAGAGAGGAACATCCTCTCACCATAGGGAAGGGCCCGGTGAAAGCGCAGGCTGTCTCGCGTTGGGACAAAAGCGCGCCAAGCGGCTTTGTTTGACAGGCCAGAATATGGCGTCGCGTCAGTCATTTGGCCTGAGAGCCCCCAAAATAAAATGTCTTCGCATGGGCGGGCATTCTTGCGCTGCCCACCGCGCAACTCGCCGCGCCTATCCAATTCCATTAGGGGCAGCAAGTTTTTGTCGCATAACTGTCATAAAGTTCGCGACATTTGCCCTGGGCTTTTCGGATGGAAGGTTGCGGGTTAAGAGGAGTTTATGTCTACGACCTCAACCACCTTCACGCTTGATACATCCACCAGTCGTGCAAACCCAATGCCGACCCCGATGAAGCGGCTCACGGTGCCGCGCATCCGCCAACGCAAGGGCGGGGAACCGCTGGTGATGCTGACGGCCTATACCGTGCGCATGGCCCAGATATTGGACCCGCATTGCGACCTTTTGCTGGTCGGGGATTCGCTGGGGCAGGTGATTTACGGTCTGCCGCATACGGTGGCCGTCACGATGGAAATGATGGCGGCCCATGGCGCGGCGGTGGTGCGCGGCAGTTATCATGCGGCGGTCATCGTCGATATGCCCTTTGGCAGCTATGAAGGGTCGCCAGAGCAAGCCTTCGCCAATGCCTCACGCCTGTTGAAGGAAACGGGTGCAGCTGGCGTCAAGATTGAAGGCGGGAAGGTGTTGGCTCCGACAGTCGAGTTTCTGACATCGCGCGGTATTCCCGTCATGGCGCATGTCGGCCTGACACCTCAGGCCGTTAATATTCTCGGTGGCTATGGCGTTCGCGGGAAGAGCGAGACAGAAGCCCGCGCCATCGTAGAAGACGCGATTGCAATGGCGGATGCCGGGGCCTTTGCCATGGTGATTGAGGGCGTGTTGGAACCGATCGCAATTGAAATCACCAGCAAAGTTTCCTGCCCGACCATTGGGATTGGCGCGTCCGCACAGTGCGATGGGCAGGTGTTGGTGACCGAAGACATGCTTGGACTGTTCGAGCGTACGCCTAAATTCGTCAAAAAATATGCGGGCATGTCGAGCTTTGTTGCCGAAGCGGTTGAGCAATATGCGAAAGATGTTCGAAACCGGAGCTTTCCGGGGGATGATCAGCTTTACCTTCCGTAAAGGCCTAAGATGCTTTCCCTCTGGCCAAGGCCCGGCTAAGGGATCAGTCAGATTTGACTGGGGAGACCTGTTTTGGCTTTGCCGCCGATCAATAGCACTGAAGACAGCTTCATCCGCGAAGTCGATGAAGAGTTGCGTCGTGACCGACTGACGGGTTTTTGGAAAACCTATGGTCGCTGGATTTTGGCGGCCATTGTTTTGGGACTTGCGGCACTTGCCGGATGGTTGGTCTGGCAGGAGCAAAGGGCCAAGCAATCTGCGGCTGAAAGCGAAATTCTTGACCAGGCATTGCGCGATGCAAGTTCGGGCAATGAAGCAGGCGCATCGGCCGCTCTGGCAAAGCTCAAAGCGTCCTCAAATGACGGATACCGTGCCACGGCACTTCTAACCGAAGCCGCCTTGCTGATCCAAAAGCAGAATTTGGATGGCGCGGCTAAGATTTATGGTGAGGTCGCCAAGGATGAGGCGATTGCACAGCCTTGGCGCGATCTGGCCTTGGTTCGCCAGACTGCCGTTCAATATGATCGGTTGGCGCCCGATGAGGTTGTCGCGCGTCTCTCGCCACTGGCTGTTCGGGATAATCCCTGGTTCGGCAGTGCCGGCGAAATGGTTGCCATTGCCTATATGAAAAAGCAGCGCGTTCAGCCTGCAGCAAAGTTGTTTGCTGATATTGCAGCCGATCCCAAAGTTCCGGAGTCGATCCGGGGACGGGCTAGAAACATGTCGGCTTCGCTCAACGCACGACTGGCCGTTCCGGCCAAACAAGGACAAGCCAAATGATCCGATTGGCGCATAAGCGCACCAAGTTTTTCATCCTGCTGCCGGTGATGCTGGCAGTGTCTGCCTGTGGGGTTTTCGGCGGCGGCGGGGGCGGCAAAAAGCCAAAGACGCCTGTAATGGGACAAAGGGTGCCCATCCTGACGTCTGAAGCCGTGGCCGAGTCTGATCCTGCTTTGGCCTCCGTCGACGTTTTGTTGCCGCCGGCGCAGGTCAATTCCGCTTGGAGCCAACCCGGCGGCAATGCAGGAAAATCTATGGGCCATGTGGCCTTGGGCACGTCCCTTGGCCCAGTTTGGCGGGCGAATATCTCCGGATCCAGCAAGAAGGCGCGCCTCGCATCTGCGCCCGTTGTGTCTGACGGCAAGCTATACGTCATGGACACGCAATCGCGTGTCTATGCCTTTGATACGCGCTCAGGGCGGCAGCTTTGGAGCATTGTCTTTGGCGATGGCGGCAAGGATCGACGCGCGCTTTGGGGCGGCGGGGTCAGTGTCGAGGGCGATATACTCTATGTCACAAATGGCCTTGGCGATGTTGCCGCGTTGAAGGCAGCCGATGGCAGCGTCATCTGGAAGACGCGTCCTGCGGGCCCATTGCGCGGCGCGCCGTCAATTGGCCTTGGCAATATTTACGTCATGGCCGCAGATAATCAGATTTTCGCCATTCGGGCCTCTGATGGGTCTATTGAATGGCAGGAATCGGGCGCAAGCGAGCTGACCGGTGTGTTTGGTATGGCTGCCCCCGCCATTGGACAGGGAACAATTGTCGCTGGTTTTTCCTCTGGCGAGCTCAATGCCTATCGCTATGAAAATGGACGTGTTCTCTGGGGAGATGCCCTGACACGGACCAGCACCACCACTTCTGTTTCGGCCTTGGCAGATATTGATGCAAGCCCCGTTGTGGATCGGGGGCGGGTGTTTGCGGTCGGCAAGGGTGGCCGGATGGTGAGCCTTGAACTGGTTACAGGCCAACGCCTTTGGGAAATCAACCTTGCCGGGATTTCAACGCCATGGGTCGCTGGTGAATGGCTGTTTGTGGTGACGGATGACTCCCGTCTTCTCTGCATCGCACGCGGCAGCGGCAAGGTGCGTTGGTCAACCCAGCTCGCCCGCTATCGCGTTGAAAAGAAGAAGAAAGACCCGATCAGCTGGGTTGGGCCAATTCTCGCTGGGGATCGTTTGATCGTCGCCAGTTCTGAAGGCCGGTTGGTCAATATCTCGCCCACGGATGGAAAGATCCAGAGCGAAACAAAGTCGGGCGGACAGGTGCTGTTGTCCCCCATTGTGGCGGACAATACGCTCTACATTCTCGATAATGACGGTCGCTTGACCGCCTGGCGTTGAGGGGGCCTCAGAAAATGGCCTCCGCGCTCCCCGTGGTTGCCATTATCGGGCGACCCAATGTCGGGAAATCCACATTGTTCAACCGGTTGGTCGGCAAGCGTCTCGCGCTCGTCGATGACCGCCCCGGTGTAACGCGCGACCGCCGGGAGGGAGAAGCCAATCTCCTCGGGCTGGAATTCCGAATTGTCGACACCGCCGGCTTTGAAGACGAAGATGCGCAAACCCTGCCCGGTCGCATGCGGGCGCAAACAGAGGCCGCGGCCCAAAGCGCTGATGTTGCGCTGTTCGTGATCGATTCACGGGCGGGGATTACGCCGCTGGATCAGGAAATTGCGAATTGGCTTCGCAGTCTGTCCACCCCCATCGTGCTGCTCGCCAATAAAGCGGAGGGCAGGGCGGGCCAGTCTGGTATTTTGGATGCCTATAGCCTTGGCCTTGGGGACCCAATTCCATTCAGCGCGGAACATGGCGAAGGTTTGGACGACCTGTTTCAAGAACTTCTGCCCCATGTGGAGCGCGAAGAGGAAGAATTTGAGCCGGAAGAAGAGGAAGAGGACGAAGAGGCGCTCGCCCGGGCTCCTCTGAAACTTGCGATTGTTGGCCGTCCCAATGCGGGCAAATCAACTTTGGTCAACCGGATGCTCGGCGAAGACCGCATGATTACCGGGCCAGAGGCGGGGATTACACGCGACTCCATCAGCATTGACTGGATGTGGCAAGATCGTGCTGTGCGCCTGATTGATACCGCCGGTTTGCGCCGCAAGGCCAAGGTGGATGACAAGCTGGAAAAACTGTCCGCCGCCGATACGCAGCGGGCGATTGATTTTGCCGAAGTCGTGGTGCTCTTGCTGGATGCGACGCGCGGACTTGAGGCGCAGGATCTGCGTATCGCGGATCAGATTTTCACCGAAGGGCGCGCCATGATCATCGCGCTCAACAAATGGGATACGGTTGAGCACGGAAGCGCGCTATTCCAAGGCGTGCGGACCGCGCTCGATGAAGGCTTTGCGCAGGTCAAGGGCGTTCCTTTCCTCACCATTTCGGCCGCCAGTGGCAAGGGCATTGATCAGTTGTTGCAAGCCGCGTTTGAAGTGCGCGCGGCGTGGAGTAAGCGGGTTCCAACTGGCCAGCTTAACCGCTGGTTTGAGGGGGCTTTGACCAAAAATCCGCCGCCCGCACCGGGTGGCAAGCGGATTAAGCTGCGGTATGTGACGCAAATCAAAACGCGCCCACCCAGCTTTGTTGTCTTTGGCAATCGCGTGGATGATTTGCCGGAAACCTATCGCCGCTATCTCGTCAACGGCATCCGCAAAGAGCTTGGCTTTGGTGCGGTTCCCGTGCGGTTGACGCTGCGCGGCGGCAAAAACCCCTATGATCCGAAATAGACTGGCTTAGGCCTGAAGCTCAATGTCCCAGTAAAGCCAGTCCAGCCAGCTTTCATGCAGATGGTTGGGCGGATAGCTGCGGCCATGATCCTGAAGCTGCCATGTTGTCGGCCGGTGTGGCGTTTGCATCAACCGAATTCCGGCTTCCCTTGGCGTTCTCCCGCCCTTTCGCAAATTGCAGGGGGAACATGCTGTGGCGACATTCTCCCACGTGGTGCGCCCACCTTGGGAACGCGGGATGACATGGTCAAAGGTTAGATCCTTTGGCGATCCGCAATATTGGCATTGAAATCGGTCGCGCAGAAACAGGTTGAATCGCGTAAAGGCGGGATGGGCTGAGGGCTTCACATATTGTTTCAGGGCGATGACGGAGGGGAGGCGCAGCCGTGTCGTCGCGCTTCTGACTTCCCGCTCATAATGGGCAATGACATCCACGCGCTCAAGGAACATGGCCTTCACGGCTGTTTGCCAAGGCCAGAGCGAGAGCGGATAATAAGAAAGCGGTGTGTAATCCGCGTTGAGCACCAGCGCCGGACAATTATCTGGGTGACGGAGTATCTCAGGGTGAACCATAAACCCTTCTTAATCCCCTCTTTTCAACTGGCCCTTCTTTGACCAAGAACATTGCATCTCTATGACTGCATCTACAATATGTTGGGGTCAAGTATGCAATTGAACACAAATTGCGTGACGCGCTTTGCGCCAAGCCCCACTGGGCGGCTGCATCTTGGCCATGCTTATTCGGCGATGCTCTCGCATGATCTGGCGGGGGCGAGATCCGGCCAATTTCTGCTGCGTATTGAAGATATAGATCAGGGCCGATGCCGTGCAGAATTTGTCGACGGCATATTGGAGGATCTGCGCTGGCTCGGCCTCAACTGGGGCGCGGATGTCGTCTGCCAGTCAGACCGATCCGAGGCCTATGACGGCGCGCTCCTGCGCCTGATCGAGCTTGGACTGGTCTATAAATGCTGGTGCTCGCGTGCGGAGATTGCAGCCCAAGCTGCATCAGCACCGCAGGGCGCGCAACGCCTCTATCCCGGAACCTGTCGGCATCGCTCTGATCAGCCGCCTGATGCGCTGCCCTTTGCTTGGCGGCTGGATGTTCAGGCGGCATTGGACCGCACAGGTCCGCTCTTTTGGCAGGATCAGCAGACTGGCCCCGTGCTGGCACAGCCAGAAGGGCTCGGGGATGTTATCGTGGCGCGCAAAGATGCCGGGACCAGCTATCACATCGCGGTTGTGGTGGATGATGCCTGGCAAGGGGTGACGGACGTTGTTCGGGGGTCTGATCTATTTGATTCAACGCATATTCATCGACTCTTGCAATGCGTACTCGACTTGCCGACGCCGCTTTACCACCACCATCCTTTGGTGCTGGATGCTGAAGGGGACAGGCTGGCCAAACGTCGCGGGTCGATTTCCATTGCCGATCTTCGGGCGGCTGGTGTGAATCCCGCTGATCTTATGGCTGCGCTCCGCCTTGGCCAATTGCCGGACGGTTATCGCCTGTCTGCGTAGGTCCGCCTACGTTCTTTTGGCCATGCTGTGCATGAAATCCTTTGCTCTCGCGCGGCATCGGTCTATGCCTTCCTCATTATGGGAAATGTAGCTCTTATCATCCTTTTGGTCGCGGCAATGCTGGCGACTGTCTATGCGCTCGTGCGCGGTATCATCGCCTTTTTGCGGACGACGGAAGAAGATTTGAAAAACATGGGCGACGGCCCAAGTGAGTCGAGCAAGAAGCAGAATAAGGCGATGATGCATCGCGTGATGTTTCAGGCTGTGGCAATCTTGATCGTCGTGATCATGCTGTTTGCCGCGCGCGGTTAAGCCGTGGTCAAACTCACCAAAATTTACACGCGCACAGGCGATGATGGCACGACAGGCCTTGTCGATGGCAGCCGCGCTTCCAAAGACAATCCCCGGATGACGGTCATTGGCGATGTGGATGAGCTGAACAGCTGTCTTGGCGTTGCCGCTCTGCACGCGACCGCCGACACGCTTCACGCGATCCGCACCATCCAGAATGACCTATTTGATCTGGGGGCTGATCTTGCGACGCCGGGGGATGATTTTACCCCGTCTGAAATGGTGTTGCGGATTATTCCGTCCCAAGTGCGGCGCCTTGAGGATGAAATTGACGCGATGAACGCCGATATGGCGGCGTTGACCAGCTTCATTCTGCCCGGCGGGAGTGCCCTTGCAGCGACGCTGCATGTTGCCCGTGCTGTGGCGCGCAGGGCAGAGCGCAGTCTCGTTTCTGCACGACGCGACATGCCCCTGAATCCAGAGGCGCAACGTTACGTCAATCGATTGTCAGATTGGCTTTTTGTGGCGGCGCGCCATGCCAATGAGAAGGGCGCTGGCGACATTCTTTGGGTTCCAGGCGGTTCCCGGTAACTCTATCGGCGACGCACTTTGGCACGCCAAGTGGGGATCCAATCGAGCACGCCACGGCATTCGCCCATCGCAAATTGGGTGATGAGGCGAAAGCGCCTTCCATCCCAGACATAGGTTTCTGTCGTTCCGCAATCGCCAAGACCTCGTCCTTTGGCATAGCTCGTGAGTTCTCCCGTCAATGGGTCCCAACTGGCGTTGGCCAACAAAGGAGACGCGACAGAAGTCGAGGCGCTGGGGAGAAAGTCAAACTCAGCGCGCTTTGCCTTGCGCGCCTTTCCTTGCCCTGAAATCAGCACCGGTGCGGTCAAGATATTATAGCTGCCCATGGCGCAGGGAATGAGGCCGAGCCATGTCTTCCCATCAAGGCGCACAGCATCTGTGGCGATCGGCGTCTCATCGCCCACGTCACAAGCCCCCATGCTCAAAAGCCGCTTGGTTTCGTCCGGCGTCAGTTTCAGACTGTTTTCTCTTGGTGGCTTTTTTGGAAGGACGACAGGCAATACGGGTGGCGCGGGAATATTGGCGGCGGGGAGCGGACCAATTTGCGCAAGTGCCGTCACCGTATTGCTGCGGCCTTGGCGCGCATCCATCTCTGCTAAAGCCTCGGCAAACCCGTTAAGAGATGTGTTTCCGAGCAGGACGTCCCCCGCATCTCTCAGTTCTAGTCTGCGTCCAGAACGGAATTTGTCTGCCAACTTTTGGTCTAAGGGGAGGGCGAGTGCCTCCCCATCTGCTGGAAATTTGATTGTCGCAACCGTCGTCTGTCCATCAAGCACGACGCGAACAGTCTGACCCGGTTCGCGCTTTTCAATATTTGCGATGCGGATTTGTGCTAAATCCGCCGCCAATGGGCCTCTGAAGATCTGAAGGGTCAATTGGTTCTCACTCGTCTCCATCTCCATCAAGGAGACGGCGCGACAGGCCCGGCCATTATCGCAGCCAATTGTCCAATCCCCATAGCTTTTCAATTCCCCGGGGCTGGGGGCGGTAAGTGCCGAAAGGAGCGCGATTAGCATCAGCATGGCAAGACACTAGCCCAAGCCGTGTTGAGTCGATAGAGGCCCCACGAGCGGCGTTGAGGGAAACGTCACAATGGAGATTATAGGGTGAAGACAATCGGAGTTATCGGCGCTGGTCAAATGGGAACCGGCATTGCGCAGGTGTCAGCGCAGGCGGGCTATCATGTCCTATTGTCTGATGTCGACCTCGCCCGGGCAGAGGCTGGAAAAGCCGGTGTTGCCAAAGGCCTGAAGCGGCTGGTTGACCGCGAAAAGATAACCGAGACCGCACGCGATGCGGCTTTGGCGTTGATTACGCCGGTTGCAGGCAGTGGTTCCTTTGCTGCGGCAGATCTTGTGATTGAGGCCGCAACAGAGCGGGAAGACATTAAGCGCGCTATTTTTGCGGAGGTCGGCAAAACGCTGCGCGATGATGCGATCCTTGCGTCCAACACATCCTCTATTCCGATCACCCGCATGGCGCAGGCATCGCCCGATCCCGCGCGGTTCATTGGCATTCACTTCTTCAATCCTGTGCCCATCATGGGCTTGATTGAAGTCATTCCGGGGCTCGCGACGTCCAAGGCAACGGTTGAGACGGTCAGCGCGTTTTGTGACACGCTGAAGAAAGAAATTGTCTATGCGGAGGATGAACCCGGCTTTGTCGTGAACCGCATCCTCCTGCCCATGATCAATGAAGCCGTCTTTGTGCTGGGTCAGGGAACGGCCAATATTCAGGATATTGATAAGGGCTGCCGCATCGGCCTCAATCACCCGATGGGCCCGCTGGAGCTGGCTGACTTTGTCGGTCTCGATACCTGTCTTGATATCATCATGGTGCTGTATAACACGACGGGCGATAGCAAATATCGCCCCGCACCCTTGTTGGTGAAGTATGTTGAGGCCGGATGGCTCGGTCGGAAAACGGGCCGGGGCTTTTATGATTATTCCGGGCCAGTGCCCGTTCCAACCCGCTGATTTGACAAAGCGCCACGGCGCGCCAAAGTGATCGTCAGCATCATTGGAAGGGGCCAACATGCCGAAATCCTTATTTATTTTCTCAATCTTCTATGGCGGCATGGTCTGCATTGCAGGTGTGCTGGGCGCAAAGCAGGTGGCGCTCGGCCCCTTGGCCGTGGAAGCCGGGATTTTCCCCTTCCTGTTGCTGGTCATCACTTCCAGCGCGATTGCAGAGCTTTATGGGCGTGAGACGGCGGATAAGCTGGTTCGCTTTGGCTTTATTCCGCTGGTAACGTCGATCCTGCTGATCCGCATTGTCCTCGCGCTCCCTGTCGATGAAGGCATGTATCCGCCTGCAATTGAGGCCTTTCCCATCATCTTGGGGCAGAGTGGCCGGATGATGTTTGCGGGGCTTATTTCCTATGGTCTGTCGCAAACCTTGAACGTCTATGTCTTTGCGCGGTTGGCGCGGCCGGATGGCAGCTTGCTCTGGCTGCGTGCAGGGATCGCCAGCGTTTTGTCGCAGATTCTGGACACAGTCTTGTTTATTTCCATCTCCTTTTATGGAGAGCGGGAGATTGCCGATCTCATGCTTGGGCAGATGACGGCAAAGATTGTGCTTTCGATCCTCATGGTTCCACTGCTCGTCACATGGATGGTGCGTCTTGGTCATAAGCTTGACCGAGATGGCCAGACCGCATAGCGCGCCATCATTATGAGCAACCATGCACCAGACCAGACCGCGCTTGCAAAGGCGGAAATCCTGACCGAAGCGCTGCCCTATATTCAGCGTTATGCCGGCCAGACCTTTGTCGTGAAATATGGCGGCCACGCTATGGGCGATCCAGAGGCGGCCCGCAGTTTTGCTGAAGATGTGGTTTTGCTGAAGGCTGTGGGCATTAACCCCATTGTTGTTCATGGCGGCGGGCCGCAGATCGGCCGGATGCTCAAGCAGCTTGGGATTGAATCAAAATTTGTCGGCGGCTTGCGTGTGACCGATAAAGAGACCGCCTATGTCGCGGAAATGGTTTTGTCCGGCGCAATCAACAAGGAAATTGTCGGCTGGATTATGCAGGCAGGCGGGCAGGCCGTTGGCTTATCTGGCAAGGATGCGGGTCTTGTGACTGCCCGCCGGATTGAAGGGCGTGAGCCCGATGCCAATCGCGGCATTGAACGCAATGTCGATATTGGCTTTGTGGGCGAACCGGTTGCAGTGAACCCTGCAATATTGGAAACGCTGACCAGCAATGGCGTGATCCCCGTCGTCGCCCCCATCGCCCCGGATGAGACGGGGGCCACCTATAATATCAACGCGGATACGATGGCCGGGGCAATTGCTGCGCATTTAAAGGCCGCGCGCCTCTTTCTGCTGACGGATGTGGCAGGGGTGCTCGATAAGCAGGGTAATTTGCTGACCGATCTTGATCCGCAGCGGATTGCCGAGCTTCAGGCCGATGGCACCGTTACAGGCGGCATGATCCCCAAGCTGGAAACCTGCACAACCGCTGTCGAAGGCGGCGTGGATGCCGCGGTTATTCTGGATGGTCGTGTTCCGCATGTGACCCTGCTTGAAATCTTCACGCGCGGCGGTGCCGGGACATTGGTTCGCAAATAAGCGGGCTTAAGCGGGATTTTCCGGCAGCGACCAATCTATCGGCGGCAGCCCGTGGGACGTCAGAAAGCTGTTCGCCTTTGAAAAATGGCGACACCCCAGAAAGCCGTTATGCGCCGAGAGCGGAGAGGGGTGGGCCGCCTTCAAAACCAAATGGCGGCTGGTGTCGACAAAGCTCGCCTTTTTCTGGGCATAAGCCCCCCAGAGCAGGAAGATGATGGGATCTGCTCGATCATTGACGGCGCGCACCACGGCATCGGTAAACTCTTCCCAGCCTTTGCGCTGATGCGAGGCGGCTTGGCCCATTTCAACCGTCAAGACGCTGTTGAGCAACAACACGCCCTGCTGCGCCCAATGCTCTAAAAAGCCATGGCGCGGGCGTGAAATGCCCAAATCAGCCTCCAGTTCCTTAAAGATATTGACCAGCGATGGGGGCGGACGAACGCCGGGGTGCACGCTGAAGCACAGGCCGTGCGCCTGATCAGGGCCATGATAGGGGTCTTGCCCCAAAATGACGACGCGCACCTTGGGCAGCGGGGTAAGGTCAAGCGCCCGAAACCAGTCTGTGCTCTGTGGGAAGATGGTTTTTCCAGCGGCTTTCTCGGCCACCAGAAAGCGGCGGAGCGCCTGCATGCGCGCCGTTTCAAATTCTGGGGCGAGGGCCGCTTTCCAACTCTCTTCTAGCTTGATCCTATCTGTCATGCTGCCTTGGTGCGCATGGGAGCACATCCTGTCAATGCGCCTCGGGTGTTGCCAGAGGCTGTCATTGCCGCCATGAAAACAGGCAAAGAAATAGGAGAGACAGACATGGCTGATTATCAGACGATCAAGGTGGATGTGTCGGAAGGTATTTTAACGCTGACCTTGCACCGCCCGGACAAGATGAACGCCTTTACCAATGAGATGATGCAAGAAATGATCGCCGCCTTTGATCAGGCGGATGCCGATGATAATGTGCGTGCTGTCATCGTCACCGGTTCTGGCGACCGCGCCTTTTGCGCCGGGGCCGACCTGTCAGCGGGAGCAAAAACCTTTGACTATGCCGATCGGGAAGACCGGGCGGACAATGCGTCGGCTGTGTCCGCAGAAGGCAAGGTCGATCTAAGCCATGAGGGTGCACGCGATGGTGGTGGCCGGGTGACGCTGCGGATCTTTAACTGCAAAAAACCTGTCATTGGGGCCATTAACGGCGCGGCTGTCGGCATTGGCGTGACCATGCAGCTGCCAATGGATGTCCGCTTGGCGAGCCGCACGGCGCGCTTTGGCTTTGTCTTTGCCCGGCGTGGGATCGTGCCGGAAGCCGCCTCAAGCTGGTTCCTGCCCCGTCTGGTGGGGATTAGTCAGGCCTTGGATTGGTGCTATTCCGGGCGCGTCTTTGGCGCTGAGGAAGCGCTAAAGGGCGGTCTGATCCGGTCTATCCATGAACCGGAAGATCTGATCGCCGCCGCCCGTGCGCTGGCGCATGAATTGACGGATGAGAGTGCGCCTGTGTCCATCGCGCTTACGCGGCAGATGATGTGGCGCATGATGGGCGCGTCGCACCCGATGGAAGCGCATAAGCTGGATAGCCGCGCCATCTGGTCCCGCGGGGCGGCGGGGGATGCCAAGGAAGGGGTTGTCTCCTTCCTTGAAAAGCGCCCCGCCGTTTATCCCGATCGCGTCAGCGCCGATATGCCGCACTTCTCGCCTTGGATGGACGAGCCCAGCTACGGCTGATCTGCCCTGCCTTTAGCGGCGCGGCGGCATAGGAAAAAAGGATGAGGTCCGGCGGAGATACTCCTCATAGCCGGGCCTGTTCTTTTTAAGGCGATGCTCCAGCATCGGCACACCCGAAACCCGCATCAGCAGGAAGGTGATGAGGATCGGCCCGATAATGGTCGCAGCACCCAGCGGCGTGTTTGCGGCCACCAGCCAAATCCCCCACCAGGTGCAGGCATCGCCAAAATAATTGGGGTGCCGCGTATAGCGCCATAGTCCCGTGTCCAGCACCTTGCCGTCGATGGCGGGATTGTTGCGAAACGCCGTCAGTTGCGCATCGCCAATCGTCTCAAAGGCAATGCCGATAAGCGCAATGACAACACCAGCCCATTGGATCATGCTGAGCGGCGCATCGTCGCCCCATGCTGCCCCCAATTGTGCCGGTAGGCAGACGATGAACAGCAGCGCATATTGCATCAGGAACACTTGGATGAAGGAGGCTTTGGCAAAGCTCCAACCCCGTTTGGCCATCAGCCGACCAAGAATGGCGGTATAGCGCGGGTCGACGCCATGGGCGCGCCAGCGGGTAAACAAGTGTACTGACAGTCTCAGCCCCCAAATGGCTGTGAGGCCGAAGAGAATGGTTGCCTGCGTCCCCTCTGCGCCCAGCATCACAAAGCTGGTTGCGGCCAGCAAAACCATGCCGAACGGCCAAAAAGCATCGATCACCGATACATCTTTGATGCGGACGCAATAGGCCCATAACACCGTCATGCTGGCGGCCAGCACAACCGCATTGGTCGTCAGTAAATGCGTAATGGTCATATCTATTTCCCCCAGCGCTCTGAGTTGCGTCCGTTAAGCCTTAAAGTCGCGCGCGATAGAGGCCTTTGTCGCTTTGCCATAAGGCGGCATCAGGCCGGCCAATTTGGACACGTTGATCTTTGGCTGATGATAGACCGACTTTGCATGGCTGAACGTCTTAAAGCCATCAAAGCCGTGATAAGAGCCCATGCCCGACGGCCCAACGCCACCAAAGGGTAGGTCTTCCATTGAAATATGGAAAATCACGTCGTTCACGGTCGCGCCGCCCGAAATTGTCCGATCAAGCACCTGCCGCTTTTCGGCTTCTTCTTCGCCAAAATAATAGAGGCCCAATGGACGATCATGACCATTCACATAGTCAATGGTCTCTTCAATCCGCTCATAGGTTTTAATCGGGAGGACAGGGCCGAAAATTTCTTCCTGCATCACCTTCATATCCTCGGTCGGGTTGCGCACGAGGTAGAGCGGCATTTTGTGACGGTTGGACGCGCCAAAATCTTCATTGGCAGGGTTGATTTCAATCACCTCTCCGCCCTTCGCTTTCGCGTCCTCTAGATAGCTGGTCAGCCGATCCCGGTGGCGGGCGTTGACGACGGAGGTATAGTCGGGATTTTCGAGCAATGTCGGATACATGACCGACACCGCCTTGGTCATGCCAGCCACAACTTCCGCCTCTTTCTCGCGCGGGACCATCAAATAGTCAGGCGCTAGGCAAATCTGCCCAGCGTTCAGCATTTTGCCCAAGGCAATGCGCTGTGTCGCGGTCTCAATATTGGCGGATCGGCCGATGATCGTGGGGGATTTGCCGCCCAGTTCCAGCGTGACAGGCGTCAAATTATCGGCGGCGGCATGAAGAATATGTTTGCCGACGCCTGTGGCCCCTGTGAAAATCAAATGGTCAAAGGGCAGTCCGGCAAAGGCCTGACCAACATCCGGCCCGCCCGAGAAGAAGGCGGCTTCTTCTTCGGAAAAATATTTGGGGCCAATTTCTTCGAACAGGGCCGCAACCGTTGGCGTATATTCCGACGACTTGATCATGACCCGGTTGCCCGCAGCAAAGGCGCCCGCCATTGGGCCGGTCGTCAACTGCACCGGGAAATTCCAAGGCGCAATGATGCCAACAACGCCCATAGGCTGATATTCAACCGCGGCTTTGGCCCCGAACAGGCCAAGCGGAAATTCCACCTTGCGGCGCTCCGGCTTCATCCAGCGATCAAGCTGCTTGATGTTATATTTGAAGGAGCGGATCGACGGCACAATGTCTGTCATCATCGATTGTTCGATGCTGCGATGGCCAAAATCTTCCGACAGGGCTTTGCAAAAGGCCTCCCCATGATCAACCATCATCGCGATCCCGCGCCGGAGACGATCCTTGCGGGCAGCTGCCGACACCGGGAGTTCCGCCGTAAAGGCGCTGCGCTGGGCATTGAGTGTGGCAAGCATTTGATCTTTGGTGACAGCCATTTTGGGCTCCTCTCAGTCTATTTTGTGGGATGATGAAGCCGACACGCTTCAGACGCAAGTCGGCAATTGGGTCAATTGCCGCCCCAAATATGCGCGCTTTCAATATAGCCCGCCTTGCCGCCGACTTCAAAACGGCACCAGCCAAGGCCACATTCGCTGATCGCACCAGATACGCCGGGGGCCACGCGCCAGATGATTTTGCCGTTTGCTTCCGGCCGATTGCGCAAGGGGCGTACGTCGCCAAGTACAATTGCGGTCAATTTGTCTGAAATCAAATTAGCCTGCATCCAGCCGATCGTGCCATCGGGATCGACGATTTTGCGCCAGCTGGGGTAGGTGGCAATCACCTTTACTGGCAAGCCGGCGCGTTGATACATCCAGACCACGGGAAATTGCTGCCCGGGGCCAGTGCGCATCCGGGCTTTTCCCGCGCTGATCGATGCCCAATAAGGTGGGCTGGTATCAGCGAAGCTCGCCGTTGAAAAACCAAGGCAAGTCAGAAGGATAAGGCAAAAACGGATCATCAGGTTTCCCAGATACTATGGTTGCTGCCACTTAACCAATTTCTCGCCCCTTCTTCAACCTGCGCTTGCAGCAATTCGTGTCCCGGCTTAGCAAAAGCGCATGACTGTTCCAGATCGCCCCGCCCGCCCCAAAGTTATCGTCACGCGCGAACTGACCGATGGCGTGATGCGCCGCATGGAAGATTTGTTCGATGCGACCTTGAACCGCGAAGATCGCGGCCTGACGCGTGCTGAACTGGAGGCCGCGGTTGCGGACGCCGATGTTTTGGTTCCAACCATTACCGACAGGATCGATGCAGATTTATTGGCCAAGGCGTCTCCCCGGCTCAAAATGATCGCCAATTTTGGTGTCGGTGTTGATCATATTGATCTGCACGCCGCGCGGGAGCGCAAAATCCTTGTCACCAATACGCCGGGCGTCCTGACCGAAGATACAGCGGATATGACGATGGCTCTCATCCTGTCCGTGCCGCGCCGCTTAGGGGAAGGGGAAAAACTGATCCGCTCAGGCCAATGGGATGGCTGGAAGCCAAGCGGGATGCTGGGCCACAGGGTTAACGGCAAGACGCTTGGTATCGTTGGAATGGGCCGCATTGGTCGCGCCGTTGCAAAGCGGGCACAAGGCTTTGGCATAAGGACGATTTATCATAACCGCCACCGCTTACCCGAAAGTGTTGAGGCGGAGCTGGGCGCGCGTTTCGTCGAATTGGATGTGCTCTTCACCCAATCTGACATTGTGTCGATCAACTGCCCGCACACGGCCGAGACGCACCATCTGGTCGATGCCCATCGCTTATCGCAAATGCGCAGCGACGCTTATCTTGTGAACACATCGCGCGGTGAGGTTCTGGATGAAAATGCGCTGATTGAGGCGCTGGAATCGGGCAGGATCGCGGGAGCGGGGTTAGATGTTTATGTGAATGAGCCGCATGTTGACCCGCGGTTTTTGGATCTCGCCAATACAGTGCTGCTGCCGCACATGGGCTCTGCCACCTATGAAGGGCGCGCCGCTATGGGTGAGAAAGTTATCGCCAATATTCGCGCCTGGGTGGACGGTCATCGGCCGCCGGATCAGGTTCTAGAAGGTTGGGACTGATCAGGCGCTTTTGGCGAGCGCGTCGAAAATGCGCTTTCCATCAAGGCGGCCATGTGCATCTTCGCTGCACCGTTCGGGATGGGGCATCATGCCCAGCACATTGCCACCTTCATTAAGGATGCCAGCAATGTTGCGGGCCGAACCATTCACTTCTTCCGCATAACGAAAGGCGACGCGGCCTTCGCCTTCCAAGCGATCCAGCGTGGCGGCGTCGGCAAAATAATTGCCATCATGATGGGCGACTGGAACGACAATGTCTTCGTCTGCATCATAAAGGTTGGTAAAGGCGGATTGCGTATTCGCGACGGTCAGCTTTACATCACGGCAGACAAAGGAAATACCGGCATTGCGCATCAACGCGCCGGGCAACAGCCCGCTTTCGGTCAACACCTGAAATCCATTGCAAATGCCAAGCACATAGCGGCCGTCGGCTGCTGCGTCAGAAACAGCGCGCATAACCGGCGATTGCGCGGCCATCGCCCCTGAACGAAGATAATCTCCATAAGAAAAGCCGCCCGGCACGCCGATCAGATCGATGCCATCGGGCAGGCTGGTCTCTTGATGCCAGACCATATGTGGGACCTGGCCCGTCGCCTGTTCAAAGGCGACAGCCAAATCGCGGTCACAATTGGAACCGGGAAAGACGATGACGGCGGTCTTCATCAGATGCGCTCAATCCGGAAGTTTTCGATGACCGTATTGGCAAGCAGCTTGCGGCACATATCCTCAATCTCTGCGTCCGTCGTGCCGTCGGCAAGATCCAGTTCAATCATCTTGCCTGCGCGCACATCGTTAACGCCGCCAAAGCCAAGGCCTTCCAGCGCATGATGGATCGCCTTACCCTGCGGATCGAGAACACCATTTTTGAGCGTGATCGTGACGCGGGCTTTCATCGCAGGCGAGTCCTTTTAGGAGGTCAGTTGATAGGCGCGCCTATGCCCGCCTGCGCGGCGAAGGGCAAGGTCAGTTTACGCGCCGCATGTGGTGCAGGCTGGGTCTTTTGGCAGGCGGATGGCCCGCATGGTGAGATCGAGCCCGTCGATAATCTGCAACAGCCCGGCCTGATCCTTGCCAAAGCCGGTGGCGCAGCGAATGGCCTCCATCGCCGCCATGCTGCCCATCATGCCGACCATCGCGCCGAGCACACCAACATCGGCACAGCTGTCACAATCTTCGGCATCATGCGCATCGCCGACAAAGCAGCGGTAGCAGGGCATAGTCTCTTCCCAGCCACGAAATGTCCCCAATTGGCCATGAAATTGGCCAATGGCGGCGGACACTAAGGGGATGCGCGCCTGATGCGCTGCGTCTGCGACGGCAAGGCGGGTCGCAAAATTGTCTGACCCATCAATAACGACATCTACATCCCGCAAAAGCTCTGCCACCGTCTCTGACGAGACGCGCAGGCGCAGAGCAGAGGCGGCAACATGGGGGTTGATGGCCATTGCGCGCTCAGCCGCCACATCGGCCTTTGGCTTGCCAATATCATCTGTTGCATAGAGGACTTGGCGTTGGAGGTTTGAGAGGCTGATCAGATCATCATCCACAATCGTGATCGCGCCAACGCCGGCTGCTGCAAGATATTGGATCACGGGGGATCCGATGCCGCCTGCGCCAATGACGAGCATCCGCGCGGCCCGAATGGCCATCTGCCCGGTTCCGCCAATGTCGTGCAGCACGATATGGCGGGCATAGCGATCCAGTTCGTCGTCGGTCAGGCTCATCGGCCGGTCGAGCCAAAGCCCCCGGCGCCCCGTTCTGTCTCATCCAGGCTGTCGACAAGGGCAAAGCGCGCATGCTGCACAGGGGCGGGAATAAGCTGGGCAATCCGCTCTCCCCGACGAATGGGGAAGGGGGCATCGCCCAAATTGGCAAGAATGACCTTCACCTCACCGCGATAATCGCTGTCAATCGTGCCGGGCGTGTTGAGGCAGGTAATCCCATGCTTGAGCGCAAGGCCAGAGCGCGGGCGCACCTGCACTTCAAAGCCAAAGGGAATGGCCATGGCAAAGCCCGTCGCCACTGCATGGCGCGCGCCGGGAGCGAGGTCGAGATCCTCAGCGGAAACGACATCCATGCCAGCGGCCCCTTCGGTCGCATAAGCGGGCATCGGCAATCCCTCGCCATGGGGCAATCGCTGAAGCGCAATCTCGATATCAGGCAAGGGCATCGGCAATCCTTTGCGTCAAGCGGCTGGCTATTTCGCTTTTGTCCATGCGATCCCAGCTGTCTGTTCCGTTTGCTGTGATCAAGTGAACACGGTTTTGTTCGCCGCCCATTGGGTCGATGGAGACATTATTGGCGACGATCCAGTCGCAGCCCTTGCGCGTCCGCTTGGCAATCGCCTGCTCCACCGCATTTTCGGTTTCCGCCGCAAAGCCAATCACAAGGCGCGGGCGGGCGGGCGAGGCACAAAGACCGGCCAAAATATCAGGGTTTCTCTCAAAATTGAGCTGCGGTGGCCCAGCTTCTTTCTTGAGCTTTTTAGGGGCGGCATCCACCCGCCAGTCAGCAACGGCGGCAACCATAATCGCCGCGTCTGCGGGCAGGGCAGCAGCAACGGCATCGGCCATTTCGCGGGCCGTTTCAACATCGATGCGGTCCACCCCTGCGGGCGTCGGCAAGGCAACTGGCCCCGCGATGAGGGAGACGCGCGCACCCGCCTCTGCAAGTGCTGCGGCAAGGGCAAAGCCTTGCTTTCCCGAAGATCGGTTGGCGATAACGCGCACAGGATCAATCGGCTCATGCGTTGGCCCAGCGGTCACAAGAATATGTTTGCCCGCTAAGGGCCGGGGCTGATCTGCAAAGGCAAGACGGATGGCCGCAACAATCGCGAGTGGTTCGGGCAAACGGCCGGGGCCATATTCCCCGCAGGCCATGGGGCCGTCGTCGGGATCAAGAACCTGAATGCCATCCCCGCGTAGCGTTGCGACATTGCGGCAGGTGGCGGGGTGTTGCCACATACGGACATTCATGGCGGGTACGGCGAGCACGGGCTTGTCCGTTGCCAGCAACAGGGTGGTCGCCAGATCATCGGCAATGCCAGCTGCCATTTTGGCCATCAGATCCGCCGTTGCCGGGGCAACGACGACCAGATCGGCTTGGCGTGACAATTGGATATGGCCCATTTCGGCCTCATCCTTCAGATCGAACAAATCGGTATAGACCTTGTCTTCGCTGAGGGCGGCAAGGGTCATGGGGGTCACGAACTTCTGTCCGCCAGAGGTAACCACGCAGCGCACGGACGCCCCCTCCTTGCGGAGCAGGCGCACCAGCTCACAGCTTTTATAGGCGGCGATGCCTCCGCCCACGATCAGAAGAATGCGTTTGCCGTTCATAGGAGAGGTCTTTGCCGTTTATCGCCCTGCAAGTCCAGTTTATGCAGGGGTGGCCGCGTTAAAG
>JBEDGC010000066.1:0-15114 GCA_041174825.1 Pseudomonadota bacterium | reverse complement strand
ACGATTATTTTAATCGTTAAGCGCCCTCCGAAGGCTGGCGGCAGAACCCCGAATTCACTCACTGCCGCAAAAAGGAAATCGTGATCTATCCAATATTGACGATTTCAATAATAATAAGGCTGACCTGAAATAAATTGACTCTGATGATATTCGGGCGAACACCCGGGCAGAATTAGAAAAGCACGACAGTAGAATACTTTTTAACAATTTGTACGTCAGGGAAACTATGAAATTATTATTATGTGCAGGCCTTGCTTTAGCAAGCGCACCTGCTTTCGCTCAATCAAACACAACATCGCAACCAGCAACAGCTTCTTTGGCTGCAGAGCCGGCAGTTGCAGCAATTGCGCCGCCTAAGGACAATATTCTGCGAGCTGGCACGAGCGTATCGGTTCGCTTGCTCGAAGAACTTACCACTGAACGCAAGGTAGCACGTGTAGGGCAACGCTTTCGAATGGAAGTAGCTGAGAACCTTAACTTGAATGGAAAAATAGTCATTCCATCTGGGTCGCCGGTGCAAGGCGAGATCACCGAAGTTCGTAACAAAGGTATGTGGGGCAAGTCAGGCCACATTACCGCTAGGGTCTTGTACACCACTGTTGGTGGAAGACAGGTAAGACTATCAGGTTCATTTGATGATAAGGGTGTGACCGGAACTGCAGGCGTTGTTGGAGCAATCGTCTTGGTTCCTCTCGCTGGATTTTTCGTCACTGGGACAAGTGCAAGAATCCCTAGTGGATCGGTCGTAAGTGCTTCTCTCGATGAGGACATCGCTGTCCTACCTTAAGGGTAACTAAACGGATCTTAATGTCCTGAAGAATGGACAAGGAAGGTCTGGCGTTTACGGGAGTGCGAAGATCCGCATTCCCGTATTTCGTAAAACCAAACGTCAGAACAGCTGGAGCCAATGGCTGCGTAACTGATCTGAGCGCACTTCAAACAATCCCCAAAAAATCACCTTAACCATCTGTAAAAACAGTAGAAAAACAGAATTTGGCACACCTAAAAAATGCACAAAACGTGCACACGACCCATAAATTCATCATAAGTTACTGATTTATAACGATTATTTTAATCGTTAAGCGCCCTCCGAAGGCAGAGGCCAGAGGTTCGAATCCTCTCGGGTGCGCCATTCCTACCTTTTAAGCTTTCTTGCGCGGCCCTTTTCTGTGCGGCTTGCCGCCCGTTGGCTTTTGCCGAAAGGGGCGCGGGGCATGGGGCGCTGTTGCCCGACGATTGCCCTTGGCGGCATCGCGCGGCGTCTCTGGCGACAGGTCAATCACAATCCCGCTTTCATCCTCTGCACCGGGGACAGATGTTCGGGCCACCGCATCGCGGAACCGACGTTCAATTGACCGGGGAATCTGGAAAAAGCTCTCATTGGCCGCAATGCGAATGGCCCCAATTTCATTCTTGGTAATATGGCCGCGGCGGCAGAGCAGCGGCAACACCCAACGCGGATCAGCATTATGGCGGCGGCCAATGTCCATGCGGAACCAGACCACATCGTCAAAACCAGCCCGATGATGGGCGGGCCGCCCTTCCCCATCCTGCCGGGCAGACAGATCAATGAGTTCCTCCGGTTCTGGCAAGCTATTGCTATGCGCCCGCACAAGCGCCAATGCGAGTTCCTCAGCGCTTTTCTGCTCCAGCAAGCGCGATGCGAGCATCTGCTCTTCTTCGCTCGCCTCAATTGGCTCCATCAACGTGGCGAGCAGACGATCCCGATCCCGTTCCCGAATAGCGGCGGAGGTCGGGGCCTCACCCCATTCGGCGGCGATGCGCGCACTGCGCAACAGCGCTTCCACCCGTCTACGACGTTGATGCGGCACAATCAAAACGGCCGTGCCCTTATTCCCCGCCCGACCCGTCCGGCCAGACCGATGCTGGAGCGTCTCAGGATCTCGCGGGACTTCCACATGGATCACAAGGCTTAAGGAGGCCACATCAATGCCGCGCGCGGCGACATCGGTTGCGACGCACACCCGCGCCCTTTTGTCGCGCAACGCCTGCATCGCCTGATTGCGTTCATTCTGGCTATGCTCGCCTGATAAAGCGACGGCGGCAAAGCCCCGCTCAATCAGCGTCGCGTGCAAATGGCGCACATTGTCGCGTGTCGCACAGAACAACATCGCCGTTTCGGCTTCGTAAAAGCGCAGCAGATTGACGACAGCATTTTCAATATCGGCCGGCGCAACGGTCACCGCCTGATAGCTGATATCGCCATGCCCGCGATCATCTTCGACTGTCGAGACGCGCAACGCATCGCGCTGATACCGTTTGGCCAAGGCAATAATCGGCTTTGGAATCGTCGCTGAAAAAAGGAGCGTGCGACGTTCCGATGGTGTTGCATCCAATATGCCTTCAAGATCATCCCGAAAGCCCATATCCAGCATTTCATCTGCCTCATCGAGGACAACAAAACGCAGCTTTGACACATCCAGCGCGCCGCGCTCCAAATGGTCGCGCAGGCGGCCCGGTGTTCCGACCACGATATGCGTACCCTGATAGAGCGCCCGACGTTCCTTCGACGCATCCATGCCGCCGACACAGGTCGTGATCCGCGCGCCCAGTTCGGCAAATAACCAGGTCAGTTCTCGGCTGACTTGCAAGGCAAGTTCCCGCGTTGGGGCAATAACCAGCGCACTGGGCGCCCCTGCCGCAGGGCGCGCGGCACCGTCGCTCCAGAGATCAAGACCCATGGCAAGACCAAAGGCGACGGTCTTTCCAGATCCGGTGCGCGCAGAAACAATAAGGTCGCGATTATGGGTTTCAGGTTCAATCACCGCGGCCTGAACGGCCGTCGGAACGCTATAGCCACGCGCGGTAAGCGCCGCACGAAACGGCTCTGGAATTTGGGAAAAGGGCATAATCTCAATACAGTTTGAGGGAAAACATATCGGGCGAACCGATTTCAAAACGGATCTTTGTCAAACGAGCGCAAGACCGATCTTTCGACCCGTCCCTACAGATATTTAGCGCGCAAAGCCACAGTACAAATTTCAAGGCGGCCTTGGCGTTCAATATCCCTAGATCAGCGACGCCTTAATTGCGGCCATTGCGGCGTCTGCCTTGCTGCCATCTGGGCCGCCGCCTTGCGCCATATCGGGCTTGCCGCCGCCACCTTGACCACCCAAGGCTTCGACAGCTTTGCGCACCAGGTCAACAGCGCTGAACCGGCTGGTCAGATCCTCGGTCACAGCAACCAAGACGGACGCCCGCCCCTCATTGACCGTGACAAAGGCCGCAACGCCAGACCCAAGTTTCGCCTTCGCGTCATTGGCAAGGCCCCGCAGATCCTTAGGATCCAGCCCATCAAAGCTTTGCCCAAGGAAGAGCAATCCGCCCACATCCTCAGGCTCCGCCGGGGCCGCACCCGAGCCGCCAAGTGCCAAGGCCTTTTTGGCCTCTGCCAGTTCCTTTTCCAGCTTGCGTACCATCTCCGCCAAAGCAGACACGCGCGCTGGCACTTCATCTGGGTTTGCGCGCAGTTGGGCCGCGACGTCTTTCAACTTGTCATCCCGGTCCGACAGCCAGCGCCGCGCTGCTTCACCAGTGAGCGCCTCAATCCGTCGAACACCTGATGCCACGGCAGATTCGGACACAATTTTGAACAGCGCAATATCGCCCAAGGCATTCACATGCGTGCCGCCGCACAGTTCAACCGAATAGGGCTTTTCATGATCGCGCGGCCCCATCGTCAAAACGCGGACTTCTTCGCCATATTTCTCGCCAAACAGCGCCAAAGCACCTGCGGCAATGGCGTCATCCGGCGTCATCAGGCGCGTGGATACAGGCTGATTGCGGCGAATTTCGGCATTCACCTCCGCCTCAACGGCCGCAACATCCTCCGCCGTCAGCGCATTGGGATGCGAAAAATCAAACCGAAGCCGTTCGGCGGCAACCATGCTGCCCTTTTGCGTCACATGTGCGCCCAACCGGTTGCGCAGCGCCGCGTGAAGCAAATGGGTTGCTGAGTGATTGGCACGGATACGGTCCCGGCGCTCTGCATCCACGGAGAGATGGACCGTTTGGCCAACAGAAATATCGCCTGCCTCAATCACCGCCTGATGCGTATGCAACCGACCCAAGGGCTTGCCCGTATCGTCAACGCGCGCGGCAAAGCCGTGATCGCCGCGGATTGTCCCAGCGTCGCCGGTTTGCCCACCGCTCTCCCCATAAAAGGGCGTCTGATTGGTGAGAATGGTAACGCTGTCACCCGCCTTCGCCGTGTCGACGCGCTGCCCCTCTTTGATCAGCGCCAGCACCTGCGCTTCGGCCTCAGTGCTCACATAACCTGTGAATTCCGTGCCCCCAAGCTCATCGGCAATATCAAACCAGATATCATCCGACGCTGTTTCGCCAGAGCCTTTCCAGGCGGCCCGCGCCATGGCCTTTTGCCGCGCCATACCCGCATCAAATCCCGCCCGATCAATGCCGAGGCCCTGCGCGCGCAAGGCGTCCTCGGTCAAATCATAGGGGAAGCCATAGGTATCATAGAGCTTAAACGCCGTGTCGCCCGGCAAGACATCGCCCGATGCCATCGTTGCGGTCGCTTCGTCGAGCAGCTTTAGCCCCTTATCCAGCGTTTGGCGGAACCGCGTTTCTTCTTGCAGCAACGTTGCTTCAACCAGCGGCTGCGCGCGCAGAAGCTCAGGATAAGCAGCGCCCATTTCCGCGACAAGCGACCCAACCAGACGATGCATCAACGGGTCTTTCGCGCCCAATAAATGCGCATGCCGCATGGCACGGCGCATGATGCGGCGCAGAACATATCCCCGCCCCTCATTGGACGGCAGCACGCCATCAGCAATGAGGAAACCAGATGCGCGCAGATGGTCGGCAATGACCCTGTGCGATGCCTTCATCGCGCCATTGGGGTCACTTTTGGTCAGCTCCGCCGATTCCCCGATCAGGGATTTGAACGTATCTGTATCATAATTGTCGTGCACGCCCTGCAGCACCGCCGCAATGCGTTCCAACCCCATGCCCGTATCAATGGAGGGACGTGGCAAATTGGTTCGGCTGCCATCGGCTGCCTGTTCAAATTGCATGAACACGAGGTTCCAGATTTCGACGAAGCGGTCGCCATCTTCATCTGGGGATCCCGGCGGCCCACCCGCAATGTGATCGCCATGATCCCAGAAAATCTCGCTGCACGGGCCGCAAGGGCCAGTATCACCCATCGACCAGAAGTTATCGCTGGTCGGAATGCGGATGATCCGGCTTTCGGGCAGGCCCGCAATTTTGCGCCAAAGGTCGAATGCCTCATCATCGGTGTGATAAACGGTGACCGTGATCCGATTGGGATCAAGGCCCCACTCTTTCGTGGTCAGGGTCCACGCCAGCGAAATTGCCTGTTCCTTGAAGTAATCGCCGAACGAAAAATTGCCGAGCATTTCAAAAAATGTGTGGTGCCGCGCCGTATATCCGACATTGTCGAGATCATTATGCTTGCCACCGGCCCGAACGCATTTCTGCGACGAGGCCGCAGTCGAATAAGGGCGCGATTCCAGCCCCGTAAAAACATTCTTAAACGGAACCATGCCGGCATTGGTGAACATCAGCGTCGGATCATTATGCGGCACCAAGGGCGCAGAGGCCACCCGTTCATGGCCATTGGCCGCAAAATAATCGAGGAAAGAGCGGCGGATATCGTTGGTCGAAGTCATAGCGCCCCGCTTAGGCGAGGCGGAACGGCTTCTCAAGCATAACAAGCCCCTAATGCCATGCAAATATGTCTTAGACCGAAAAAGGCCCACCAATCTGGCGGGCCTTTCGAAGTATGAGACGCAATGACGCCCTATCTGCGGACGCCGGAGTGATCACCCCCGGCCATCCCGATCAGATATCGTCATCCGCCTCTGGACCAACCATCAGACCTTCTGCGACTTCTTCCGTCTTGCCCCGGATTTGCTGCTCAAGGCGCGCGGCCATATCCGGATTTTCCTTGAGCCAAGTTTTCGCATTTTCACGCCCCTGACCTATGCGGATCGAGTCATAGCTGAACCAAGCCCCGGATTTTTCAACAAGCCCGGCTTTGACGCCCAGATCAAGGATTTCCCCTGTCTTGGAAATGCCTTCCCCATACATGATGTCAAACTCAACCTGCTTGAACGGCGGCGCAACTTTATTCTTCACCACCTTCACGCGGGTTGCATTGCCGACAATATCTTCGCGATCTTTAATCTGGCCCGTGCGCCGAATATCGAGGCGCACCGATGCGTAAAATTTAAGCGCATTGCCACCCGTCGTTGTTTCCGGCGAGCCATACATGACGCCAATTTTCATGCGGATCTGGTTGATGAAAATCACAAGGCAGCGTGACCGATTGATCGAGCCTGTAATCTTGCGCAAGGCTTGGCTCATCAAACGGGCCTGCAAGCCGACATGGCTATCGCCCATTTCGCCTTCAATTTCGGCCCGCGGCACAAGTGCTGCAACCGAATCGATGACCAACACATCCACCGCATTGGAGCGGACAAGGGTATCGGTGATTTCAAGCGCCTGCTCACCCGTATCGGGCTGCGACACGATCAGCTCATCAATGTTCACGCCCAGCTTCTTCGCATAGCCCGGATCAAGCGCATGTTCTGCATCGATAAAAGCAGCTGTGCCGCCCGCCTTTTGCGCTTCGGCAATGGCATGAAGCGCAAGCGTCGTCTTGCCAGAGCTTTCCGGGCCAAAAATTTCAACGATGCGGCCACGTGGCAATCCGCCAATACCCAGAGCAATGTCTAGACCAAGGGAGCCGGTTGACACCGATTCAATCTCAATCGCCTCACGCGAGCCGAGCTTCATTGCAGAGCCCTTGCCAAAGGCGCGATCAATTTGGGCAAGTGCCGCTTCGAGTGCTTTTTCTCTATCCATAGATGCCGAACGATCCGTTTGAATGATTTTGAGTTGCGCCGACATGGCCGTTTCCCCTCGTAGCTGTTGCACCTGCTGCGTCAATCAGAAGGTCGTTGTATATGATTTGTTCTCATTGAACAAGAGGGGAACGAACTTTTTTTCTTGTTTTGTTCCTGCGCTTAATCCCTAGGCGATCAGTGCCTTTTTCACCACTTCCGCAAGTTGTTGTACGGAAAAAGGTTTTGGAAGGAAGTTCATATTTTCGAGTGCGATCTCCTGCCGCAAGGATTCCTCTGCGTAACCCGACATGAATATAATTGGCAGGCCAGGACGTTTTGCGCGCGCCAGCTTTCCTAGCGTGGGGCCATCCATTGAGGGCATAACAACATCGGTGACAAGCAACTCAATGTCCCTATGCTTGTCCAGCAAAGCGAGACCCTCCTCCCCGGCTGCGGCACACAGAACCTTATACCCCTGAAGTGTCAGAGCCCGTTCAGCAATTGCGCGCACCATATCCTCATCTTCCACCAATAAGATGGTTCCGTGCCCCCATAGATCAGCGTGCTGAGTTTTGCCCCGATCCTCCATCGGGCCATGCACCTCTGCGCCCTTATGAACAGGAAGATAGATCACAAAGCTAGATCCCTGCCCCGGTGTTGAGTCCGCAAATAAATGTCCACCTGATTGTTTGACGATTCCATAAACGGTAGAGAGACCAAGGCCCGTGCCTTTCCCCACATCTTTGGTTGTGAAAAAGGGATCAAAAATTTTGGGCATCAAATCCGGATCAATCCCCCCACCAGTATCGGTCACGCTGAGCGCGGCATAATCCGCAATTGGCAAAAATCTGTTTCCGCTGGCGCGCACGTCGGCGGCGGTGACGGCATAGGTTTGAATGATCAGCTTGCCGCCCTCTGGCATGGCATCTCTAGCGTTCACCGCCAAGTTAACGATCACCTGCTCCAATTGACCCGGATCGGCCCATATCGGCCCAAGATTGCGACCATGTTTCACGATCAGATCGATCTTCTCGCCCATAAGCCGCGCCAGCAAATTAGAGATTTCGGCAACTATATCGGGCAATTGAAGAATTTGAGGTCTCAACGTCTGCTGCCGCGAAAAGGCAAGAAGCTGCCGTGTCAGCGCCGCTGCGCGATTGGCATTATTCTTGATCTGCTGAATATCATCATAGTCGATATCACCGGGCGCATGACGCATCAGCATAAGGTCACACTGGCCCAAAATGCCGGTCAGAACATTATTGAAATCATGCGCAACGCCACCTGCCAACTGGCCAATCGCCTGCATACGGGTCGCATGGCCGAACTGTTCGTTTAAATGTTCCTCATCACCATCCGCCTGATCCAAGACAAGTCTGGCAACATGCCCCTTTGGGGCGGTCGCCGCGCGCATTATGGCTCGATCCGAATTGCGATCAGATCTTGCGACTGCCGCTAAACCATTTCCCAAAGATGAGCGCAGGCGGGACCGCCTTATGATCCGCGCAGCAGCGCCAAAAAGAATCAGACCAAGAAGGAAGCCAACGCCCAACCAATGGCTCGTCGAAAAGGTGAAGAGTGACAACCCAATCAGGGTTAGAGCCGCTGCAAACAAGGCCGTTCCCCATCGGCCCATTGGGTAAGGAACAGAAAACACCGTTTTGCACCATCCACTTGTTGCCACGGGCATCGAAACCACGGCCCAACGCTTTAGTTTCGGGACGTCATGCCTTTTGACCGACGCGAACGCCATTTACGTACAATAAATATGCGCCAACCCAATGCCGCCAGAATGTAACCCAGAATAGCCGTGGAAATGGCAATGATGAAAAGTCCCCAAAGCATCGCCGGGGCCGCGCTAGACAGCAGCCAGGACGTCCATTCCCCAAGGCTCGCATTGCGCCCAATCAAGGCCTCAAACTGCGTCACATCGGCCCCGAGCCGCAATGTGGCATTGCCGACATAAAGGGAGGCTGCCAAAATGAACGGGGTTGTTGCCGGATTGCTTAGAAACGTCATGGCAGCCGCGACGGGAACATTGGCCCTAAACGGCAGAGCGAGCAACGCAGCGCCTGCAATTTGCACTCCGGGGATCAATAAGAATAGGCCGACCAGCAGCCCCAGAGCAACACCGCGCGGCACCGATCTGCGGGTGAATCGCCACAGTGCTGGGTGAAAAACGCGCTGCGCAAAAGGGCGCAGAAAACGGCTCTTCTCAAAGCTTTCCCGCCGGGGGGAGTTATTGCGGATCCAGTCAAGCAGGGACGTCATCCACGATCCCGCAACAATCGGGCGGCCTCCCGTTTCCAGTCCCGCTCTTTTATCGTCTCGCGTTTGTCATGGGCTTTCTTGCCCTTGGCGAGCGCTAACTCAACCTTGGCCCGCCCGCGGCCGTTAAAATAAATGGATAAGGGAACAAGCGTCATCCCATCCCGCGCGACCGCTCCGTATAGCTTGTTGATTTCGCGCTCATGCAACAAAAGTTTACGGGGGCGTTTCGGCTCATGATTGAAGCGATTGCCATGACTAAACTCTGGAATATTCGCATTGACCAACCAAACTTGGCCGTCCTGCACCTCGGCATAGCTTTCAACGATTGATCCCTGCCCAAAGCGAAGGGATTTTACTTCTGTTCCCGTCAGCGCAATCCCGGCTTCAACCGTATCTTCGATAAAATACTCATACCGGGCACGCCGGTTCTCTGCGACCGTCTTCACTTTTTCAAATGTTGCAGGCCGCGGGCGCGCCATTAGATCAGGCCAGCATGACGCAAGCCGGCGTCAACGGCACGGCGAGATGCATCGGACGCGGGGGTCAATGGCAGGCGAAGTTCATCTGGAAAGCCCTCCAGAACCATTGTCATGGCGTATTTGACAGGTCCGGGGGATGCGTCCGTGAACAAGGCCCCGTGCAGCGGGTGCAAGCGATCATTAATCGCGCGAGCCTGTGCATAATCACCGTCAAGACAAGCTTGCTGCAAGTCAGCACATAGGCGGGGCGCCACATTGGCCGTCACAGAAATGCAACCGACGCCCCCTGCCGCGTTGAACGCAAGGGCCATATCGTCATTGCCGGAGAGCTGGCAAAATTCAGGCCCGCAGTCCAAACGATGCGACCCGACCCGCGCCAAATTGCCGCTGGCATCCTTAATTCCGACAATTGAAGGGATTTGTGCCAGACGCGCCACTGTTTCCGGTAACAAATCCGTTACTGTCCGACCGGGCACATTATAGAGGATGATAGGAAGATCAGACATGTCGGCAAGATGGGCATAATGCGCGTAAATTCCCTCTTGGCTCGGACGGTTATAATAGGGCGCAACAACCAGAGCCGCCGCCGCCCCAGCTTGTTGCGCAAAGCGCATATGGCGCACCGCCGTTGCGGTATCATTCGATCCACATCCCGCAATCACCGGCACGCGGCCCTGAGCTTCTTCCAAGCACAGGTCGATCACGCGGTAATGCTCTTCAAAAGATAGAGTCGCGCTCTCCCCTGTGGTGCCGCAGGGCACGAGACCGCTTGACCCTTGCGCGATCTGCCAGCTCACCAGCCGACGAAAAGCAAGCTCATCGACCGCACCGTCGCGAAAAGGCGTTACCAACGCCGGAATTGAGCCAGAAAACATCTGCGCGGCCCTTCACCTGATAGATGGTTTGCGCCATAACCAAAATTGGCCCGGTCATGGCGATACGGTCCAAATAAGGATGCAAACCCCAATATGTCCAGCATGTTGTCAGTCAGATCCTCAAAAGCAAGGATCCTTGGCGGCCTGTCAGTCATCCTGGCCATCCCTTATCCCGTTTGCGCGCAGGACGCTGGGTCCCCTCCGTCGGAAGCATTGGTGGCGAACCTGCCACGTATAGCTCCGCAACTTACGCCGCCCGTCATTGCCCCAGCCGTTTCCAACCCTATGGCCGCAACATTATCACAATGGACCAGCTTACGCGGGAATATGTCCCTGCCCTTTAAAGCCTATGCCGACTTTTTGCTTGTCCACAAAGACTGGCCGGGCGAAGCCCAATTGCGCCGCACCGCAGAACGCACCCTGCGTCCCGATCAGGACAACCCTGCCACAATTGTCCGTTTTTTCAGTGACAAGTTGCCAGAAAGCGCAACTGGCTGGCTGAGATATGCAGAGGCACTCGCTGCCCTAAACAGACACGAAGAAGCCAGATTGGCCGCCAGAAAGGCTTGGACATCCGCCCCTTTAACGGAAGCGGATGAAGCCCGGCTCCTCCAGCGATTTGGGGGAATCCTTCGGGATCAGGACCATGATGACCGCATGGACCGTTTTTTGTGGCTGCGCGCAACGGAGGCCGCCGCACGGCACATGCCCAAAACCAGTCCCCTTCGACGACCCAATTTTGATGTGCGACTTGCGCTACTCACAAAATCCCCAGATGCGCCCGACAAACTGGCCTTTGCGACAGCATCCGTGCGCAATGACCCGGGCTTTATCGCCGATTATATGTGGTGGCTGCGCAATACGGGACAAGGTGGCACTGCTCGTCAGCTTCTTCGGGACAACCACCCCATGGCGACATATCCTGCGTCACCCGAAATATGGCTGCAAATGCTTTTGATCTCGGCGCGGGACGCCGCACAGGCAGACGATTGGCAGGCAGCCTTTGACATTGCCCGAAGGGCCAGCACCGCCTACCCCCCAAACACGGAGATCCGCAAACGTCCCTTTGCAGAACGTGATACCTACACTGATCTGACCTGGCTTGCAGCGACCGTTGCTCTTAACCGGTTAAATGACCCAAGTCAGGCTGCAGAGTTGTTTCGCCGTTATGCCTTAGCCGCTCAATCGCCTCAAACGCAGGCCCGTGGGCTATATTGGGCGGGGCGAGCGTGGACCGCCGCATCCCGCCCCGCCGAAGCGCGCAGGGACTTTGAAGAAGCTGCCAAATTTGTGGACCAGTTTCACGGCCAGCTTGCCGTCGAGCGCCTCGGCCAAAAACTTCGCCTGCCGCCGCCGTCGCGAAGCATCTCCATCAGCCCAG
Organism: Pseudomonadota bacterium; assembly: GCA_041174825.1. Classification (GTDB taxonomy): domain Bacteria; phylum Pseudomonadota; class Alphaproteobacteria; order Sphingomonadales; family Sphingomonadaceae; genus Aquisediminimonas. Next base: position 3,257 of record JBEDGC010000066.1, on the reverse strand, counting down.
AGCAACGCGCCCAATTTGAAAAAAGGTCGGTTGTTCAGGCCTTGCTGGCCTTAGGCGAAGTGGGCAATTGGAATGAGCAAAGCCTTTTTGTCCGCAGCCTCGCAAGCACCGTCTCAACCGATGCTGACCATGTTTTGGCGGCAGAATTGGCACAACGTGCAGGTCGGCCCGATTTAAGTGTTCTGGTGGGGCGCAATGTTCGGAACACCGGGCTAAGCGATTACATCCGCACAGCATTTCCAAAAATCGACATCCCTGCAGACCATGCAGAGGACTGGACGATCATTCACGCTATTACGCGGCAAGAAAGCCAATTTGACCGTCAAGCCGTCAGCCGTGCCGGCGCGCGCGGCCTGATGCAGCTCATGCCGGGCACTGCACGGGACACCGCCCGACGCCTGGGCATGGACCCGACGAACCTGGCCCTTTTTGATCCGCAGGTAAACATTCCCCTTGGCGCAAGCTATTTCCGGCGCATGCTGAACAATTATGGCGGCTCGCATGTCCTCGCCATTGCGGCCTATAATGCCGGGCCGGGCAATGTGAACCGATGGCTGCGGTCAATTGGTGATCCACGCACAAACATGGATGTTTTGGATTGGATAGAGGCCATCCCCTTTTCCGAAACGCGCAATTATGTGCAACGCGTCCTCGAAAATGCGGTTGTCTATGGCCTCAAAAATCCAGATCGCGCTGCAACTCAAGGGGATGCGCCGCTATCCTTTTACCTCGGCAAGTCTTATCCGGGCTAAATGGACCTTCCCAATTACATCACGCCAGCCGGTTTTGAGGGGTTGAAAACGCGCTATCATGATCTGTTCGCTGTTGAGCGGCCGAAGCTCGTTGAAACCGTGTCTTGGGCCGCCGGCAATGGGGATCGATCCGAAAATGGCGATTATATTTATGGCAAGAAACGCCTGCGGGAAATTGATAAAGAACTTGGCTGGCTCTCGCGCCGAATAAAGGCGGCCCGCGTTGTTGATCCCGCGGATCAAGTCGACCGGAGCAAAATCTTCTTTGGTGCGACAGTCACCATTGCTGACGATCAGGATCAGCAGCGGACCATCACCATTGTCGGCGACGATGAAGCTGATGCAGCACAAGGGCGGGTCGGTTGGAACGCGCCAATCGCCCGCGCTCTGCGCGGCGCTGCCATTGGCGACGTCCGCCGCCTCACCCTGCCAGCCGGCGCAATAGATTATGAGGTTCTAGCGATCAGCTACCCGTAAGGTGGATCAGGACTTGGCCTGCTCCACCACACGGATGTTGAGTTCACGAAGTTGCTTTGCCGTCACCGGACCCGGCGCACCCATCATCAGGTCTTCTGCCTTCTGGTTCATCGGGAAAACGATGACTTCACGAATATTCGGCTCATCGGCCAACAGCATCACGATACGATCGATACCCGGCGCAGAGCCACCGTGCGGTGGTGCGCCATATTTGAACGCATTGATCATGCCGGCAAAATTTGTGTCGACATCCTCTTGCGAATAGCCGGCAATTTCAAAGGCCTTATACATGATTTCGGGTCGGTGGTTCCGGATTGCACCCGACGACAACTCAACCCCATTGCAGACAATGTCATATTGATAGGCAAGGATATCGAGCGGATCCATCGTCTCAAGCGCGTGCATTTCGCCCTGCGGCATCGAGAAGGGATTATGTGAGAAATCGACCTTCTTTGACTCTTCGTCATATTCAAACATCGGGAAGTCGACGATCCAGCAGAACTCAAAGCAATTGGGGTCAATCAGGCCAAGTTGCTCGGCAACCCGCGTACGGGCGGCCCCGGCCAGCTTAGCGGCTTGCGCTTCCTTGCCCGCTGCAAAGAACAGGCCGTCATCCGGGCCGAGGCCCAGCGCGTCATAAATTGCCGCCATGCCTTCTTCGCCATGGTTTTTGGCAATCGGCCCGCCAAACTCGCCACCCTTGCGCGTGACATAGCCAAGGCCGGCATGGCCTTCGCCACGCGCCCAGTCATTCATATCATCAAAGAATTTGCGGCTCTTATCGGCAGTCTTGGGGGCTGGGATCGCGCGGACAACGCCGCCTCCTTCCACAATACGCTCAAACAGGCCAAAGCCTGACTTGGTGAAGGAATTGGTCACATCGGTGATGATAATCGGGTTGCGGAGATCCGGCTTGTCGCTCCCATATTTCAGCATCGCATCCTTATAGGGAATGCGCGGAAATGGCGCGGCGCTCACCCGGCGGCCATTGGCAAATTCTTCGAATAGGCCATGCAGCACAGGCTCAATCGCATTGAACACATCGTCTTGCGTAACGAAGCTCATTTCGAAATCGAGCTGATAAAATTCACCGGGTGACCGATCAGCACGTGCATCTTCATCCCGGAAACAGGGTGCAATCTGGAAATAGCGGTCAAAGCCCGCAACCATTAGCAGCTGTTTGAACATCTGAGGCGCTTGCGGCAGCGCATAAAATTTTCCGGGATGGACGCGACTGGGGACCAGATAATCACGCGCGCCTTCTGGCGAAGACGCGGTCAAAATCGGTGTCTGAAACTCGGTAAAGCCCTGTCCGATCATGCGCTGGCGCACCGAAGAAATCACCTTGGAGCGAAGGACGATGTTATTATGCAGCCGTTCCCGCCGAAGATCGAGGAAGCGATAGCGCAGCCGGATATCTTCTGGATATTCCGCATCGCCAAAGACCGGCAAGGGAAGCTCTTGCGCGGCGGACTGAACCGATACTTCGCGTGCGCGCACTTCAATTTCACCCGTGGGCAAATTGGCATTGGCGGTTTCTGCCGCACGCGCCACGACGTCGCCCGTGATGGTCACAACGGACTCGGCCCGCGCCTTCTCCAAAACCTTAAAGGCTTCGGAGTCCACATCGGTCACAATCTGGGTCAATCCATAATGATCGCGCAAATCGACAAACAGCAAATTGCCATGGTCGCGCTTACGGTGAATCCAGCCCGAAAGTCGGACAGTTGAACCAACGTCGGATTTGCGCAGCTGCGCACAAGTATGAGAGCGATAAATATGCATGTCGCGCCTAGACGGTGACGCGGGCCTTTTGTCAAGATGAAGGGAGGCAAAAGCCCCCCTTCCCTCTATAAGATGAGATCAACGTTTTGGCGCGCTAGAGCCGCCATTGCTGACCTGCCCACCTTTTCGCCCGGCTTCCGATGCCCGCTCACGATTATTGGCGAAATTCCCACCAGAGGCTTTACCGCCCTCACTGGCAATCTCACGCTGACGTGCCTTGTCCATTGATGCAAAGCCTCGGCT
>JBEDGC010000065.1:0-2589 GCA_041174825.1 Pseudomonadota bacterium | reverse complement strand
CTATGCGGCTTATGGTTCAGGACGGCCAGGTCAAAGCCTAAGCGAGCGTCTTACCCGTTTCTCGCAGCTCAAGGCTTGCTGTAAAGAGCGGAGATTGGAGGCGCTGAAACGCCCCCGGCGTCATTCCAGCATATCGGCGAAATTCCCGATTCAGATGCGATTGGTCAAAAAAGCGCAACGCCGCCAGCTCTGCCTCATCGGCATGGCTCAATCCCCGCATGGCGGCCGCCATGTCCAGAAAGCGGCATCTTTGCAAAACGGCCTTTGGGGATAGGCCAAAGCTTTTCAGACAGCGCCGTTCCAACTGGCGCTGGGAAAGGCCGAGCAGTTTTGCCGCGGCCTCCACCTTGATGGTGCTATCGCTGCGCGCAATGGTTTCAAAACTGGCCACAACAGGGTCCACACGATTGCGGCCGACATGAGCCAATTGGCGGTCAATCACGGCTTCCATCCGCTCAATGCAGGCCTCATCATTTGGTGCATCGCGCGCTGCAAGCATCAGGGCGTCGACAAGCGCAGGGTCCCACGCCTCCTGCAGCGGGACGATGCGGTCTGCAAATTGCGTTGCCGGACAAGCGACAAGCGAGGTCCACGCGCTGGGCCGGAAGGAGAAGGAGGCGATAGAAAAGGGGCCACGCACCCGAACTTTAAGCGCCCGGCTGTTCGCGCCGAAAAGCAGGGGGCCGCGCAAATTTTCCCAACTGGTCCCATTCCACCAAGCCCAGTCGCCGCGCAGTAACACCCGAACAAAGGCATTGTCGGCCATCAGAAGATCTTCAAATTCCAGCGTATCCGGAAGATTGGCGCTGACAAGATAATGACGGCGCAGAAAGGGGAGCAGTTTTGCGCTGGGCGCAAAATTACGAGATGAAATCATGTCTCCCCCCTCAAAAGCAGACTCTCGCCCCCGAACGGCTCGGGCCCCTTCACCACAAAGCTAGGCGTTTTACACTCAAAAAACGATGCAGCGCCATTATCCTGACCAAGATGAGGCTATATACGGCAAAAGCGCAACGAACTTGCCGATCCCTGTCCAAAAGGGCTAGGACTGCGCCATGTCTATCGCACCCCATACTCTCGACCTGATTGGCAACACGCCAATGGTTCGGCTCGAAGGTCCGTCGGCAGAGACGGGCTGCACCATTATCGCCAAATGTGAATATGCAAATCCGGGCGCTTCTGTGAAGGATCGGGCGGCGTTGTTCATTGTGGAAGATGCAGAGGCCAGGGGCGTTTTGAAACCGGGCGGGACCATTGTGGAAGGCACAGCGGGCAACACCGGGATCGGCATTGCGCTTGTCGCCAATGCCAAGGGGTATCGCACCATCATTGTGATGCCCGACACGCAAAGCCGCGAGAAGATGGATACGTTGCGCGCCTTGGGGGCAGAGCTGGTGTTGGTTCCCCCAGCCCCCTTCGCCAATCCGGGCCATTTTGTGCACACATCGCGCCGCATCGCAGAAGAAACGCCGGGGGCCGTCTGGGCCAATCAATTTGACAATATCGCAAACCGCAAGGCGCATATTCTGGGCACCGCGGAGGAGATTTGGGCGCAGACAGAGGGCCAAATTGACGGGTTTACCTGTGCGGCCGGTACCGGGGGCACAATTGCGGGCGTCGGCATGGGCCTGAAAGCGCATCGCGACGATATCGTCATTGCCTTGACCGACCCCTTTGGGGCGGCGCTCTATAATTATTACGCGCATGGAGAGTTAAAGGCGGAAGGTAGCTCGGTTGCGGAAGGAATTGGCCAAGGTCGCATTACCGCCAATTTAGAAGGCGCGCCCATCGACACCCAGTTCCGTATTTCCGACGAAGAGGGGCTGTATTGGGTGGCGCGGATGTTGCGGGAAGAAGGGCTCTGCCTTGGCCTGTCATCGGGCATTAACATTGCCGGCGCCGTCGCCCTGGCGCGCCAATTGGGGCCGGGGAAAACAATCGCGACGATCTTGTGCGATACAGGTTTCCGTTATCTGTCGACGCTCTATAACCCTCAATGGCTCCGGTCGAAGGGTCTTCCCGTTTTTGACTGGCTAAAGGAGGCGTCATGACGTCGCGAGATGGATATGATGATCGACGCGAAAGTTGGCGGCGCATCCGTGTTGGCCTGACAGGCTTGGGCGGCATTTTACTGATTATCGGTCTGGCGAACGCGATGCTGGAACGCATTAGCCCAAGCGCAAGCCCAGTGGAGGCGACGCGCAGTGGAGAGGCCGCCAAGCCCAATGAGGCCAAGAATGAGCCTTTGGCTGAATTAGGGGTTGCGCCGGGTGCTGCAGCGCCTGCGGACGACGCCAGCGCAGCCAAAAAATGATGCGGGCGTTGCTGGCGGCCGCGCTGCTGGCAGGGTGCAGTCCATCCGGGCCGAGCCCGGAGCGTCAAAATCTCCATCTTCTCACAGTTCCGTCTCTCTTCTGGGGGGAAGGCGACATTGCCTCTGCGGTGCAGCGCAAAACGGAGCGTCCGCCGCTTATAACCCATTTGGCGGCCGCTTGGCGGGTTGTGCCGTTGGACATTGCGCGGCCCGACCAGCTTAAGCCTGTTTCTCTCCTCCTAATCATTCAACCCCAAGCCCTCGCGCCTGATGAG
>JBEDGC010000064.1:0-9558 GCA_041174825.1 Pseudomonadota bacterium | reverse complement strand
GCAGAGAGATGGACTTTTCCCAAGAGCTTGACGGTAAAGGCTGAGTCATCGCCTATTTTGACTAACGCTGATCGGGAAAGGACTCACGCACCCGCTCTGCTTCAGGACGCCCCGATTCCGGCTGAATGAAGCTGTCGGGCGTCACATTCAGCCAAATCAGCACGGGTGCTGAGATATAAAAGGACGAGAATGTCCCAATCACGATGCCAAGAAGCATGGATGCGGTGAAGCCAAAGATCGTATCTGGTCCGACCAGCAACAAAATGCCCAGCGTGATGACCAGCGACAGCGATGTCGTAACAGTCCTCGAGAGAGTTTCATTGACCGATAGGTTGAGCAAGGGCTCAATCTCCATCTTGCGATATTTACGCAGATTCTCGCGAATACGGTCATAAATGACGATCGTATCATTCAGCGAATAGCCGATAATCGTCAGAATGGCCGCGATCACATTGAGATCAAAGGTAAGACGCGTCAGCGCAAAAAAGCCGAAGGTCAGGACAACATCGTGGAACAGCGTCACCAAGGCCCCAACGCCGAATTGCCATTCAAAGCGGAACCAGATGAAAAGCGAAATACCAAGCATGGCCAGCGTCAAAGCGATACTGCCCGTGGAAAACAGCTCACAGCCGACTTTGCCGGACACAGAGTTGACAGCGCCAATATCGACGCCCGGATAGGCCTTGGTCAGCTCACCGCGCACTTTGGATGCAATTTTGTTGGATTGATCGGCTGGCCCACTCGACGCGCCACCCGTTCCCAAGCATTTGCCAATGGGGTTGGTTGCTTCCCCTTCCAGCGGAATGCGAATGCTCACCACCTTGGGATCGGACATTTGCTGGAGCACCACATCGCCCACGTCCATGCGTTCCAGACGGCTGCGCAGTTCCGACATATCAACCGGTTTTTCAAATGTGACCCGGATGGATTGCCCCCCGACAAAATCGATCCCCCAGTTCAAACCGCGCACCGCGACTAAGGCGATTGAGGCCGTCAGCAGCACGATGGAGAGGGCCAAGGCCCACCAGCGATAGCTCAAAAAGGAAATGCTGGTCTGATCCGGAACAAGCTTTATGGGACGCATGCCGTAACTTCCTTAAAGAACCAGCGTTTTGGGGCGGTTGCGCTGAAGATATTGCGAAACCAGCAACCGTGTGAAGGTCACGCCCGTAAAGACCGATGTTGCGATGCCAAGCGCCAGCACAACGGCAAAACCCTTGATCGGCCCGCTGCCAAACCAGAACAGGATGAGAGCCGAGATCACATTGGTGATGTTGGCATCAAAAATGGCGGTTGAAGCCTCTTTATACCCAAATTCGACGGCCTGAATTGTTTGCCGCCCCCGCCGGATTTCCTCGCGGATGCGTTCGTTGATGAGCACGTTCGCATCGACCGCGGCACCAATCGTCAGGACAAAACCGGCAATGCCCGGCAAAGTGAGCGTCGCATTGAATAGGCCCATTAATCCGAGCACCAGCAGCGCATTCACAAACAGCGCCAGCGTTGTGTAGACGCCAAAGCGGAAATAGGTGAACAGCATATAAGCAACCAGCGCCAAGGTCGCGAGGATACCCGCCAATATTCCCTTTTCGATCGAATCCTTGCCGAGTTCGGCACTGACACTCGATTCCTCAATAACCTTCAGGGCGACGGGCAATTTGCCAGAGCGCAGGGAAATGGCGAGTTCATTGGCTGATTCCACCGTGAAATTGCCAGAAATCTGCGCGCTGCCGCCCAAAATGGGTTCGTTGATATTGGGCGCGGAAATGACCATATTGTCGAGAATGATGGCAAAGGGTTTGCCGACATTCTCGCTGGTTGCACGGCCAAATTTACGCCCCCCCTGACTATTAAAGCGGATGGAAACGACTGCGTTGCCAGACTGGGGATCAAATTCCTGCCGCGCATCGGTCAATTCATCGCCAGACACCATGACACGGCGCTTCACCGCAATATTGCCGCCTTCCAGCATCGGCAAAACCTGACTGCCCGCAGGCGCACGGCCCGCCGCCACATCCTGAGGATCGGCAGTTTGATCCACCAGCTTAAATTCAAGCTTTGCTGTCTTCCCCAATAGACGCTTTAGGCCTTCAGGATCTTGCAAGCCCGGCACCTGAACCAGAATGCGGTCTGCACCTTGGCGGACAACGGTGACTTCCTTTGTGCCTTCCGGGTCGATACGCTTGGCGACAACATTGCGCGCGGTTTCAAGCGCGCTGTCCATTTCAAACTTCACGCCCTCTTCGGTCGGGCGCATGATGATACGCGTTGTATCCCGCACCGAAACGGTCCAGTCGCGCGCGCCTGCAATCCCAATGCCATTGGTCTGCTGACGCGCCAGTTCAACCGCTTGATCCAGCTGCGTTGCGTTACGCGGCATGAACGACAATTCCCCATTCGCGGTGGAAATATCGCTAATGTCGATCCGTGGCGTTGCCCGGCGCATTTCAGTGCGGATGGTTTCTTCCATCCGATCAATCTGTTGCTTACGCACGTCGGCCGTATCGGCTTCGAGCAGCAAATGGCTGCCGCCGGACAGATCAAGGCCCAGGTTGATATGCGTCTCTTTCAACCAGCCGGGAAGCTGATTACGCGTTGCTTCGGGCAACATGCTGGGCACAGCGGCGACAATACCGCTCAGGATCGCCAAAGTGACGAGCCAAATCTTCCAGCGCGGGAAATCAAGCATGCAGGGTTCAGTCGTTCGCGGGCTTGGCAGCGCCTGTATCGACGTCTGTCAGCGTGGCCTTGATGACGCGGACTTTCACACCCGTCGCGATTTCAACCTCGACCATGCGATCATCGACCTTGGTCACTTTACCAACAATGCCGCCAGCGGTGACAACCTGATCGCCGCGCTTCACGGCGTCGATCATCGCGCGATGCGCCTTGGCACGCTTTTGCTGCGGCCGGATGATCAGGAAATAAAAGATGAGACCAATGAGAACAAATTGGCCAATGAAAAAGAGTGTGGAGCCCGTTCCGCCGGATCCGGCAGCGCCTGAAGCGGCTTGAGCAAATGCAGGGGTTGCGAACATGCGGATACTCTTGTCAGATGATAACCGGCGGCACAGCCCGCGCGGTGGCTGGGCGGTTACCAAATCCGCGCCAAGGGTGCAACCAATGCTTAACCCGGCACCTGATAGGGCGCACAAAAAGGAGAGATGATATGATTATTGTAATGGGCATCATCCGCGCGGACGCGGCGGATCTTGATAGCTTGCAGGACGCCATGGCCGCACAAATGGCTGCAACTCAGGCCGAAGATGGGTGTGAACTCTATGTCTTCTCACGCGACGTGACCGATCCGAATGTCCTCATGATCTCTGAACGCTGGCGCGATGGCGACGCCTTGGCCGCGCATGGCCGTGCGCCGCATATGGCGACATTTAATCGCGCCATTGGTGGCATCAAAATCCACCAGATTAGCGTCAAAGCCTATGATGTATCGGGCGTGCGCACCCTGATGGGAGAATGATCCAAGCGGCGGGAAGTGCAATAACGCCCCTTCCCGCCCTTGCATTGCCAAAAACTGGAGCGTAAAGCCGCGCCTCCGGTCGGGACGTAGCGCAGCCTGGTAGCGCATCACACTGGGGGTGTGGGGGTCGCAGGTTCGAATCCTGTCGTCCCGACCAATTTCTTGAAAAGAGTAGAACCGCCCTTAAGGCAGGTCCAATCCCTTACGGCACATCCCGTTCGGTTTCGGCCTTTTGCTTGGCTTCTTCCTTGGCCTCACGCATTTGTTGCGCCCAGCAGCCTGTCCAACCGCCAGCGCCCGTGGCGGAGCAGCTTCCTGTGCCGGTTTTCCCTGCAGAGAGGGCCGATTGAGAGCGGACCGCCCAGCTTTGGTTTTGGGGCGCCTGAGAGCGTTCTCTCAATTCTTTGGGGATGCGATAGCGTTCCGATTCCGGGCGGCGGGCGCAGACGATAATCTCGCTTCCGGTGGAATCGGTCGGGCAGGCATCTTTGCCAAATATAATCAGCACCCGTTCTGCCCCCTGGGCCGCCGCCGGAGCGACGGGTGCAAAGAGCGGCAAGAGCGCGAGGGTGAATAGGCTGAGTCTCATTGTCAAACTGTCTGCCCCTTATGAGATGAAGGCAAGATGAATCGGCCGATCAAAGCCGATCCGAAAGGCGAATAGCGGCGCGGCACCCCAAGCGGATGGCCGCTGATAAAAGCGGATAGGCGGGCGCTTGTTCCGCACCACGGGCAATGGCGGTGTCATGATGCTCCCGCTCATCCTCGCGAAACTCTTCGATCAGCGCGCCAAATTCAGGGTCGCTTCCCCCCAATTCGGTGAGCTGCTCGGAATAATGACGGTCAATCTCGGTTTCGATAGCCGCAGTGCACGCCATGGCGGCCTTTGGCCCGATCAGCGCCGTTGCCGCCCCCAGTGCGAAGCCCGCCACATGCCAAAAGGGTTGCAGCACGGTGGGGCGTACACCTCTTTTGGACAGCAGAGCATTAAACTTGGTTAAATGCTCTGCCTCTTGGGCGGCCATATGCCGGATTTCGGCGGCTTCGGGATGATTGCTGCCGAGAACAGCAAGCTGGCCTGCATAAATGCGCGCCGCGCCATATTCCCCCGCCTGATCAACGCGCAGCATGCGATCTATCTTGGTTTCGGTCACGCCGCCCTCCCCCGACGCATCAGGGCCAAAACCAGCACCCCCCCTGATAGAGAAAAGATCGCGTTAAAGCCCGCGAGTGAAATCCCCAAAAGCGTCCATTGTGGCGCATCGCATCGTACCACAGGTGCATTCATGATCGCCTCGAGCGAGGTCGCTGTCGCCGTACTGGCGCACGACGTCACGCCCGACCACCAGCGATATTCGACGCCGGCATGCAGCAGACCAATCAACCCGCTGGTCAAAATGGCAAAGGCTGCGATGGCCACAAAGAAACGGGCGGCGCGCTGGCTATGCGTGCCAAAGGCAAAGAGCGCGGCGACAATCGCCGCATCATGCGGCCAGCGTTGCCAATGGCACATTTCACATGGGTAAAGACCGCCAATATATTGGCTCCCCAAAGCGCCAATCATCAACATGGCCGGCAAGATCAAGGCAAGTGCCCGAGCTCTTGAAAAATCTGTCATCGCGCGCGCCCCTTATCGCCGAACGGCTTTGCGTGGCGCGACAGTCGCCAATTTTGGTCGGCCAAGGCGCGACACGGTTTCAATGGCATAATGTAGCTGAAAATCGATAATACCCTTTGCCTTTAATTCTTCCGGCGTTGCCTTGAACCGGGGATCAGGCTTTTCATCGGCTTCCAAGACGCTGTTATCGACCTTGGCCTCATTAATCAGATGGCGGCTCAAATCCGCCTCGCGGAAGCGGGGGCGCGACTTATAATCCGGATCGCTTAACTGCGGCACGGCGATATCCGGCTCAATCCCGCCTTCCTGCACCGACCGGCCAGACGGCGTGTAATAGCGCGCGGTGGTCAGTCGCAAAGCCGTCGTCTCATCCAGCGGGATGAGCGTCTGGACCGATCCCTTGCCGAATGTCCTCTCGCCGAGCACAAGGCCGCGATGATGATCTTGAAGAGCACCGGCCACAATTTCAGCGGCGGATGCAGAGCCTGAATCCACCAAAACGACTATGGGAAGGCCATTGGCAAAGTCACCGGGCTGGGCGAAATACCGCTCTATATCGCGCTTATCGCGGCCGCGCTGCGACACAACTTCGACGCGGTCAAGAAAGACGTCGGATACTTCAACCGCCTGATCAAGCAGACCCCCGGGGTTGGAGCGCAAATCAATGACATAGCCAAGCGGCTTGCGGCCCAGCGCCTTTTCAATCGACACCACGGCTGACTTCGTCATAGCCCCAGTTTGCTTTGAAAATCCGTTGATATTGATGATCCCAACGCCATTGCGGATTTCCCACTTTACGGGCTTAATCTCAATAATTTGGCGCGTGACGGAGACGTCAAACGGCTTATCGCGACCGGGCCGAACGACGGTCAGGCGGATACTCGTACCCGGAACACCGCGCATTTGCTCCACCGCTTCATCCAACGTGCCGCCATAAATCAGCTTGCCGTCGAGATGGGTAATATAGTCGCCGGGCTTAATCCCCATTTTGGATGCGGGGCTATCTTCTTGCGGGGCGACAACCTTTACCGCGCCATCTTCCATAGACACGACAAGACCAAGACCGCCATAATTGCCGTCGGTCGAGATTTGCATCTGCTTAAAGTCGCGCGCGTCGAGGTAGGAACTATGGGGATCAAGGCTGGCGAGCATGCCATCAATGGCGCCCTTGATGAGCCGCTCATCATCCAATTTATCGACATAATCTGCCTTCACCCGCTCATAGACGCTGACAAAGCGTTCAATATCGCGGCTGACGGTGACGTCTGCTGACGCGATGCCCGCTGTTGCTGCTGGCACCAGCGCAACAGCAGACACAAGCAAAGCGGCACGCAGAAATTGAATGGCCATAAAGGATCCTGAAGTGGTTCTGAGCATCATTTAGCGATAAATGGGTGAAAGTTAAACCAGTCTCTTTGCCACAATTCTGATCAAAATCGGCCTACCCAAATAGAAACTGCGGCGACCCGCCCAGGGCCCGCCGCAGCATAACATGGAGGTTAAAGCTTAGAGGCTGCCGTCCAGCTTGCCATATTTGGCTTCAAAGGCCGCGACATCGCCCTTGGCAAGAAGCCCCGCTTGATCAACAAAATTGTCGCGGGTGATGCGGCCAGCAAAGGCCCCCAATTTGGCGTCGAGCGCCGCCACAGCCGAGGCGTCTAGGCCGGCAATCTGCTCAAAGCGGGTCACGCCCAGATCATTGAGCATGGTGTTCAGCTTTGGCCCAAGCCCCTTGATCAGGCGAAGATTGTCTGGCCCTTTGGCGACCTTTGCCGCTTTTGCGGGTGCAGTTTTGGGAGGAGCAGCCTTCGGCGCGGCTGCTTTAGGCGCCTTTGGTTTCTCTGCTTTCGGGGCGGCATCCTTTGCAACGGCAGGCGTCGGCGCAGCAGCCTTTGGCGCGGCCTTAGGCTTCGCCGCCTTTGGTGCAGCGGCCTTTGGCGCAGCCGTTTTTGCGGTTGGAGATTTCACCTCTGCCTTTGGTGCGGTCGCTTTCGGCTTAACAGGGTCCGTTGGTTTGGCCGAAGCTTTTGCCTTTGGCGCAGGCGCCTTTGGTGCTGGCGCCGCCACCTCTGGCGTGACCTCTGCTTCAACTGAAGCGGCCGTCGGCTTAGCCGGGCCAAATAACAGCCACAAAGCGATGCAGATAATCGCACCCGCAGCGACCAGAAATGGCAGATATTGCGATAATTCAGCGGTCATGAGACCCTCCCAGTTCGATTTTCACAGCACGTTAGCCAATCCAGCGGCGCTGTCCAGCGCGTGATTTCTTCTGGCCAGAGGCATTTTGACCCGGCATGATCACGCGAAACCATTGATGGAGATCTGTGAATGCGCAAAGCCCTTCTTCTCGCCGCCTGCTGTGCGGCCCTCGCCTCCCCGGGCCATGCCGCCCCGGATTATGCCCCGGCCATTAAGGCGGATTATGACAAGTCTTTGGGCGCGCTATGGGATTATTTTCACCGCAACCCAGAACTCTCGTTCCGCGAATTTAATACGGCCGCCCGCATGGCGAAGGAATTGCGCGCGGTATCCGGCATGGTTGTCACCGAAAAAGTGGGCGGCACAGGCGTTGTTGGCGTGCTGAAAAATGGCGATGGACCCGTTATTCTATTGCGCGCCGATATGGATGGCCTGCCGGTGGAAGAACGTTCTGGCCTGCCCAATGCCTCCAAGGCCCGTCAGATTGGTGTCGATGGCATTGAAAACCCAGTGATGCACGCCTGCGGTCATGATGTGCATATCACCTCGATGGTGGCCACAGCGCGGCAGCTTGCGGCGCTGAAAGACCGTTGGAAGGGAACGGTGCTGTTCATCGTCCAGCCCGCTGAAGAGCGCGTCGGCGGGGCGGCGGCGATGCTCAAGGATGGGCTCTACACCCGCTTTCCAAAGCCGGATTATGCGCTGGCCTTCCATGTCGCGGCAGAATTGCCCACCGGTAAAATTGCAGCCTCAGAAACGATCCAATATTCCTCTGCCGATAGCGTCGACATTAAGGTGTACGGCGTTGGCACGCATGGTGCCGCCCCCCATTTGGGACGCGACCCGGTGTATATTGCGTCGGAAATTGTGGTCGGCCTTCAATCCATCATCAGCCGCGAAAAAGGTCCGCTGGAACCGGGGGTGATTACGGTTGGCGCATTTCATGCCGGAACCAAGCATAACATCATTTCTGAGCAAGCAAATTTACAACTGACGGTTCGGGCGAATAGCCAAGAAACGCGGGATATGCTGATCGACGCGATTAAGCGCCTCGCCATCAACACCGCTCGTGCCCATGGCGTGGCGGAAAACCGTTTGCCGGATGTGACAGTGGGGGAATCCACGCCCGTCACCGTGAATGACACAGCCCTTGCCCGCCGCCTCAATTCCAAACTTGCCGACGTGCTGGGGCCGGATGTGGTTGTCCCCTTCCGCCAGACGAATATGGGCGCGGAGGATTTCAGCTATTTCGTCGATCCATCCTATAATGTGCCCGGCTATTATTTTGCCGTGGGGGGATCAAACCCCGCTTGGATCGAAGAAGCTCGCAAGGGTGGCCGTCCTGTGGCGGGGCATCACAGCCCGCTGTTCCGCATTGATCCGGAACCCTCAGTTCGGCTTGGGGCAGAAGCAATGGTCGCGGCCACGCTAGAGTTGCTCAAACCGAAAAACTAAGGAGTTAAAGGTGACGCCCCCTCCGGGGCACATTGGAGGGGGCGTCGGTTTTTAACGCGCGGGGACCGCCACGCGCGTTTTCCAAAGCGACCATAGGATGCCGCCAAGGATCAGGGCAAAGGTAACAACCAAGCTCAGCACCGGCGGGAACTTCGCGCCATCCATCAAGAAGTCGGAGACAAAAATCTTCGACCCGATGAAGACCAGCACCAAGGCCAGCGCATATTTGAGATAGTGGAAGCGGTGCACCATCGCGGCCAGCGCGAAATAGAGCGCTCGCAAGCCCAAAATCGCCATGATGTTCGACGTATAGACGATGAACGTATCGGTCGTGATCGCAAAGATCGCCGGCACGCTGTCCACCGCGAACACCAGATCCGCCAAGTTGATGACAACAAGCGCTAGGAACAAAGGCGTTGCCGCCCGGACCAGCTTGCCCGTTTTCTCATCTTCTACCTTCACAAAAAACTTCTGCCCGTGAAGCTCTTTGGTCACGCGCATGTGGGACGAAATCCACCGCACGACCGGGTTCTTGGAGATGTCTGGCTCATGATCGGTCGCCCAGAGCATTCGAATACCGGTCGCAATCAAGAAGGCCGCGAAGATGTAAAGAACCCAGTAAACTTCCTGCACCAACGCCGCGCCTGCCGCAATCATCAAGCCGCGCAGCACGATGACAGCGATAATGCCCCACAAAAGCGCGCGATATTGATAGGCGCGCGGAATTGCAAAGAAGGTGAAGATCAGGCTGATAACGAAGACATTGTCGATCGACAGCGCCTTTTCGATGAAAAAGCCCGTATAATAT
>JBEDGC010000063.1:0-92005 GCA_041174825.1 Pseudomonadota bacterium | reverse complement strand
ACGGCGCAATAGGCGACGTCGGCCCTCCCCCAACCCCTCCCGCAGGCGGGAGGGGAGAAAATGGGGCAGCCCCGCCCGCCTGCGGGAGGAGAATGAGACTTAAGCGGCGGAACGCAGCTTTAGTCGCAATGCGGTGGGCATCGGCCCAATCAGCCGCGCAGATCCGGCGGGGTGGCCTCTTCGCGCAGCAGGGCAATCGCCTCATCAACCGTCATAATGCGCTGGCCTTCTGACCCCAATGTGCGGATGGCGACCTTGCCTTCTTCCGCCTCACGCATCCCGACGACCAACAAATGCGGCACTTTCGCCAGCGAATGTTCGCGCACCTTATAGTTGATTTTTTCATTGCGCAGATCGGTGTCGACGCGAATGCCGGCGGCGGCCAGCTTCTCGGTCACGGCCTGCGCATAGCCATCTGCGTCTGAAACAATGGTGGCGACCACGGCCTGCACCGGGGCCAGCCAAGTCGGGAAGCGCCCGGCATAATGTTCAATCAGAATGCCGATGAACCGCTCATAAGAGCCGAAGATCGCACGGTGGAGCATCACGGGGCGATGCTTATCCCCATCATCACCGACATAGCTTGCATCCAGCCGTTCGGGCAGAACCCGGTCTGACTGAATGGTGCCAACTTGCCAGGTGCGGCCAATGGCATCGGTCAAATGCCATTCCAGCTTGGGCGCGTAAAACGCGCCTTCGCCCGGCAATTCTTCCCACCCATATTCTGGCGTTGCGAGCCCTGCACGAACAACGGCATCGCGCAGTTCATTTTCCGCCTTGTCCCAATCCGCATCGCTGCCAAACCGCTTTTCAGGGCGCAGGGCGAGCTTGATCGAATAGGTGAAGCCAAAATCCTTATAGATACGGTCAGCAAGAGCGCAGAAATCCTGCACTTCAGCGACAATCTGATCTTCCCGGCAGAAAATATGCGCGTCATCCTGCGTGAACTGGCGCACGCGCATCAGGCCGTGGAGCGCGCCATGCGGTTCGTTGCGGTGGCAGCAGCCATTTTCGTAAATGCGCAACGGCAGATCCCGATAGCTCTTAATCCCCTGCCGGAAGATGAGGACGTGTGCCGGGCAATTCATCGGTTTCAGCGCCATCCAATCGGCGTCGCCGGAAATGACCGGGCCTTCATCTTCGGTATTCGGGACTTCGTCTGGGATAACGAACATGTTTTCGCGATATTTGCCCCAGTGACCGGACTGTTCCCATTGGCGGGCATCCATCACCTGCGGCGTTTTCACTTCGCGATAGCCGGCCGCATCAATGGCCCGGCGCATATAGGATTCCAGCTCACGCCACACGCGAAAGCCATTGGGATGCCAAAAGACAGACCCATGGGCCTCTTGCTGCAAATGGAACAAGTCCATCTCATTGCCCAAACGACGGTGATCCCGCTTGGCGGCTTCTTCCAGCCGAGTCAGATGCGCGTCCAATTGCTTCTTATTGAGCCAGCCGGTGCCATAGATGCGGCTCAATTGCGCATTCTTCTGATCCCCGCGCCAATAGGCGCCCGAGACGCGGGTCAGCTTAAAGGCCTGTGGATCGAGCTTGCCAGTGGAGGCCAAATGCGGCCCCCGGCACATATCCATCCAATTGTCGCCCGACCAATAGACGCTGAGCTCTTCGCCTTCGGGAAGTTCGCCTGCCCATTCAGCCTTGAAGGTCTCGCCCTCCGCCGTCCAGCGCGCGATCAGATCAGCCCGGCTCGTGACTTCGCGGCGGAGCGGTTTGTCCGCTGCGATGATGTCCCGCATCTTGGCTTCGATGGCGGGCAGATCATCCTCTGTAAAGGGGCGCTTGGGTGCGAAATCATAATAAAAGCCATCATCGGTCGATGGGCCAAAGGTGATTTGCGTGCCGGGAAACAGCGCCTGCACCGCTTCTGCCAAGATATGCGCAAAGTCATGCCGAACAAGGTCGAGCGCGTCCGCCTCATCGCGCGACGTGACGAGCGCCAGCTCAACATCCGTGTCCAACGGGCGGGTGATATCGCACAAATCGCCATTCACGCGCGCAGCAATGGCGGCCTTGGCAAGGCCGGGGCCAATGGCGGCGGCCACATCAGCAGGCGTTGTGCCTTTTGGCATTTCCCGAACGGAACCATCGGGCAAGCGGATTTTGAGCATCTCAGTCATAGCGGCGGCTATGCCCTGCCCGCTGCGATCAATCAACCAATGGCTGCCGCTTTCGCGGCCTAAGGCACCAAAATTGTGTCTTCTGCTCTGGGCAGCATGTCAGGATAATCACGGGTGAAGTGCAATCCACGGCTTTCCTTGCGCTCCAATGCGGATCGAATGATAAGATCGGCGACTTCAACCAGATTGCGCAGCTCGATCAAATCGGGCGTCACGCGGAAATGGCTGTAATAATCGGCCACTTCCTGCCGCAGCAGGTCAATCCGGTGCTTGGCGCGCTCCAGCCTTTTGGTGGTGCGCACAATGCCGACGAAATTCCACATAAATTGCCGGATTTCGCGCCAGCATTGGTGAATGACGACTTCCTCATCACTGTCCGCCACACGGCTTTCATCCCAGGGACGAATCTCTGGCGGGACGGGCAGAGCTTCCCAATTGGCCGTGATATGGGAAGCGCAGGCCGCGCCAAAGACCAGACACTCCAGCAGCGAATTAGAGGCAAGACGGTTTGCCCCATGCAACCCGGATTGCGTGACTTCGCCCGCTGCATAGAGGCCAGGTGCATCCGTCCGCCCGTCCATATCCACAACCACACCACCGCAGGTATAATGTTGCGCGGGCACAACGGGGATGGGCTCGCGCGTCATATCAATGCCAAGCGCCAGCAGCTTGTCATAAATATTCGGGAAATGGCTGCGGACAAAATCCGGATCCCGATGGCTGATGTCGAGATGCACATAATCCAGCCCGAGCCGCTTAATCTCATGATCTATGGCCCGCGCCACAATGTCGCGCGGGGCAAGCTCTGCCCGCGCATCAAAGCGGGGCATGAACCGTTCGCCTGTCGTCGGGATTTTCAGATGCCCACCTTCGCCGCGGACAGCTTCGGTGATCAGGAAATTCTTAACCTCCAGATTATAAAGGCAGGTCGGGTGGAACTGCATAAATTCCATATTTGAGACACGGCATCCGGCCCGCCATGCCATCGCAATGCCATCCCCGGTCGCGCCTCTTGGCGCGGTGGAATAAAGATAGGTGCGACCAGCCCCGCCGCTTGCCAAAATGGTGGCGCGCGCGGTGAAGGTCTCCACCCGGCCCGTCTGGCGGTTGAGCGCATAGACGCCGTTAATGCGCCCACTGGTTGAAAAACGCTTTTGGTGGCGGCCTAGAATGAGATCAATCACCACCCGATCAGGCACCAAAGTGATGTTGGGGTGCGCTTGCGCCGCCTTTTCCAGCGCCTGCTGCACGGCAAAGCCCGTCGCATCATGGACATGGACGATCCGACGGTGAGAATGCCCGCCTTCACGCGTCAAATGCCAATGCTGATCCGCCCCAAGATCAAAGGGCACGCCCAGATCGGCCAATCGCTGGATCGCGGCGGGCGCATGTTCCACAACATGTTCAACGATGCGCCGGTTGTTGAGGCCAGCACCCGCGACCATCGTGTCGTCTATATGGCTTTCAAAAGTGTCTGTGGTTTCCAGAACCGCGGCAATACCACCCTGCGCCCAGCTGGTCGCGCCGTCCGAAATAGCGCCCTTGGCCAGCACCGCCACTTTGCAATGCTGCGCCAGCTCCAGCGCCGCCGTAAGCCCCGCCGCGCCGGAACCAATGATGAGGACGTCCGCGTTCATGCTCGGATGACCTGACCCGTCAGCATCTCCAGTTCGGCTGCCGATGGAGGCTCCCATTCGCCTTCCATAAAGTCAAACATCGCCCGGTCTACGTTCATGGCGTATGTCGGGCCTCGCATGCTATTTCGTTGCACAACTCGCTCCCAACGCTGCTCTGCCGGAACATCCACCCAGTGCAAAATGGCCGACGTGCCAATAGTGTTGGCAAAGGCGGCAAATTCGCAACGATGGTCTGCCTTGGTAAAGCCAAGGTCGAGAATCGCTGCAATTCCTTGCCCAGCCAAAACCTCAACCAGCGCGCGGATTTGTGCCTCACATCTTGCGATCCGCTCTATCGTCCAATCAAATTCAATTGGCTGCGGGCTGTCCATCCAGAACAAGCGTGTCATCCAATCATCTATGGAAAAGCGCACACCGCCCCTCTGCTCCGCCAGCGCAATGCTATAGTGCGTTTTGCCGGCCCCCGTTGCGCCCGTGACGAGGTGTACCAGCCCCGCCACACCGGAACCGATAATGTGGACGTCCGGGTTCATTGGCTCCCCTCCCGCAAGCGGGAGGGGCTGGGGGAGGGCAAGGCCGTGTTCACGCAGCGCGGGTTAGGTTGAGGAACACATGTTCCAAATCGGCCTCCCGCGTGGACACATCGGCAATGCCAAAGCCGGCCGCCTGCACCGCGCCCAGAACATCGCCCGCATTGGCATGGGCTTTGGAATAGGTGATGGCGAGAACCCGGCCCGCCTTCACCTCAACCTTTTGGAACAAGGGAGAGCGCGGCGCGACATCCACATCGCGATCAACGGTAATCTCAACGACCTTTTCCTGCGCCATATCCACCAAGTCGCGCGTCGTCTTATTGGCGATCAGCGTGCCATTATTGATAATGGCAATGCGATCACATAATTCCTCGGCTTCTTCGAGATAATGGGTGGTGAGAACAATTGTCACGCCCCGTCGATTAAGCTCGCGGACATACGCCCAAAGCTGCTGGCGCAATTCAATATCGACGCCAGCTGTCGGTTCATCCAGAACCAAAATGGGCGGCGAATGGACCATGGCCTTGGCCACAAGCAGCCGCCTTTTCATCCCGCCAGATAGGGTGCGGGCATAGGCATGCGCCTTGTCCGCAAGGTGGACGGCCTCGAGCAATTCCATAGAGCGGCGATCGCCCTTTTTAACGCCATAAAGCCCGGCCACATTTTCCAGCGTTTCAAACGGCGTGAAAAAGGGGTCGAACACAATTTCCTGCGGCACAATGCCAATGGAGTTTTTTGCGTTGCGGGGATGTTCATCAATATCAAAGCCCCAGATGCTGGCATGGCCCGCCGTCTTGGTCACCAACCCGGCCAAGATATTAATGAGGGTTGATTTGCCCGCGCCATTGGGGCCGAGCAGGCCAAAAATGGAGCCGCGCGGCACTTCAAAAGAAACGCCTTTCAGCGCCTGTTTTCCCCCAGCATAGGTTTTCTCAACATTATCGATGATGATGGCAGCTTCGGTCATATTCTCGCTGTAGCCGCTCAAAGGCCGGGGGGAAAGTAGCCTGTCGCCTACATAGACATCCTCTTTTGCGCGTTGCACCGGCGACGCGCCATTGCTATCGACACGCGCATGATAAAGCCGCCTGAAACCACTTTCGTTACCTCTCACCGCGTGTCGTGCGATGGCGCGTCCGACATTCCGGGCGGCGCGGCCCTTGGCCATCCGCGCGTCTGGCTGGAGATCGACGAAAAAGGCTTTGTCGAATGCGGCTATTGCGACAAAAGATTCGTCCTCAAAGGCGGGCCTGCCGACACGGAATAATCAAAGCGGTGCTGTCGCTTTGGGCTTTCGCCCTGTTCAGCGGCACATGGCTTTCCTATATGGG
Organism: Pseudomonadota bacterium; assembly: GCA_041174825.1. Lineage (GTDB taxonomy): Bacteria > Pseudomonadota > Alphaproteobacteria > Sphingomonadales > Sphingomonadaceae > Aquisediminimonas. Next base: position 86,363 of record JBEDGC010000063.1, on the reverse strand, counting down.
TCCTTATGACCTTTTCCACTGATCCCCGCCGCTTCCTCTACCATGATGGACTGCTTGATCCCGATACCGCGCGTCAGTTGACCTCTGACTTGCTCAAGCGGTGCGATGATGGGGAACTTTACCTGCAATATCGCGCGTCAGAAAGCTTTGGCTTTGACGATGGCCGCCTGAAAACAGCTGACTATTCGACCGATGCGGGCTTTGGCCTGCGCGGTGTGTCTGGCGAGATGACGGGCTTTGCCCATGCCAATGAGATTAGTGCGGCCGCCATCCGGCGCGCGGGGGAAACGCTGACCCTCTTGGATCCGGCAAAGACCGCAATGGCAGCCGCCCCCCGGCAGAATAATCGGCACCTCTATACTGATGGCGACCCCATGGGCCTCATCCCCTTTGCCGATAAGGTAGCGCTGTGCCAGCAGATTGATGCCGCTGCCCGCGCGCGCGACCCGCGCGTTGCCCAAGTGACGGTTGGCCTGTCGGCAAGCTGGAGCGTTGTGGAAGTTGTTCGTGCCGATGGCTTTGTCGCAACCGATATCCGCCCGCTTGTGCGCCTCAACGTCAGCATTGTTGCCGAAGAAAATGGCCGCCGGGAAAGCGGCTTTTTCGGCCTAGGCGGACGCTATCTTTATGATCGGCTGTTTGAACCTGCGACCTGGAATCGCGCCATTGATGAGGCCTTGCACCAAGCCGTCGTCAACCTGTCGAGCATTGATGCCCCGGCGGGGGAAATGACCGTTCTGGTCGGCCCCGGCTGGCCGGGTGTGCTGCTGCACGAAGCCGTCGGCCATGGTCTGGAAGGCGATTTTAATCGCAAAGGCACCAGCGTCTTTTCCGGCCGCATTGGGGAGCGGGTGGCCGCCCCCGGTGTCACGATTGTCGATAATGGCGCGCTTGAGGCGCGGCGCGGCTCGCTCTCCATTGATGATGAGGGAACCCCCACGCGAGAGAATGTCCTGATCGAAGACGGCATTTTGAAAGGCTATATGCAAGATAGGCTCAATGCCCGGCTGATGGGTGTGGAGCCCACCGGCAATGGCCGACGCGAATCCTATGCACATGCGCCCATGCCGCGCATGACCAACACTTATATGAAGGATGGCACGGACGACCCGGCCGAGCTTCTCTCGCGGGTGAAGAACGGCATTTTCGCCAAGAGCTTTGGCGGCGGGCAGGTGGATATTGTCTCTGGCAAGTTCGTGTTCAGCTGCACCGAGGCCTATCTGGTCAAGGACGGGAAAATTGGCGCGCCTGTAAAAGGGGCAACGCTGATCGGCGATGGGCCAACCGTGCTGAACAAGGTGATGGGCATTGGCAATGACATGGCGCTGGATGAAGGCGTCGGCATTTGCGGCAAGGGCGGGCAGAGTGTGCCCGCGGGCGTCGGCCAGCCGAGCCTTTTGGTCGAGGGCCTCACCGTCGGCGGGACTGCGGCCTAACCAGCCGCCCCGCGCGCACTCCGCTCATCTGGATCAGCAGTTGCGCCGCCGGTCATAAACGCGGTCGCCCTTGTCATTCAGATAATAGCAAAAGCCCTGATCATCTCTGACCCAATGCCGGTTTTTGGAGGTTAAAGCGCCCACTGCGCCGCCAACAACTGCGCCTGCCACGGCCCCTTCAACAGGGCTGACCCCACCGACCACGGCGCCGACCGCCGCACCGCCCAGCGCGCCAATTGCGGCGCCCTCGCCTGCTGAGCGGAGCGTGCCATCATGGCGTTGCGTGGCACACCCCCCCAGCGTTGTAACGGCAAGGGCAAACATCCCGATTTTTGCGATCCCGCGCATCGTCCATCTCCTTCATCTCTCGTCCGGCGAGGACCGGGTGATGAAAGAGCAACCGAACAAGACTCCGCTTGTTCCCTCTCTGCGCGATAAAGCGATTAACTATGCGGCCAGGCGATGATCAAAACATTGGCGAGAAGGACCAGCGCGGCAATGATCATAAGGCCACCCTTGCGCCGCTCTTTGGCGGCGCGGATGAGGCGCACCCCGCCCCAGATCAGGGCGGCACACGCGATAACGGCGATCGACAAGAAGATATCAGACATGAGAGCGCCTTTAGCCGGACATGACTTGATCGAACAACTCTGGATCGACATTGCCGCCAGAAAGCAGCACGAGCGTGCGCGCACCCAACGTCACCTTACCCGCCAGCACCGCTGCGAGCGCCACCGCGCCGCCCGGCTCGATCCGAAGGCCCAGCTCCTCTCTGGCATGACGCATCGCGGCGAAGGTTTCCGCTTCGCTGACCGCCACACCCTCGGCCTGACGGGCCTTTAAAATGTCAAAGGTAATGGGCGCGACGCGCAGGGTCTGGATCGCGTCGCAGCGTGTCGGCGGCGGATTGGGGCCAACCGGCACAATCTGGCTCGTGCGCAGGGACTCACCCATATCATCCCAGCCTTCCGGCTCTGCCACAATGATCCGCGCCTCGGGCAGCGCCAGCGCCAAACCTGCGGCCAGCCCGCCACCGCCACAGGGCATGATGACTAGGTCGGGCGCGTCATGGCCCAAAGCCGCCAGTTGGTCACGGGCTTCCAGCCCGGCGCTCCCCTGCCCTTCAACGACCCAGGGATCATCAAAGCTCGGCACCAAAATCGCGCCCCGTTCTGCTGCAATGCGCGCGGCAATTTCGTCCCTATTCTCAGTCATCCGGTCATAGAGGACAATGTCCGCGCCCAAGGCTCGAGTTCCCTCTAGCTTCACCTGCGGCGTATCGCGCGGCATGACGATGAGCGCGGGCATGCCAAGCCGCTGCGCGGCCCAAGCAATGCCTTGCGCGTGATTGCCGCTGGAAAAGGCAACGACGCCGGCCGCGCGCTGCTCTTCGGCAATGTCCGTCAGCCGGTGCCAAGCCCCGCGCAGCTTGAAGGCGCGCATGGGTTGTTCCGACTCACATTTGCACCAGAGGGTCGAGTCGCCGACCCGAAGCGGCAGCAGCGGCGTTGGTGGGACAAGCTGCACCATTTTGTCATAGGCACGCTGTACGCCCAAAATGGTCGGTTTTCTGTCCTTTTCCACGCCCCAAATTCTCCTTCCGACCCTGAACTTTCTTCTACTTTACACAGGGGCACGCAATTCATATACGCCCCCTCCGCTGCCCCATGGGGACTTCCAATAACCGCAAGGCAGCCTTTGTGATTGTTGAACTACCTTTTGGAGGTCCCTTGAGTTGTTTAAGCACCATAGCGCGCTGGGGCTAGCGACAGCCCTTCGTCCGGTTCAGCCGGTCACGCTCATCCGTCCGCACGCCGCAGAGCGCGCCGCCCGCTTCTTTGTTGAGAAGTTTCCGGGCAAGTCCCTTTATGCGGTCAAGGCAAACCCATCCCCGGCGCTCATTGCGCTCTTGTGGGATAATGGGATCACGCATTTTGACGTCGCCTCGTTGAGCGAAGTGCGGCTGGTGCGCGATAATGCGCCAGAGGCGACTTTGTGCTTCATGCATCCCGTGAAAGCCGAAGAAGCAATCCGCGAAGCCTATTTCGATCATGGCGTGCGCACCTTCTCGCTCGACACCTCGGAAGAGCTGGACAAGATTGTCCGCGCAACCGACGGCGCAACAGACTTGACCTTGTGCGTGCGCATTCGGGTCTCATCCGATCATTCCAAGCTGAGCCTTGCGTCCAAATTCGGAGCCGATCCGGCAGACGTGAAGCAGCTTCTGATCGACACCCGGCAGGTCGCCGATGCGTTGGGCATTTGCTTCCATGTCGGTAGTCAGGCGATGACCCCGTCTGCCTATACAGAAGCGATGGAGCGGGTGCGCGCGGCAATTGTTGGCTCCGGCGTCACCGTGGATGTCGTCGATGTCGGCGGTGGCTTTCCCAGCGTCTATCCGGGCATGGAGCCGCCCGCCCTTGCCGCTTATTTCGACGCGATCCAGCGCGCTTATGAGGATCTTCCCGTCAGTTACTCCTCTGAGCTTTGGTGCGAGCCGGGCCGGGCCTTGTGCGCGGAATATTCGTCGCTGATCGTCCGGGTGGAAAAGCGCCGTGGCGAAGAGTTGTACATCAACGACGGGGCCTATGGCGCGTTGTTTGATGCGGCACATGTCGGCTGGCGCTTCCCAGTTGCGCTGCTGCGCGAAGAGGCGTCTGACACCCGCGATATGCCATTCAGCTTTTATGGCCCGACCTGTGACGATATGGATCATATGGCCGGCCCCTTCCTGCTGCCCGCCGATGTGCAGGCCGGGGATTATATCGAAATTGGGATGCTGGGGGCCTATGGCTGCGCGATGCGCACCGGGTTTAACGGCTTTACCAATGGCGCGACCTTTGAGGTTGCGGATGGCCCTATGGCCACGCTTTATGATGAAGACAGGCAGGATCGGTTTTCGGCGAATGTCGTGAAGCTGTAACAGCCAAACACAATCATCATCTACACTTTGCCCAACCCCATCCGCCAAGCGGGCGGGGCCCAAATGGAGTTTCAACTATGACCAACCCCCAGATTAATGCCCAGCGCAAGGCAGAGCTGCTGTCGAGCACGGTTGAGCATATCGACATCAAGAGCTTCGACGCCCGCCCGATCATCGACCAGATGGGCAAGATGAGCTTCACCAGCCGTGACCTTGCGAACGCAACGGGCATTTATAATCAGATGCTGGCGGATAAGGATTGCACCATCTTCCTCGTCATCGCAGGCTCCACCTCGGCCGGCGGCTGTATGGATCTCTATGCAGAGCTGCTGCGCAACAATATGGTCGATGCCATTGTGGCGACCGGCGCCACCATCGTCGATATGGATTTCTTTGAAGGCTTAGGTCACAAACATTACCAAGCCCTCGAAATCCCCGATGATGATACGCTGCGCTCGCTCTACATCGACCGCATCTACGACACCTATATCGATGAAGAGCAACTTCAGGATTGCGATTTCACGATCAACAAGATTGCCAATGAGCTGGAGCCCAAGGCCTATTCCAGCCGCGCCTTCATCCGCGAAATGGGCAAATATCTGTCCGAACATGGCAAGAAGGACAACAGCCTCGTCAAGCTTGCTTATGAGCATGATGTGCCGATCTTCTGCCCGGCCTTTGTCGACAGCTCAGCGGGCTTTGGCCTGGTCAAGCATCAGGTCGATCAGATGAAAGCGGGCAAGCCCTATTTGATGATCGATGCTGTGGCCGACTTCCGTGAGCTAACCGATATCAAGATCAAGGCGGGCGAAACGGGCCTTCTCATGATTGGCGGCGGCGTGCCCAAGAACTTCATTCAGGACACGGTCGTCTGTGCCGAAATCCTCGGCCATGAAGATGTCGCCGTGCATAAATATGCCGTGCAGATCACCGTTGCCGATGTGCGCGACGGGGCCTGCTCTTCCTCCACGCTTCAAGAAGCCGCGAGCTGGGGCAAGGTGAATACGGGCATTGAACAGATGGTTTTTGCCGAAGCCGGTTCGGTCATGCCGCTGCTCGCGTCCGATGCTTATCATCGTGGCCATTGGAAAACGCGCGCGAAGCGCGGTTGGGCAAAACTCTTCTCCTAATCCTGCGCTGGCTCCGCGGTCGCGCTTTTGCTTGACCGCGGAGTCGCACTCAGGCAGCTTTCTCCCGCTAAATCCTCAATAGGGGGAGGGAGAGGAAAATGAGTGCACCAATTTTAGCGCCAGCCGCCGTGCTGGTGCTCTGGTCTGTTGTCATGCTCTACTGGATGGCGGGGACCCGTATTCCAGCCATGGGAAAGAGCGGGGCAGATCTAAAGTCTGCAAAGCCCGGTGGCCGGGGTGTTGATCTGGAGGGCGTCCTGCCCGACACGGTCAATTGGAAAGGCCATAATTACACGCATTTGATGGAACAGCCGACACTGTTCTACGCCGCCATTGCCATTCTCGCGCTGGCGGGTGCGGGCGATGGGGTGAATGTGCAACTGGCCTGGGGCTATACTGGCCTGCGCATTGCCCACAGCCTTTGGCAGTCGCTGGTGAACACCATTCCCGTGCGCTTCACACTGTTTCTGGCGTCCAGCCTGTGCCTAACGGTGCTGGCCATCAACGCCGTGCGCGTGACGCTTGGAGTTTAAGGAGAGAGGAAAATCATGAACACAATCGCAGAAATTATGCAGCCCATTGCGGCGCTTGCCGCCTGGACAATGGTCATGTGGGTCTGGATGTATGTCACCCGCATTCCGGCCATGTCTGCCGCCAAAGTCGATGCCGATGCACTGGTGCGCCAGGGCGGACAGAGCCTGGATCAGCTGCTTCCGGCAAAGATACAGTGGAAGGCCCATAACTATAACCATTTGCATGAAGCGCCGACCGTCTTTTATGCGGTCGCGCTTGCCCTTGCTCTGATTGGGCAAGGCGATGGCCTGAATGCGACGCTGGCTTGGGCCTATGTGGGCCTGCGCATTGCCCATTCAGTAGTACAGTCCACGATCAACAAGGTGATGGTCCGGTTCCTGATCTTCGCTCTGTCGAGCCTCGTGCTTATGGCGCTGACGCTCCATCTGGTGCTCGCTGTATTCTAAGCGATCAGCCTTTTTGAAAAGCGGCGGCCAGTTCCACATGGGTTGACCAACGGAACTGGCCGACCGGCTGCACCCATTCAAGACGATAGCCGCCCGACACCAGCATCGCTGCATCGCGGGCAAAGGTCGCCGGGTTGCAACTGACATAGGCGATGCGGGCGACGGTGGATGCCGCAAGCTCGGCCACCTGCTCCTTGGCGCCTGCGCGCGGTGGATCGAGCACGACCGCCTCAAATGCGCCCAGCTCTGCTGCCGTTAACGGACGACGAAACAGGTCACGGTGCAGCGCCTTGACGAGCCGACCCGATCGGTTGGCGGCAGCTTGAAGCGCGAGGATCGCATCGCGCGCCCCTTCCACTGCCAGCACCTGCCCCGGCAAATCAAAGGCAAAAGTGCCCAGCCCTGCAAACAAATCAGCACTGCGTGCAGCGTCGCCAACAGCATTCCGAACGGCGGCCTGCAACGCGGCCTGCCCATCCGCCGTCGCCTGCAGAAACGCCCCTTCTGGCAAGCCAACCGCCACCCCGCCCAACGTTACTGTCACAGGCTCAGGCTCCCACCGTGCAGTCGGGCCATAGCCTTCATCCAGCGACAGGCGTGCCAGACCATGAGTTTGGGCAAAGCGGCTCAGCCCCTCGGCGGCGTCCAGCCCCTCTGCCTCAACCCCTGCGATCAACAGATCAACGCCCTGATCCGCCAATGTCATCCGGATATTGGCCCCACGCCGATCCGCCAGACACAGGCCCAGCAAAGTACGGAGCGGCTTGATCAGCGCCTCCAGTGCCGGATGCATGACCGGGCATTGGGCAAGATCAATGATGCGATGGCTTTTGGCGGCATTAAACCCCAGCAGGATCTGCTTGCCGCGCCGTTCCGCGCGCAGCGAGACCCGCCGACGCGCCGATGCGGGCGACATATGCGGCACGCGCAGATCAAAACCTATGACGCCCTGCGCACTGAGCGCGCTCTCAATCCGATCCGTGATGAAGGCGGCAAGGCTCTCTTCATCAACATGTTGCAACTGACACCCGCCACAGTCCGGGACATGACGACACACAGGCGTCACGCGATGCGGCCCGGCGGTCAACATACCGGCTGCATCCAGCAGATCGCCCGGCGCGGCATGCGCCGCATAGCGGCCAGAGGCGGTGACACCATCGCCCCGCGCGGCGAGCCGCAAAATGGGTTCGCTGCTCATGCTGTTTGCTCCAAAGCTTGGGGAAGTGCCGCGCACAGATCGTCTGCGATCAGCCAGGGTCCAGCGATCTGCGCCGCCCGGCCATGCAACCAAATGGCGGCCTCCGCCGCTGAAAATCCATCCAGTCCGCGTGCCAACATGGCCGCGACAATCCCCGCCAAAACATCCCCCGTCCCGGCACTCGCCAACCAAAAGGGCAAATGCGCAGCAAGGGCGGCCCGGCCATCGGGCGCAGCGAGAACCGTATCTGCACCTTTGAGAAGGACTATTGCCCCGCACAAGCTTGCGGCCTGACGTGCGCGATCCACTTTGCTGCGAGACAGGGGGCCAAAGGCCGCCTGAAACTCCCCCTCATGCGGGGTCAGCACACAGGGCGCGGCGCGGGATGCCAGCTGGTCTGGCGCGATCAAATGCAGCGCATCTGCATCCAGCACCAAGGGAATATCCGTCGCAAGGGCGCGCTCGAGCAGCGCGCGGGCCGCGTCGCTTCGGCCAAGGCCCGGCCCGATGACAATTGCCCCAGTTCGGGGATCGGCCAGAGCCGCATCGATCGATCGGTGCACAACCGATAAGGGCGTTTGAGCAACGGCCCCTGAGTGCCCCCCAGCCAGCACCACATAGCCCGCGCCACTGCGCGCGGCCGCGGTTGCGGCAAGGGCCGCCGCCCCGCCCATCTCCCCAGAAAGCACCGTAACGAGCCCACGCGTATATTTGTGATCGGCAGCCGTCGGACGCGAGAGGCGTGGACGGGCAACGACCGACAGGGCGCCCTGTGCCGCAATCCCAATATCGGCGCAGATGATATGGCCGCACAGCCCCGCCGAAGGATGAAGAAGATGGGCCGGTTTCAACGCCCCCAAGGCGATGGTCACATCGGCGCTTATGGCCCCAAAATCGGCCCCATCATCGCTGCCCACCCCGCTGGGCACATCGGCGGCGAGGACAAAGTCCGCCTGCTGGCGCAATCGGGCAAGCTGGCCTGCAAGCCCTGCGTCCAATGGCCTATCCAGCCCGGTGCCAAAAACCGCGTCCAGCAGCACGGGCGCGGGGGCTGCCTTGTCGAGCGGCTCAACGCTGCCCGACCAACCCGCGCGCGCACGACGCGCCACATCTGTTTTCGGTTCCCCAAGTGCCGCGACACGCACGTCAAGACCGCGCGCCTTAAGGAGGGATGCGGCAACATAGCCATCGCCGCCATTATTGCCGAGGCCGCACAGGATGAGGGTCGGCCACCCCCCACCAAAGCGCCAGACCGCCTCTGCGATGGCCGCACCTGCGCGTGCCATCAGCGCATCGACAGACACGCCCCTTGCCATGATCGCGGCTTCAGCGGCCCGCATCTCAGCAGCCGTGAGGATAAATCCGGTCAGGGGAGGCATCATGCTTTGCGCTTACGCTAAGATGCCGCCGGGGGAAACGGCGTTGCGCTTAACCCCGGCTGCACATGGGCGCTTAAATATCGGCGTAGACGTGGCGTTCGCCCGCAGCTCCGGGGTGGGTGACCGCCCCTTGATAAGCTGGCCCCACATTTTGCGCATAGCGCCAGAGCGCGCCCGACCCGTAATCATTCTGACGCGGTGTCCAGGCCTTTTTGCGCGCGTCCAGCACCGATGCCTCAACCAACAGGTCGATGCGGCCTGTTTCGGCATCAATTTCAATCATGTCGCCATTTTCGACCAGCGCAATTGGGCCACACTCGGCTGCTTCCGGCCCGACATGGCCGATGCAGAAGCCACGCGTTGCGCCAGAGAAGCGACCATCGGTGATGAGGGCGACCTTCTCCCCCATGCCAAGGCCATAAAGGGCCGCGGTCGTGGAGAGCATTTCGCGCATACCGGGGCCACCCTTTGGCCCTTCATAGCGAATGACAATCACCGAGCCTTCGACAATTTCACGCGCCTCAACCGCGGCAAAGGCATCCTCTTCGCAATCAAAGACAATGGCTGGCCCCTTAAACTGAAGCCGCGCCATGCCCGCGACTTTCACGATCGCGCCATTGGGGGCAAGGCTGCCGCGCAGGCCGACGACGCCCCCCGTTGGGGAGAGCGGCTTGGTTGCCGAGTAAATGACCTTTTGATCGGGGTTCCAAGTAATCTCATCGATATTCTCACCCAAGGTCTTACCCGTCACGGTCATGCAATCGCCATGGAGGAAGCCTTCGGCCAGCAAGGACTTCATGAGCATATAGACGCCGCCGGCTTCATACATATCCTTGGCGACGTAATTCCCGCCCGGCTTCAGATCGGCCATATAGGGCGTGGTCTTGAAGATTTCGGCCACATCAAACAGGTCGAAGGAAATGCCAGCCTCATGCGCCATAGCGGGCAGGTGCAACGCCGCATTGGTCGATCCGCCCGTGGCCGCGACAATGCGTGCGGCATTTTCAAACGCGTCCCGCGTGCAAATGTCGCGCGGCCGCAGATTGCGGGCCAGCAAGTCCATCACCTGTGTGCCCGCAGCATGGGCAATTTGATCGCGCGTGGAATAAGGCGCGGGGGCCATGTTGGAATTGGGCAGCGACAACCCAATGGCTTCGGCCACACAGGCCATGGTGTTGGCCGTATATTGGCCGCCACAGGCGCCATGGCCGGGGCAGGCCGCCTTTTCGAGCGCCTCTACTTCTGAAAGCGGGCAAGAGCCGGCAGCATATTTCCCGACAATTTCAAACACATCGACCACGGTGACATCGCGGTTCTGATAGCGGCCCGGCAAGATCGACCCGCCATAAACAAAGATGGACGGCACGTTGAGGCGGAGCATCGCCATCATCATCCCCGGCAGCGACTTATCGCACCCGGCAAATCCAACCAGCGCGTCATAGCAATGGCCGCGCACCGACACTTCGACGGAATCGGCAATGACTTCGCGGCTGACGAGCGAGGATTTCATCCCCTGATGGCCCATGGCAATACCATCGGTGACGGTGATGGTATTGAAACGACGCGAGAGGCCACCCGCCTCATCCACGCCACGACGCGCGACATCGGCCTGATGGTCAAGCGCGGTGTTGCAGGGGGCGGAGTCATTGCCGGCCGAGACAACGCCAACAAAGGGGCGGGCAATCTGCTCTTCGGTCAGGCCCATCGCATAATAATAGCTGCGATGTGGCGCGCGCTCTGGCCCAACGGACACATGGCGGCTGGGAAGCGTCGACTTATCAAATTGGTGCGTCATTAAGGCGGCCTCGGCAGTTGAATAAGGGCAAGGGATTAGGGAACGGTGATTATCCGCTCCCTAATCCCACTCAACGTTTCTGCAAAGCCGCCAAATGCAGAGATTTGGCGTTTTGGGCGCTTAACCCTTCGCTTTGCGGCCCAGACCGATCCGCTTGGCCGTGGAGCTGCGCTGTTCCGCCAAAGCGGGCGCATTCATGGGATAATCGGCGGGCAGGCCCCATTTGTGGCGATATTGCTCTGGCGTCATGCCATATTGCGTCTTGAGGTAGCGCTTCAGCATGCGCAGCTTTTTTCCATCCTCAAGACAGATAATATAGTCACGCTTGACCGAAGATTTGACGGGCACTGCAGGTTCAGCAGGCGGTGTTGGGACTTCCTTTTGTCCGTCCAGCTCAAGCAACGTTGTGTAGACGTCGCGCAAGAAGCCGGGAACATCGGCAATCGCAACAGAATTATTGCCGACATGTGCTGTCACAACGTCAACGGCGTACCCAAGGAGGGACTCTTCAAAATTTTCCATTTATGTTTCTTTCTGTCACTTTTGGTTAGCAAACATACTCTCAGGCTTAGGGTGCTTAGAGGCTTTATAATGAAGGAACAAGAAACTGGGGTGCAATTATTTAGACCGACTCAAAGACATTACCCCCTATCAGTTACCTTCCTAATTCAGGGTAACGCGCAAAAATCACATTTGTTCATGTCATTTTTGAAGAGATTTGGTAAATAATTATCACATCTCAGCCTTTATTGTATGCATGCGACCGAAAAGCAGATTTTCAGACGGTCCCGTTCAGGCAGTGCTTATATGTCACTGCGCGCCTGTGCAGCGCACAGAGAAATATCTTCTGACAACAGGCGTAAAATCACGAAACCCAATTCTTAAGCTGAACAATCGGCCGGTACGTGTGCAACAGAAACGGCCTTTTTACGTGCTCTTTGCCCAATATCGACGCCTATGATCGAATGTAGCACAAATACTATATAGTCATTCTGTCGCTTTAGGCCGAGCCTATGTTCTGCGCGGATCGACTCCATTTTGGGTCGCGCCGTGACATAGGGGAGGGGGCTCCCAGGATGAGAGCTCTCCGACAAGAGAGAACCGTTTAGTTCGGTCTTTAATTTAGGAGGATGCCATGGATATGATTAGTCCATTCCAGTATTCGCTGGTTTATAATGCTTTTTCATTCACATTTGCCACAATGGCAGCAGCCACTTTGTTCCTGTGGCTTGGCCGGTCGCAAGTGTCAGAAAATTATAAGACGGCCGTGACCATTTCCGGCTTGGTCTGCGCCATTGCCGCTTATCACTATTTCCGCATTTTTGAGAGCTGGGAGTCAGCTTATGAAATGAAGGACGGCGTTTTGGTTGCCACAGGATATGCGTTTAACGACGCCTATCGCTATGTCGACTGGCTGTTGACCGTTCCCCTGCTCTTGATTGAGCTGGTGCTCGTGATGCGCTTGAGCAAAGAAGAAACCGTCAGCAAGACCACCAAATTGGGCTTTGCGGCCGCGTTGATGATCGTGCTCGGTTATCCGGGTGAAATCGCCACGGATATTCCGACCCGCGCTCTGTGGGGCACATTGTCCGCAATTCCGTTCCTGTACATTATTTGGGAATTGTTCAGCGGTCTGGGCGCGTCGATCGAACGCCAGCCGGAAAATGTCCGTGAACTGGTCAAGAAGGCCCGTTTGCTGACCTTTGCCTCTTGGGGCTTCTACCCGATCGTTTACATGGCACCTTATGCCAATATCTCGGGTGCAGATGCCGAAACGGCCATTCAGATTGGGTATACCATTGCAGATTTGGTCGCGAAGGCCGCTGTTGGTGTTCTGATCTGGGTCATTGCTGTCCGCAAATCAGAAGCGGAAACGGCGAAAGCCAAGTAAAGACTGCCTTGTTCGCATGGTCCTAGCGACACGAACACAGCAAAACACAGGCACCGGCACACGTCAAGGGCGCGTGCCGGTGCCTTATTTTTTCTGGCCAGCCTGCGTGTCGCTGCTGCTGTGCCATGCCTTTGCCATACCCCTTGATACCAACATCGCACTTGCTTTGGCGGCGGGCTTGATGCTGGCCGGTGGCTTGCCACATGGGGCCTTTGACATTGCCCTTGCCAGCCGTGCCCTGCGACTCAACCGCACCTCTGCTTTTGGGCTTTTCAGCGTTTATATTCTGGTTGCTGGCGCGATGCTCTTGCTCTGGGCAACGGCACCCATTGCCGCCCTGTCGCTCTTTCTGGGCCTAGCTGCGCTGCATTTCGGCGAAGACTGGCGGATGTTGGACGCCGGCTTGCTGCGGACAATGGCCGGAGCGTCGATTATTTGCATTCCAGCCTTTGCCCACCCGCAAGCGGTGACGGCCTTGTTCGTTGCCATGGCCGGGGAGAATGCTGACTGGGTCGGCCGCGTCGCCATGGCCTTTGCGCCCGTCGCCGTTCTGGTAACAGCGGTTGGGATGGGGCAGGCCGCCCGATCAGGCAATGCAGGCTGGGCGTTGGCGCAAGGCGCGTCCCTCGCCTGCCTTGCTTTATTTCCGCCGCAAATCGGCTTTCTGCTCTATTTTGTGTTCCTGCACTCGCCCCTCCATATGCGTGGCCTTGCGCAGATGCTGCCGGGATGGTCGATCTCGACCCTTTGGGCTTATGGGGCCTTGATCTGCCTTGCCTGCCTTGCCGCGGCAGCCCTTTTTACGCCGGGGCTTTTCTCTGGCCAGTCGCTGGCCATGTCAGCCGATGCCTTTCGATTGCTGTCCGTTGTGGCAGCGCCGCACCTGCTCCTCACGCTCTTTGTGGAGAGCCAAACCGCCGCACCTGCGCCAGTTGAAAGCTGAGCGCCCGACTCATGAACGGGCCGGGCACATCACCTCACGGTCTGGAACATTGGTACTTTCTATAGGTTTAGATAGCCAAGCCAAGTCTGAACGACTTTTCCAGTAAGACCCAGAAAGACGTGATGACCCCCCTGAAGGAAACAGAGCCCCCCTGCGCAGAAGCCGATTTCTGGACGTTTGAGGAAAAGCGCGGTCCCTTTGTTCGGGCGGTCGAGCATACACGCATGGCGATGCTCTTTGCCGATGCGCAAGCAGACGGGAGCCCCATCATCTTCGCCAATGACAGCTTTCTGGACTTAACCGGATATCGTCGAGATGACGTATTGGGCCACAGCCTGAACTTCCTGCTCTCCTCGCATGCGGATGATCACATGCTGCTTGAGATGCAACGGGCGCTTGCCGGCGAAGTCATCAGCGGTGTGGAATTGCTCTGTAGGAAAAAGTCTGGCGCGAAATTCTGGGCCTCCTTCTTCATCAATCCTCTGCGTGATGACGATGGCAAGACCATTCACTATTTCGCTTCTTTTGTGGACCTGACGGACCATAAGGAAGAGCAGATCCGCCTGCGCATGTTGGTCGATGAGTTGAACCACCGGGTGAAAAACACACTGGCCACGGTGCAGTTAATTGTTTCGCAAGCGATGCAGGGCAAGGCGGATGCCACGGTCCGCGATGCAATAGAGGCGAGGCTCTCCGCGCTCTCGCGGTCGCATGATCTTTTGACACGCGGGCAATGGAGTAAATCCGATCTTCGCGATGTCATTCTGGCCGCACTCGAACCCTTTGGCATTGAAAAGGGAAATAACCCTAGGTTCAGCCTATCGGGGGATGTGGTGAAAGTGGCCCCGACAGCTGTCCTCGCCTTGGGCATATTTTTTCATGAACTGGCGACCAACGCGCTGAAATATGGGGCGCTTTCTGCACCACAGGGCAAAATATCAATTGACTGGACTGTCACTCAAGCCGTCGATGGGGAGGCATTGCTGCTCAACTGGCGCGAGACCGGAGGCCCACCCGTTCCACCGCGGTCGCATAAGGGATTTGGGTCACGGGTGATTGAGCGGGGTTTATCACATCAACTGGGCGGGTCTGTTGCGCTGACATTTCTTCCTGAAGGGCTGGAATGCGCAATTTCCATCCCAGAATTGGGGCTGCATCGTGGCGAATAATCTTCTCGCCGGAAAAACCATATTGCTGGTCGAAGATGAGATGTTGATCCTGATGCTGGCCGAAGATCATCTGCACCAATTGGGCTGCACATCCATCCTCATTGCCGGAACCGCGCGCCAAGCTCTGGACGCGATTGCCGCCCATGCTATCGACGCTGCGATGGTCGACATGAACCTGCATGGGGATACCAGTGACGCGGTGGCCGATGCGCTGAGCCACAAAGGCGTCCCCTTTCTGTTCGTCACGGGCTATGTTAGCCCCGAAGTTTCAGAGCGCCATGCCCATCGTCCCATTTTGAACAAACCCTATGCCGCCGGGCAGCTCAGCGCTTTGTTTGCTACCCTGTTGTCCGAACGCGAACAGGGGGTCGCGCAGCCTCTGGCCTGAAACCCATGTCGCGGCTCAATCCGCCAGCCGCTCTATTTTGAAGCCAGCCCGGGTCAGATAGTCCTGCACGCTGTCGACGCCAGCCAAGTGACCCGCCCCAACGGCGACAAAGACGGTGCCCGGCTGCGCCATGCGCGCCTGTAATTGCTTTGCCCAGCGGGCGTTTCGATCGGTCAATACAAGACGCGCCGTTTCCGGCGCGCTCTTCATCGCCTCATTCAAAAGCTGTCCAGCCTTGTCGACCTTGCCCTGCGCCCAGTGATCGATAACCTTGTTAATCAGCGCCATTTGTTGGTCTGCTTTATAGGTGAGATCGCGCAGACCCATCAGCTGCTCCGCCTCTGGCGTCGAATCGAGAATGGCAAATTGCTCTTTTGGCGTTTCAAAAGCGGTCAGCTTTTTTCCGGCCCTTTTTGCCGCCTCCGCCAGTATCGCTTCTGCGCCAAGCTTTGGGTCATAACCCGCCTGACGATATAAAAGGGCCGACGCCTGAAGGGTGACAAACCAAGGCTCAAGCGGCTCTAACTGGTCGACGGGCAAGCCGATACGGGTCAGGGCCGTCCGATAGGCCGCATGGTCTTTGGGAGGCAGGCGCTGCGCCATCGTGCGCCCCTTGGGATCAACAGCCAGCTTCATGATCAGCGGCGCCAGACTTGCCGGATCTTCAATCGGTAGAATTTCCATCTGAAGCTCATCCGACGCATGAAAGGCTTTGGCCACAGCATCATCAAACCATGTCAGCCCGGCGGGCAGCAAATGCACTGTGCCGAACAGATAGACCGTCGTGTCCGCATCGCGCATCACCCACAATGCGGGATCTGCATCGCGGGACGGGGCGGCCAAGGCCGGGGCTGCTGCAAGTCCGAAGGCAGCCGCGATAATCGTCAGAAACGTGTCGGCGCGCAAAGGGATTTCTCCGAAAAGTCACAGTCATCTAACACTATGTGATGACACGCCGACAATCACAAGACGGGAGAGGTCGAGGGCAAAGCCCCGCGCCAGGTTGGACATATAATGCCGCCTGACCCGCCCGGCTGAGGGACAGTTGGTCAGACGGCAAGAGCGCTATTTTGTGATGATGGGAATGGCCTTTGGCCGTTTTTCAGGCGTCACGAGCCGCGGCACCTCAACCTTGAGAAGACCCTTTTCCAGATGCGCCAGTGCCTTTGACGCATCCGCCTCAAACGGCAGCGCAATTCGGCGCAGGAAAGATCCTTGGCTCAGCTCCACCAGATGGTAATTCTTCTTCTCATCCTTTTCCTCATGTTCCTCTTGCCGCTCCGCTTTGATCGTCAGAATGTCATTCTGAATATCGAGCGAGATATCCTTTTGGTCGAAGCCGGGCAGCTCTGCTGTCAACTCAAGCCCAGCATCCGTTTCCGCGATATCCACTTTAGGGATTAGAAATCCATCCTTCCCATTTGTCGTGGTGACTGGCCAGGCGCGGGAAAAATCGTCAAGAAACTGATCAAAGTCGAGCTTAAAGCCAGAAAATGGATCAAATCCTTTGCGCAATATGGGTGCACGACCAAAGGGAATAAGAGCTCGGCTATTCTGCATGATGATCCTCCAGATTTAGAAAGGGTGAGGAGGAAACTCAGCTTGGGAAAAATAGGTTCCGCCCAACGGTGCTGTCTTCAACGAAAGGCAATGATTCCGCGCCGATCCGCATCGGGCAAAGCTTAGGTAATGGCCATCACACTGGTAAGCACGATCCGCACCAGCTCTGCTTGGCCGCGCGCACCGGTTTTCGCATAGATTTTCTTCGAGTAATTACGGGCCGTTTCAATCGTCAGCCCCAAGGCTTCGGCAGCGTCAGATATGCTGGCGGCCTGTGCCATCATCCATGCCATCCGCGCTTCACTGGGCAATAGGCCAAAAAGATCCACCAGCTGGTCGCATCGGTCCGCTTGGGACCATCTATCGCCGTTGACATAGATAAGGGCCGCAGGCTTGTTTGGGCTCCCAACCCCCTGCTCATGCGCGGGGGTGACAAGCATATCCACCCATGGGTCTTGGCTTAAGCGAAAAGCCTGCGACTTGCCCTCACCCGTCTGGCCATAGGATTTGACCAGCGCCGTCAGCTGCCGATCAATCATCGGCGACATTGGCACCAACCGATCATATCGGCCACGGCGCAAAGGCCCACCCAATTGGAAAAGCTGTTCCACATTTTGGGTGGCGTCGATGATCCGGCATTGCCCATCCACGGTCAGCCAGCCCATTTTCAGCCGCTCAATCGCCTGCGTCGCCAGGGACGACCGATGACGTTCCCGCTCCAGCGCCGCATAGGAGCGCAGCGCAATGCGCAGATGCGGCGCTAACGCTGTCAACAGAGCACCTGTCGCCGAGCCAATCGTCCTTCCCCCAAATGCGGTGAGCCACAAATCAATTCCGCCCGGCTCTGTTACCCGGATGGAGCGCATATGCGAAAGGCCAGATGGTTGAAGCACATTCTGAACATACCTCATCTGCATCCCATTTGCGGGATCAAACACCTCGTCGAGCGCATAGGCCCGGTCAGGACGCATGGTGCGAAAGGGCATTGTCTGATCGCTGACACAGCCCCTCAGAATATCGACGGACGCAAGAGCGCCTGCATAAAGCTGCACATCTTCATCACCATGAACCGGGCGAAACACCAACGAGGTCAAGTGCGCGCCGGTTTTGGCGAGCAGGCGATTGAGAAAATTCTGCCAGAGGGGCGTTTCAAACATCCCTTCATGCAGGGATTGAAGCAGGCCATCATCATCAACACGCATGATCTCTATATATCCTCCCATATGGGAGGTTCAAGGTCAAACTGGATGCGCGATAGGCAGGACAGTCCCCAAAAGAGGAGCTGGCCCGATATGACGCGCACTTTGACCCATTTGGAACGCCTAGAGGCAGAGGCCATCCACATCATGCGCGAAGTCGTGTCGGAAGCTGAAAAGCCCGTGATGCTCTATAGCGTGGGCAAGGACAGCGCCGTGATGCTGCATCTGGCGCGCAAGGCCTTTTACCCCAGCCCGCCGCCCTTCCCCCTGCTGCATGTCGATACGACTTGGAAATTTCAGGACATGTACAAGCTGCGCGACCAAATGGCGCGCGACAGCGGCATGGAGCTTTTGGTCTATCAAAACCCCGAAGCGAAAGAGCGCGGCATCAACCCCTTTGACCATGGCCCCTTGCATACCGATATGTGGAAGACCGAAGGGCTGAAACAGGCGCTCGACCTGTATGGCTTTGATGCAGCCTTTGGCGGCGCACGGCGCGATGAAGAAAAAAGCCGGGCAAAGGAGCGAATCTTCTCCTTCCGTACGGCCACCCATGGCTGGGATCCGAAGAACCAGCGCCCCGAATTGTGGAATCTCTATAATGCCCGCAAGGCCAAGGGCGAGAGCATCCGCATTTTCCCAATCTCCAACTGGACTGAGCTAGATATCTGGCAATATATCCATTTGAACAACATCCCCATCGTCCCGCTTTATTTCAGCGCGAAGCGGCCAACCTTTGAATATCAGGGCCAGCTGTTCATGGCCGATGATATTGATCGGCTGGAACGCGTGATGGGCACGCGCCCAGACATCACCGAACGCTCGATCCGCTTTCGCACGCTCGGCTGCTTCCCCTTGACCGGCGCGGTTGAGAGCGAAGCCAAGACATTGCCCGAAGTCATTCAAGAAATGCTGTTGACCACCACGTCCGAGCGACAGGGCCGCGTCATCGACAAGGACGGCGGCGATGCCTCCATGGAGAAGAAAAAGCAGGAGGGGTATTTCTGATGGCGACGCAGGACAGCATCTATCAGGCAGACGCGCTGATTGCGTCGGATATTGACGCCTATTTGGAGGCGCATCAGCAAAAAAGCCTGCTGCGCTTCATCACCTGCGGGTCGGTCGATGATGGCAAATCAACGCTCATCGGGCGGCTGCTTTATGATTCAAAGATGATCTTTGAAGACCAGTTGGAAGCCCTTCAGGTGGATTCCAAAAAACTGGGCACACAAGGCCAAGAGATTGATTTTGCGCTGCTGGTGGATGGCCTTGCCGCCGAACGCGAACAAGGCATCACCATTGACGTTGCCTATCGTTTTTTCGCGACGGAAAAGCGCAAATTCATCGTCGCCGATTGTCCGGGGCATGAGCAATATACCCGCAATATGTTTACCGGCGCCTCGACGGCGGACCTTGCGGTCATTCTTATTGACGCGCGCAAGGGCGTTCTCGTGCAGACCCGGCGGCACAGCTATTTGTGCAAGCTGATTGGCATTAAGAATATTGTTCTGGCCGTGAACAAGATGGACCTGATTGGCTATGATCAGGCGCAATATGACGCCATTGTCGCCGATTACGCGGCCTTTGCCGCAGAGATCGGAATTGCGAACTTCACGGCCATGCCGATTTCAGGCTTTAAGGGCGATAACATCACCGAAAATAGCCCAAATATGCCTTGGTATCAGGGCAGCCCCTTGATCGCACATCTGGAAACAGTGGAGCTGGACAATATCGCGGATCAGCGCAAGCCGTTCCGCCTACCTGTCCAATGGGTCAACCGACCCAATCTCGACTTTCGGGGTTTTTCTGGGCTGATTTCCACGGGGTCCGTCAAACCGGGCGATGCCATCCGCGTGCTGCCGTCGGGCAAGACATCGACTGTTACAAAAATTGTGACGCTGGATGGCGATCTGGACGAGGCGGTCGCAGGCCAGTCCATCACCCTTTGTTTTGAGGATGAAATTGATTGCTCCCGCGGCAGCGTCATTTCGGTCGCAGACACACCGCCCGAAGTCTCAGACCAATTTGAAGCAACAATCGTGTGGATGGACGATGACCCGCTGCATGTGGGCCGATCCTATTGGCTGAAGCTGGGCACACAAATGGTCTCCGCCACCGTGCAGCAGCCCAAATACACCGTCAACGTCAACACAATGGAGCATCTGGCCGCCAAAACGCTAGAGCTGAACGCCATTGGCGTAGCCGCGCTGGCGACGGACAAGCCCATTGTGTTCGAACCCTATGCAGACAGCCGCGCCTTGGGCGGCTTTATTCTGATTGATAAGCTGACAAACCGCACCGTTGGGGCAGGCATGCTGCATTTCAGCTTACGCCGGGCGCAGAATGTGCACTGGCAGGCCACCGATATTGGCCGCGCCGAACATGCCAATCTGAAAAATCAAAAGGCCCGCGTGCTTTGGTTTACCGGCCTGTCGGGGTCCGGAAAATCAACCATTGCCAATGAAGTTGAGAAATCTCTCAATCTCATGAACCGGCACACCTTCCTGCTGGATGGCGATAATGTGCGCCATGGCCTGAACAAGGATCTGGGCTTTACCGAAGCCGACCGGATTGAGAATATTCGCCGCGTGGGCGAAGTGGCAAAACTGATGGCCGATGCCGGGCTGATTGTGCTCACCGCCTTTATCAGCCCTTTCCGCGCCGAGCGCGATATGGTGCGCTCCATGCTGCCAGAAGGTGAGTTTATCGAGATTTTCGTCGATACGCCGCTGGATGTCGCCGAAGCCCGCGATGTGAAGGGACTGTATAAAAAGGCCCGGTCTGGCGCGCTCAAGAACTTCACCGGGATCGACAGCCCCTATGAAGCACCGATCACCCCCGACATTCGCGTGAACACGGTTGAGATGACGCCGGCCGAGGCGGCCGAACATATCATCCGCGCGATTCTTCCGCTCAAGTGAGGGTGAGAGAAAACCCGTTCAGATGTCAGGCGATGGAGCGGGCTTACGAGCAAGGTTGCGGCGCATCTGGCTGAGCGATGTGAGCAGGATATGGCGGGCTTTGTCATCAACACCGCTTAGGGCCTCTTCCAGCATCTCTTCCCCCAAGGGCCGCAACTGACCCAAAAGCGCCTCTGCTTTCGGCGTCAAGAACAAGAGCCGCGAGCGGCGATCCTCCGGGTCGAGGCGACGCTCGACAAGATCTGCCTCTTGCAGGCGGTCCACCATCCGGCACACGGTGATCGGTTCAACTTCCAGCATCTCTGCCAAACCGCCCTGATTAATGCCCTCAAACCGGTGGAGCACGGATAGGACCCGCCATTGCGGGCGCGTGACGCCAATCTGGCGTGCCCGCGCATCAAATGCGCGACGCATTAGCCGGGCCGTATCCGCCAGCATTGCCGCCAAATTGTCATCCATAATCATGATTTTTATAAAAATGCTTATAATTGTCAAGCTTAGGGATGTGGGCAGCGCAGACCCCCAAATGGCTTATGGAGGAGAGGCCCTAACGCCCCGTCCATTTGGGTTTACGCTTTTCAGCAAAAGCCCTTGGCCCTTCCTGTGCGTCATCGCTGCAATAGGCCCGTTCATGCACGGCATAGGCCGCATCAATGGCGGCGGCGCGGCCCATTTCGGTCGAGAGCATCACGGTTTCACGCGCCGCCGTAACCGACAGCGGGGCCCCGTCAATCACCTCGCGCGCCAGTGCGATGGCGGTGTCCATCAACGCCTCTGGCGCCGCCAGTCGATTGACCAAGCCAATTTCATAAGCGCGCTGCGCCGTGATGGGCTTTCCGGTCAGGACGATTTCCATATAGATGCGTTGCGGGATCATGTGGATGAGGGGTGCGGACCATGGGGAGCCCCTACCCACCTTCACTTCGGTGATGGCAAATTTGGCGGTCGTGGACGCCACGCACAGGTCACAGGCCTGCGCAATCATCCAGCCCCCCGCAAAAGCGACCCCATTCACCGCCGATATTGTCGGTTTGGACAGAGTGATATTCTCATAAGGCACGGGGAACATATCGCGCGGCGGCACCTGCAATTGGCGCTCCACCATTTCCTTCAAATCCCCCCCGGCGCAAAAGGCCGCATCCCCTTTGCCTGTCAGGATCGCAATTTTGGCACTCGCCTCTTTCTCAAACCGATCCCAAGCCGCGAAAAGACCGTCCCGCACCTCGAGACTCAGGCAGTTGCGCTGGTCCGGACGGTTGATCGTGATGAGGGCGATGCCGTCGGGCAGGAGGTCATAGAGAACCGCGTCAGACACGACCGTTATGCCTCATCCACTTGGGCGAGCAGCTGTTGTGCGCGCGACAAAAAGGGGCGGTCAAGCATGCCGCCCTTATACCCAATGGCCCCGACGCCCGGATTGGCCCGGAAAATCTCGACAATCTCCTGCGCCTCGGCAATGTCTTCGGCGCTAGGGGTGAAAGCGGCGTTGATCACATCCACCTGTGCGGGATGGATCGCCAGCATGCCGCGAAAGCCATTGCGGCGAACCAGTTCGGCACGGGCTTTCAACGCCTCCAAATCCTTATAATCGGCGCAAATCGTCTCCACCGCGGGGACGCCCGCCGCCGCCGCCCCCAGCAGGGTCAGGCTGCGCGCCAATTCAAACGTAAAGCTATAGCTGCCATCGGCATTAAGGTTAGATGTGGCGCCGACAGAATCCGCCAAATCCTCAGCCCCCCAGGTCAGCGCGACGAGACGCCGCACGCCCTTATAATCGCCCGTGTTAAACATGGCCTCAGCCGTTTCGAGCAGGATGATGACGGGCGTTGAGCCTTCCTCAAGGCCGTTCGCGACTTCGAGGGCAGAGAGATAATGGTCGAGCTTTTCAACATCGGCCCGGCCATAGACTTTGGGCAGCATAATCCCGCCCGGCTGCGCGGGCAGAATGGCGGCCAGATCGGCTAGCGCATAGGGGCCATCTAGAGGATTGATGCGCACCCAGATCCGGGCACGATGGGCTGCATTGGCCCGGAGCAGATCATGAACCCGTTGGCGAGCGACCGGCTTATTCTCGATAGCCACAGCATCTTCAAGATCAAGCAGGGCGATATCGGCGTTGCTCTCCACCGCCTTGGTCATTTTCTTTTCGCTGTCACCGGGGGCAAAGAGCCAAGACCGCATTTTCAACGAACATGTCTGTGTCATCAGCTTTGCAGCCCCTAGCTTTCCCTCAACCCCCTCTTTGTCGCGCATTTTTTGCGCAAGCGAAAGGGGCGTCAGGGCGTTACCCTTCAGAGCAAAAGAAAACGCCCGCGAGCACAATGGCGCGCGGGCGTTTCTGTTTTCGTCATGTTGGTCTTGATTAGAACTTATAGCCCGCTTCAACACCGATGAGACGACGTCCGCCCGGCGAGATGAAGGAGCCGCCAAATTCGGCTGCCAAGATGACTTCGTTCACATATTTCTTGTTAAGGGCGTTGTTGGCAAACACGCTGATCTTCCAACGTTCACCCTCAAGGCCGGCCCGCAGATCCAGCACGCCATAGGTGCCGCGCCGTGCGACATCATATTTGGCATCGCCAAAGCGGGCACCCAAGAAGCTAACCTGCGACACGGGGATCAGACCACTGAAGATGGTCGGAACCGTTTCATCCTGAACCGTGTGGAACCAGGTTGGGCCTGTGATGCGGTAATCAGCACGTAACACCCCATCCACCGTGTCGGTGATCGGCGTATCGACCTGCGTGCCAAGATTGATCGTGTACTCAGCCGTATAGGGGGACTTATTGCCAACCGTATAGGGGCGTGAGCCGTTCTTCTTAATCTCTGAGTCGGTGTAGTTCACCGAACCAAAGACCGACCAACCACGGACGATATTGGCATTGGCGTTCAATTCCACGCCCTTCAGATCGACCCGGTCAATGTTGGACACAACGCGCAGCAGGCCAAAGCTGCCGACATAAAATTCAAAGAACTGCATGTCGGACACCTTGGTGTAATAGCCTGCCAGATCAAAGTTGATCGGGCCGGCCTTGCCACGCAAGCCGAGTTCAAACGCGTCAGACTTTTCCTTGCCATAAAGATCGTTGATCTTGATCCCGGCATTGATCGTGCCGGGCGCGCCATTGTTAAAGCTGCCATCGACAATCGCGCGTGAGCCCTGATTGTTGAAACCGCCAGACTTAAAGCCGATGCCATAATTGGCATAGGCGTTCAGGTCCTGAGCCAGTTCATAGCGCACGGTGATCTTGGGCTGGAACTGATTGAAGGTTTCAGACTTGGGGCTAATCGCGCCGCCGGTCTGACCCGGATTGATCGGCCCGCCCGTAATCGGGTCTGTCGCCACCGGCACCAAGTTGTTCACTTTGCGGTGCTCGCTGTCATAACGCACGGCAATGCCGATATCGAGCTTGTCGCTCGCTTCATAATCGACCGAGCCAAATGCGGCATAAACATTGGTGCCGAACTTGTCGTGGAACAGCTGCGACGTGGGATTGTCCGATGAAGGGGCATTATACAGCTTCTGGATGATGCCCTTGCCCAGATCGGCGCCAAGGCTGACGCCCACTTCGCGCTTAATGTTCAGATAATAGGCGCCGACCAACCAGTTGAGCGGACCATCGCCCGTCGAGGCAAGACGAACTTCAGCTGAGAAATCCTTTTGATTGCGCAGTTGATATTGCGTCCCGTCGCAAGTGGTCGGGCTGTAGGGGCCAAAGGTTGAGCCCGTCGCCGGGTTGAACAAGAAGGGCACCGCGCTGGACCCGATATTGCCCGGCTGATTGACCTTATAACCTGTCAGCGCCGCGGTGGTGGCAAAGCACTTATTCATGACAGCCGTGTTCACGGCATTAACCGGAGCACCGAGGCCTGGCGAAATATAACGGGCAAAGTCGGCCGATGTGCCGTCGGCCGTCAGGTCGTTCTTAATGTCGCTATAGGCAACCCAAGCGGTCAGAGCCGACGTCCCAAAATCATGATCGAGCTTCAAAGAGGCTTCAAAGGTCGATTGCTCATTGGTCGGGCGAATATTGCCATAATAGTCGAAGGGATGCTCATCGACCTTTTCGTTGAACGCGGGGTTGAATGCACCAAAGGCGGGCAGATGGAAGGATGCGTTGAAGTTAATCGACGCGCCATTCAGCTTGCCATAACGGGCCTTGGCATCAATTTCCGTATTGTCGCCAAGCGGCGCGACGAGGCGACCATTAATGTTCCAGCTTTCCTGATCGTCCACAGCCTTTTCTTTCAGGAAGCGGTTGTAGAAAAAGCCATCGGTGCTGGCGTAATCGGCCGAAAGCAGCAGGCCCGCGCCATCGCCAATCGGCGTTGAGACATAGGCATTGGCGCGCATGGTGTTTTCATTGGCGTAGCTGGCCTCAGCACCAGCTTCAAAGCTGTCACCCGCCTTCAGCGTCTGGACCACAATGGCACCGGCGGCCGCGTTGCGACCATAAAGTGCGCCTTGCGGGCCTTTGAGGATTTCAATCTGACGCAACGTGCCCTGATTTTGGTTCAAGGCTGCGGTATTTGTCTTGAGGATGCCGTCGACAACCAGCGCGACCGAGCTTTCGGCATCGCGCGCGCCGTTAAGACCACGGATGTTGATCTGCGTGTCACCGGCTTCCGCCGAGCCCGTCACGATGGTGACGCCGGGCGTGAGCTTCACAAAGTCAGAGGCCGTCTGCGCACCCGTTTTTTCGAGCGTATCGCCCGACAGCACGGTGATCGACGCCGGAACATCAGAGAGCGACTCATTCACGCGACGCGCGGTCACGATGATGTCCTCTACGGCGTCTGCATCGGCGGCCTGCGCGAAGGCTGGGGCGGCACTTAGCGCACTCAGCGCAATAGCCCCCTTCAAAACTGCTTTGGTCATTTTCATAAACTTACTCCCATGAGATGCACCGCGTCTGACGCGCGGTGCGTAATTTTCCTGCCGTAATAAATTTTTGAGCTGGGCTGGAAAGATAACGATAAGACTAGGGTTGGACGATCAAGTTCCCACAGAAGGGCAGCGCACAGCCGAGGCCGAGGAGCCCGACGCACATATGTGCCCGCCGTCCTGCGGTTCGCCCAAAGGCCTGCATGTTTGTGCCCACCGAGACGCTCCAACCGAAGCCCTCCTAAAAAGATCTATGGAGCTTATTGTATACATTATGTATTGGTCAAGCGGTTAGGAGACCTTTTGTGTCAAGAGCATCGGAACAGGCCTATAGCCAGATCAGAGGCATGATCCTGTCGGGCGCACTTCCGCCGGGAGACCAGATTCGCGAAGAATGGCTGGCCGAGCAATGCGGGGTGTCACGGACGCCTGTGCGCGAAGCTTTGCGCCGCTTGGAATCAGAATTGTTCATTCGCCGCAGCGAGCGCCAGCGCAGTTTTGTCGCGGACTGGTCGCTTGACGATATTGAAGATGCGTTTGTCTTGCGCGAGCTGATGGAGGGGCTGGCAGCCCGCCGCGCGGCAGCTCGAATCACGACCGCGCAACTGGCTCTACTCAAGGCTGAAAATGACGCAATTGGGCGCGCCGTGTCCGCAGCTACCCCCGATGTTCACGCTTTTCTGAAGCATAACAAATGCTTCCATGAGATCATATTAGAGGCGGCGGCATCCCCTCGGCTCACCAATTTATTGGCCCGCCTGATTGAGCAGCCCGTGGTCTGGCGCACCGCCCAAAGCTATGATGTTGGGGATCTGCAACGATCCCATCGGGAGCATAATGAGCTACTGGCCGCTTTCGCACGTCAGGATGGTGGGTGGGCGGAATCCGTCATGGCGGGGCATATCCGGCGCGCCTTTCATACCTATGCCGATGCCCATCTGGGCAAAAAGCCTGCCGCTATCATATCCTAAAGGTCAGTCCGCATTTGACCGGTTGATTTTGTATACAAATCAGACGAAGAAGAGCCATGGAAGCTGCTAAAGTCACCTTTGTCGAAGTCGGTCCGCGCGACGGCTTGCAGAATGAAAAGACGATTATCTCGTCATCGGATAAGCTCACGCTTATTGAAAAGGCGATTGACGCAGGTGCGCGCCGGATTGAGGTGACAAGTTTCGTCAATCCAAACCGCGTTCCGCAAATGGCCGATGCAGAGCAGGTGTGTGCCGGCCTGCCAGACCGTCCAGACGTTTCCTATATTGGCCTTGTCTTGAATGCGCGCGGGGCAGAGCGTGCCATTGCCACGGGACGCATCAATGAATTGGGGGCCGTTGCGGTCGCGACTGATCGATTTGCGATCGCCAATCAGGGGCAGACCAGCGATGATTCTGTCGACGTGGCAAAGGGCATTATTCGCCAAGCACAGGCCGCCGGCCTGACCGGCCAAGCGACCATCAGCGCGGCCTTCGGGTGCCCCTTTGAAGGCGAAGTGGCGGAAGATCGGGTGGCGGCGATGGCGGAAGCCCTTGCCGAAGCAGGCCCGGTTGAAATCGCGCTGGCCGATACAATTGGCGTCGGCAATCCGGCGCAAGTGGCGCGCATGGTGCGACGGATCCGTGCGATCGTCGCCCCGCTTCCCGTGCGCGTTCATTTTCACAACACCCGCAATACGGGCCTTGCCAATGTCTGGGCCGCTGTCGAGGCAGGGGCCAGCATCGTCGATGCCTCGCTTGGCGGGTTGGGCGGATGCCCCTTTGCGCCGGGCGCGGCGGGCAATGTGCCCAGCGAAGATGTCATCTACATGCTCGAACGGGCTGGCATTGAGACAGGCATGGATCTTGAGAAAATGATCAGCGCCAGTCGCTGGTTATCCGAAATTATGAACCGAAAACTTCCGGGAATGGTGGCGCAGGCCCCCGCATTTCCCGCTGTGCGTCAGGGAGACTAAAAATGGGGTATCGGCTGGGCGTCGATGTAGGCGGGACATTTACCGACCTGCTGCTGTTCAATGTGCAAACAGGGGCGTTTTGGCGGCACAAGACGCCGTCGACACCGCATGACAGCTCGGAAGGCATCTTAACGGGCGTCACTGCTGTCTGCGACAAGGCTGGCATTGCGCCCGCGGACATTGAGTTCTTCCTGCACGGCACAACAGTTGCGACCAACGCCGTTCTGGAAGGCAAAGGCGCGCGCGTCGGCCTGGTCACGACCGAAGGTTATCGCCACATCATGCAGATTGCGCGCAGCTTTGTGCCCGGCGGCCTGGCGGCCTGGATCATCTGGCCCAAGCCAACCCCGCTTGCAGCGCTTGAAGATACGGTCACGATCAAAGGCCGCATGGACGCAGCAGGCCGCGAAATCCGTCCGCTCGATGACGCTGATGTGCGCACAGCACTAACCAGCCTTAAAGATCAAGGCGTCGAAGCGATCACCGTCAGCCTGATCAACGCCTATGCCAGCGGCGCGCATGAAAAGCGGGTTGGTGAAATTGCGCGGGAGATTTTCAACGATGTTCCCATTTCGCTCAGCCATGAAGTGCTGCCCGAAATGCAGGAATATGAGCGCACCCTGACAACGGTTGCCAATGCGGCCGTCCGTCCTGTGGTGGGGCGCTATGTCTCCAACCTCCGCTCCAAGCTGGCAGATGCGGGCTTGCGCGGCAAATTGTCGCTCCTGCGGTCTGACGGCGGGCTGATGTCGGCTGAGAAGGCTGAAGAGCAGCCGGTGAGCATTCTCATGTCCGGCCCGGCAGGCGGCGTGACGGGCGCACTTTGGGTCGCGCGCAATGCAGGGTTGAAGAATATTCTAACCCTCGATGTTGGCGGCACGTCCACCGACGTTGCCCTGATTGAAAATCTGGAACCGCGCCGTCAGCGGACAACCGAAGTTGGCCATCTCTCCGTCCGCGCCTCTGCGTTGGATGTGAAGACTGTGGGCGCTGGCGGCGGCTCCATCGCCTATGTGCCCGAACTGACAAAGGCCCTGCGCGTTGGCCCGCAATCGGCAGGTGCCGTCCCCGGCCCCGTCGCTTATGGTAAGGGTGGTGAGCTGCCAACGGTGACGGATGCCAATGTTGTCCTTGGCTATTTGCCGGAGAATCTCTTGGGCGGCACGTTCCAGCTGGATCGTGAAGGCGCCAAGCGCGCGGTGCAGACCATTGCCGATGCGCTCGACATTGATCTGATGGCGGCAGCCCGGGGCATTATCGACATTGTGAACGAAAATATGTTCGGCGCGCTGCGCATGATCTCTGTTCAGCAAGGCTATGACCCCCGCCATTTCGCGCTCATGGGCTTTGGCGGCGCAGGGCCGCTGCATGTGAATGCCGTTGCCCGGTTGATGGGCAGCTGGCCCGCCATTTCGCCCGTTTCCCCCGGCGTGCTCTGCGCTCTGGGCGATGCGACCACACAGATGCGGACGGAAACCGCCCGGTCCTTCTCGCGCCTTGCCAGCCAAACACAGGCGCAGGATTTGATCGATATTCTCGAAGACATGGCACACCAAACGCGGGCTGAATTGCTCGCCGATGGCGTGCCCGACAGCGAGATTACAACCGCATTTGAAGTGGACGTCCGCTATGCGGGTCAGGCCTTTGAAGTGCCGCTGACGATCAGTGCAGACCTTTTGCGCAGCGATGGCATTGCCGGCATATTGAAGCGGTTTGATGAAGAGCATAACCGCCTCTTCACCTTCAACATGGATACCCCACATGAGATTGTGAACCTGCGGGCCGTGGCCTTGGGGGCAGCGCTCGACCTTCCGGCGGCGGAACTGCCCAAGGGCGATGGCAATCCACACGCCGCCAAGATGCGCGATCATACGCTCTGGATGGATGGGCGGGAGCAAGCGGCGGTGATCTATGATCGATCCAAGCTGCGTCAGGGCGATATTGTCAAAGGCCCGGCCATCATCGTGGAAATGGACTCAACGACATTGGTTGAATCGGGCTGCGTCGCAACCGTCGACCGCGTCGGCAACATCTTGATCAACTTAGGCTGAGGAGGGAAGACATCATGGCTGCACAGATCATCCAAACCAACCCGGTTCCCTTCAAAAAGATCGATATCGATCCGGTCACGCTCGACATTATTGAAAATGCGCTGCGCAATGCCCGCATTGAAATGGATGCAACGCTGGTCCGCACCGCAATGTCACCCGGCATTCGGGAACAGGGCGATGCCTTTCCGCTGATCGCCGACCCAACAGGCAAGATGATTGTCGGACAGTTCGGCAGTTTCATCGGCGGCTTCCTCGATAATTTTGAGGGCACGCTGGAAGATGGCGACCTCATTTTCTTGTCAGACCCCTATTCGGTGGATGGCGCAGTCAGCCACTCGAATGACTGGCTGGTTCTTCTGCCCGTGTTCAAGGATGGCCGACTGATCGCCTATACCTCCATGTTCGGCCACCAGTCGGACATTGGCGGCAAAGTCGTTGGCTCCATGCCGATCAACGCCACTTCTATCTTTGAAGAAGGGGTACGGATTCCCCCGGTCAAGCTCTGGAAAAAGGGCGAGTATAACGAAGACCTGATGAAGCTGGTTCTGCACCAAACGCGCAAGCCAGATTGGTGTCAGGCCGATTTGAATGCGCTCATCGCGTCCTGCCGCGTCGCCTCGCGCCGCGTGATTGAAATGGCCGAACGCTTTGGCGACGATGTCTATATTTCGGCCACGCAAGAGCTTCTGGCCCGCAACCATCGCGCGATGAAGTCTCTGATCGCCATGGCCGTTGCCGAAGAGCCGGTGAGCTTTGAAGATTATATCTGCGACGATGGCATGGGCGCTGGGCCCTATCGCATCAAATGCACCATGTGGCGGGAAGGGGAGAAGGTCATCCTCGATTTTGCGGGCACCGATCCGCAGAGCAAGGCCTCGATCAACTTCTTCCTCAATGAAAACATGTTTAAGATGTTCTTTGGCATCTACATGATCATGGTCTTTGACCCGCAGATCCTGTTCAATGACGGGTTTTACGATCTCATTGATGTGCGCATTCCAGAAGGGTCGCTGCTCAAGCCGAAATTCCCGGCTGCTCTTTCCGGCCGCACCCACGCGCTGGGCCGCATCTTTGATATTTTGGGTGGCCTGTTGGGGCAAAAGACGCCGGAATTCCTCAATGCCGCCGGCTTCTCTTCCTCTCCGCACCTCTTTTATTCCGGCTATGATGCGGATGAAAAATGGTTCCAGCTGTTCCAGATCGGCTTTGGCGGCATTCCGGGCCGACCATTGGGCGATGGGCCGGATGGCCATTCGCTCTGGCCGGGCTTTACCAATGTCCCCAA
This sequence comes from Pseudomonadota bacterium, assembly GCA_041174825.1. Classification (GTDB taxonomy): domain Bacteria; phylum Pseudomonadota; class Alphaproteobacteria; order Sphingomonadales; family Sphingomonadaceae; genus Aquisediminimonas. Next base: position 55,285 of record JBEDGC010000063.1, on the reverse strand, counting down.
TGAATTTTTGGAACGCTATTTCCCGCTGATTATTGAGCGTTATGACACGGCCCCCGATTCTGGCGGCGCCGGGCTGCATCGCGGCGGCAATGGCATTCACATGACCTACCGCTTCCTCGCGTCGGGTACGATTTCCATCCATGATGACCGCTGGTTTGTGCCCCCCTGGGGCGTGAATGGCGGTGAACCCGGGAAGCGCGCGCGCAAGATCTTGGAAAAGGCGGATGGCAGCACGCATATCATCGGCAACAAGGTTGAAGATGTGCATGTGGACGTCGACGATCAGCTCCACTTCATCACCTGGGGTGGTGGTGGCTGGGGCGATCCGCTGGATCGTGATCCTGCCCTTGTCGGCAAGGAAATCACCCAAGGGCTCGTCACACCCGAAGGCGCGTGCGATTATGGCGTGGTTGCCAATGCAAAGGGCCAAGTCGACATGGCCGCGACAGAGGCATTGCGCACGCAAATGCGCGCCACGCGTCCCGCGCTGGAACTGTTTAACTATGGCCCCGGCATTGATGCACTGCGGGCAAATTGTGTCGCAGAAACTGGCCTAGAGGCGCCCATCCAGCCCGTCTGGATGCACGCTCAAGCCGCAGAATGAGTTGACGAAATGGGTGCTTTAGACGGACTGCGCGTTGTTGAAATGGGCCAGCTTTTGGCTGGGCCGTTTTGCGGCCAGCTCTTGGGCGATATGGGCGCCGATGTGATCAAGGTGGAACCACCCGGCGCTGGCGACCCCATGCGCGATTGGGGGCAGGGCGACACCAAGGTCAATTGGGAAGTGATTGCCCGCAATAAGCGGTCGGTGTCGCTCAACCTGCGCGTGCCCGAAGGCCAAGACATTGTCCGCAAGCTGGCGGCCAAGGCCGATATTCTCATTGAGAATTTTAAGCCCGGCACAATGGAGAAATGGGGCCTTGGCCCCGATGCGCTGTTGGCCATCAACCCCCGGCTCATCATTGCCCGCATGTCCGGCTATGGTCAGACCGGCCCCTATTCCAACCGAGCCGGCTTTGGCGGCATTGGCGAGGCAATGGGCGGCTGGCGCTATATTGTCGGCGAACCAGATCGTCCGCCCAGCCGCATGGGCATTTCCATTGGCGACACGCTGACGGCAACCTTTGGCTGCATGGGCGTGCTGGCCGCCCTCCATGTCCGCGAACGCACGGGCCAAGGCCAGGTGGTCGATGCCGCGCTCTATGAAAGCGTGTTGCAGGTGATGGAAAGCATCGTTCCCGAATATGATCTAATGGGTCTGATCCGGGAACGGTCTGGCTCCATCCTGCCGGGCATTGCGCCGTCCAACGTCTATTCGTGCAAGGATGGCGAATATATGATTGGCGCCAATAAGGACAGTTTGTGGCGGCGTCTTGCCGAGGCCATGGGCCGCCCCGAATTGGGCGATGATCCGCGTTATGCCACGCATTTAGCGCGCGGCATCAATCAGTTGGAGCTTGATGAGCTGATCAACGCGTGGACCCGCACCTTGACCGTGGATGCGCTCGATGCGCTGATGACCCAATGCTCCATCCCCGCAGGCCGCGTCTATCGCGCGCCAGAGATGATTGCCGACCCGCATTTTCAAGCGCGTGAGGCGATTATTGAGGTGGAAACGGAACGCTATGGCCCGCTCAAGATGCAAAACGCCTTCCCCAAACTGTCGGCCACCCCGTCGAGCGTGCGGCATCCGGCCCCGTCCAAAGTCGGACAGCATAATGAGGAAGTCTATGGTGATTTGCTCGGTATGAGCGCGCAGGATATTGAGGCGCTTCAGGTGGCAGGCGTGATGTAATGCCCCAGGCCAATCCCGATCTCGTTCAAAATTACGCCGGGGCCTTTGATGGCCGCCTAGCCTTTGGCGCGCGCCCGGCACTTTTGATCGTTGATTTTGTGATGGCCTATCTTGATCCCGCCTCCCCGCTTTACGCGGGCGTTGAAGACGCGCTGGCCAGCAATGAGCGGCTAGTGGCGGCGGCCCGGTCTGCCCATATTCCCGTGATCTTCACCAATGTGGAATATGAACCCGGTGGTGCCAATGGCGGGCTCTTCTACAAGAAAATCCCTGCCCTCAAGGCCTTTGACAAAGGGTCTGGTCTGGGCCGCTTTCCGCCAAGCCTAACCCCTGCCCCGTCTGATCTGATCGTGACCAAGCAATATGCCTCTGCCTTTTTCGGGACAGAGCTTGCGGCCAAATTATCCGGCCTTGGGGTCGACACGTTGCTGATCACGGGGCTGTCCACCTCTGGCTGCGTCCGCGCGACCGCCTTGGATGCCTTGCAAAGTGGCTTTGCCCCCTTTGTCGTCCGCGACGCCTGTGGCGATCGGCATAGCGACCCGCACACGGCCAATCTTTTTGATTTGCAGGCCAAATATGCCGAAGTCATTTCAGAGGCCGAGGCGCTGGACCACATGGCCAAGCAGGCCAAATAGCCGTTGAACGATGCGGCCTGCGCGCGCGTCAGCCCCTATCATCCACCCAAATGCTGCAGCCGCCATTGGCCCGGGGTCATGCCCTGCCGCTGCTTGAAGAAGCGAATAAAGGCAGATGGATGGCCATAGCCCAATCGCGTCGCCACGGCGTCAATGGTGAGCGCAGGATCGCGCAAAAGCTTTTCACATAAATCGGATCGGACATCGGCCAAAAGGGACTCAAACGTTGTGCCTTCAGCGGCCAATTGGCGCTGCAATTGCCGCGGGTTGCGGGCCATTGCCTTTGCAACATTGCGCAGCGACGCACGACCCATTGGCAAAAGGGCGTGTATCAACCGAACAACCATACCCGCAGCATGGGGGCGTTCGCCCGGCAAACTATCCAGCAATAAGCTGGCGTAGCTGGCCATTGCCGCATCGGCATTCACATTCACTCGGCCGAGATCAGCCGAAGGACATTCAAAGCCATCTAGGGGGCTGTCAAACTGCACCGGGCATCTGAAGAAGCGTTGGTGTAGCGTTGTCCCCTCAGGCCGCGCATGCGAGAAATAAACGACCGTCGGCGCCCAGTTTTCACCGAGCAAGAGCCGGAATAAATGGACATAGGCCGAAACCGCCAATTCGCGCGTCTGGCGGGCGGGCGCGGACGATGCGATGGCAACCCCAATAATCATTGTCGCCATAGAGCCGTCTTCGGCAAGCGTGAGACTCAAGGCGTTGCTGAGCAAATGGCCATATTTTTCCGCCATCACCAACGCATCCCGCACGGTTTGCTGCTGACCAAGAACGAGGCCGGCGACGCCCAGATTGGCCAAGCGGCGGCGCATCGCCATACGCAGGCTGAGATCGGCAATGCCCGCCCGTTCCGCCACGCCATCGAGCAACCAAGCGACGCGATCGGCGGGAATGGTCATGTCCCCGCGCGACAGCAGGGCGATGTCGATCCCGGCATCCCGCAGTGCCGCATAGGGATCAATGCCCGCCTCCAACGCCACAGCTGGAAAGTCTAGCAAAGCGGTCGCCCGCACCTGAGCCGCGATGGACATGGGCATTCTCCTTGTCGCCAACTGTTTATCATTTGTCGCCAAATGGCAACGCCCTATCCCTTTCTTCCAGATAGCCTGCGCGAAAATCAGATCCTCAAGGAGACGCCCGATGCTTGAAACACGCGACTATCGTCATTTCCGCATAGTGCCCCGCACGCCTGTTATTGGCGGCTGGATAGAAGGCTGCAATTTGGCCGATCTGGACGAGGCCGGTCTCGCTGATCTGCGCGAGGCGCTCTGGGAATTTGGCGTCCTGTTTGGTCGCAAACAAAACCTTCCCTTTGAGGCCATGAAGCGCGTGGCGCGCGCCTTTGGGGATCAGCTCGAAAAACATACGTTCGCGCCGACCAAGGCCGATGAAGGCCATCCGGAAGTTGTCGTCATCGAGCGGCTGACAACCGACAAGTCCAAGTCAACGACCGACCTTTGGCATCATGATGTGCTGGCCCGCGAGCGGCCCAACATCATGTCCATCCTGCAAGCAGAGCAAGTGCCCTTTGGCGCGGACACCATGTGGGCGAGCATGTACGCCGCCTATCAGCGCTTGCCCGATGCGCTGAAACGGCTCTTCGAGACGATCGAGATTGAGCATGACTCGGTCTATCTGATGCTGCGGCATGATTTTGGCGACGCCGCCATCATCAACAAGATCATGACAAATCGGGAGCATGCCGTTCACCCAGCGGTCGTGCGTCACCATGCGTCTGGCAGACCCTGCCTATTTGTCGGCGATGCCTATGTGCAGCGGATCAAGGGCTTTGAGACCATCCATTCCGAAACGCTGATCAAGCTGGCGAATGAGATGTCCAAAGTCCCTGAAATTCAGGTGCGCCATGAATGGGAGCCGGGCGATGTCGCGATTTGGGACAATTTCTCGACCAGCCATTATGGGGTGACATCCAATGTCAGCAACCAGCTTCGTCGGCTCTATCGCGTCGCCTCTTGGTCGGAAAAGGTGCGGCCACAGCCCTATGTTGATGTCCCGCTTGCCGAGGCAGCTGAGTGACAGCTTCGCCCGCGCCAAGGACCAGAGAGACTGAGACGGCGCGGGCAACGCCCTGGGGCTTGTTGTGCTTTTTCCTGCTGCTCCATGTGATTAACCAAATTGATCGGCAGCTGGTCGCAAGCTTTGCCAGCGACATTATGCGCGATCTGGATTTGAGCCGTAGCCAATTTGCCCTGATTGCCGGGATGGCCTTTAGCGGTGTCTATGCCGTGTCGGCGGTGGCCGCGGGCGTGTTGGCCGATCGGATAGGTCGCGTTCCTGTGCTGGCATCCGGTGTCGGTGTTTGGAGCCTATTCACGGGCCTTGCTGGGATGGCGCAAGGGTTTTGGACAATGCTCGCCGCGCGGCCCTTTGTCGCCGCGGGGGAAGCGACTTTGGTCCCAACCGCGACCAACATCATTCTCGCCCGCACGCCTGATGCGCTAAAGGCCGGGGCAATTGGCCTCTTCTTCGCGGGCATTCCGCTGGGCATTGGGGGCAGCTTCCTCATTGCCGGGCAGCTTGGCCCGGTGCTTGGCTGGCGCGGCTGTTTCTTAGTCATGGCCGGGATCGGCCTTGTCGCCACCTTTGCCGTCATGCGGATCAAGGATGCGACCCCAACACAGGCCATATCTGCGCCCATGTCCCAGCTATTTGGGGAATATTGGTCCTTGTTCCGCAGCAATGCCCGGCTGCGTTGGGCCTCGCTTGGCCTTGTGGTTCTGCACGCCCATGTTGCGACCAGCCCCTTTGTGCAGCTGTGGCTGCATGAGGATAAGGGGCTGGACAAGGCGGCGGCCAACAGCCTTTATGGGCTGATGTTCATTCCCTTTGGTCTGGCTGGATCCATCGGCGCAGGCGTGCTGGCGGATTGGGCGCATCGCCGCTTTCAGCTTGACCGCGCACACGCCACGTTTGCCATGCTTGCTCTGCTGATACCCTTCATCCTCGCCTATCGACTGATGCCCGCAAGCAGCGCCCTGTTCATTCCCGGCCTAGCCGCATCCATTTTGTTCATGACGATGGTCTACGGCCCTCTCTTTTCTGTGATCGAAGGGGAGCTGCCACCGCATTTGAAGGCGACGGCAACCGGCCTCAACATGCTCGGGGTCAACATTGTCATGCTGGGCGGGCTGGCCCTCGTCATCGGGGTTCTGAGCCAGCATCTGGTCGATATAGGCGCGCCCCAAAGCTGGACGATGCCGCTTTTGCTCGCGGATCTTATTGCCTTTTGCGGGCTGCCAATGGTCTGGCGGGCCGCCCGGCCGAGCCTGAGGACAGCCGCCCCTTCTCTCGGCCGCATAAGCGGATGACCGTGACTTTAAAAAAGGACCAAGCCCATGCGCGATGTGAATGACCCTTCAGCCTTTGCGCACCAGCACGCCACCGTAAATGGCATTGGCATCCATTATGTCGACGAAGGCACCGGGCCGCTCGTCCTGCTGCTGCACGGCTTTCCCTATACATGGTTTGAATGGCGACATCAGATTACGGCGCTGGCGTCGGCGGGCTTTCGAGTGGTGGCGCCAGACATCAGAGGCTTTGGCGAAAGCGACAAGCCAGCTAGGATCGACAACTATACGCTGCTCCACTGCGCTGGAGATGCTGTCGGGCTGGTCCATGCTTTGGGCGAGACGCATGCCTTTCTGGTCGGGCATGATTTGGGGGCTTGGGTAGCCGCCGCCGCTGCGCGGTTGCGGCCAGACATGTTCCACGCCTTAGCGATGGTCAGCACAGCCATTGGCCCGCGAGAGGCGCTGCGCCCCAGCAGCAATTGGGCCGCCATCGAAGCGCAAGGGGCTGGCCAGCTTTATCATCATTATTTTCAAGAGCCGGGCCGGGCCGAGGCGCAGATGGATGAAGATATTGAGCGCACGTTGCGGTCTATCTATCACGCCATATCCGGGATGGCCCATGGGGATGCGCGCTGGCGGCTTCTCATCCGCCCCGGCGAGCGCCTGCTCGATACCTTTCCAGATCCGGGCCATGTGCCGGCCTGGCTGACGCCCGGCGTTCTCGCCGAATATGTTCGTCATTATGAAAAGGGAGGCTTTGCCGCCCCACTTGCCCATTATCGCTGCCGCGACCTCAGTTGGGATTTGACAGCCGCTTGGATCGGCCAAACGATAAATCAACCCAGTCTCTTCATCGGCGGCGCGGCCGACCCGGCCTTGCAGTTCATACTGCCTCTTTATGAGACACTCGAGCGGACATATCCGGGCCTTGTGACCAAGACACTTCTCGATGGCATTGGCCATGGCGCGCCAGAAGAAGCACCGGAGCTGGTTTCATCCCATCTGATAGATTTTCTCAACGCCCAGCGCGCCTGACACGAAAAGTGCCGCGTCTTCAAAGCTGTGTTGAAAGGTTGGTGAGCCGTGCTGGATTCGAACCAGCGACCTACTGATTAAAAGTCAGTTGCTCTACCGACTGAGCTAACGGCCCGACCTTGGGACGCTCCCCTATGCGGCGGGAGGCTTTCGGTCAAGGCGCGCCTTTAGATGATATATGGTTAATCCGCTTCGGGGGTCGCGCCAATTGCCCGCAATGCGCGCCAGCGGGTCGAGCACAAAGCGCCGCTGGGCGAATTCAATATGCGGAATGCACAGGCCCGGCCCCTCAAAAGCCCCCTCTGACCAGAGCAGAATATCCAGATCCAGCACGCGCGCGCGCCACCTCTGCCCGCCAATGCGGCGGCCAAAGGCGGCCTCAATGGATTTCAAATGCGCCAGCAGCTCCAACGGCTCCAGCCCGGTGTCAATCAGCGCGGCGGCATTGGCATAGGTGCGCAGAGACGGGCCAATGGGGGCAGAGCGGATAATGGGGGACCGCGCGATGAGCCGAGTCGCGCCACCGGCAAGTTCGGCACAGGCAGCCTGCAGCACAGCCTCTGGCCGCCCAAAGCGGGCGTGCGGCTGATTTGACCCCAAAGCAATGGCATAGCTTGTGCGCATGGCCCAGCCCGCTTAAGCGAGCCGGGTGACCATGAACAGCCCCCAGATCTTAAGCGCCCTTCCCGCAACAGAGCCAGCCCATGACTGCGCCCTATGCCCAAGGCTCGCCGCTTATCGCCAAACCTGCCACTCAGAATTCCCAAATTTCTGGAATGCGCCCGTCCCCGCCTTTGGCGATCCGGATGCTTGGCTGGCCATTGTGGGCCTTGCCCCCGGCAAACATGGCGCAAACCGCACTGGTCGGCCCTTCACGGGCGATCCATCGGGCGAAATGCTCTTTGCCGGGCTCAGGGATTTTGACCTGATCACTTATGATCCGCCGGAATTCACCCGCCATTTATACGGCAGCTTTCGCGATGATGGGGCCAGCCTCAAGGGTGTGATGATCCTCAACGCGGTCAAATGCGTGCCGCCCGAAAATAAGCCGACACCCGAAGAAATGCGCACTTGCCGACCCTATTTGGAAAGCGCCTTGGCGGCCCTGCCACAGCTGACCACGATCATCGCGCTGGGCCAAGTCGCGCATCAATCAGTGGTCAAAGCCTGTGGCGAAAAGCTGCCCAAGCGCCGCTTTGCCCATGGCGCGGTTCATCATCTGCTCGATGGCCGTCGCTTAATCGATAGCTATCACACATCACGCTATAATCAGAATACGGGGCGGATGAACGCTGAGATGCTGCACGAGGTGTTTGCGCTGGCGCTGGCGCGATAGTTTATTGGCGGGGAGGGAGAGACGATGACCCTATTCATGGCGGCACTGGCCCTTTTGCTGCCCGATCACATGCCAGAACCGCCCGCACGGGCGCAGACTGCGGCACCGCCCCCCGCAACGGCAACGCCCCCCGTCGTTCGGGTGTCGCCCATGAGCACACGACGCCCCTGCGCACGCGGCTGCCTCTCTCCCGTCGAGGCCGTGACATATGCAACCTATCTTGCCCCACGCGCGGCCGTAGCAGCCGAATTTGAACTGGAGATTAAAGGCGTTGGCAGTCAGGAGGGGCGCTTCTTCCTGAATTCGGAAGCCGATTATCGCGACCGCAATTGTCTGACGCTCGTGCTCTCTCCTGCCGCTGCAAAGGCGCTCGCCGGATCAGCGGATGTCGCGGCGCTTGAAAAGAGGTTTAAGGGCAAGCGGATCACCGTTGAGGGCCTTGCGCGGCGGGTGCGCATTGACTTTACCGAAAATGGAAAGCCGACGGGCAAATATTATTATCAGGTGCACGTCACTGTCATGGACGCGCGCCAGATTATCGACAGCTAAATGTCTTCGGCAATCCGCCCGTAAAGCTGCGGGCGGCGGTCGCGGAAGAAGCCGAAGGTGGCGCGGTGTTTGCGCACCCTCTCCAGATCAAAGACCGCATCGAGCACGCCTTCGGTGGTGTCGCCAAACTCGGCTGCAAAATCGCCGCGCTCATCCGTGATGAAGCTGTGCCCGTAAAAGCGCATATCGCCCTCTGTGCCGACACGATTGGCGGCGACCACGGGCACGACATTGGACACAGCATGGCCGATCATCGCGCGCCGCCACAAGCGCGAGGTATCGAGATCTTCCGCCTCTGGCTCATCGCCAATCGCCGTTGGGAAGAAGAGGATGTCGGCCCCCATCAACATCAGCGCACGCGCGGTTTCAGGATACCATTGATCCCAGCATATGCCGATGCCAACCACGCCATAGCGCGTCGGCCAAACGCGAAAGCCGGTATTGCCAGGGCGGAAATAGAATTTCTCATTATAGCCGGGGCCATCAGGAATATGGCTTTTGCGATAAATGCCCATCACCTCACCCTGATCATCGATCATGGCGAGGCTGTTGTAAAAATGCTGGCCATCGCGTTCAAAAAAGCTGGTCGGGATATAGACGCCCAATTCCTTGGCGAGGCGTTGCATCGCCCGCACCGCCTTATGGCTGTCAACGGGGGCTGCGCGGCTGAAAAAGCTCTCATTCTGCACCTTGCAGAAATAATGGCCTTCAAACAATTCCGACGGCAGGATGACCTTCGCGCCCCGTCCGGCCGCTTCGCGCACCAGCGCCTCGACGCGGTCGATATTGGTGTCGATATCGTCCGAAAAGGACTGTTGCAGGGCGGCGACGTGCATTTGGGTCATGATGCAGCCCCTATAGAGCGAAATCGGCCCAGATGAAAAGCTCTGGCCCCGGGGTCAGCGCACCTTGGCAAAAAAGGCATCCATATCCTCAACCACAGGCGCCTTATCCCGAAAGGGTCGGGCCAGCGCCATGATGATGTCACTATGGCCCAGCCCCTCATAGAGCATGGCCTGCGCCTTTGCCCGGGCGCGGGTTTGCGCGGCGGCCAGTGCCTTGCTGTTGCGGGGCTTCACCGTGGTATCCGCGCTGCCTGTGAGCAAGAGCATGGGGACTGCATCCCCGCGGGCATAGGTGATGGGCTGACTGGGCTTTGGATCGGGCATTTGCCCAAAGGCAGCCTTTGCCGCATCCGACGTGAAGGGCAGGAAATCATACGGCCCGGCAAGCCCTGCAAAGCTGCGAATGCTGTTGGCAGGCGCACCTGGATGATCGAGCCAGCGCGGATCCAGCGTGAGCAGCGCGGCTATATGCGCGCCGGCCGAATGTCCGGTCAGGTGAATGCGATTCGGATTGCCACCAAAGCGCGCAATTTCGCGCTGCACCCAGGTGACGGCCGCTGCTCCATCCTCAACAAATCCGGGATAGCGCACCTCCGGCACCAGCCGATAATCTGGGATGACCACGATATAGCCACGCTCTGCCAAGGCGCGGCCTGCAAAGCCGTAAAGTTCTCGGTCGCCGCTGTTCCAGCTTCCGCCATAAAAGAACACGACCACATCGCGCGGCTTTTCTGACGCAGTTATCGGTGCCCAAATATCCAGCTTTTGGCGCGGTTGCGGGCCAAAGCTGACCCCGCTTGCCACCTCACGCACAGGCGCGTTGATCGACAGAACAGCGTCCACGCTGTTCAGCAGCCCGACCTGGCTCCATTTGCTGGCATATCCCAAGGCCCCAAAGGCCAGCCCCAGCGCGATCAGCGCAATCATGATCTTCCCCATAAAGGCTTCATCGCACGCGCTTGACGTTTACGGCAAGTGCGTTGACGATGAGGCTGAAAAAATTGGCGGGCGATGTGCATGCGCGGCATGCGCTTTGCCCTCCCCGCTGCGACTAGGCTGACCAAGGGTCATCCAAGTCTCGCTCCCCTCCCGCAGGCGGGAGGGGTTGGGGGAGGGCAAGTGACCGTCTAAATGATCCGAGGGGAAAGAGGGTGCTATGAGCTGGGAAAAAGAAGTCGAAGAGCTCAAGCGGCGACAGAAGCTCGCCGAGACAATGGGCGGGCCGGAAAAGCTCAAGCGTCAGAAGGATGGCGGCAAGCTGAATGTGCGGGAACGCATAGCCGCCCTGCTCGATAAAGGCTCGTTTCGCGAGGTCGGCAAGCTGGGTGGCGTCGGCCATTATGATGCCAAGGGCAATCTGGCCGGCTTTGTGCCCGCCAACATCCTGTTTGGCCGGGGCCGGATTGAGGGCCGGCCGATGGTGGTGCAGGCCGATGACTTTACCGTGCGCGGTGGGGCCGCCGACGCCTCGCTGCACGGCAAGCTCATCCAATCCGAAAAGCTGGCGAACGAATATCGGCTTCCGCTGGTGCGCCTGATTGAGGGCACGGGCGGCGGCGGCTCCGTCAAGACGCTCGAGACAACGGGCTTTACCTATGTGCCCGAAGTGCCGGGGTGGGAACTTATGGTCGATAATCTGTCGAACGTGCCCGTGGTGGCACTGGGCCTTGGCCCGGTGGCTGGACTGGGGGCCGGGCGGCAGGTGATGGCGCATTATTCAGTACTGGTGAAAGGACTGGCGCAAATGTTTGTCGCCGGCCCGCCTGTGGTCGCCGCCGTGGGGGAAAATCGCACCAAAGAAGATTTGGGTGGCTCCACCATCCATGCCAAAAATGGCGCGATTGATGATGAGGCCGACAGCGAAGCCGATGCCTTTGCCAAGGCGCGGCGCTTCCTCTCTTACCTTCCCTCCTCCGTCCATGACCTGCCAAGTCGCAAACCGCCCACGGACAAGCCGGATCGGCGCGACCCCAGCCTGATCGAAGCGGTGCCGCGCGACAGCCGCCACCTTTATAAAATCCGCCCGATTATTGAGGCGGTGGTAGATCAGGACAGCTTCTTTGAAATTGGCCGCCAACATGGGACGAGCGTGGTGACGGGCTTTGCCCGGCTGGATGGCTATCCGGTCGCGATCCTCGCCTCTGACCCGATGGTGCTGGGCGGCCTATGGACGGCGGCGAGCGCGCGCAAGCTGGAACGCTTTGTCGATCTGGCCGATACCTTCCATCTGCCGCTCATCCATCTGGTCGATGTCCCCGGCTTTCTGATCGGCCGCAAAGCAGAGGATGAAGCAACCATCCGCTTTGGCAGCCGCGCGATGATGGCCATGTATCAGGCCAAGGTGCCGACCTGCGCCGTCATCCTGCGCAAAGCCTATGGCATGGCGGGTAGCGCCCACGCCAACCTCTCCCGCCACAAATGGCGCTATGCCTGGCCCTCGGGCGATTGGGGGAGCCTGCCCATCTCCGGCGGGCTGGAGGCGGCCTATAAATCGGATCTGGAAGCCAGCGACAATCCCAAGGCGCTGCTCAAGGACATTCAAAAGCGCCTCAACGATGTCCGCAGCCCTTTTCGCACGGCGGAGAAATTCGGGATCGAAGACATTATCGACCCGCGCGACACACGGCCTTTGCTGTGCGAGTTCGTAGAGCACGCCTATCGCGTGTTAGAGCCGGGGCCGGTCGCCAAGGGCTGGCGGTGTTGAGGGGGGATGGGCCCGAGTGTGCGGCTACATCCTGACGCCGAATTTCGCGGCTATACCAATTGTCGCAAGATAGAGCAGAAACGTCAGCACACAGCTGGCCAGCAACGCGATCCAGAAATGGACGCCATTGCGCAACAGCGCGGGCATGACGAGGAACATCGGCAGCGAGGGGATCACATACCAAAAGGTCGCCTCAATATGGCTGGCCATCAGCTCTGGGTCGCTGGTGTCACGCCAGAGCCAGAGCATGCCAAGGATCGACACCAAAGGCAGCGAGGCAACGAGAGCGCCCGCGGCTGGGTTGCGCTTTGCAATCAGGGCAATGGCCGCGATGATCAGCCCCGAGAGCAGCGCGCGGGTGATGAAAGCAACTGTCACAGGCACGGCACCTGCTGGCTGATGCAGTGAAAGCTACCGCCGCCTGTAAGAATATGGGTGGCGGGCAGGCCAATTGTCGCGCGGTCTGGGAAGAGGGCGGCAACGGCGGCAACCGCTTTGTCATCGCTCGGCCCGCCATAGGTCGGCACCACGACCGTCGCATTGCCGATATAAAAATTCATGTGGCTCGCGGGGATTGGCTCCCCATCCTCATCCTCATCCATATGCAATCCAGCAGACGGGATTCGCACAATTTCGACCGGCCAATCCTGCGCGCGGGACAGGGCATCGGCATAGATAGCGGCATTGGGATCATCATCGCCAAAGGCTTCGGGCAGGGCCAAAACACCGGGCGCCACAAAGCGCGCGAGATTATCGACATGACCGTCCGTATGGTCATTGAGCAAACCAACACCAAGCCAGAGGATGTGTGACACGCCGAGATCCGCCGAAAGCTTGTCCTCAATCTCCCGCCGCGACAATTTCGGGTTGCGATTGGGGTTGAGCAGGCATTGTCCCGTCGTCACGCACAGGCCCGCGCCATCGACATCAATCGCGCCGCCTTCCAGCACCCAATTGCGCGTCTGGCGATCAAGGCCCGCCTCGGCGCACAAGACGCGGGCAAGATCATCATCCAAGGGGGAAGGGTATTTCCCACCCCACCCATTGCCGAGATAATCCAGCGCCAGGGGCTTACCACCCTCCGCGACAAGGATCGGCCCGGTATCGCGCAGCCAAATATCGAAAAAGGGGGCGGCCACAATCTCAACGCCGGGGGCCGCAAGCGCGCGCGCCGCGTCTTGCGCCTGCGCATTGGCGCAAACGAGGCGGACGGTCTCCCCCGCCCCATCGGCATGGACGGCATTGGCAAAGGCCGCAACTTCGGCTTGTGCGCCTTCAAGGTCTTCGAGCCACAAATCAGCCGCACTTGGAAAGCCAATCCAGACGCTGTCATGCAGCGCCCATTCAGGGGGTTGGATGCGGCTCACTTGCTGCCCCGGCTGGCATCCCGCGCGCTGCGGAATTCAGCGGTCGGATACCAGTTCGGCCAGACGGCACCATCCGCCAGTTCGCGGCCGATTTGGTAATTGAGCGTCAGATCCTCAATCGCGCCATCCCATGTCCAATCGTCGCGATATTCGTCCTGCGGCTTGTGATAGCGATTTTCGGTATAATCTTCGCTTGCCGCAGCACCCGCTGCCGTACCGCCATTCACCAAATCTTCGCCGGCATCAAAATAGATCATCGGCACGCCGCGCTTGGCGAGGCTGAAATGGTCAGAGCGGTAAAAGCTGCCCTTTTCGGGGCTTGGTTCTGGCACCACAACCCGGCCCTGCGCCATGGCATATTTGGCCAGCATCGGCTCCAATTCCGATTTGCCGGGGCCGATCACGACCACATCCTTGGTCCGGCCCAATATGTTGAGGCCATCCATATTGATGCCCCCCACGGTCTTTGCGAGCGGAAAGAGCGGATTGGCCGCATAATAATCCGACCCGAGCAGGCCCGATTCCTCCGCGGTCACGGCGGCAAACACGACGGAGCGGGCAGCAGGTCCAGCCTTTACATAGGCCTCCGCCAGCGCAACCAACCCGGCGGTTCCAGTCGCATTATCAAGCGCCCCGTTGCAGATATTATCGCCGTTGATCGGCTCACAAATACCCAGATGATCCCAATGCGCGGAATAGAGCACATATTCATCCGGCCGCGCCTTGCCCGGCAGAACAGCAACAACATTGCGCGACAACTGGCGCTGAATCTCGGTGGAGAAGGACAAATTTGCTTTGATGCCGAGCGGCACGGCCTTGAAGCCCTTTTTCTTGGCCGCCGCGGTTAGACGGGTCAGATCAAGCCCCGCAGACGCGAGCAGCTTTTGCGCCGCATCCTTCGTCATCCAGCCATTGGCCTGTGTTTCGGTCATATGATTGTCCGCTGCATCCATGCGGATCTGCGGGCCGGACCAGCTCGATACAACAACGCCCCAGGGATAGGCTGCGGGATAGGTATCATGCACGATGATCGCAGCGGCCGCGCCCTGACGCGCGGCTTCCTCATATTTATACGTCCAGCGGCCATAATAGGTCATGGCACGGCCACCAAAGGGGCCCTTCAAATCCTTCGCTGCATAATCGGGATCGTTGATCAGGATGACAACCGTCTTCCCCTTCACATCCAGGCCCGCATAATCATTCCAACCGCGTTCCGGCGCATTGATGCCGAAACCAACAAAGACAACATCGCTATTCTGAATGTCGGTCTGCGGCGTCAGGCGATAGCTGGAGGCAACAAAGTCTGCCTTATACGCCAGATCGATCGGCGCCTTTCCGCCTGTAAAGCGCAGACGCATGGCCGGATCGGCGTTCATACGGACCATCGGCACATCCTGAAACCAGCTGCCCTTATTGGCGGGCTGAAGACCCAGAGCGGCAAAGCGACCAGCCAAATAGCCTATCGTCTTATCCTCGCCCGGCGTGGTCGGCCCACGGCCTTCAAACATGTCCGAAGAGAGGGTTTTGGTCACCTCCTTAAGCGTGGCCACTGAAATTTCCGGCTCTGCCAAGGCAGGCGCTGCCGCTATCAGGGCAACAAGCAGCAAGGGGGCAAATTTCATCATCAACTCCTGAACATGATTATGCCGCATCCTTGGCATCACAACCCTAAGGCTGCAAGCGCCCCGATCAGACGCCTTTCTCCAAAAAGCTTTTGCCCCCTAAACGAAAAAGGGCGGCCCCGAGGGACCGCCCTTTTGAAACTGGTTTTGGACCAGAATTTAGCGCGAATAAAATTCGACGACCAGATTCGGTTCCATCTTCACCGGATAGGGGACTTCATCGAGCGTGGGAACGCGCGTGAAGGTCACCTTCGCCGTCCCATCGGGAACGACATAATCAGGAATGTCGCGCTCGGCGAGGCCCTGCGCTTCAAGGACGAGCGCCATTTCCTGTGCCTTATTGCCCAGGCTGATCTCATCACCCGGCTTTACCGGACGCGAGGCAATGTTGCACTTGTCGCCATTGACGCGGATATGGCCGTGATTGACCAGCTGACGCGCAGCGAAAATAGTCGGCGCGAACTTGGCGCGATACACGACCGCATCCAGACGACGCTCCAGCAGACCGATCAGGTTCTGCGACGTATCGCCCACCATACGGTCGGCTTCTTGATAAGCGCGCTTAAACTGCTTTTCGGTAATGTCGCCATAATAGCCCTTCAGCTTCTGCTTGGCGCGCAGCTGAATACCATAGTCGGACACTTTGCCCTTGCGACGCTGACCGTGCTGGCCTGGACCGTATTCACGCTTGTTCACAGGGGATTTGGGACGACCCCAAATATTTTCGCCCATACGGCGATCGAGCTTATGCTTGGCGCTCTGGCGCTTCGACATGATCATTCTCCAATTGCGTTTCGTTTCGGTTCCGGAACCGCGCAACACGCCAAAGGCGCGCCGGACACCTGCTTCACCGGAGTGCAGGGTCAATTGCGGAAGACCGGGCGAATAGCGCCACAGCCTCAAGAGTCAAGTCAAAGCACGCTTTACCCGTTGGGGATGCTGACGCTGCGGCTGAGCAAACGCTCCCCTTCCTTCTGCGCGTCTTCGGTTGCCCTGCTCCATTCGGCACGCGTTCTGCAGACTTTGGATTTCTTGACCAAAGAGCCCGTATCCGCGAACCGCTTACAAATAATCTTATTGGGATCCGCATCGGCTGCGCTTTGTTCTGGCGCAGAGTTGGTGGGCAGGGATTGTGCTGCCACAGGTGCAGCAGACAAAGCGAGAAGAGAAAAGAGAAAAATCTTCATATGAACCTCACACATGCTGCTCAAACACGACTTGGTCTTACAGCCATTCGTTAACATTTTACTAAAATGCGTATCAACGTCGATGCTCGAGCGCGCGCAAAACGCCCCTGAGGGTCCGCACCTCATTTGCGTTCCAAGCAGGCTTGGTGAGCACAGAGCGCAGGGTTCGCTTGGTCACGGGCACACGATCCGGCGGGAAGAAATAGCCCGTGTCGGCCAACATATCTTCAAGATGGCCAATCAACCCCTCTAACTCCACCTGCGGCGCTGGGGGATCTAGGTCCACGATTGTGGGGCTTTCCAGCGCGACATGTTTTGACCATTCATAAGCGACAAGGATGACCGCTTGGGCCAGATTGAGCGAGCCGAAGTCCGGATTGATCGGCACGGTCAGGATCGTGCGGGCCAGCGTCACATCATCCGTTTCCAGACCAGAGCGTTCCGGCCCAAATAGGATGGCGCTGCGTCCAGCCTGATGATGGATGTCTTGCGCTGCCACTTCGGGGGTCACAACCGGCTTGATGAGGCCGCGCTTGCGCACCGTTGTTGCATAGACATGCGCACAATCCGCAACCGCCTCGGCCACGCTGTCAAAAACCTGCGCCTTTTCAAGGACGATATCGGCACCTGCCGCCGCCGGGCCAGCCGAGGGATTGGGCCAGCCATCGCGCGGGGCAACAAGGCGCATGTCGGTCAGGCCGAAATTGAGCATGGCGCGCGCCGCCTTGCCGATATTCTCACCAAGTTGCGGCCGAACAAGAACGAAAACGGGTTGCACGGTTATTTGCGCGCCGCCTCGGCAATGCTGCCGGCAAAATCCTCAAAATCGCGCGGTTCGGTAAAGTCGCGATAGACCGACGCAAAACGGATATAGGCAACGCCATCCAGCCCTTTGAGCCCTTCCATCACCAATTCCCCAATGGTGGACGCGCTGACTTCGCTTTCGCCAGATGTTTCCAACTGGCGCTGAATGCCAGACACCAGACGCTCAATCTTGGCCGGATCAATTGGCCGTTTGCGACAGGCAATGGTGACGGAGCGTTCCAGCTTTTCCCGGTCAAAGCTTTGCCGCCGCCCTTCAGACTTTACGACCGTCAATTCGCGCAGCTGGATCCGCTCAAACGTTGTAAAGCGCGCGCCGCATGCTTCGCATTGGCGCCGCCTGCGAATGGCCCCATTATCCTCAGTGGGACGGGAATCCTTTACTTGGCTGTCTTCATGGGCGCAAAATGGGCAGCGCAAGGATCAAAGACCTTCGTAAATTGGAAAGCGGGCACAGAGCGCCTCTACCCGCTCGCGCACATGCGCTTCGATCTGGGCGTCCCCTGCTTCGCCATTTTTGCGCAGGCCATCGACCACTTCGGCAATCATCTGCCCGATCTGGCGGAATTCCTCTGGGCCAAAGCCCCGCGTGGTGCCAGCAGGCGTGCCCAAGCGAATGCCAGAGGTAAGGGTCGGCTTTTCATCATCATAGGGGATGTTGTTTTTGTTGCAGGTGATCGATGCTCGGTCGAGCGCCTTTTCGGCATGCTTGCCCTTGGCCTGTTTCGGCCGCAAATCGACCAGCATGGAATGATTGTCCGTGCCGCCCGACACAATATCCAGCCCCTGTTCCTGTAGCGCCACCGCCAACGCCTTGGCATTGGCCGCCACGGCATGGGCATAGGCCTTAAACTCAGGCTGCATCGCCTCAGCAAAGGCGACTGCCTTGGCGGCGACAATATGCATCAGCGGGCCACCCTGAAGACCTGGGAAGATCGCGCTGTTAAACTTCTTCGCCAAGGCTTCATCATTGGAGAGGATGATGCCAGAGCGCGGGCCGCGCAGCGACTTGTGCGTCGTTGTTGTCGTCACATGGGCATGGGGCACAGGGCTGGGATGTGCGCCGCCTGCAACCAGCCCCGAAATATGCGACATATCAGCGAGCAGATAGGCGCCCACTTCATCCGCAATCTCACGGAAACGGGCCCAATCCCAAAAGCGGGAATAGGCCGTGCCGCCACAGATGATCAGCTTGGGCTTATTTTCCCGCGCAATCCGGGCGACTTCCTCCATATCGATAATCTGGTCTTCGCGGCGCACGCCATAGGGAATGGGGTTGAACCATTTGCCCGACATGTTGACGGGCGATCCATGCGTCAAATGGCCGCCAGCGGCCAGATCAAGGCCCATGAAGCTGTCCCCCGGCTGCAACAGCGCGAGGAACACCGCTTGGTTCATCTGGCTGCCCGAATTGGGCTGCACATTGGCGAAATTGCAGCCGAACAGCGCCTTGGCGCGTTCAATGGCCAATGTTTCAATCTCATCCACATATTCGCAGCCGCCATAATAGCGACGGCCCGGATAGCCTTCGGCATATTTGTTCGTCAGGATTGACCCTTGCGCTTCCAACACCGCGCGCGAGCAGATATTTTCTGAGGCGATCAGCTCAATCTTGTCGCGCTGCCGATCCAGCTCCTTGCCAATCCAGCCAGCAATTTCCGGATCACTCTCGGCCAGACTGCGGGAGAAAAAGCCCTTGGTAACGGTATAAGGGGCGGCGGTGTTGCTGCTCATGCGGGATCCTTGGCAAAGACAGGGTTGGACAATTTGGAAACGCGGCGCACATGACGGTCGCCGCCAAAGGCTGTGTTCAAAAAGGCCTCGATACAGGCCTTGGCCATATCAACGCCGGTCAACCGCGCGCCAAGCGCCAACACATTGGCGTCATTATGTTCACGCGCCAGCCGGGCCGACAAGGGCTCTGACACCAGCGCACAGCGACAGGCGGGGTTGCGATTAACGGCAATGGAAATGCCGATGCCCGACCCACAGAGCGCGATGCCGCGCTCTGCCTCTCCCGCAGCGACGGCAGCGGCAAGTTTATAGCCATAATCGGGATAATCGACGCTGGCGGCATCATGGGGTCCAAGATCCGCCACCTCATGCCCCATTTCAGAAAGCCAGTCACACAGTGCGCGCTTTAGGTCGAGCGCGGCATGATCTGAGGCAATGGCAATGCGCATGATATGGCTTGCGTCCCATTGAGAGAGTGACTCGAATGACCGTCCAATAGGGGAGCCGAGGCACAATTGCCACTAGGGATTGTGTTAGAACCACCGGAATTGGGGACAGAAAAAAAGCCCCGGTGCGACGTGCGCACCGGGGCCAGGCAACCTCCCCTTGAGGTTTCGCTTAGAACTTGAAGCCGGCAGCGACACCGTAGCGGCGCGGTTCAAGCGTAAAGATGTTGGTGTACATGCCCGAAGACTGGTCGGTCACATAAAGACCCGTGATTGAGCTGCTATCAAAAATGTTCTGGATGTAAGCGCGCATGAACCACTTATCATCCTGACCGTTCAGCTGGATCTGAGCGTTGGCTTGTGTGTAGCCCTCAATCTTGTTTATCCGACCATTGAAGATGTTGCCATAGCTGTCCCCGGTATAGGTCAGGTCAGCACGCGGGACGATCGTCATGCCGTTATCCATTTCCACCGTGTACTGCGCACCGGCCGAGAACTTATAGTTCGGAGCCTGCGGCAACTTATTGCCCTTGATGTTGATCGGCACACCGTTGGAGATGGTGATCCCGCCAAAGGCTGTCCCGGCGGCACCAGCCGCCTGCGCTGTCAAGACATTGCAGATGCCGAAGGCGCCATTGGCATTCAGGCCGCTATTAGCCCCAAAGCTTGTGGGAGCCCGCAAACCAATGCCTTGGTTGATCGCTGTCACAAAGGCATTCACATTTGCTGCACTGCCGGTCTTCGACAGGGCAACGCAGTTCGCGCCATTGGTGATGTCTTTGATGATGACAGCATCAGAACGGCCAGCCGACGGGTCGCGCGGGTTGAACAGACGATCTCCCGAGTCACCCGCCTTGGTGTGCAGATAGCTGGCACCAAAGTTGATGGCCAATTCACGGGTTGGGCGGATGATGCTTTCCAGTTCCAAACCGTAAATATCAGCATCGATATTGTCATTGACCGAGGTGCGGGCAACGATGCGGCTCAGCTGCAGGCCCTTATACTTATAGTAGAAGGCCGTTGCGTTGATCGTGAGTTTGCCATTGGCAAAGACGTTCTTCGAGCCAACTTCAAAAGCGTCAACTGATTCGGGACCAAAGGATTCCGAGACCGTGAAAATCGGGCTGAGTGGCGGGTTGATGCCGCCAGACTTATAGCCGCGAGAATAGGAGGCATAGAGCAGATTATCGTCGCTCAGCTTCCAATCCAGCACGGCACGGCCCGTCATCTTGCTAAAGCCAACGTTGCGTTCTGACCAAGCCTGGTTGCCCGTTTTGCCTGGATCGGCATCAAAGGCGACAAAGAATGGCGACGCATAGGCATCGGTGCTGGTAAAGGGTGCCAAGAACGCGGCCAGCGTGGTGCGCGCCTTCACATACTTCTTATCATTATTATACCGCAGACCGATGGTCAGCTTCACTGCATCGTTAAACTCATAATAAGTTTCGCCGAAGATGCCGTAGGACTTCACCGTCAGCTGATCGGTATTGTTCCGGTAGTAAGGCGTGGCGAGATAGGATGCAGGACGTCCGCCGGCATAGGCGTTGAAGGTGCCGAGAATGCCAGAGACATAATCAATCCCGAACGAGTTCACATAATAGCTGTTTTCGGTCGCCTGCGCATTGACGTAAATACCGCCAAGCAGGAAGTTAAACTTGCCATCGAAATCAGACGTGATGATGCCTTCAACCGACCAATCTTTATTGTCCTGATTGGAACGGTCAAAATCCTGCGGCGTTGCCGAGCAAACTTTATACCCGCCATAAGAGCCGGTCCCCGTCGTCTCAGGGAGCGACGTGCAGAGATTGCCAGCAGGGCCGGTCGGCGTCAGGGCATCATAAATCGGCTTCAAATAGGATCCGAGAGCAGCACCACCCGCACCACCAGCCAGACCAGCAAGCGCGGTCAGGCCCGGGGTCATGACCGCACGATTTTGAACCGACAGGTTGTAATCCTGCGACGAGTCAACCGAGGCCTTGTGATAGAAACCGGTTAGCTGAACGTTAAACGCGCCCAATTCTTGGCTGATGCGCGCCTGATATTGCTCTTCCGATGTGAAATAGGTCGGTGTATGATCCGTGTTGACGGTGCGCGGATCAGCTGGGTTCAGGACACCAGCATAGACATCAGCGCCATATAGGCTGCCAAGACCCAAGCTCGACGGAATGCCATTTACCGCCAAAAACTCGCGTGAGCTCAATGTGCCCACAAAAGTCGAGTTGGCGTTGGTCATGCCATATTCACGCGCATTGGGCAGACAGCCCAATACGCCGGTGGGGTCGCGCTGACACATTTGCTTTTGAATGCGCAAACGGTTGTCATCTTCACGGAAATAATAGCCCATGAGGTCAATTGTCGTGCTGTCGGTCGGCTCCCACCGCACCGAGCCACGAACGGCATACATGTCGCGGTCATCCAGTTTGGAGCCGTCAAAGACGTTGTTCGTATAGCCATCGCGCTTCAGGTAGAAACCTGACAAACGCGCACCCAGCGTGTCGGAAAGCGGCAAGTTGATCATGCCCTTCGCCTTCACGGAGTTGAAATTGCCATATTCAATTTCACCGGAGCCCTTGAACGCCGTCAGGTCCGGACGAACCGGAACAAAGTTGACCACGCCTGAGGTCGCGTTGCGGCCGAACAGCGTGCCTTGCGGGCCACGCAGAACTTCCACGCGCTCAAGATCAAAATATTCGGTTTCGAACAAGCGCGTCGCGAGAAGCGGCGTGCCGTCCAAGTGAATTGCGGTTGCAGAGTCGCACGAAACGCCAACGCACAAATCGCCAATCCCGCGGATGGTGAAGCTCGAACCCACGAAGTTGCCCTTTGTAAAGGTCACGTTCGGCAAGGTGAGCTGAAGATCGCTGGCGTTCTTAATCTGCTGCTTTTCAAGAGCTTCAGCCGAGAAGGCGGAGACGGCGATTGGCACTTCTTGCAGGCTCTGTGCCTGACGCTGTGCGGTGACGATGATTTCATCTGCGCCAATGTCTGACG
Organism: Pseudomonadota bacterium; assembly: GCA_041174825.1. Taxonomy (GTDB): domain Bacteria; phylum Pseudomonadota; class Alphaproteobacteria; order Sphingomonadales; family Sphingomonadaceae; genus Aquisediminimonas. The sequence continues at coordinate 32,888 of JBEDGC010000063.1, read as the reverse complement.
AATCGGCTTGGGCCGACTGCGCCAAGGCAGGCGACGCGATCAGCATCGCAAGTGCAGAAACACCGGTGACGTAAACTTGCTTCATTACCCCATCTCCCATTTGGTGCCGGATTTACCGGCTCTATCGCGCTCAAGACGCGTATTGGGGCCATCCTGCGACGCGATTTTGCGTCCGTCAATGGCTCAAATCTTGCAAATCGGGCGTTAAAGTATTTTTTGGCGGATGCGTAGGTTAAGTTTTTCCAGAAAGACGTAAGGGAAAATACCCTTTTGCGCCTTGTGTTGCGTTTCTGCACCATATTTGAATGATTTGGCTTTGGGCCGATCTTAAGTCGGTATGGGCAACACAAGCAGGGCCGACTATAGGATGGTGTTGATATGACTGAAGATAAAAAACCCGCCGTTCCCCAAGATGTCGCCGACGCGATCCGCACGCTCATCAATTGGGCGGGTGACGACCCCAATCGCGAAGGCCTGATCGATACGCCAAAGCGCGTCGCACGCGCTTGGAAGGAATATTGCGCGGGCTATGCCGAAGATCCCGGCCTGCATTTGTCCCGCACCTTTGAAGAAGTGGGCGGCTATGATGAGGTTGTCTTGCTGAAAGACATTCCGTTCCAGTCGCATTGCGAACATCATATGGCACCGATTATCGGCAAGGCCTCGATCGCCTATCTGCCCAAAAACCGCGTTGTCGGCATTTCAAAGCTGGCGCGCGTGCTGCATGGCTATGCCCAGCGGCTTCAAGTGCAAGAGCGGCTGACCGCCGAAGTCGCCAAATGTATTTGGGACAATCTCCAGCCGCATGGCGTGGCTGTCGTGATTGAAGCCACGCATGGCTGCATGACGGGTCGGGGTGTGCGCACGCCGGGCGTCGGCATGACGACAAGCCGCCTGCTCGGATGCTTTTTGGATGATGCCAGCAGCCGCCGGGAAGTTATGAGCCTGATGGGCTATTAAGCCCCCGGCGCTTTACCGATCTGGCAAATTGTCGAGCGTTCGGCGAATATCCTGAAGCACGCGCAGGCTGATCTGCAGATCGGCCAGCTCTATACCTTCGAGCAATTGCTCCACCTCCGGACCCATTTCGGCCAGCGCTTGGCCATGCATTTCGCGGCCGGCATCGGTGATCTCAACCCAGACATCCTGGTCTGACGGGGCGGACGCCAAGAGGCCGCGCGCCACAAGCGACGCCACTTTTTCCGCCATATAATCTTCACTGTCCTGAAACGCCCAAGCCAGAACAGAGAGCTTTTCGCGGGCGTTTCCACCGCGGATGAAATGGGTCAAAATCCCGAATTGCCCGGTCGTCATGCCCGCAGGCGACGCTCGATCATATCGGTTGCGCAACAAATGTTCGACGATCGCGATCTCTGTAAAAAGATCGAGCACCGTCCGCTCATCACGGGATTGGCTGATCGGCATGTTCCACCCTAGGCTCTACGCAGTCATTTACTCAACTTGCTGCCCCATCCCCATTTAGCGAATAGGGCAGGCCGGATCGAGACGGAAATCGAGATAATTATCCACCGACCCCATGAGTTCGGTCATCTCATTTTCAAAGAAATGGTTCGCGCCCTTAATCTCATCATGATGGATGGTGATGTGGCGCTGCGTCCGCAGCTTATCGACCAGCTTTTGTACAGCAGGCGGCGTCACAACTTCATCGGCTGTGCCCTGAATGATGATGCCCGAAGAGGGGCAGGGTGCCAGGAAGCTGAAATCATACATGTTGGCGGGCGGCGCAATCGAGATGAAGCCGCGAATCTCCGGCCGACGCATCAGCAACTGCATGCCGATTAGCGCGCCAAAGCTGTAACCAGCAACCCAGGTCTGCTGCGCTTCTGGGTGGATGGACTGCACCCAATCCAGCGCGGAGGCCGCATCCGACAATTCACCAATGCCATTGTCAAACACGCCTTCGCTGCGCCCAACGCCGCGAAAGTTGAAGCGCAAGGTCGCAAAACCGCGCCGCACAAAGGTCTGGTAGAGCGCCTGCGCAATCCGATTGTTCATCGTTCCGCCCGCTTTGGGGTGGGGATGCAGGATCATCGCAACAGGTGCGCGGGGGCGGGGCCCAGGGTTAAAGCGGCCTTCAAGGCGGCCTTCAGGGCCGGGGAAAATAACTTCGGGCATGGGCCTCGCACAGAAAAATCGTCAATGGGAACAGCGCAATACTTTGCGCCATGAGCTCTGCCTATATAGGAAGGACCAGCCATTTCGCAATCATTGGGTGTGACCGTGCCTGATCGCCTTTACCTTGACCATGCTGCAACCGCCCCGGTGCTGGCCCCGGTGCGCGATGCCATGGCACGTGCGATAGAGACTTGGGCCAATCCCTCCTCTCCCCATGCCGAAGGACGCGCGGCGCGCGCGGCGCTCGAAAATGCGCGCCATCGCATCGCTGAGGCGCTGGGCTGGCCGCATGAGATTATCTTCACCAGCGGGGCGAGCGAAGCCATTCACATGGCCCTGACGCGCACGGCGGCGGATGTTACTTTACTGTCGGCGATTGAGCATGATGCCGTTCATCGCTGCGCCCCGCATGGTTTTTTAATCCCAGTTGCAGCAGACGGCCGCGTGACGCCGGATCGCGTCTATGGCCGGCTTTCCGCCTTGGCGGCGGCCCGGCCTTTGGTCGCAGTGCAGCATGCCAATAATGAAACAGGCGTGATCCAGCCGCTTGACGACATTGCCGAGATTGTGCGGGACAAGGGCGGCATCTTCTTCGCCGATTGCGCGCAGACCGCAGGCAAGCTCGATTTGCCCGATGCCGATCTCATCGCCGTCTCCGCGCATAAATTTGGCGGACCGCCGGGCATTGGCGCACTTCTTGTCCGCGATCTGGCCGTGCTGTCCCCCACAGGTGGACAGGAAAAAGGCTATCGACCCGGCACCGAAAATCTGCCCGGCATTATCGGCTTTGCAACGGCGGCAGAGGCCAGCCGCGGCTGGATGGCGCGGGCGAAGGATTTGCGCCAGCATCTCGACAGCGCGATTGAGGCGGCGGGCGGCAAGGTCGTCGCTAAAGCGGCGGACCGCATCCCCTCCATCGCCAGCTACCAAATGCCGGGCAAAGCGAGTTCGGCCCAACTCATTCAGTTCGACATGGCGGGCATTTCTGTCTCGGCGGGCAGCGCCTGTTCCTCGGGCACCTTAAAGACAAGCCGCGTGCTCACGGCCATGGGCTGGAATGACACAGAGGCCGCAGAAGTCGTGCGGATCAGCTTCGGCCCAGAAACCAGCCGCAGCGATGTCTATCGCCTGATCGAAACATGGCAGCGCATCCGGGGATGAGCCTCTATCTGGATTATCAGGCAACAACGCCACTTGCGCCCGAAGCGATGACGGCGATGCGGCCTTGGCTGGAAGACAAATGTGCCAACCCGCATTCGCCTCATCGGCTTGGGCGCGAAGCCGCCGCCGCCGTTGAGATCGCGCGGGATCAGGTGGCGGCCTTGCTCCCAAAAGGGGGGCGCGTCTATTTCACCAGTGGGGCCACAGAGGCGATTAACTGGGCCATGCGCTGTGCAGGGCGCGGCAAGCTCGTCCTTGCAGAAACAGAGCATGCCGCCGTGCGCGACACCGCCCATTGGCTCAGCACGCAGGGGCGCGAGGTGGAGACCCTCCCCGTCGACCAATTCGGTTTGGTCGATCCCACCACCCTGCCCGCGCAGATGGGCATGGCCGCTATCATGCTGGTTAATAATGAAATTGGGGTGATCCAGCCCATTGCCGCCCTTGCCGAACAGGCACAGCGCGCGGGCGCACTGGTCCTGTGCGATGCGGTGCAGGGCTATGGCCGCATCGCCATTCCCGATGGGCCAGATTTAATCGCGATCAGCGCGCATAAGATCCACGGCCCTAAGGGCATTGGGGCGCTTTGGGTGCGCGACGGGGTGGCAATCACACCGTTTCTTTTGGGCGGCGGGCAGGAAGGCGGCCTCAGATCGGGCACGCTCTCCCCGGCACTCTGTGCCGGCTTTGGCGCGGCCGCTCAGCTCGCAGCCGGCCGCTGGGATGAGGATGCAGCCCATGTGGCGCGTCTTTGGGCGCTGGCAACCGAGATGCTGCCCAAAGACTGGGCGCTCAATGGATCGGCAACACGCCGTTATGCAGGCAATTTGAACATCCGGCGCGCAGGTCTGGATGTTGCCCGCCTGATATCAGAGCTGCGGGACATTGCCTTTTCTGCTGGGTCCGCCTGTGCCAGCGGGTCGGGTCGGCCAAGCCATGTCCTTCGGGCGATTGGGCTGACCGATGCACAGGCGCGGAGCTCCCTTCGGATTGGGTTTGGGCGATATACATCCGAACAGGATTTGCGCTTTGCCCTCAGCACGATATTCGATGCCGCGGACAGGCAAGGACGGGCATAGCGATGATAAGAATTTGTTTTCAGATGACGGACGGCCAGACCCGAGAGGCGCAAGCAGAGGCGGGCGAGAGCTTGCTGACGGTCGGACAGGCGGCAGGCCTGCCGCTTGAGGGCACGTGCGAAGGGCAAATGGCCTGTTCCACCTGCCATGTTATCGTCGACCCAGACTGGTTCACCAAGCTGACACGGGCGAGCGAAGATGAAGAAGATATGATTGATCTGGCCGCCGGGGCCACCCGCTATAGCCGCCTATCCTGCCAGATAATTCTTGATGAAAGCCTGGATGGCCTGACCGTGCGATTGCCGGTTGAAAGCCATAATATGCAAGGCCGATAACCCAGTTTCAAAAGGGCCACCCTTGCCCTTTTGCAAGAGCATCGCCATATGCCGAGCCGGGAGTCGGGCGGACGTGGTCTTCGCCAACCTGGTCAGGGCCGGAAGGCAGCAGCCACAACGAATTCGCCGCGGGTCGTTCCGGCTCCCACCCGCTTCTGGTCGTTGGATCGACGCGATCGGGATGAACCCTTCGACTTTCCAAATCATCGCGCGTAGAAGGTTCTCATGTCCGACGATATAGACATGCATGACGATCTGGGTCCGGGCTTTGCCCTGGACGACCCTGCGCCGCAAAGCGCCGCAGCCCCAGAGGCGCAACCCTATCGCGTGCTGGCCCGCAAATACCGGCCGCAACGATTCTCTGAACTGATCGGGCAAGACGCCATGATCACCACGCTGGGCAATGCCATTAAGCGGGGTCGGTTAGCCCATGCCTTTTTGCTCACCGGGGTGCGCGGCGTTGGCAAAACATCCACTGCGCGGCTTGTTGCCAAGGCGCTCAATTGCATTGGCCCGGATGGCCAAGGCGGCCCGACGATCGACCCCTGCGGCGTCTGCGAACCCTGCCGCGCCATCGCGGAGGGACGCCATATCGATGTGATCGAAATGGATGCCGCGTCGAACACGGGCATTGATGACATTCGCGAGATTATTGAGGCTGTGCGCTACGCCTCTGTCTCCGCGCGGTTTAAGATTTACATCATCGACGAAGTCCACATGCTGTCCAAGGCGGCCTTTAATGGCTTGCTGAAAACGCTGGAAGAACCGCCGCCGCATGTAAAATTCCTCTTTGCGACGACCGAAATCCAAAAGGTTCCGGTCACGGTTCTGTCGCGCTGCCAGCGATTTGACTTGCGCCGTATTCCCGCCGACCTGCTGGCCGCGCATTTCAGCCATGTCTGTTCCGCCGAAGGCGTGACGGCAGAGGCGGATGCACTCGCCCTCATCGCGCGCGCAGCAGAAGGCTCTGTGCGCGACGGCCTGTCCATTTTGGATCAAGCCATCGCCCATGCCGATATGGACGGCGCGGGCACGGTGACGGGCGACCAGGTTCGGGCGATGCTTGGCCTGTCTGATCGGGGAGCCATTCGGCGCCTCTTTGGCCTATTGCTGAACGGCGATGCACCCGCCACTTTGACTGCCCTGCGCGATCAGCATGATTTGGGGGTCGAGCCCGCCGCCATTTTCCGGGGGCTGCTGGAAACCTGCCACGGCACCAGCCTAGCAAAGGTCGGCACCTTAGCTGACCCTGCCCAATCGGCCGAAGAACGCGCTGATTATGACCAATGGGCCGCGGGCCTGAGCTTTCAGCTGCTGCATCGCATTTGGCAATTGCTGCTCAAGGGTCATGACGAAGTTATCCGGGCCAGCGACCCGCGCGAGGCAGCCGACATGGCGGCGCTGCGCATCATCCATGCCAGTCAGCTTCCCGACCCCGGTGATCTGGCCCGCAAGCTGGAATCAGGCGCGCCCATCGCGACTGCACCGGCCCAGCCTACCGCCGCCGCCCCATCTGGCAGCACTGTGGCAATGACCCCCGCCCAAGCGCCGTCTGTGCCAGAGAGTTTTCCGGCACTGATCGAGTTTCTGGCACAAAATGGCCGGGCCCATTTGGCGCAGCAAATGCATGATTATGCAGGGCTGATCCGCTATGCCCCCGGCACGCTGGTGGTTCGCCCGGTCAAGCCGCTGCCCAGCGACTTTGCCCGCGATTTGGCCGCCGCGCTCAAAAGCCTAACCGGCATGAATTGGGATGTGACGACCGCCGATGGCGATGCGCAGCCATCCTTGTTGCAGCAAGAGCAGACCCGCGAAGACCAAGCGCGCGCGCGCATTTTGGCAACGCCTTTGGTGAAAGCTGCTTTTGATGCCTTTCCCGATGCCGAACTTGTCGACTATGAGATCGCCGAATCCAGCCCAACCCAACGGAGCATAGCCTCATGAAATCCATCGATGACATTTTGAAAATGGCCCAAAATGTTCAGGCCGAGTTGGAAAAGGCGCAGGCCAATCTCGACACGATTGAAGTCGAAGGGGCCGCGGGCGGCGGATTGGTGAAAGTCCGCGCATCGGCCAAGGGCCGCATCATTGGCGTGTCCATTGATGAGAGCCTGCTCGTGCCGACCGAGAAGCAAATTTTGGAAGATTTGGTGACAGCGGCCTTTAACGATGCCCGCGCCAAAGCCGATGCCGTATCGAGCGAAGAAATGGGCAAAATGAAGGGCAGCATCCCCTTGCCGCCCGGCTTTAACCTGCCCTTCTAAACCCCACGCCGTTTGCGCCGATCAATACAGGCAGGCGTCAAGCCGATCCCGTTTGACGACCCTGATATTGGCCGCAATGCGGTTGCCATGACGCCGGGTAAAGCCAGAGGGGCTGGCCGCTTCGCGCTTTTTGGGCAGCGGCAGAACAGCGGCGATCCGTGCCGCTTCTTGGGCCGATAGGGTAGAGGCATCGTGGTTGAAATACCGCTGCGCCCCCGCATTGGCGCCATAAGTGCCGATGCCGGTTTCGGCGATATTGAGATAAACTTCCATAATCCGGCGCTTGCCCCAGATATTTTCAATGAGCAGCGTGAACCAAGCCTCTAAGGCTTTGCGCGCATAACCGCCCCCTTGCCAGAGAAACGCGTTTTTCGCGGTCTGCTGGCTGATCGTTGAGCCGCCGCGAATGCGGCCGCCGCGCAAATTGCGTTCAAAGGCATTGGCGATGGCTTCGCGGTCAAAGCCTTCATGCGTGCAGAATTTGCCATCCTCGCCGGCAATAGCCGCGCGGGCCATATCCGGATCCATATCGGTGAGCGACATCCAATCCTTGGTGACGCTGCGTCCGGCGATCACATCGCCCGCCATCGTGGCCGTAAAGGGCGGCGGCACAAATCGATAGATGACGACCCACAAAACCGACAGGCCGATAAACCAGACAATCGCCTTGCCCGCCAAAACGGCAAATTGCCGTGATTTTGATGTTGCCCCACCCCGCGCCATAAGATCGGTTTAGCGTCTGTTGCGCGCCGGGCAAGGGGCCAGCCGCGCGGCTGTGTTGCCCCCTTGGCCAAGCAGCGCTAAAGCGCCCGCTTTCCAGATAGTTTGAATTGGACGACCTGTGACCACGCTTTACGCCCGCTATGCCGCGCATATTGATGCTGCGCTTGATGCTTTAGAAAAAGAGGGCGTGTTGCAGCCGGGTGTGGACCGCCGCAATCTGACGGTCGAACCGCCGCGCGATGCCAGCCATGGCGATCTGGCGGCCAATGCGGCCATGGTGCTGGCCAAGCCCGCGGGCATGAACCCGCGCGCACTGGCCGAGGCGCTGGCGGCAAAGCTGAACGCGATAGACGATGTCGCGTCCGTTGATGTCGCAGGGCCGGGCTTTATCAATTTGCGCCTGACCGATGATGCTTGGCGCGCAGAACTTGCCCTGATTGCCGAAGGCGGAGCGGATTATGGCCGATCCACGCTAGGCAAGGGCAGCATCGTCAATGTCGAATATGTCTCTGCCAACCCGACCGGCCCCATGCATATGGGCCATTGCCGGGGGGCCGTGGTGGGCGATGCTCTGGCGACCCTGCTGGAGCATGCCGGGCATAAGGTGATCCGCGAATATTATGTGAATGATGCCGGTGGTCAGGTCGATGTGCTCGCCCGGTCGGCGCATCTGCGCTATCGCGAAGCCTTGGGCGAGGATGTGGGCGACATCCCCGAAGGCCTGTATCCGGGTGACTATCTGATCCCCGTTGGCCAAAAGCTTGCCCATGATCATGGCGACCGCTTTGTGGGCGCACCAGAATCGGACTGGTTGGTCTTGTTCCGCGAGACGGCCGTTGCCGCGATGATGGACATGATCCGAGCAGACCTTGCCTTGCTGGGCATTCATCATGACGTGTTCTCATCCGAAGCGATCGTTCAGCGCGAGAAAAAGCCGGAAGCCGCCGAAGCCATTTTGCGCGAAAAGGGGCTGGTTTATGATGGCGTTTTGGAAGCGCCCAAGGGGGAAGTGGATCCCGATTGGGAACCCGTCACTTTGCCGCTCTTCCGCTCCACCCAATTTGGCGATGATCAGGATCGACCGATCAAAAAATCCAACGGCAGCTGGACCTATTTCGGGGCTGACATGGCCTATCATTTTCAAAAGGCGCAAACGGCAGATGCCCTGATCGATATTTGGGGCGCCGACCATGCGGGCACGGTCAAGCGGATCAAGGCCGCGGTGACGGCCCTGACCGGCGGCAGCAAACCCTTTGATGTAAAGCTGGTGCAGATGGTGCGCCTATTGCGCGGCGGCGAGCCTGTGAAAATGTCAAAACGGTCGGGCAATTTCGTGACTTTGGCCGATGTCGTGCGCGAAGTGGGCAAGGATGTCGTGCGCTTCACCATGCTCACGCGCAAGGCCGATGCGCAGATGGATTTTGACTTTGCCAAGGTTGTGGAAGCCTCAAAAGACAATCCGGTTTTCTATGTGCAATATGCCCATGCTCGGATTTGCTCGCTCAAGCGCAAGGCAGCCGAGGCTGGGATTGCCGCCAGCGCCAGCGAACTGGGCCGGTTGGATGCCGCCGATCTTGGGCTCGCAAAACTCGCCGCGCAATTGCCCCGGCTTGTGGAAAGCGCAGCCCTTGCGCGCGAGCCACATCGCATTGCCTTTTACCTTTATGATCTGGCGGCCGCCTTCCATGCCTATTGGAATAGCGGGAATGACGATCCCTCCCGTCGCATGTTTCAGGCAGATGCCCCCGAAGTCACATCAGCAAGGCTTTTCCTAGCGTCTGCAATCGGGCAAGTCATTGCCAATGGGCTGGCCATCATGGGTGTGACGGCCGCTGAGGAGATGTAGGGCGCGTGCGCGACGACAAGCATTTATCGCTGGACACTGAAGAGCGGCTTCCCTGGCTGGAGCCTGTTGAACCCGTTATCGTTCAAAAGTCGCAAAGCTCTGGAAAGATCTGGGCACTGGGGATCGCGGTGGCTGGCGCGGTAAGTCTGGTGTTCGGCGGCCTGTGGTGGATGAGCAATCGCGAAGTCAGCCTAAATGGCGACGGATCTGTCATCGCAGCCCCGCCCCTGCCCTATAAGGTGCGCCCCGATGATATAGGTGGAATGACCGTAGAAGGGCAGGGGGATGCCGCCTTTGCCGCCTCTGAAGGGGCAGATGCCAATGGTCAGCTCGATCTTGCAGCCGAATCAGAGACCCCGGTTCAGGCGCAGCGCGTCGCCCCGGCCAAGCCCGCTGCGCCCGTTGCAATGGGGCAAAAGGCAAGCGCCACGGTCTCGGTTGGCGGCGTCCTAGTCCCCGCGCGACCCAATATCGCGGGACCACGGCCAGCCCCCGGGCAACCATCCGATGCGACTGGCACGGGACTGATCCAATTGGGCACCTATTCGGATGCGGCCAGCGCCAATCAGGCCTATCGTGCACTGACGCAACGTTATGCCGTGCTCGACGGCCTGCCGCGACAAACAGCCAAAACAATTGTTGCCGGCAAGACTTTTTATCAATTGCGCATCTCGGCCGGGGCGCAGGCACAAAATGTCTGCGCGCGCCTGAAGGCAGGCGGTGCCAGTTGCAGTCTGGTCAAGTAATCCCCAGTAAAGCGCGCGCGCAAGGGCCGCTGCCTTCGACAAGCCAGACAAGCCCGGTTAAGGATCGCCTATGAAGCCCGTTATCTTCGGCCTGTCCGGTGAACGCGTAACGCCCGAAGAGCGCGCCTTTTTTCGCGAGTCCGATCCAGCGGGCTATATTCTCTTCAAGCGCAATATCGTGGATCGCACGCAATTGCGGGCTTTGACCGATGATCTGCGGGCCTTATCTGGTCGCGATGATCTGGCGATCCTGATTGATCAAGAAGGCGGTCGGGTCGCCCGGATGCAGCCGCCGACATGGCCTGCCTTTCCACCCGGCGGCGCGTTTGACGCGCTCTATGATATTGCCCCCATGACAGCCATTGAGGCCGCCCGTGTCAATGCGGAAGCCCTTGGCCTGATGCTGAGCGAGGTGGGCATCACCGTCGATTGCCTGCCGCTGCTCGACGTACGCGTGCCCGAAACCCACCCGGCCATTGGTGATCGTGCCTTCGGCAGTGAGCCGATGCGCGTTGCAGCCTTGGGCCGGTCCACGATAGAGGGGCTGCGCGCCGGCGGTGTGGTGGGGGTGGTCAAACATATGCCGGGTCAGGGCCGGGCTGTGGTCGATAGCCATCTCGAACTGCCCAGCGTCACGGCGAGCGACGCGGATTTGGAACAAGATTTGGCGCCCTTTGCCGCGCTCAAAGATGCGCCAATGGGCATGACCGGGCATATTGTCTTTCCCGCCTGGGATAAGGATCGGTGCGCGACCATTTCCCCCACCATCATCACCGAGATTATCCGCGGCAAAATTGGCTTTACCGGATTGTTGATGAGCGACGACCTCGACATGAAGGCCCTGAAAGGCGACGTGCCTCAGCGCGCGGCCGATTGTGTGGCAGCGGGATGTGACGTTGCGCTCAATTGCTGGGGCCGATTTGACGAGATGGTCGCTATTGCCAATCTGCTTCCTGAGATCACGCCCGGCGCGCGGGCGCGGCTCGACGCGGCTATGGCAACCTGCACGCCGGTTTACGCTTCCGATCGCATTGCCGACCTTATGGCAAAGCGCGACGCGCTCTTGGCGCTGGCGGGATAGGGCCAGCATGTCGGGCGAGCAATTGGTTCTGGACAGCTTTGAAGCGCCCCCGCCCGTTGAGGAAGACCGTCTGACGGTTGATCTGGGCAGCTGGGAAGGCCCGCTTGATCTGCTGCTCACCCTTGCCCGGACGCAAAAGGTCGATTTGCGGGAAATGTCGATCTTGGCGCTGGTCGATCAATATCTGGCCTATATCAACGACGCCCGGACGCTCAAGCTGGAGATTGCGGCCGATTATCTCGTGATGGCGGCTTGGCTTGCTTATCTCAAATCCGGGCTACTCTTACCCAAAGACCCGGAAATTGAACCCAGCCCAGAAGAACTGGCCCTGCGCCTGCAATTGCGGCTGGAACGGCTCAATGCGATGCGCGAAGCGGGTGCGCGGCTGATGGCGCGGGATCGACTGGGCCGGGATGTCTTTGCACGCGGCGCGCCAGAGGGATTGCGCGTTGTCCGCAAAGCCAAATGGGACTCCAGCCTATTTGACCTGATCCAAGCCTACGGCCATGTCAAAGCCCGGGCAGAGCCGCCGCTCCATATCGTTCACCAGCGCAATGTCCTGACGCTGGAAGAGGCGATTGACCGGGTGTCCCGGCTGGTCGGATCGATGGTCGAATGGACAGTTATTCATCGCTTCCTGCCCGAAAGCGATGATCCGCAATTCCGCAAATCAGCTTTGGCATCAAGCTTTGTCGCGACGCTTGAATTGGCCCGTCAGGGCAAAATCGCGCTGCGGCAAGACGATGCCTTTGCCCCCTTATATGTGCGGGCCGCATGACAGAGATGATGACCCCCACCCCCTTTCAGGCGGACCCCACACAGGATGACACGCGCGCCGTGGAGGCGACGCTCTTTGCTGCAACTGAGCCGCTGTCGGTGCAGGACATTGCCGCCTATGTCGGGCCGGATGTTGATGTGAAGGCCGCGCTGAAATCGCTCACGGCGCTTTATGCCAGTCGCGGTATCAACTTGGTGGATCGGGGCGGCAAATGGCATTTTCAGACGGCAGGCGATCTGGCGCATATTTTGCGCCGTGAACGCGAGGAAAGCCGCAAGCTGAGCCGCGCCGGAATCGAGACATTGGCGATCATCGCCTATCATGAGCCCGTAAGCCGTGCCGAAATCGAATCGATTCGCGGCGTCCAGATCTCCAAAGGCACGTTGGATGTGTTGATGGAGGCAGGCTGGGTGCGCCCCGCGGGCCGACGCGAAACGCCGGGTCGGCCGCTGACCTTTGCCACAACGCCTGCCTTCCTAGCCCATTTCGGGCTGGAAAACCGCAGAGATCTGCCGGGGATTGACGATTTGCGGGCCGCCGGGCTTCTCGACCCCGTCGATCTGGCCTTTGACGCGCTGGATCTTCAAGGCGGCGATGATCCCGATACGCCCGACCTAGAAAGCGACGACGAAAGCGCCTAAGTTCATGTCATCAAGCCCCCAGCCCCGGCTGGGTCGTGCTTGCCCCAATGGAGATTTTTATGGGTAGTTTCAGCATCTGGCATTGGCTGGTCGTCGGCATCCTCATCCTGCTGTTGTTCGGCAAGGGGCGGTTTTCCGACATGATGGGCGATGTCGCCAAGGGCATTAAGAGCTTCAAAAAAGGCATGGCCGAAGATGACGAGGCCAAGCCCGCGCCGCGCATCGAAACCGCCGCGCCGACCCCCCTTGAGGCGGAAAAGCAAACTGACAAGCAGGCCTGATTCGGCCAATGTTTGACGTCGCGCCCAGCGAACTTCTTCTCGTCGCAGTGGTGGCCCTTGTCATCATCGGCCCAAAAGACCTGCCGCGTGTTTTGCGCTTTGTCGGGCAATGGGTGGGCAAAGCCAAAGGTGTGGCCCGTCAATTCCGGTCTGGCTTTGACGAGATGGTGCGCGAGGCAGAGCTGCGCGAGATGGAAGAAAAATGGCGGGCGGAAAATGAACGCATCATGCGGGAACACCCCGCGATGCCCGCCCCAGCCGATGGCGCTGCCCCCGCCGCTGAGACCACTGAGCCGCCTTCTGGCGGGGTGGAAGAACGCCGCGCATGAGCGACATAGATGAAACCCGCATGCCGCTGATCGAGCATTTGATCGAATTGCGCCGTCGGCTACTCTGGAGCGTTGCGGCACTCGCCATTGCCTTTTTCGGCTGCCTCTATGTCGCGAAGGATATTTTTGCGGTGCTTGTGCAGCCTCTGCTGCAGGCGGGCCAAGGCAAGATTATTTATACCGATGTTTTCGAAGCCTTTTTTGCCGAGATTAAGGTCGCCTTTTTCTCCGCTATGATGGTCGCCTTCCCGGTGATCGCAACACAGGTTTGGCGCTTTGTCGCACCGGGGCTGTATGCGAAGGAAAAAAGGGCGTTTCTGCCCTTTTTGCTGATGACGCCTGTCTTGTTCCTTTCTGGGGCGGCCCTTGCCTATTTTGTGGCGATGCCCGTCGCGCTCAAATTCCTGCTCGGCTATTCCGGCAATGTTGGTGGCGTCGCGCAAGAAGCCCTGCCGGGCGTTGGCAATTATTTGAGCTTTGTGACCAAGTTCATTTTTGGCTTTGGCGTTGGCTTTCTCTTGCCCGTGCTCTTGATGCTGTTGGAACGCGCGGGCCTCGTCACGCGCACCCAATTACGCGACGGGCGACGCTACGCAATTGTCGGAGCCTTTGTTGTTGCCGCGGTTTTGACGCCGCCCGACATTGTCTCACAACTGCTGCTCGCCGTGCCGTTGTGCCTGCTTTATGAGCTGGCGATCATCGCCATCTGGTTCACCGAGCGGCGGCGCGCGAAGGAAAGCCCGGCCGCCACTGCGTGACGCCGCGATCGGCGCTATTTGTTAATCGCCTCCTCCCCCGCCTTGCCAACCGATTCAATGTCGCGGCCAAGGCCTTTGACCGTGTTACAGCCGCTGATCAAAAGCGCAGCTGCGGCGAAAAACAGGATCGTTGATCTGCGCACCATGGAAAGTCTCCTTAAGGCTTTTTTGTTGGGACGATCCGCGTAGAATGACCTTCATGTCTGTCGCCAAGCTGAACGAAGCTTTATCCCGCGCCGAACGCCACGCCCCCCATCTGCGCCAGCTTATGGGGCAACATGTCGCGGTGCGTGATCTTTTGGCGGCAGGAGACTTGAATGCCGCGCTGGCTTTGCCAGACCGGGATTATGATCCTGACATGCCCGTTGGACAGGCGCTGCGTCGGGCCAAGGGGCAATTGGCGCTGGCTGTGGCCATTGGCGACCTATCAGGCGTGCTTGATTTAGAAGGCGTGACGCTGGCCCTGTCCGACTTTGCCGATACCGCACTCGACCGGGCGATTGCGGCAGCCATTTCGGAATATCAGCCTGGCGCCCCGGCCATCGGCCTTGCCGCGATTGCGCTCGGCAAACATGGCAGCCGAGAGCTCAACTATTCCTCCGACATCGACCCTATCTTGATCTTTGATCCTGAAACCCTGCCCCGCCGCACCCGCGATGAGCCGGTGGAAGCAGCCGTCCGCATGGGGCGGCGCATTGTGGAGCTGATGCAGGCGCGGACCGAACATGGCTATGTGTTTCGTATCGACCTGCGCCTGCGGCCAACTCCAGAAGTCACGCCCATCGTGATGCCGATGGATGCCGCCATCACCTATTATGAGTCGCAAGCTGTCGCTTGGGAACGCGCCGCCTTCATCCGGGCGCGCGCCTGTTCGGGCGATCTCAGGCTCGGCCAGTATTTCACCCAGGCACTGCGGCCGTTTGTGTGGCGGCGCGGGCTGGATTTTGGGGCGATCCGCGACATTCGGGCCATGTCGCACCGCATCCGTGATCATTATGCGCAAGGCCAGCGTTTCGGCCCCGGCTTTGACCTAAAGCGGGGTCGTGGCGGCATAAGAGAATGTGAATTTTTTGCCCAAATCCACCAGCTGATCCATGGCGGGCGAGATGCAGATTTGCGGGCACCCTCGACGATTGGAGCCCTGGACGCGCTGGCCGCCGCAGGCCATATCCCGGCTGATACGGCCCAGACTCTGTCCCATGCCTATCGCCGCTATCGGGAAATTGAACATCGGCTGCAAATGGTCGATGATCAACAAACCCATAGCCTGCCGCGCGATGCAGAGGCCCTTGATAATGTCGCACAGCTCGCCGGGCTGAAGGATGGACAGGCTTTGCTCGCGGCGCTTGCGCCCGACATTGCAGCCGTTGGCACACTCTATGACAGCCTTGATGGGCCAGAGCGCCCCTCCCTCCCAAGCCAAGAGGAGGCGCTGGAAACGGCCTTGCGCGCAGCAGGTTTTGTAGACCCCACCCCCGCCATTCAACGCATTCAGCATTGGCGCAGCGGTGCCGTGCGGGCGGTACGGACGCCTGCCGCTCATGAGGCTTTGGAGGCGGTTCTGCCGCAGCTGATCGAGGGGCTGGGCCATGCGCCAGACCCGCTGACCGCGATCAATCAATTTTCAACAATCGTGGAACGCCTGCCCAGCGCGATTAATCTTTTCCGCCTGCTCGAAGCGCGGCCCGCTTTGCTCGCCATGCTGGCCGACATATTGTGTCACGCCCCGACTTTGGCCGAGCAATTGGGCCAGCGCCCGGCAATGCTCGATCGCTTGATTG
This sequence comes from Pseudomonadota bacterium, assembly GCA_041174825.1. GTDB lineage: Bacteria > Pseudomonadota > Alphaproteobacteria > Sphingomonadales > Sphingomonadaceae > Aquisediminimonas. Next base: position 16,949 of record JBEDGC010000063.1, on the reverse strand, counting down.
ATGCCTCTGCCTTTGACCCGCCGGGCAGCGTTGATGACATTTGTGGCCTGTTGTCTGGCGGGGAAGCGCTGGAAGACACGCTGGATCATGTGCGTCGCCTTGTTGGGGAAATGCGCTTTGCCCTCGGCGTACAGCTTGTTGGCGGGGTGCCGGATGCGCTCACTGTGGCGGGTGGCTATGCCCGCATTGCCGAAGCCGCGATCCGCGTGATTACCGACGCCACCATCGCCGAATTTGAAAAGACGCATGGCCGTGTGCCGGGCGGAGAGTTGGTCATCCTTGCGCTGGGGCGCATGGGCGGGGCAGAATTGACCCACGCATCTGACCTAGACCTGATTTACCTGTTTACAGGCGATTTTTCTGCCACATCCGACGGGGCAAAGCCTCTAGGCGTGGTGCATTATTTCAACCGGCTCAGCCAGCGCGTGACCAATGGCTTGTCCGTGCCGACAGCGGCGGGCGCGCTTTATGATGTGGACACGCGCCTGCGCCCCTCTGGCAGTGATGGGCCGCTTGCCATCTCACTGGACAGTTTCGCCCGATACCAGAGGGAAAATGCCTGGACTTGGGAGCATATGGCCCTGACCCGGGCCCGGCCCGTTTATGGATCTCCCGAGGCACGAGCTGCGGCGCAGACCATTATCACCTCTGTTTTGACCGCCCCACGAGACCGGGCGCAGCTCATCACCGATGCGGCCAAGATGCGCCGCGATATGGCGGCGCATAAGCCGCCTTTGGGGCTATTGGATGTCAAGCTGGCATCGGGCGGGCTGGTGGATCTAGAATTTCTAACCCATGTCCTTCAGCTGGCGCATGGCAAGGGCCTGACCCCGTCGCTGGGCACGGCGATTGCGCAGCTTGTGGCAGAAGGCCTCATGCCCAGCGAGATGCAACAGGCCCATGCCTTGCTGACACGCACTTTGGTTGCGGTGCGCCTGATGGCCCCCAGCCTTCACATCCCAAGCGCCGTCACGCGGCCCATTATTGCGCAAGCCTGCGGCACGCAGAATTGGCCTGACCTGCTTGCGCAGCTGGAAACTGTACGGCAGAGCGTGGCGCGAGAGTGGGGATCACTGATAGCCATAAAGGGACAATGACATGTTGAAAGACGGCAGCCCCGCGCCCGATGCGCGTTTTGAAACCGCCGAAGGCCCGGCCTCGGTTAAGGAGTATGCGGGCCGCAAGCTGGTGCTGTATTTCTACCCTAAGGACGACACATCAGGCTGCACGCGTGAGGCGCAGGATTTCACCGCCCTTGCCAATGATTTTGCCGCCGCAGGTGCCGCCATTGTTGGCATTTCAAAGGATAGCGTCGCCAGCCATAAGAAATTTCAGGCCAAATATGATCTAAAGGTCGCGCTTGGCAGCGATGCAGACGGCGGCGTGTGCGAGGCCTTTGGCACTTGGGTCGAAAAATCCATGTATGGCCGCACATATATGGGCATTGAGCGCGCGACCTTCCTCATCGGTGCGGATGGCACAATCGCCCGCATTTGGCGCAAGGTGAAAGTACCCGGCCATGCCGCGGAGGTGCTGGAGGCAGCCAAGGCGCTTTGACCTCTGTCCGAATGACCAGCATAGCACGCGCCATAGCCTCGGTTTTGGGGACGGCGGAGCCGCGCGAGAAAGTGCGGCGCGCCCGGCAGGTCGCGCGTGACTGGCGCTTAGGGCGACTGACGCATTGCTTTGATGTGGCCATGCCCAGCCGCCCTGCGCGGCCAGTGCATCCCGAGCTTTTGGCCCCGTCACACATGCCCGCGCGCCGACGGGCCGGATCGATCGCCGGGCGGATCGCGCTGCTCCATGCCTTTGCCCATATCGAGTTTTCGGCCATTGATCTGGCCTTTGACATGGCGGGGCGTTTTGGCGCGGATCAGCCGAAGAGTTTTATAGACGATTGGCTGTCGGTTGGCGCGGATGAGGCAATGCACTTCATGCTGTTGGACCGTCGGCTCGCCAGCTTTGGCAGCCATTATGGCGCGCTCCCCGCGCATGATGGGCTGTGGGAATCGGCGGCAGAAACATCGGGAGATGTGCTGGCCCGGCTCGCCATTGTCCCGATGGTCTTGGAAGCGCGTGGGCTGGATGTCAGCCCTGCCACAATCGATCGGCTGGCGGCCATGGGCGATGCGCGCAGTGCGCAGATTCTCACCCGCATTTATACGGACGAAATCCGCCATGTCGGATTTGGGTCCAAATGGTTCCAGATTATATGCGAATCATCTGGCATAGACGCGCCGAATCATTGGAAAGCCCTTGTGAAACGGCACTTTCGCGGCCCACTTAAGCCTCCATTTAACGACTCAGCGCGCCTCAGCGCCGGTTTAACGCGAGACTATTATGGCGGCCTTGATCCCGCCGACCGGATTGACCATCCCCCTCCTCGTCGGTGACTGAGACAGGCTCTGACCATCAAAACGGGTTTTATTCGGGGGTTTTCTTCATGGCGCTTTTGTCGGTTTCGACAATGCCCAACAGGCTGGAGCGCGATCACGGAGTCGTCCGTGCGGCATCGCGCAACGTCAGCCAAATGGGTGCGCGCGGCATGACCCGCTTGATGAGCATGTTCCTTGCTTTGGCCGCTTTCGCCTTTGTGGCCTCGCCTGCTGCGGCCCAACAGGCCAATAAGGCACCAGCCGTGGGTGGCCCCTTCACCTCACTTGCGCCCGCCAAATCGTCTGACAAAGCCGATCCTCAGTTTCGCGCTCTGTTCAACAGCTGGAAGCAGCTCGACACCAAGACACAGGCCTTTGTCGCCATCCCTTCATCCAAGCCGGTAACCCTGCCGATTTCCCTGTCGAGCGGCTTTGGCGTTCGGTCTGATCCGTTCCGCGGGGGTGCGGCCATGCATTCCGGCGTGGATATTCCCGGCCCCGTCGGCACACCCATTTATGCCACAGCAGATGGTATTGTCGGCCGCACTGGGTGGGTCGGCGGCTATGGCAATCTGGTTGAGATTGATCATGGCGGCGCGATCCAGACGCGCTATGGCCACCTCTCCTCCATCATTGCCACACCCGGCAGCCGCGTGAAGCGCGGCCAGTTGATCGGCCTGATGGGGTCCACCGGTCGCTCCACAGGCAGCCATCTTCATTATGAAGTGCGCTTAGAAGGCCGTGCGGTGAACCCGACACCGTTCCTGCGCACCGATAGCTATTTGCTGGCGATGGAACGTCGCGCTTCTGGAAATGTTGCACTGGGCGGCCCGGCCAAGGCCGAATAATCTGAAGTGCGTAAGCGCGGCTTGCCGCGCCGCTCTCCCCCGCCTATCTAAGCCCTATGCACCAAGTTGATCTGACACCAAGCGCTGCAGCGCGTGTGGCCGCAATTGCGGCCAAGCAGGGCAAGCCCGCGATCCTGCGCCTTTCGGTTGATGGCGGGGGCTGTTCGGGCTTTCAATATCGCTTTGGCCTTGCCGATGCGGTGGAGGCAGAGGATCTGGTGTCGCAAACCGATGGGGTGACGCTGGTCGTCGATCCGATCAGCCTTGATCTGGTCGATGGGGCGGCCGTGGATTATGTGGAGTCGCTCGGCGGCGCTGCGTTTCGCGTGACCAACCCCAATGCCGCGTCCGGATGTGGATGCGGCGCCAGCTTTTCCGTCTGACGCACGAGCATGCGGATTGCCACTTTCAACGTGAATGGCATCAAAGCCCGCCTGCCCCGCCTGATCGAATGGCTGGAGGAGCGGACGCCCGATATTGTGTGCCTGCAAGAGCTGAAATCGAGCGATGACACCCTGCCCATCGCCGATATTGCGGCGGCTGGATATCATGGCGTGTGGCATGGCCAAAAAGGCTTTAACGGCGTCGCCATATTGGCGCGGGGGGACATGCCCGTAGAGGTGCAGCGCGGCCTTGGCGGCGACCCAGAAGATGATCATAGCCGCTATATTGAGGCGGATATTTTCGGGCTGCGGGTAGCCTCTATCTATCTGCCCAATGGCAATCCCCAGCCGGGGCCAAAATTTGACTATAAGCTGAAATGGTTTGACCGGCTTCATGCACGCGCCGCAGAGCTCATGGCGCTTGAAATTCCGGTCGTGCTCGCGGGCGATTATAATGTCATCCCAACCGATGCCGACATCGCTAATCCCAGATCGATGATGGACGATGCCTTGATGCAACCGGAAAGCCGGGCAGCCTTTCGCAGGCTTTCCATGCTTGGCCTGACCGACGCGCTCGAGGCCCGCCACCCCAAGGCTGGGCTTTGGACATTTTGGGATTATCAGGCCGGTGCTTGGCAGCGCGATTCTGGCTTTCGGATCGACCATCTCATGCTCTCCCCCGAAGCGGCAGACCGGCTGCGCGATGCGGGCGTGGATAAGGACTATCGGGGCCGGGAAAAGGCCAGCGACCATGCGCCGACTTGGATCGACCTGACTTGACGGGCACACAATCGCCGCTTGTGTATCTGCATGGCCTGCCGGGGTCTCCGGATGAACTGCCGCTGATCTGTGACGCACCCACGCAGTTTTTTGCGCCCAATCTTCGGGATGGACCGCTCGACCCGCAAATCACGGCGCAATTTGGCACCCAACCCGTCACACTGATTGGATTTTCATTGGGCGGGTTTCGCGCGCTGCGCTTTGCCGCCGACCATCCGGAACGTGTCGCGCATCTCCACCTGATCGCGCCCGCTGCCCCCCTAGAGCTTGGCGATTTTCTGAGTCAAATGGCGGGTGGGCCGATTTTTCGGATGGCGCGCGACCACCCCAAATTATTTCGCCTGGTGACCCGATTGCAAGCATTTGCAGCGCGCATTGCCCCTGAGATTTTAGCCGCCCAGATTTTCGCCAGTGCGCAGGGCGATGACATTGCCCTCAAGGCCAAGGCCGACTTTCTTCGGGACTGGGGCCATATCGCCCGCCACTGTCTGGCGGCGGGCGATATGGCCTATCGAGACGAGATAACCGCCTATGTGGCCCCTTGGGCGGAGCTCCTGTGCCGGGTGCAGACACCCACCAGCATTTGGTATGGAGGTGCGGACAATTGGACGCCGCCCGCCATGGCAGAGGCGCTGGTCAAAAAACTCCCTATTGCCCCTCAGGTGCGCCGTATCGAAAACACATCACATTATTCCACGCTGGCGGCGGCGCTGACGCAGATCACAGCGCTTTATCGTACAGCCAATAATCCTTGTTGATGTGGCTGTTAATGGCTTCAGCAATCGCGTTCATCCCCTGATTATCATCTAGGATCCAGCCAATCTCCCCGCGGCTCGCGCCATAATGGGCCGTGGCATTGCGGCGAATATATTCGATCATCATGAACGCCAGCTGGCTTGCCATGCGGGAGGATTGAAGCCGCTTGAGCACACCCATGAGCGGCACGCGCATGGTGCGCACCTGCGGACGACGCAGCCACCAGAGTAGTTTGGCCCAATTAAAGGGAAGAAGGGAGCCGCCAAAGCTTGCCAGCTTTTCATTAATGTCGGGCAGCACCATCATGAAGGCAACCGGTTCCTCATCATATTCGGCGATCATGATGAGGTCTTCATACACAAGTGGCTTTAGCTTTTTGCCGACATAGGCAATTTCTGCATCGGTCAGCGGAACAAAGCCCCAATTTCCACTCCATGCATCATTCAAAATACCCAGAATAAGCGCCGCTTCTTCGTCAAATCGCGCTTTGTTGACTGGGCGGATGCGAATACGGGCGTTGCGCTCTCCGGCAGCGACGATCCGCTGCACCAATTCTGGAAAGGGATTGGAGATATCCAATTCCCAAGTGCGCAGCGACTTTACAAAGCAATAGCCGGCCGCTTCGATCCAGCCTTGATAGGACGCCGCATTATGGCCCATCATCACGGTTGGGGGGTGGTCAAATCCTTTGACCAGCAGGCCGGGCTCATCCCAGATGGAAATGGACACTGGCCCCAGCGCGCGCGTCATACCTTTGCCGCGCAACCAATCTTCCGCGGTCGCGATCAGGGCCTGTGCCACCTCTGCATCTTCCGCTTCAAAAAGACCCCAATTGCCCGTGCCCGGACCCATGCCTTGGTCGGCGGGCTGGGTGAGAGCCAAATGATCAATATGCGCTGAAATACGGCCGACAACGCGGCCTGCCCGCTCTGCCAGAAAAAGCTGCGCCTCGCCATGGCCAAACCAAGGGTTTTTGCCGGGCGTCAGCAGGCCGTGCACGTCATCCTTGAGCGGGGGGACCCAGTTTGGATCATCCGCATAAAGCCGAAAGGGCAGATCGACAAAGGCGACCCGGTCTGCCTTTGACTGAACAGGACGAATGGTAAAACTGATCTGGGTCACTGATTAATGTCCTCTGCCACCCCAATAATGGCTGCCAAGTCTCGCCTTCCCAAAGGCTTGTCAAGGCGGCGCATGAATATGGCCTGCGGAGCGTCGCCATCATCCTGCCATGTTGATCGGCTTTATCGAACGTGAGACATAGGACAAGTTATGACGAACACGCGCCTTTCTGCTGAAACGGATCTTGCCGCCGCGCCGCACGCGGCAGGGGCTATTCCGCTTGCCCAACATCCCGATGATGCCGCGATGATCCGGGCGGCTGCAGAATTGACGCGCGATTTGAATGCCCCCCGCCCAGATATTTACTGGCCGGATTTCCTGATCTGTGCCGCGCTCGGCTATGGCGCGATGGCGCTTGCCATTGCGGCAGGCACGCCTGCGGCCATGATCGGCTGGGGCCTAGTGTCTGTCCTCACACTCTATCGCGCGGCCCTGTTCATTCATGAATTGACCCACATCCGCCCAACCGCGCTTCCCGGCTTTCGCTTTGCTTGGAATGCGATCCTCGGCGTGCCGCTGCTCGCCCCGTCTTTCCTATATGAAGGCGTGCACAGCCTGCACCATGCGCGCACGCGCTATGGCACGGACGAAGACCCCGAATATCTGCCGCTCGCCTTGATGAAGCCTTGGACGGTGCCCGCCTTTGTGCTGATTTCGGCATTGGCGCCAGTGGGCGTGTTGCTCCGTTTTGGCCTGTTGTCGCCGCTCTCGCTTTTGTCGGGCAGGTTACGCCGCCTGATTATTGAGCGTTATTCCAGCCTGTCGATCAACCCGAATTTTCGCCGCCGTATGCCTGAAGGCGCATTCCGCCGGATGTGGCTTGCCCAGGAAATAGCGGCGAGCCTTTGGGCCATTACGCTGATCACGCTGGTCGCAACGGGCCTGATCCCGCTGCGCGCATTCCTGATTGCAGCAGGGATCCATTCAGCGCTTGTGGTCGTCAATCAAGTGCGCACGTTGGTGGCCCATCTTTGGCAAAATGAGGGCGATGTGATGAGCGTGACGGGGCAATATCTGGATAGTGTGAATGTCCCCCCACCCGGTGTGTTGCCTGCCATCTGGGCCCCCGTAGGCTTGCGCTATCATGCTTTGCATCATTTGCTGCCGGGCCTGCCCTATCACGCACTGGGCGAGGCGCATCGGCGGTTGGTCGCAGCACTGCCTGCGACATCCACCTATCATGGAGCAAATTACCCGGGGCTGCCGGGCCTCGCTTGGCGGCTAGTGCGCAGCACGCAGATGACCTCCGGCAGGCGCTGAGCCTATTCTTCGGTTTTGATCAGCACATATTCGCCGATCAGAAGAAACAAAAAGAACGGCCCCCAAGCGGCGAGAAGCGGCGGGTAAATGCCCAAATCCCCCATGGCGAGGCCAAAATTATCCGCCACAAAATAGGCAAAGCCCAGCGCCATGCCGACCACGGCACGGACGAATAGCCGGCCAGAGCGGGCAACGCCAAAGGCTGCGACAGCCGCCAATAACGGCATTAGGAGCGTCGACAACGGCCCGGAGATTTTGTGCCAGAGCGCGGCTTTGAGCGATTGAGTCGGTCGCCCGGCGGCCTCCAGATCATCAATGGCCCGCCACAATGCAAGGAAGGACAGACCCGCGGGATCGACGCTGGCCAGCGTAAACTGATCTGAACTTACCCCTTTGGCGAGACGGGCTGTGCCGATCTTTTTCAGTCGACCTTCGCCCACGTTGAACTGCGTCACATCTGTGAATAGCCAGCGATCCCCGACAGGGCGTCCCGTGCGGGCCCGAGTTATGGTTTGCAGCGTCCCGTCGGTTCGGCTGTAGATCACAATATCGGTGAGTCTGGTGGCGGGGCCCTTCCCCTGAACGGCGCCCACACCAATGAGATTATTGCCATCGCGCACCCAAATGTCGGATTGAATGCGGCTGTCCATCGGGATGGGGGCATAATCGACCTTCTGCCAGCGATTGAGCGTGGCCGTTGAACGGCTCACAATTCCGTCATTAAACGCAAAGGCAATAGCGGCGACCCCAAGGCTGGCAAGGATCAGGGGAGCCAGCACTTGATGCGCCGACAGGCCCGATGCCTTCATCGAAATCACTTCGCTATTCTGATTGAGCGTGACCATCGTGATCAAGGTGCCCAGCAAAACCGAAAAGGGCAGAAATCGCTGAATAATTTGGGGTGTGCGCATCGACACATAGCGCCACAAATCCCCATTATCATTGCCAGCAACGGCCAGAATCTTGTCCGACTCCCCCAATAGGTCGAGCGCCTGCAACACCAGCACTAGGGCAGCGAGCACGGCAAAACTCCGCACCAGAAATAAGCGCGCCATGTAAAAGGCCATGGTCCGCGAGGGGAAGAATTGTGTCTGCATCACGCGCCTGCTGATTTGGGGGCTGGCCGGGCAAAAATCTGGCGAACCGCTTTGCCTATTTTCTCAAAGCCGCGTTCCAGCGCCCCAATAGGTTGGCCGCCCGGCTTGTGCGCCAATGTCCAATACATCCAGCAAATGAGGAGGCCAAAGAGGAGGAAGGGCGTCCACAACGCGATCAGCGGATCGACCCGGCCAAGCGACCCCATGCCTTCGGCCCATTCGTTGACCTTATGATAGGTCACGACCATCACAATCGATAAAAACACCCCCAATGCCGACGAAGACCGCTTGGGCGGCACGGCCAGCGCGACCGCCAGCAAGGGCAGCAGCAACATCATGGCGACTTCAACAAGCCTGAAATGAAAATTGGCACGACTTTCCGTACGCAGCGTGAGCGGAGACCCCTCATCATAAGACACGCGGACAAGCTCAGGGATGGTTAACTCGCGATCCTTATCCCCGCGCATTCGAAAGGCCTCAATCTTGGGCAGGTCGATGGGCAGATCATGCGCGGTGAAAGAAAGAACGCGCGGCTGGCGATAGGTCGGCGCATCATGCACCAAAACGCCATTCTTGAGACGCAAGATAATCACATCCGGGTCATCCGTAGCCCGGAACGTGCCGCTTTGCGCCGTCACAGACATCGCCTGACCATCTTTGCCGTTGGCGCGGACAAAAATGCCGTAAAGGTCCTGCCCCCGATTCTCGCTGCGCTCAATCCGCATTGTCATACGCTGGCCAAAGCGCGTGAATTCCCCGACTTTGATGGATGCCCCTAGCGCACCTGACCGCAGTTCAAACCGCAACCCTTCATAGGCGTAGCGGGCATAAGGCTGCACAAAACCGACAATGGCAAGGTTCACGAGCGCAAGGCCAATCGCAAAGAGATAGGGCACACGCAACAAACGGCCATAGCTCATCCCCACAGCCTTAAAGACATCCAATTCAGACGACAGGGCGATTTTACGAAACGCCAGCAAAATCCCCAGCATCAGGCCAATGGGAATGCCCAAAGAAAGATATTCCGGCATCAGACTGGCAAGCATCCGCCAGACGACGCTGACCGGCCCGCCTTCCTGCGCCACAAAGTCAAATAGCCGCAGCATTTTGTCGAGCACGAGCAGCATCGCCGAGATGATCAGCGTCGCGAAAAGCGGCACGGCAATGAGCCTGGCGATATATCGATCAGTCGAAGTTAGCATCTCAACTCAGATTTTGGTCACGTCCTGACCATGATTTGGCCGCAAATCAATTCCAGAATGCGAATTGGAGCAAGGATTAGGTGAGTCCGGGCATGAGTGCAAACGGCCGGGCGCATTTTTCGGAGTGATCGAAGCGATGACAAAATGGCAAAAAACCATGATTGCCTTGGGCTCCAGCATTGCGACCCTGATCGTTCTGACGACAAGCGCTGGGGCAACTGACCCGCTTGGACCAAACCCGACCTTGTGTACGAATGGCAGCGAGCCATCGATTTTGGTCAAGATCACCGGCCTTAAACATCGCAATGGTACAATTCGTGTGCGCGCCTTTACGGGCGATCCCAGTACATATTTTAACAAGAAACATGCCTATCGCCGGGTGCAATATGCCCTTCCCAGCAGCGGCCCGGTAGAGGTGTGCGTGCCGGTTGGCGCGCCTGGCCTCTATGCCATTGACGTTCGGCATGATGCGAACGGAAATGGTGATACAGACAGGTCCGACGGCGTTGGCGCATCGGGAAATCCAAAATTTTCTCTCTTCAATGTCATTTTCGGCAGAAGGCCGCCCGCGCAGCAAGTGCAAGTTAATGTTGGCAATGGCACAAGCGTGGTCCCTGTGACCGTTCGGTATCTCTAGGGATGGCCTTAGTCGCTCTCCTCTCCAACCCCAATTCCACAGGCAATCGTGCGCTTTTGCCGCGTATCCGTTCCTTTTGTGCGCAGCACCCAGAAGTTTTTCATTATGAAGTCGAAGATGCGGGCCAGATTGGCGACGCACTTGCCTCCATTGCCCGTGTCTCGCCCAAGGTTCTAATCCTAAACGGGGGAGATGGTACCGTGCAGGCGGCGCTCACCGAACTGCATCATGGGGGCCATTTCAAGGGGGCGTTGCCGCCCTTGGCAGTGCTGCCCAATGGCAAAACAAATTTGATCGCGCTGGATCTGGGGGCGGATAGCGACCCCATCCAAATGTTGGCCCGCATCGTGGAGATCGCCCGCGATGATCTGGATCGCCATGTCGTCGAGCGGGAGTTGATTTCACTGAGCGAAGGCGAGCAGGGCAACCGCCCCGTTATGGGCATGTTTTTAGGCGGCGCGGGGCTGGCCGACACGATATTATTTTGTCGCGAAAAGCTCTATCCGCTGGGCCTGCCCAACGGTCTGTGTCACATTATTGCGGGCTTTGCCGCCATTTTTGCGATGCTCACCGGGCTTCATGCGCGGTTCCTGCCGCCCCGACCCAACCCTGTAACAGTCTCCCTCATCCGGGATGGTGAAGGTACACGTCTCTTTTCCTTCCTGATTGTCACAACGCTTGAAAAGCTGCTGCTGATGGGTCGGGCCGAACGAAACGCGCCGATGGGTCTAAAGCTTTTGGCCGTCGAACAATCCGGCAAAGTCTTGGTCCGTGCTTTTGCCGCTGCTCTTGCCGGAAAGCTTGGCCGGGAACATGTCGAAGGCGTGCATGTGCAGCATGGCGATGTCATCCGCATTGAAAGCGATGGAACAAGCGTGATCCTCGACGGGGAGACGTTTCACGCCACGCGGGGCAGGCCCATTGTGCTGCGGTCCACTCCCCCCATTCATTTCCTAAAGCTGGCCGTGTGACCGGTTTCGCGGCGCTGGTTGAAGATGAATTGACCCGGCCTGTCCTGCCAGAAGTGCAGGCGCTGGCCAAGGCCATTGCCGCCCAATATGGCGATGCTGCCCGCACGATCCTTTTCTACGGGTCGTGCCTGCGCGAAGCCCGGCTGGATGGGCTGATGCTCGATTTCTACCTGATCGTCTCTGACTATCGCGCCGCCTATGACGCCCGCTGGATGGCGACGGCCAATCGCCTGATTCCGCCCAATGTCTTTCCCTTTGCCCATGAAGGGCTCGCCGCAAAATATGCCGTGCTGAGCGAGGCGGATTTTGCAGCGCTGACCCAGCCAAGTGCCTCGACCGTCTCTGTCTGGGCGCGCTTTGCCCAGCCATCCCGCCTTGTCTGGGCCGCAGATGACACCGCCCGAAACCGGGCCATCGCCGCGGTGGCGCAGGCCGCCCCCACTTTGTTCGCGCTGGCCCGACCGCTTGCTGCCTCAGACGATCCGGTCGAGATTTGGCGCACGGGCTTTGCCCGCACTTATGAATGTGAATTGCGCGCAGAGCGCACTGACCGGTCGGGCTCCATCGTGGATGCAGACGCAGCCCGCTATCGCCAATTCGGGGCTGCCATCCCCAAAATCACGACCATGACCCGGCCCGCTGCTGAGCGCATCTGGCGCGGATTGCAACGTCGGGGAAAGCGCGCCAGCGTTTTGCGGCTGGCCAAGGCGAGCCTGACCTTTGCGGGCGGCATTGATTATCTCGCTTGGAAGATTAATCGCCATGCGGGCACCGCCATCACCCTCACGCCTTGGCAGCGCCGCCACCCCATTTTGGCTGCGGTCTTTTTGGTGCCCAAGCTCTTGCGACAAGGCGCTGTCCGCTAGGTCTAATTACCATAGGCGCACCGTGATTTGCCCCTTGCGTTGCAGGCCCCAAAGGGCAATTTAATCCCTTATGAGCCATTTCGACCGTCCGGCGGTAACGGCCGTGCTTGGGCCGACAAATACGGGCAAGACGCATCTGGCCGTGGAGCGTCTGTGTGCGCATTCCAGCGGTATTATGGGCTTTCCCCTGCGGCTTTTGGCGCGCGAAGTTTATGATCGCGTGGTACGGATTAAGGGCGCGCGTCATGTCGGCCTGATCACGGGCGAGGAAAAAATCCTGCCGCCCGATGCCCGCTGGCTGTTGTGTACGGCGGAATCCATGCCGGTTGACAAGGATGTATCCTTTGTCGCGCTGGACGAAGCACAATTGGGCATCGATGCAGAGCGTGGACATGTCTTTACCGATCGCCTGCTGCGCGCACGCGGTCGCGATGAAACCATGATCCTGGGATCAGAAAGCCTCACCCCAATGGTGCGGGGATTGGTTCCGGACGCTGAGATTATTTCCCGGCCCCGTTTTTCGCAGCTGAGCTATGCTGGCCCGAAGAAATTGTCGCGTCTGCCGCCGCGCACCGCCATTGTCGCCTTTTCAGCCGAGCATGTTTACGCGGTTGCGGAAATGCTGCGGCGCACGCGCGGCGGGGCGGCCGTGGTGATGGGCGCCCTGTCGCCCGCCACTCGCAATGCGCAGGTTGCCATGTATCAGGCGGGCGAAGTCGATTATCTGGTCGCAACCGATGCCATTGGCATGGGCCTGAACATGGATGTGGGCCATGTCGCCTTTGCCAGCCTCACCAAATTTGATGGCAAGAAACAACGCCGACTGTCCTTACCTGAAATGGCGCAAATCGCCGGGCGTGCGGGACGGCACCAACGCGATGGCACATTTGGCGTGCTCGCCGGGGGGCCGGATGCGGCGGAATTTTCCGAACTGGATATTGACCGGATTGAGGCGCACCGCTTTCAACCACTGGATCATCTGCTCTGGCGCAATCCAGATTTGGACTTTTCATCCATTGACGATTTGATTGCGTCGCTGGAGGTGAAGCCAGATCAGCCCTTATTGCGGGCGGCCCCCGAAGCCGTTGATCAAGCTGTGCTGCGCGTTTTGTCGGGCGACGTCAAAGTGCAGGATCGCGCCATGCGCCCGGCCATGATTGCCCGGCTCTGGTCGGCCTGCGGCCTGCCTGATTTCCGCAAATTGGGGCCAGAGCATCATGCCCGGCTCGTCGGCCAGATGTTCAATTTTTTGAGCGAAGGCAATGGCACCATATCCGCAGACTGGTTTGGCCGGGAACTGACCCGGCTCGACAGCATCCAAGGCGATGTCGACACATTGGCGGCGCGCATCGCGGCGGTGCGCACCTGGGCCTATGTTGCCCACCGCGCCGATTGGCTGGAAGACCCTGTGCATTGGGCCGAGAAAACCCGCACGCTTGAACTCAAGCTCTCTGACGCGCTGCATCAGAAGCTGACCGAACGTTTTGTCGACCGGCGCACGTCGGTGCTGATGAAGACCATTGGCAATGACCCGGCCTTGCTGGATGTGGAGGTGGATGACGCAGGCGGCGTGACGGTTGATGGAGAGACCATCGGCACGCTGAGCGGCTTTACCTTTACGCCCGATGCGGCCGCCCGTGGGCAAGACCATAAGCGCCTGCTGGCCGCCGCGGAACTGCGCCTGCCAAAGGAATTGGCGCGCCGCGCCCAGCGATTAATCGATGCGCCCGACAGTGCTTTTGCAATTTTGACGGGCGCGAATGCGCCCGTGCGCCTTGCTTGGGGAAAAACACAGTTGGGCCTGCTCAAGCCCGGTCGATCGCTGCTGGAGCCGAGGCTGCATCTCGACCCCGCCCTTACCCGGATGGAGCCAAAACTGCGCAGTTCAATTGAAACACGGCTCAATGGCTGGCTGAACCAGTTGATCCGCACGCGCCTGTCCCCGCTTGTCCGTCTCACCCATTCTGCGCGCGCGCCGGATATTGCGCCGGCCCTGCGCGGCATTTTGGTGCAGCTGACCGAACAAGGCGGCGTACTGGATCGCTCTGGCGTCGATGAGGTTTTAGCCGGACTGGATCGCAAGGACCGCCATGCGCTGCAGCAAATGGGCGTGACCATCGGCACGCTTGATCTGTTCATGCCCCCGCTGCTCAAGCCAGAGCCGACCCGGCTGCGTCTTGCCCTGATCGCAGCGCGGCGCGCACAAACTATGCCGCCCTTGCCGCTGCCGGGGCTTGGCTTGCTCGACCGGCCAAGCGCCGAGCTTGCCCGCGCTGCGCAACTGGCAGGGTTTCGTCGCTTTGGAGACCAGATGCTGCGGATCGATCTGGTCGAGAAAATTGCCCGCACTGCACATGATCTTCGGGGCAATGCCCGCACCGCCACGGTGGATCCTGCCCTTGCTACGTCTTTGGGCGTGGGGGCCGCCACCTATGGCCGGATCATGCGGGCACTTGGGTTTATGCCAGAAGGGGAGGCCCATCCCCATAAATGGCGCTGGCGCGGCCGCCCGCGCCGCGCCGCTGTGCAACCGCAAACCACCGGCGCATTCGCCATTCTGGGTCAGTTAAAGCGGTAAGCGGCGATGCGGCTCGACAAGTTTTTATTCTTTGTCCGCCTCACCAAAACCCGCAGTCTTGCGCAGAAAATTGTTGCTCATGGCCATATCCGCGTGGACGGGCAGCCAATTAATCGACCCCATGCAACCATCCGGCCCGGCTCTGTCATCACATTGCCATTGCAAGGGGCTGTCCATGTCATTCAAGTGGAGGCCTTGCCCGCCCGGCGGGGCCCCGCGCCCGAAGCCCGCGGCCATTACCTCCTTTTGACCGCCCCACAGCCAATTGACGCGGCGGGTTCAGCCATCTAACGAATCTTTAGAGATAACTCCGGAGGACCCAAAATGACCTATGTCGTGACCGAAGCCTGCATCAAGTGCAAGTATATGGATTGCGTCGAGGTTTGCCCTGTCGATTGCTTCTATGAGGGCGAGAATATGCTCGTCATCAACCCCAATGAATGCATCGATTGCGGCGTGTGCGAACCGGAATGCCCGGCCGAAGCCATTTTGCCTGACACCGAAAGCGGCCTTGAAAAATGGCTGGAGCTCAACACCACTTATTCGGCGCAATGGCCCAATGTCACGCGCAAGGGCGATCAGACACCGGCCGATGCTGATGACCATAAGGGTGAAGACGGCAAGTTTGACAAATATTTCTCTGCCGAGCCGGGTCAGGGCGACTGATCTGCCTTTTGGCCCCTTTTTCAAATGACTGCGGGACATTGCGCCGTCGGGAGGCTTGCTTTCGGCGGCTGCCCCGTTTGCGCCGCATTCGCGTGGCAAAGACCGCATAAGCGTTAAGGAAAAATCATGACCGACCGCCAAACGATGTTTGATCAAATTGCCGCCCTTATTGAACCCTTTAACAAAAAGGGCGTGACGGTGAGCGATGCCGCCACCTTCCAGCATGATCTGGAATGGGACAGCCTGACCGTGATGGATTTCGTCGCCGCCGTGGAAGATGAATTTGACATCATCATCACGATGAACATGCAGGCAGAGATCGAGACGGTTGGCCAGTTGGTGGATGCCGTCATCAAGCTGCGGGGCTAATCCATGACCGATTTATTTTCGAAATTTGATCCGCTGATCCAGCAGCGCGAAGGCCTTCTCGCAACGGGTGTGCGTGATCCCTTTTCGCTGGTGATGGACGAAGTCAAATCGCCGACAATCGCCGTGTGCAATGGCCGCGAAACGATTTTGCTCGGCACCTATAATTATATGGGCATGACCTTTGACGACGATGTTCTGGCCGCGGGCAAAGAGGCGCTGGACAATTTCGGCGCAGGCACAACCGGCAGCCGCGTCCTCAACGGCACCTATCAGGGCCATAAGCTGGTCGAAGAAGCGCTGAAAGACTTTTACGCCATGGATCATGCCATGGTGTTTTCAACCGGCTATCAGGCCAATCTCGGCATTATTTCGACCATTGCGGGCAAGGGTGATTACATCATCCTGGATATCGACAGCCATGCCTCCATCTGGGACGGCTGCAAAATGGGCGATGCCGAAGTTGTCCCGTTCAAGCATAATGATGTTGAGGCGCTCGAAAAGCGGCTGAAGCGCCTGCCCCCAGAGGCGGGCAAGCTCGTCATTTTGGAAGGTGTTTATTCCATGCTCGGCGATATTGCGCCGCTCAAGGACATGATTGCCGTATCCAAGGCGCATGGCGCGATGGTTCTGGTCGATGAGGCGCACTCTATGGGCTTTATCGGCCCCAATGGGCGCGGCGTTGCCGAAGATCAGGGCATGTTGGATCAGGTCGATTTCGTGATCGGCACCTTCTCAAAGAGCGTCGGCACGGTCGGCGGCTTCTGTGTATCCAATCATCCAAAGTTTGAAATTATGCGGCTGGTCTGCCGCCCTTATGTCTTCACGGCATCTTTGCCCCCGACGGTCATGGCCGCGTCTGCCACCTCAATCCGCAAGCTGATGCATGCGGGCAATAAGCGCGCGCATCTCTGGGAAAATTCGCGCCGCCTGCATGGTGGGCTCAAGGCCTTGGGCTTTGATCTGGGAACAGACACACCGCAAAGTGCAATCATCGCGGTGATCATGCCGGATTTGGAACGCGGAGCCGCCATGTGGGAAG
>JBEDGC010000062.1:0-37405 GCA_041174825.1 Pseudomonadota bacterium | reverse complement strand
TCTGTTGATGGCGGCAACGCCTTCATCATTCCAACAATGGGGTAATGATGGGCCAATTTGATCTGACCGAAGACCAGCGCGCCATTCAAGAGATGGCCGCGAAGTTCACCGCCGACGCCATCACGCCGTTTGCAGCGCATTGGGATGAACAGCACATCTTCCCAAGGGCCACGATTAAGGCGGCGGCAGAACTGGGCTTTGGCGCGATCTATGTGTCGGAAGCATCGGGCGGCATTGGCCTTGGTCGACTGGAAGCCGCCCTCATCATGGAAGCCATGGCCTATGGCTGTCCTGCGACCAGCGCCTTTATCTCCATCCACAATATGGCCGCTTGGATGATCGACTGCTTTGGGTCGGATGATCTTAAGGCGCGTTATCTGCCCGATCTGATCTCGATGGAGAGGATCGCAAGCTATTGCCTGACCGAACCGGGCTCTGGATCAGATGCCGCGGCCTTGAAGACGACGGCCCGCCGTGAGGGCGATCATTATATCGTCTCTGGCGCGAAACAATTTATCTCCGGCGCAGGCGAGAATGAGGTCTATGTCGTGATGGTGCGCACCGGCGATGCCGGGGCCAAGGGTATTAGCTGCCTTGTGATCGACAAAGACATGGCGGGCGTCAGCTTTGGTGCGCAGGAGCGCAAACTCGGCTGGCACGCGCAGCCAACCGCACAACTGATCTTGGATGAGGTGCGCGTGCCCATTGCCAATCGCATTGGGGCAGAGGGCGATGGCTTTAAGTTTGCGATGGCGGGGCTGGATGGCGGGCGGCTCAACATCGGGGCTTGCTCTTTGGGCGGCGCGCAGCGCTGCCTTGATGAAGCCATCAGCTATACGCGCGACCGCCAGCAATTTGGCAAGGCCATAGCGGATTTTCAGAACACGCAGTTTACGCTGGCCGACATGGCAACCGATTTAGAAGCAGCGCGCGCGCTGCTTTATCTGGCCGCCGCCAAGGTGACGGCCAATGCGCCGGATAAAACCAAATTTGCGGCAATGGCCAAGCGACTGGCAACCGATAGCGGCAGCGACATCGTCAACAAGGCGCTTCAGCTGCATGGCGGCTATGGCTATTTAATGGATTATCCCATTGAACGTTTCTGGCGCGACTTGCGCGTCCACTCCATCCTAGAAGGAACTAACCAGATCATGCGCATGATCATCGGACGAGAGCTGACCAAGGCATGAGCGCAACCCAAACAAACCTCCCCTTCAGGGAGGTTTTTGTATGAGCGACGTTCTGACCCGCGTTGAGGGTAAGGCTGGGTTTTTGAGCCTGAACCGACCTAAGGCGATCCATGCTCTGACGCTCGACATGGTGCATATCATGACCGAAGCGCTCTTAGCGTGGCGGGATAATCCAGCGGTTGAGGCGGTCATTATTGATCATGCAGAAGGCCGTGGATTTTGCTCTGGCGGCGATATCGCCTTTTTGCGGGCGTCCGCGATGGAAGATGCCGGCGTTTCAGGCCGCAAATTCTTCCATGATGAATATCAGCTCAACCATGTGCTGTTCACCTATCCCAAGCCGGTCATCGCCTTCATGGATGGCATTGCCATGGGCGGGGGCGTTGGGATCAGCCAGCCCGCGCGGCTGCGCGTGGCGACAGAAAACACGCGCTTTGCCATGCCGGAAACGGGAATTGGCCTGTTTCCCGATGTGGGCGGCGGTTGGTATTTATCGCGGCTGGAAGGGCGGATCGGCGCGTTCTTGGCATTGACAGGTGCCCGGCTGGATGGCGCGGAGTGTTTGGCGACGGGCCTTGCGACGCATTATCTGTCGGCTGAAAGCCTCATCGACGCAAAGGCCCGCATTGCTGAAGATCCAAGCCGAGTAGACGGCATTTTGGGGTCGCTCGCCATCGCGCCGCCGGAAGCGCGGATCATGGCCAATATGCCGCAGATCAACCGCCTGTTCGCGTCAGATCGCTATGAGGATGTGATTGCCGCGCTCGAAGCGGACGGATCGGATTGGGCGGCCAAGGAACTGGCGACGCTCAAGACCAAATCTCCGCAGACGTGCAAAGTGGCGCTGCGCCAATTGGCCGAAAGCCTGAGTTGTGCCGATTTTGCGGCGAATATGGTCATGGAATATCGTATTGCCTCGCGCGTGCTGTTGCGTCCTGATTTTACAGAGGGTGTTCGCGCGGTCATTGTCGATAAGGATAATCAGCCCAAATGGATGCCGTCGACGCCGCAAGCCGTGAAGGACGATCTGCTGGATGCGATCTTCGCGCCCCTTCCTCCCGAAGAAGAATGGAAACCCTTATGAGCTATGACACCATCCTAGTGGAGCAGCGCGAGGCCGTGACGCTCATCACGCTCAACCGTCCGCAGGCGCTCAATGCCTTGAATGCGCAAGTCCTAGAAGAGCTGATTGTGGCCTTTGCCGCTTATGAAGCCGACCCGTCGCAGCGGTGCGCCGTCATCACAGGCTCAGGCGAAAAGGCCTTTGCAGCTGGCGCCGATATCAAGGAAATGGCCGATAAGCCAGCGGCGGAATTTTACGCGGATGACTTTTTCAGCCGCTGGACGAGCCATGTCGTTAAAACCACGCGCAAGCCCTGGATCGCAGCGGTCAATGGCTTTGCGCTGGGCGGCGGGTGTGAATTGGCGATGATGGCGGACTTCATCATCGCGGCCGACACGGCCCGATTTGGTCAGCCGGAAATCAAGCTGGGCGTTGGCCCCGGCATGGGCGGATCGCAGCGCCTGACTCGGGCGATTGGCAAGGCAAAGGCGATGGAAATGTGCCTGACAGGCCGCATGATGGGTGCCGAAGAGGCAGAACGTGCGGGGCTTGTCGCGCGCGTTGTGCCGCTTGCGTCGCTGGTGGACGAGGCGTTGAAAACCGCCGCAGACATTGCAGCGATGCCGCCGCTTGCGACCATTGCGAATAAGGAAATGGTGAACGCCGCCTTTGAAACCACGCTGGATCAGGGGTTGCTGATGGAGCGGCGCATCTTTCAGGTGCTGACCGCGACTGAGGATAAGCGCGAAGGCATGGCGGCCTTCATTGAAAAGCGGCCCGGCAACTGGACGGGGAAGTAAGCCATGAAGATCGGCTTTATCGGTCTCGGCAATATGGGCAGCGGCATGGCGGCCAATTTGGCGCGTGTGGGCCATGTGGTGAAGGCCTTTGATCTGTCCAAAGATGCCTTGACACAGGCGAAGGCGAAGGGCTGTGTGCCCTGTACGTCGATCCGCGAGACCGTGGCCGATGCCGATGCTGTTGTGACGATGCTGCCCAATGGCAAGATTGTTGCTCAAGTCTATGCCGAGGATGTGGTCGGCCATGCGCCGCGCTCGGCGACGCTGATTGATTGTTCCACCATTGATGTGGAAACGGCCACCAAGGTTGCGCGGGATGCTGCCAAGCGCGGCGGCTATGAAATGGTCGACGCGCCCGTCTCTGGCGGGATTGCAGCGGCGACGGCGGCCAGCCTCACCTTCATGGTGGGTGGCACACCGAGTGCCTTTGGCCATGCAGAGCCGATCCTCGCCGCGATGGGTAAGGCCGTCATCCACGCCGGCAAGAGCGGCGCGGGGCAGGCGGCCAAAATCTGCAACAACATGATCCTGGGCGCGACCATGATCGCGACCTGCGAAGCCTTTGTGATGGCGCAAAAGCTCGGCCTTGATCCCAAAACCTTTTACGATATTTCGTCCAAGGCCTCAGGCCAGAGCTGGTCAATGACCAGCTATTGCCCGGTGCCGGGCGTTGGCCCGCAAAGCCCAGCGGACAAGGGGTATGAAGGCGGCTTTGCGACCAATTTGATGCTGAAGGATTTGCTGCTCGCAATGGAGGCGGCAGGCCAAGTGGATGCGGTCGTCCCCATGGGCGCCCGCGCCGCCGAACTCTATGCATCTTTCAGCGAAGCAGGCAATGGTGAGCTTGACTTCTCTGCAATCATTCGCACGCTTTAGGTCAATCTGGTAAAAGCACACCCTTATAACGGGTTGCCATTGCCACAAGCCAATCCTTTCCAGCCCGAATCCGTGCGAGCTGATGCGTATCTTTGTGAGTTACGAGCCAGAAACTGCGAACGATTTTCTGTGCGGGAAGCAGCGGCACGAGCCCAGGATCTGCATCCCCCATGAAGCAAGGCAAGACACCGATGCCAGCGCCTGAGGCAATGAGACGTTGCTGTGCAATGATGCTAGACGACCGAACTTGAGGCGAAAGGCCTGGGTGAATCTCATCTAAATATCGAAGCTCAGGCGCATAAACGAGGTCCGGCACATATCCAACTAGCCTGTGGCCCTGAGCCAAATCCGACGCTGCGATTGGAGATCCCACCGTTTCCAGATAGCTTGGCGCGGCATATAACCGGAGGGCGTAGTCGGACAGTTTACGAGCAAGCATTGGCCCAGCCTTTGGCCGCGCAAGCAATACTGCGATGTCCGCTTCACGCTTAGAAAGGCTTAGAAAACCGCTAGATGCCACCAGATCAATCGTCAATAAGGGGTGCTCGCTTGCAAAATCTGAAAGATGCCTTGCCAGGAACCAACCACCGAAACCCTCCGCAACGCTGATCCGTAAGATGCCTGAGAGGAGTCCCGCCGGCCCTGCTCCGCTCGATTCCTCGATGCCTGCCGCAGCTTGAGCCATGACCTCGGCCCGAGCTAGAAGCGCCTCTCCCGCCTCCGTTAGGACTTGCCCTTCCCTTGTGCGCTCAAAGAGCGTAGCTCCAACATGCTTCTCGAGCCGACGGAGTCGCCTTCCAATAGTCGTAGCGTCTACACCAATGGCGCCAGCAGCCTTGCTAAGTTTTCCCTTCTGCGCGACTGCAAGGAAGAATTGAAGATCGCGCCAATCCGTTTTGTTCATAAACTCAATTGATACACGTCAATCTCGATTAAGTCTCAAGAATATCACTTGTCAAAAAAGATCGAACAAGAAGGCCGGCTTTAGGGTGACCGCGGGGCACCTATGGACCTTCAAGCTAGAATTGCTGCCGCCCTTGCCGTGACTAGTCTCCACTGAGTGTTCCTGACCCTGTCCCGGATTTGTATCCGCCCAGAACAAGAGATCTGGCGCTTCATCGGATGGGGTTAACCCCAGCGGATGAAGCAAATTCGGTAGGCGTCATGAACCCCAGAGATGTGTGAGGACGGCTCTCATTGAAGTCCCGTCGCCACGCCTCGATCTTGCCCCTAGCGTCGTCCAAAGACAAGAACCAATGCATGTTCAGATATTCGTCCCTGAGCCGGCCATTGAAGGGCTCAACGAACGCGTTGTCTGTGGGCTTACCGAGTCGGGAGAAATCCAGCGTAACCTTGTTCATATAGGCCCACTGGTCAAGCGCTCGGGAGATAAACTCCGGGCCATCGTCGACCCTGATCTTGGTGGGTGCCGTTCGTTTCACGTTGGAAGGTCAAGCTTTCTATCACTGCCGCCACCGCTTCGCCCTTTATGCCTTGGCCGGCATGCATCGCGAGGCATTCGCGGGTAAATGCATCCACCACCGTCAGCGCACGGAAGCGGTTCCCGTTGAACAAGGCATCGGACACAAAATACATCGCCCAGATCTCGTTAGGCCGGCATGCTAAAGTTCGCTCGATGCGGCGTGCAGCCATGAAGTGTCTACGGGGTCTTTTAGACCGTAAATTAAGGCTTGCCGGGTGATTGATACCCTGGATCAATCAATGATCCGGGGCGCTCCATGCGATAAAGGCGGTGAACCCTCTCAACGTTCACGGCCTAGCCTTCCCGTCGAAGAAGTATGTGGATACGGCGATAGCCATATCGAACACGTGTCTCAGCGATCTCTTTGATCCGTTTGAGTAACGGCACCGGATCATCACGGATCGACTTGTAGCGGTGTGTCCGCCGGAGGGAGAAGGATTTGAACCATCAATACGATTTGAGTTAGGGACCAGTAAGCAACTAGTATTTCGCAATCAGCTATCCTGACTGTCGGACAAAATATTAGATCAAGCTGCCGCCATGTCTAGTTAATGACCGCTAGGTTTCCGCCCGCGCCATCTTGGGCCAGTGGCGGGCAAAATCCGCTCCATCCCAAACCAAAGGCCCAAAGCCATGAGGATGGATAATAGGCCCGACAGGCCAACCAACGCACGCAGCAATGTTTTCATAATCTCTCTCCCTCTCCCCAATTGGCGGGAGCCTATCGCAGCACTGGCGGAGATGCAAAAATTGATATTGGGGCAGTTTATGGTGCGCCATGGCTGGAAAGCGCAGGGCAAATCGCCTAAGCGGCGCAGTGATGGCACGCAGGCAGACACGCAGCGCCGATTGGGGCTTTCCGCGCTGGCGCGGCTATGGGACAGAGCGGGAGACCGTGAAGGTGCGCCTGTGCGATCGGCATGGCTGCACCCTGCCGGGGGATTGCCCCGCCCCCAAAGCGCCCAACAGCCCTGAACGTTGGTGGTTCTGCCCGGATCATGCGGGTGAATATAACCGCCATTGGGATTATTTTGCCGGGCTGAGCGCGGAAGAAGCCGCCGCGCGCGCCGCCGAGGAAGAGCGGGATAATTCCGGCTTTCAACAGTCCAAACATTATGGCTGGGGCGGCCCCGGCGATGGATCGCGCAGCCGCGATGAAATGCGCGCGCTGGAGGCGTTGGGCCTAGGCAGCGACGATGATTTTGAAGCCGTGCGCACGGCCTGGCGCAAGCTCGCCAAGGAAAATCACCCCGATGTCCGGCCCGGCGATAAAGAGGCGGCAGACAGGTTTCAGAAAATTCAGGCGGCCTATGATGTGCTCAAGGCAGCGGAAGACCGTAGGCTCGCGCTTTAAGGGCCTTCGTCCAGACTATCGGGCACGGGCGGCTTGCCGGAAATGGTGCGGGCCAATGCCTCCCCTTCTTCAAAGCTGGCAATACCGGGCAGTTCCAGCGCGCCATCGCTGATCGGTGCGGACAGGGCTGGGCCGGGCAGCGGCTTTCCATCCAGTGTGACCATCAACGTCTTGCCCGCTGCATCCTTGGTCAGGCGGAGCAGGCGGGGCGCGGCCTTAGGCGTCAGGGTGATCAAAATCGCCGGTTCCCCGCCCAGAGAGGCGAGTGCGCGCGCATCCAAAATCTCCGCCTCTGCAAAGGCTTCCCCCGCGATGCGAAAATCACGCGCGGCAAAAGCCGGGCTGCTCAAGACCAAGCTGGCGATAAGGGTGGAGACAAGGCGCATTAGGATCCTCCTTCATATCTGCCCGCTGTCTCCCGGATCAGCGTAATCATATTGGGGATGCCCTGTGTCCGGTTGGACGACAGCTGGTTTTTAAGGTCAAAGGGCGCAAGGGCCGCCTCAATGTCAGTTGCGAGAATATCGGCCGCAGTCGCATCCTGCACCGTTTTCAGGACAAGGGCGATAATCCCCTTGGTGATGGCCGCATTGCTATCCGCCAGAAAATGCAGCCGCCCATCGTCGCGGGTCATGGGATAGACCCAGACACTGGCCGAACAGCCGCGCACCAATGTGGCGTCTGTTTTCAGGGCATCGGGCATTGGCTCGAGCGCGCGGCCAAGATCAATCAGCAGGCGATAGCGATCATCAGGGTCGAGGAAATCATACTCCTCCTGCAAATCCAAAAGGCTGGTCATGTGGTCCTAATCAACAATTTGAACGAGCAATTTGTCGATCTTGCGGCCGTCCATATCCACAACCTCAAACCGATAGCCCTGTTCGGTGAAATGTTCGCCTGTATCGGGAATGCGCTTCAACCGATCGAGCACAAAGCCCGCGACGGTCGCAAAGTCCCGGTCTTCGCCCAGCGACAGGCCAATGCGTTCGGCAAGGCTATCGGCGGTGGCCCATCCGGCGACGAGCAAGCTGCCATCGTCGCGTGCCACAATGGCGGGCTCATCTTCAGCATCCTGATCCGACACAAAGTCCCCCGCAATGGCCGAGAGAAGATCGGCCGGAGTCACAATGCCTTCAAAATGCCCATATTCATCATGGACGAGGGCAATGGGCACATCAGCATGACGCAGCGCCTCTAACGCGTCCATCGCATCGACCTGATCCGGGACAATGGGGGCGCGCTTCATCAGTGCCTTAAGGTCTAATTTCTTGCCCATCAGCTCGGCCGCCAACAAATCCCGCGCGCCGACTACACCCACAATTTCATCCACCGACCCGCGGGCCACCAGCAATCGACTGTGCGGGGAAGCCAGAACAGCCTGATGAATGGCCTTGGCATCGGCCTTTTCATCGATCCAATCGATTTCGGTGCGCGGCGTCATCACCTCGCGCACGGGGCGGTCGGCCAAGCGCACCACGCCAGAGATGATGGCGCGTTCGCTTTCTTCAATAATGCCGGATTTTGAGGCTTCGGCGACGATCAGGTGCAGTTCTTCGGCGGTCACATGGCTGTCCGATTCGCGCTTCAGACCAAGCAGTCGGAAAATCAGTGCGCTTGTGCGATCCAACAGCCAGACAATGGGGGCGGTAATCCGCGCCAGCATCACCATCGGCACCGCCATCACCACGGCAATGGGTTCGGGCGCGCGCAGGGCAAATTGCTTGGGCACCAATTCCCCAATGATCAGCGAGGCAAAGGTGGTGAGGCCAATCACCAACCCAAAGCCAACATCGTCTGACCAATTGCTGGGCAGGCCAAGGCGCACCAGCCGCTCCGCCACAGGCCCGCTCAGACTCGCGCCGGAATAAGCGCCCGCGATAATCCCGATGAGCGTGATGCCAATTTGCACGGTGGATAAAAAGCGCCCCGGATCAGACGCGAGCGCGATGGCGGTCTGCGCGCCTTTCAACTGGCTTTTGCGGGTGATGGCATCCAGCCGCGCCCGCCGGGCCGACACAATCGCCAGTTCCGACATTGCAAACACGCCATTCAGCGCAATCAGCGCAAGGATGATTGCAAGATCGCCCCAAGGAAAGGGGGTCAGAGAGGGAAGGGCATCAGCCATTGGAGTGTGCCTTATGGCAGAAAAAGGCGTGTCCGCTCAAGTATCGCGACTCAGGGATGCTTTGGCTCATCGTTTTTGGGCAAAAAAGGCACGCAACTGCTCTGCCGCCTTCGCTTCGCCGAGGCCGGAATAGACGTCGGGGCGGTGGTGGCAGGTGGGTTGGGTAAAGAAGCGCGGGCCATGGTCGACAGCCCCGCCCTTGGGGTCTGGCGCGGCATAATAAACACGGGCGATGCGCGCATGGGCAATGGCACCCGCGCACATGGCGCACGGCTCCAACGTCACCCAAAGGTCGCATCCCTCGAGTCGGTCTTGGCCCAAAACACGCGCGGCCATGCGAATCACCTCTATTTCCGCATGGGCGGTGGGATCGGCTGAGGCACGCATGGCGTTGGCCGCCGCCGCAATTTCAACGCCGTCCTTCATGATGACAGCACCCACTGGCACTTCGCCAGCGTCGGCGGAGGCTTGCGCAAGCGCGAGTGCGCGCTGCATAGGAAGGGGCAGGGGAATCGCCATAGCTTGCTCTAGGGCCTGATCGCCCAAGATTGAAGCGTCGCTGCGCCAATCCCCTTTGGGCTGCCGCTTTGGGTTGACGAAAGCGCCGCCGACCGTTAGGTGCGCAGCCTTTCCGAATATGATTATTCAACTTCAGGACGAACAGACATGTCGCGCATTTGCGAACTGACCGGCAAGGGCCGCCAAGTAGGGCACAATGTGTCCCACGCCAATAACAAGACCAAGCGTACGTTCTTGCCGAATCTGCAGAACGTCACGTTGATCTCCGAATCGCTCGCCAAGGGTGTGCGCCTGCGCGTGTCGACGCACGGTCTGCGCTCGGTGGAGCATGTCGGCGGCCTCGACAATTGGCTGCTCAAGACGGCGGACACAAAGCTCAGCCTGAAGGCCCGTCGCCTGAAGCGCGAAGTCGCCAAAAAGTCGGCTGTCGCTGCTTAATCTTTTAAGGTGAGCTTCAGCAGATATGTCTGCTGAAGCGACCAAAAATTATCGTCAGAGGCGATACAGATAATGGGTCGCCTCTTTTCTTGTGTCACGGCCAAGGCTTCGAAATTGTCCGTCAGCATCGGGGGCGCAAGCCGCGCCACTTCGCGGCCTTGAAGAAGCGCATTTTCCCGCACCTCCGCCAGATCAAGGGCAATCAGGCGTGTTTGCCAGCGCAGCGGCAGGGCAAAGGCGCGCTGTAACACCAATATCCGCCCATCCGGCAATTGGGCAGCATCGCTTGGGCGAAATCCGTCTGGGCTGGCAAGGCGCAAGCTGACGTGGCGCGCCGACGGTGACAGAGGGTCGCCAGAAAAGAGGCGCACCGGAGACGGCCCGTCAGTGTCTTTGGGATCCGCTTCTGCAAAGACGAGAAAGCGGCCATCGCGCAACCGCACCATCGCCTCTGCGCCCAAAGCGCTCGCCCAATTGGCCATAGCGGCTGGGGCTGTGGTGCGGACATGGCCTGCGGCATCGATACGGCAGATGATGTTCTGCTGTTCCAGCGCGACCCACATAGTTCCCTGGTCATCGGCGGTGAGCGATTCGGCATCCTGCTTATCCTTATGCCACCGCTGGCCACAGCCTTTGGGCAGCTCTTGCAAAACTGCGCGCATCGTCCCGGCGCGGGGTCGTGGTAGATCGATCATGGCACCGGCATCAGACATCAGCCGGAATCCGCTTGCGGTGGCGTGCATGGCCGACCAGCCGCCAAAGTCGGCATGACGCGCAGAGAGCCGCCATCCGCCCAGATACACAAGATCGCCCGTCTGACTGATCGTCGGATCGCTGCGAGAGAGGGGCACAGGCTCTGCCGTGACGGCAAGCATATGACGCCGCAGGGGCATTTGCCCCAGCTTGGCCGAGGATGTCATCACGATGAGCGGCAAGCAGAGCAGGACGGAGAGGAAGAGGCGGCGCACCATGTTGCCACTATAGGCGCATGGGGCGCTGGCTGCACCCTCTCAAAGCTGAACGGGGGATAACCGAACTGTTCAGCTTTTGTGCAATATCATGGCGGCAGAACCCCGATCATCGCCATGCGTCTCAATCGGATGGCATCAGAGGAGGTCGCATGATGCATAAGACGGTCACACATATTTCGGCAGCTCTTTCGGTTCTGCTCATCGGCCTTGCGCCCACGGCCCCGGCCTTGGCGCACGAGCGGGGCGGTGACCGCTATGATATGCGGTCGGATGAGGATCGTGACTATCGCCGGGGCTATGAGGATCGCGACGATCATCGCCGGTATGAAGACCGTCGTGGCTATGGTCGGCACCGCCATCATGAAAAATATTCTTACCGCCATCGGGATGATCGTTGCGGCAAGGGCACGACGGGCCTTGTGATTGGTGCTGTTGCAGGCAGTCTTTTGGGCCGGGCTGTCGCCGGACGCGATGGAGACCGCACGGCGGGCCTGCTCATTGGCGGTGGCACGGGCGCTTTGGCGGGCCGGGCAATTGACCGCTCGGATGATCGCTGCCGCCAGCGTTAATCTGGCCTTTTGTCCTTACCCCTCGGCGCTGGCGCGGTAGGCATTGGCCCTGCCACCAGCGCCGGGTCGATCCTTTGGTCGAGCCAGCGCATGCCCCAGTGCAGATGGGGGCCTGTCGCCCTCCCGGTCATGCCAATGGCCCCCAAGACTTGGCCTTGGCGGATCACGTCGCCCACCGCCACATCAATGCGCGAGAGATGCAGAAAGGCGCTGTTGAGACCCATGCCATGGTCAATCATCAGCAAATTGCCCTCCAGCGTGAAGGGGCTGGCCGCCGCCAGAATCACAATGCCATTTGCGGGCGCATAAATAGGGGTTCCGGTGGCACCGGCCACATCCACGCCATTATGCGGCACACCCGCTTCTCCGGCGTAAATCCGTTGCGAGCCGAACACACCGGAAATTCGGCCGCGCGCGGGCCAGATAAAGGGCTGCCGCCAGCCCGTCTGGGTAGAGATGCTTTTGCGCGCCGCCTCAATCTGCGCCACTTCACCGGGCCTGCGCGCTAGAAATTCGGCCGATGGCTGCGCCACGCGCGGCAAATTGGGGAGATTTTCCACCTGCCATTGGCGCGGCGCAATAGAAATGGTCTGGCGCACGATTTCGCCCGTGCCAAGCCGGGCCGTCAGCTCTGCACTGGCCGCGTGATCCCGCCCAAAGCCCAATGCAAAGCGCCCATCGGCCGCTAGCGGAACGGCCCGCCCATCGAGCAGCAGGTCGACTGTGCCCTTCGGGGCCCAGCCGAGCACATAGCCGCCCTGCTCGGCAGCGCGATCCAACTGAATAGGGGGCAAGGGCGCGACATCCTCAGCCTGCGCCATGGGAGATAGGAAGAGGCAGAGCGCAAAGGCCGCCTGCCGCACCAAATGGGTCATCCCTCGACGGCAGCACGCGCCGCAATTTCGGCGGTCGCATAGGGTTCCTGCTTGGTCACACTCCAATAGCGCAAGGCCTCCAGCGAGACGGCGGCCCCTGATTTTGCGCAGATCACATGATCCCCATGCGCCAGGATGCGAAAGCCATTGGCCATATACATTAATCGTGCGGGGCGGCCTTGGGACATCAGCATTGCTCTTCCTTCATTCAGAACAGGTCGTTCTGTTCGGGCTTGGGCTCTTCATAGGCTCGCCCGGCGTCCTGCTCAACCCGCACATTGACGGACCCATCGGCAAAGCGCAGCCGCAAGGCCCCGGCGGCCTGTGCATCGGCGGCGCGTGTCACCGTGCCGCCTGATTGGCGCTCAATCCGGGCATAGCCCCGTTCCAATATCTTATCGGGGTTGAGGGAGGCCGCCACCCGCCACAGCTGATCAAGCCGGTTGTGTGCGGCTGTCATACGCTGTGTGAGCATGATCGGGCGCAAGGCCCCCGCGGCGCGGGCAAGGTCACCCCGTGCCTCAGAGGCTTGGTGTGAGAGGCCACGCCGTAATCGATCCCCCA
This sequence comes from Pseudomonadota bacterium, assembly GCA_041174825.1. Taxonomy (GTDB): domain Bacteria; phylum Pseudomonadota; class Alphaproteobacteria; order Sphingomonadales; family Sphingomonadaceae; genus Aquisediminimonas. Next base: position 24,578 of record JBEDGC010000062.1, on the reverse strand, counting down.
GATCATCAACCCGCTGGCTTTGCGGGCCTAGCAATGTCTCTGGCGTGGGCAGGTGGCGGACGGTCGCGTCCAGCCGCTCGCCCGCCCGCTCCCGATAGCGCTGCACACATCGCAGGGCGCGCCCACCCATTGTCTGCAATCGGGCGAGCAACTCGGCCCGTACGGGCACGGCGATTTCGGCGGCGGCGCTTGGGGTGGGAGCACGCACATCGGCGGCAAAATCACACAGGCTTGTGTCTGTTTCATGCCCGACCGCAGAGATGATTGGGATGGAGCAGCTCGCCACGGCGCGCACGACGACTTCTTCATTAAAGCCCCACAGATCCTCAACCGATCCACCCCCGCGGGCCACGATGACCAGATCGGGGCGGTCCGGCCCTTGCATATTGGAAAATCCGGTGACGGCGGCGGCCACTTGGTCGGCAGACCCCTGACCCTGTACCAGCACGGGCCAGACGATGACGCGCGTGGGGCAGCGATCCTCCAACCGGTGGAGAATATCGCGAATCACGGCGCCTGTGGGCGATGTCACAACCCCGATGGTCTTGGGCAAAAAGGGCAAAGGCCGCTTGCGCTCTGCGGCGAACAGCCCTTCGGCGGCGAGCTTGGCTTTGAGCTTTTCCAGCAGCGCCAAAAGCGCGCCTTCGCCCGCAATTTCCAGTGTCTCGACGACAATCTGATATTTGGATCGACCGGGAAAGGTGGTGAGCTTGCCCGTGGCGATCACCTCAATGCCGTTCTGCGGCGCAAAGGCGAGCCGCAGCGTGCTCCCCTTCCACATGATGGCATCCATCGCCGCCTTGTCATCTTTCAGCGCGAAATAGAGATGGCCCGATGACGCGCGCGTAAAGCCCGAAATTTCGCCCCGGATGCGGACATGGGAAAAGCCCTGTTCCACATGGCGTTTGAGCGCGGCTGAAATTTCACTGACAGACAGCGCCCCTGCATTGTCGCCTGCGCGTTCCCCGGCTAACAGACCTGTCTTGCCTTCGGGCGCATCTTCAAAGGGCATTTGAGCGGGCATGAACATCCTTCTGATCGGCAGTGGCGGGCGTGAACATGCGCTGGCATGGAAGCTGGCGCAATCGCCTCTTTGCGATACACTCTATGCAGCGCCCGGCAACCCCGGCATTGCCGCCCACGCCGCCTGCATATCGCTTGATGTAACAGATCATGAAGCCGTCATCGCCTTTTGCCGGGTCAAGGGCATTGGCCTTGTCGTCATTGGCCCTGAAGCGCCGTTGGTCGATGGGCTGGGCGATAGCCTGCGCGCCTTTGCCATTCCCGTCTTTGGCCCCAGCGCCAGTGCCGCCCGGTTGGAAGGGTCAAAGGGCTTCACCAAGGATTTGTGCACCCGTGCCCATATTCCCACTGCCGCTTATGCTCGCCATGCGGATAAGGCCGCCGCCCTTGCTGATGTGGCGCGCTTTGGCCTGCCTGTTGTCATCAAGGCTGATGGGCTGGCGGCGGGCAAGGGCGTGATCATCGCCGAGACGGAGGCTGAGGCACGCGACGCGATTGAGGATATGTTCGGCGGTGGCTTTGGCACGGCGGGTGCCGAAGTTGTGCTTGAAGAATTTATGCTGGGCGAAGAGGCGAGCTTTTTTGCCCTGACCGATGGGCGTGACGTTGTCGCCTTTGGATCGGCGCAGGATCATAAGCGCGTCGGCGATGGCGATGTTGGGCCGAATACCGGCGGCATGGGGGCCTATTCTCCCGCCCGCGTGTTGACCCCCGCGCTTGAAGCGCGCGTGATGGCAGAGATTATCGAGCCGACCGTGCGCACCATGGCGCAAGAGGGAAATCCCTATTCCGGCGTCCTCTTCGCAGGCCTGATGCTGACCGATGCGGGGCCAAAGCTCATCGAATATAATTGCCGCTTTGGCGATCCGGAATGTCAGGTGCTGATGACCCGCTTTGAAGGTGATCTGGTGTCGCTACTCGCCGCTATTGCCGATGGGCAGCTGGCAGAGGCCGAGACGCCGGAATTTTCAAGCGACACCGCGCTGACCGTCGTGATGGCTGCCAAGGGTTATCCGGGAACGCCCGAGAAAGGTGGCACGATCCACTTGCCCGACAGCCCGGATGCGATGGTCTTTCACGCCGGCACGGCGATGCACGCGGGGCAATTGGTCGCCAATGGCGGCCGTGTGCTCAATGTGACGGCGCAGGGCAAGACAGTCACCGAGGCGCAGACCCGCGCCTATGCTGCGGTGGAAGCGATTGATTTTCCGACAGGCTTTTGCCGCCGCGACATTGGCTGGCGCGAAGTCGCGCGGGAGAAGGGCGCCTAACCCTCCCGGTGATAGGGGTGACCCGCGATGATGCTCGTCGCCCGATAAAGCTGCTCAACCAGCATCGCGCGTGCCAGCATATGGGGCCAGGTGGCCTTGCCAAAGGCGATGAAGTGGGTGGCAGAGGCGCGCTCTTCGGGCGTGAGGCCATCGGCGGCACCGATCAGGATGCGCAGTTCGCGGGTGCCCGTGTCGCGCCATTTTTCAAGCTGTTGGGCAAGGGAGAGCGAGGACATCTGATCGCCCGTCTCATCCATCGCCACAATGATCGTGCCGGGGGACACGGGCGGGGCCTTGCCCCCGATATCGGGCAGTTCGGTGATCTGAAAGGGCCAGGTCAGGCGCTTGGCATAGCGCGCGATGAGATCGGCCTCTGGGCAGCGGCCAATCTTTCCTCTGGCAATGATATGAAGCTTCAAGCGCCCGGCGCGTCGCCAAACGCCCACATGCGTTCGAGATTGTAAAAGCTGCGCACTTCCGGGCGGAAGAGATGGACGATCACATCGCCCGCATCGATCAGCACCCAATCGGCATTGGGCAGGCCTTCGATCCGCGCGACACGGCCGCATTGCTGCTTAATCTTGGTCTGAAGCTTTTGCGCCATCGATGCGACCTGACGGGTCGACCGGCCACTGGCGATTACCATATGGTCGGCAATGGCGGATTTTCCGGCAAGCGGGATGGAGACGGTTTCCACCGCCTGATCATCTTCCAATGATTGCAGAATGACCTTGTGAAGGGTCTCAACCGAGTCCGTCTCTGCGGCAGCTTTGCGTTTGGGGGCAGCGGGCAAAATAATCCTCAATCAACAAGGCGATGCGTCACGGCATCGCGCACAGGGGTGTGGGGCAAGGCGCTCGACCAGTCTGGGTCAGCCCGGCGAAGCGCTGTGGCGGAGGTCTTATCGGGGCGAAAGCGCAAGAGCACGAGCGCCGGCGGTCTCCACATCGTCCCCTTAAAAGCGGCCGACCGGGGGCGGACGAACCCACGAAGCCATCCCATGGCGCGGCTCGCCTGGGCAGGTGCATCATATCCCGGCCGGGCGATGACTGCAATCGGCATCGTACGCGCAATCGTGCGCCAGTCTTTCCAGTCACTAAACTGGGCAAGATTATCCGCCCCCATCAGCCACACAAAGCTTCGCTCCGGGTGCCGACGGCGCAAGGCGCGCAGCGTATCCACGGTATATCGTGTGCCAAGCTGTTGTTCGATGGCGGTCGCGCGGATGATGCTGCGGCGCGCGCATTTTTGGGCAGAGCGCAGCCGCACAGATAAGGGGGCCATCCCCGCCTTGGGTTTTAGCGGATTTCCGGGGGAAACCAGCCACCAGACTTCATCTAGGCCAAGCGCCTTTGCCGCCAAAAGGCTGATCTGGCGGTGCGCGGCATGGGCCGGGTTGAAGGACCCGCCAAGAAGGCCTGTCTTGATCAGGGTCGTATCTGCCCCGTGCCGCGGACGACCCATTTATAAGTGGTCAGCCCTTCCAGCGCGACAGGGCCACGGGCGTGCAGCCGTCCGGTCGCAATCCCAATTTCTGCGCCCAGCCCAAATTCCCCGCCATCGGCAAATTGGGTTGAGGCATTCCACAGGACAATGGCCGAATCGACTCCGGCCAGAAATGCCTCTGCGGTCTGGCGATCTTCGGTGATGATGGCATCGGTATGGTGGGACCCGTGCGTTGCGATATGCGCCATCGCCTCGGTCACATCGTCGACCAGCGCTACCGAGCAAATGGCATCCAAATATTCGGTGTCCCAATCCTCAGGCGCGGCAGGGGTAATGCGCGGGTCAAGCGCCTGAACCTCTGGCGTGCCGCGCACCGCACAGCCCGCATCCAGCAATGACGCAACAATCTGTGCGGGGGCACCAAAGTGCCGATCGATCAACACCGTTTCGGTCGATCCGCAAATGCCGGTGCGGCGCATCTTGGCATTCACAACAATCGCGGTGGCCTTTTCTGCATCGGCCGCGCGGTCGACATAGCAATGGTTGATGCCATCCAAATGGGCGAGCACGGGAACGCGCGCTTCATCCTGCACACGCGCGACCAACGTCTTGCCGCCGCGCGGAATGATGATGTCGATCAGGCCATGGGCAGCGAGCATCGCGCCAACAGCGGCCCGGTCTTGCGTCGGGACAAGCTGGACCGCCTTTTCCGGCAATCCGGCGGTGATTATGCCAGATTGGAACGCCGTAAAAATCGCCCTGTTGCTGTGCACAGCTTCACTGCCGCCGCGCAGCAAGGCTGCATTGCCAGAGGCAAGGCACAGGGCGGCGGCATCCGCCGTTACATTGGGGCGGCTTTCATAGATGATGCCAATCACGCCCAAGGGCACGCGCACGCGCGAAATGGCCATGCCATTGGGGCGGATGCTTTCATCGATCGTCGCACCCACCGGGTCGGGCAGATGGGCAACCGCCTCCACTCCGGCGGCCATCCCATCGATCCGCCCGGCATCGAGCCGCAGCCGATCTAGCATCGCGTCAGAGAGGCCCGCTTTCGCCCCGGCTTCCATATCCTGTTGATTGGCCTCAAGAATTTCAGCCGTCGCCGCGCGCAGCGCATGTGCCGCCGCAATCAGCGCTGCAGATTTGCGGGCCGATGGCGTTTGGGCAAGCGTCGCCGAGGCCGCACGCGCATGGCGCGCCATATCGGCAATCAAGGCGGTGGTGGTGCTGAACTCCTGCATATCCGCCAATTAGCAAAGGGCCGGATAAAAGGCAAAAGACGGTGACATGGCAGAGCGAGGCTGTAATATTGCCTTATGGGTGGAGATATTGAGGCCTTGGGCGATCTTGCGACGGGTGCCGTTCTGGCGGGCGCAATTGACTCAAATAGCAGCGCATCTGGCACAGGTGCAGGGAAGGTCTGCCAAAATTGCGGGGCGGTGCTGACCGGCCCCTATTGCGGGGCGTGTGGGCAAAAGGCCGATGTGCACCGGACGCTGGCTGCCTTTGGTCATGATCTTGCGCACAGCGTCTTTCACTTTGATGGGAAGATTTGGCGGACACTTCCCTTATTGGCGTGGAAACCGGGCGAGCTGACACGCCGCTATGTCCATGGGGAGCGGGTGAAATTTGTGTCTCCCTTTGCCCTGTTTCTGTTCAGCATTTTCTTGATGGTCGCGATTTTCAGCTGGGCCGGGCCTAGATTCTCCTCGCTGGATCAGCCGCTCTCTTCAGCTGATGCGGCGCTGGCCCTGACGGAAGATCAGGCCAGCTTGCGGGGAGAAATTGCAAAACTTGAAAAGCTGGGCGCTCAGCCCAGCACGCAAAATGCAGACTGGATTGACGCAGAGCTCCGCCGCACGCGCGCCCTGCTTGAGGTGCTATCACAAGATCACCAAACCGTCTCCGGCCAGGGTGCGGCGCAACGGCGCGTCAAGGTGCAGCAGCGCACGGCGGAGATAGAGCTGGCGCGTCTCAAGGCGGCACGCATGGACGCTTTGGCGGTGGGCGGCCCAACCCAGAGCATTGATGAAGATATTGCAGCCGTCGAATTTGGGATGAAGGTTTTGAAGGGCGCCAATATGTCCATGGGCGGCAGTGTGGTCGCAGATGGCGCGCTCAAAATCGATCTGGGGTCTGATGCACTGAACGAGCTGGTGCGCCATGCAGCGGAAAACCCGAAGCTTACTTTATATAAGATTCAGAGCAACGCCTATAAATTCTCTTGGGCGCTGATCCCCATCTCGGTGCCCTTTGTCTGGCTGCTCTTTTTCTGGCGACGGGACAGTCATATGTTCGACCACGCGGTCTTCGTGACCTATTCCATTGCCTTTATGACCTTGTTGGCGACGCTCTGTGTGCTGGCCATCCAATTGCCGCGAACCCAAGCGGCGGGCGCGCTGGCGCTGGTCTTCTACCCGCCCTTCCACATGTACCGCCAGTTGAAAGGCGCTTACGCTCTGTCCCGCTTGGGTGCTCTCTGGCGCACGGCCTTACTCGCTGGGTTTTCAGCGACAGCACTCGGCGTCTTCGCTGCCCTCATTCTTGCGCTCGGCTTGAGCAGCTAGAACGGGGCAACGGAGTTTAGGCGCCTTCGGCCGCAGGATCGCCCAGCTTAGCCTGCCGGGTTTTCGGTACGGAGGTTCCCCCCGGACGGATCGCGGTTGTTGGCGGCTTGCCCGCGCCAGACCGGTCTGGCTTGATCCCCTGTTCGAGCAGCGCCTTAATTTCGTCGCCCGACAAGGTTTCATATTCCAGCAGCGCTTCGGCCAGCAAATGCAGTTGGTCGATATGCTTTTTCAAAAGCTTCTTGGCCTGATTATAGCCGCCCTCGACGATGCTCTTAATCTCCTGATCGATCATCACCGCTGTCTCGTTGGACATTTGACGGCTGCGGTTCATCGAATAGCCAAGGAAAACCTCTTCATCCGCTTCGGCATATTGCAGCGGCCCCAACACATCGGACATGCCCCAACGTGTGACCATGTCGCGCGCGAGGTTAGTCGCATATTGAATGTCGGATGATGCGCCGGATGAGACTTTGTCATAGCCAAAGATAATCTCTTCGGCGACACGCCCGCCCATAGAGACGGAGAGGTTGGCGTACATCTTGTCGCGGTGATAGCTGTAATTATCCCGTTCCGGCAGGCGCATGACCATGCCCAGCGCACGACCGCGCGGGATAATCGTCGCTTTATGAATTGGGTCAGATGCAGGCTCATGGACAGAGACAATGGCGTGGCCGGCCTCATGATAGGCGGTCATGCGCTTTTCATCTTCGGTCATGACCATGGATTTGCGCTCTGCGCCCATCATGACCTTGTCCTTGGCCTCTTCAAATTCTGCCATGGCGACCAGGCGCTTGCCCTTGCGCGCCGCCGTCAGCGCCGCTTCATTGACCAGATTGGCCAGATCAGCACCGGAAAATCCGGGGGTTCCGCGCGCAATGACACGGGCATCCACATCGGGAGCCAGCGGCACCTTCTTCATATGGACAGCCAAAATCTTCTCGCGCCCTTCAATGTCGGGACGCGGCACGACAACCTGTCGGTCAAACCGGCCCGGACGCAGCAAGGCCGGGTCCAGAACATCGGGGCGGTTGGTGGCGGCGATGATGATGATGCCATCATTGGCCTCAAACCCATCCATCTCCACCAGCAGCTGGTTGAGCGTCTGTTCACGTTCGTCATTGCCATTGCCAAGGCCCGCGCCACGATGCCGGCCCACGGCGTCAATTTCATCGATAAAGACGATGCACGGGGCGGATTTCTTGGCCTGTTCAAACATGTCGCGCACGCGGCTTGCGCCCACGCCTACGAACATTTCGACAAAGTCAGAGCCGGAAATGGTGAAGAAAGGCACATTGGCCTCCCCCGCAATCGCGCGGGCGAGCAAGGTTTTACCTGTGCCGGGGGAGCCGACGAGCAGCGCGCCCTTGGGGATTTTTCCGCCAAGGCGGGAGAATTTGGACGGATCTTTTAGAAAGTCGACAATTTCTTCAAGCTCTTCGCGGGCCTCATCAATGCCGGCCACATCGTCAAAGGTAACGCGGCCTTGCTTTTCGGTCAGCATTTTAGCGCGGCTTTTGCCAAAGCCCATCGCGCCAGAGCCAGCGCCCTTTTGCATCTGGCGCATGATGAGAAACCCAATGCCCAGAAATAGCAGGATGGGGAGCGACTGATACAGCAGGAATTGAAGGAAGCCCGGCCCTTCGGCGGGGCGGCCCGTAAACTCGACATCTGCTGCAATCATGCGTTGCGCAAATTGTGGGTCTGGGACAGCATAGGTTGTAAAGTCTTCGCCATTTTTGAGCGTGCCAGAAATCACTTCGCCCGATTGGACAACGGATTTGACGGAGCCTTGCTCTACGCGCGATACAAAGTCTGAATAGGCAAGGGTGGTACCGGACCCGCTCGACCCGCGCCCTTCAAAAATCGACACGAACAGCGCCAATGCTGCCAAAATCGCCACCCAAATGGCGAGGCTGCGCATCCAGGGGGACATTGTTGGGCCCTTATCGTCGTTCATAATCAATCTGCCTTTCAATTTCCCAAGATAGGCATGCTGGGCGTAATGACAATGCAGCGACTCATGAATTTCTTGAGATTGCCCGGGCCGGTGGTGCGGGCTGAAATGTCCATCGAGCGCCACCAATAGCCTTTATCCCCGCAAGCGTTGCTGTCTGCCCGGTATTTAGACTGGACAGCAGGCGCCTCACCTCGTCGTCGCGCGGCGCGGCGTCGGGATTAAGGGCTTGTAAACAGGTCAGCAGCACGCGGCGCTGTAGCTCAAAGGGGAGGTCCGCCGCGTCCAGCGTGATCCGGCCCGTCCCCATCTCTGCCCGCTGGTCAAAAAGCTGCTCCGTCGTCCAATCGAGCGCGGCTTCTGCCGAGGCAAGGGCAGCCGCACTGCGGACCGCCGCCACCGGGTCAAGCCAATCCGCCTTGCTCAGGGCGGCGCGCATGCGGGCGCGATCATAGCGGGCATCGCGATTTGACGGGTCGTCAACGGCGTGCAGTCCGGCCTCTTTCACCAGCGCCTCAAGCTCTGCCTTGCGCCAGTTGAGCAGGGGGCGTGCAACACTCTTGTTATGCGCGCGGATGCCCGCAAGCCCGGCGACACCAGAGCCGCGATTGAGCCGCATCAACAATGTCTCTAACTGGTCATCGGCGTGATGGGCGGTCAGCAGCCAGCTGATCTTCTTGGCATTGCCCCAGTCTTCCAAGGCCTGATAGCGTGCTTGGCGCGCCCAGCTGGAGGTGTTGCCAACCGGCCCATTGGCCAGAGTTAAAATGCTATGGTCAACGCCCAGATCGGCGCAAATCTGGGCGACAAAGCGGGCTTCATCTGCCGCTTCTGGGCGCAGACCATGGTCGACCGTTGCCGCAACAATATCTGGAAGGCTGGCCTTGGCGAGCAGCAGCAGGGCAAGGCTATCTGGCCCTCCGGAAATGGCCAGCCCGATCCGGCCGGTGGGATTGGGCAAAAGGGCAGCCAAGTCTCGCGCGAAGCGATCTGTGGCCGCTGGATCAATCACTTGGGCAAAGGCTGCTTAAGTGCATTTGGCGTCGGCGCGACCCTTGGTCACCCGGGCTTGCAGCTCGGCAGCGGCAGTCGCGCCATAGACATCTGCAAACTCGTCATAAACCTTGCAGGCATCCGGCAATTTCTTGAGCCGCGTCAGAGAAACACCCAGATAATAGAGGCTTTCTGCCGCCCGCTCGCCTTTGGCATTGCGCGTGTAATTTTCATAGAAAGCAACCGAGGCAAGGGCGGGTTTGCCTTCATCCAAATAGGCGCGGCCGAGCAGATTTTGCGCATAGCTGGCGCGCCGATGGCGCGGATATTTTGTAACAAATTCTTTCAGCTTGGCTTGCGCCTCTGGGTAGAGCTTTGCCTGCCACAGGCGGAAGCCATAGCTATAGGCATCTTCCGCTGCATCGCCCGAGACGGGAACTTCAACGGCATCAACAAGCGCCTTTCGGCTCTGATCATTTTTTGCCGCCGGCGCAGAGGCTGGGGCAGCGACAGGGGCCGCGCGCGGTGGGGTTGCGGTCGTGGCCGCAGGGCGCGGGGCCGGGGTTTGGACAAGCGGTGCCGGGCGACTGGCCTGTGCTGGAATCTCCATCACAGCGGCGGCAGGCGGGCTGCCCCCGGTCGCATCATTTTCGATCACCGTCACGGGCGGCGGCGGCTCCAGAGCTTTCAGGCGGCTATCGGTGGAGGCCGCTAGCGTCTTGACGGCTTCTTCAAGTTTGCGCAGTCGATTGCCGTCTGTCTCCACCTGTCCGGTGAGCATCCGCAACTGCGACTCAAGGGCATCCAGCCGCGATGTGAGATCCGTCAGCGGGGGTGTGGCCGCTGGCGCGGCAGGCCCAGAATCCCCGGTTGTCAGGGCGATTTCGGGCTGCACCTGCACAACGCCCGGAAAGACTTTGCGCTGCACGGCGCGCATTTCGCGTTCCAGCTTATTGACCCGCAATTCGACGTCGTTGGACTGTGCCATCAACGGCATAGAGGCAGCAGCAGAGAGCAATGCTACGGAAATCAAGGCAAAACGCATTGTGAACATCCCTGATAGATCAATTAATCTCGACTGTGGACCAGACCGAATGCGCGATCAAGGCTGTGTCTGCGCAGGGGCCATGGCAGCAGTTGGCGGGGCCGTGGCTGGCCCAGCATTCTGAGCCGCCGGGGCCGCCGGTCGCGCAGCAAGGGCCGCGGCACTAACCGGCACATTTGAGAGCGTCTGGTTCGCCGGGCCGAGTGCAGGCACAAAGACGCCGCCAATTGTGACGGCAATTTGGTCTGCCCGGCCCGTGCGGATCATTGGTCCATTTGCATCGGGGGGAACTGGATAGCTCTCGCCCTTTTTGAGGATGCCTTGGAACAGGACCTTGTCCGAATTGTCATAAATCCTGACCCACACATCATCAATTGCCGTCAGCAGCACGGGTCCAGTCGGCAGGGCTGGCGTGGCGGCGGGTGCTGCCGCTGGACGCGCCGGAGCGGCGGGACGCGAAGCAGAGGGCGCTTGCTCAACCTCGGCCAATTGCGGGTCAAACACGCTGCTGCGCCACAGGCCATAGCCGCCGATAAAGGCCAGCATGATCAAAATTGCTGTCCAGGCCAGCCATTTCGGGGGGATTCGGGTCGGGTCTGCAACATTGTCGCCAGATGCCGCTGTCCAGATGTCCTGATCGCGGCCCAGCTCAACGCGCAAATCCCGGATCAGGGTGACTTCGTCTTCCCCCACAATGCGGGCAAAGGCGCGGACAAATCCCGTCGCATAGGTGAAAGAAGGCAAGGTCGAAAAATCATTCGATTCAATGGCTTCCAAATGACGCAGAGGAACGCGCGTTTTTCCAGCAATATCTGACAGGCTCAGCCCCGCCGCCAAACGGGCGGCGCGAAGCCGATCGCCAACACGATCAAGTGCCAACATGGGGGCGTCCGTCAGTGCGTCCGACATGGTCCGTTCCGCATTCCCTCAATGTCCCATTGGGACGATTATTTTGTGGCTCGATAACATAGATTGGCGTGGCTGACGACTCGTTTGCGTGTTGACCATTTTGCTATGCAATGTCGACCGATTGGCTGCGCGCCCACTCCAGCAGGGCATCGCGCAAATTGCGCGGCGGATCGGCCAATAACCTCTCCATCATGGGCTTGGCGGCGCTCAGGTCAAGCGATCGGACCATAGCCTTTACCGGCGGAATCGCAGCTGGCGTGATCGACAGCCGTTCAAAACCAATGGCAAGAAGAGCCATGGCTTCGAGCGGGCGTCCACCCATTTCACCGCAGATCGTCACAGGCGTATTGGACTCCCGACAGGCGATCAAAATCCGCCGCAAGAATCGCAATATGGCGGGCGACAGCCAGTCATAACGCTCGGCCAATTTCGGGTTTGCCCTGTCTGCGGCAAAGAGAAATTGGGTCAGGTCATTGGTACCGATCGACACAAAATCAACCTTGGGCAAGAGCACATCCAGCATCTCGGCAAGCGCTGGAACCTCGAGCATCGTGCCATAATGGATGCGCGAGGGAAGCTGGCGACCTTGTTTGGCAATCCAGTCCCGCTGTCGCTCAAAAATCGCCTTGGCCTCTTCAAATTCCCAAGGTTCTGATACCATTGGGAACATCACATTGAGGGTACGGCCGGCGGCCGCTTCCAACAGGGCGCGAGCCTGCGCCTTCATCAGGCCATCGCGTTCCAGCGCCAGGCGCAGGGCGCGCCATCCCATGGCGGGATTTTCCTCCTCATGCCCATCAAAGCGCAAATAGGGGAGGGCTTTGTCGCCACCGATATCGACTGTGCGAAAAACCACGGGCCGGTCGCCCGACGCATCCAGCACATCGCGATAGAGACGCTGTTGGCGCTCCCGCTGCGGCATTGTCGCGGACACCAAAAACTGAAACTCTGTGCGGAACAGGCCAATGCCATCCGCACCCGTCACGTCCAGCTGGCCAATATCATCGCGCAAACCCGCATTGACCATCAACGTGATGCGGGTGTCGTCCTTTGTCACCGGCGGTTGCGAGCGCAAGGCGGCATAGCCCGCCCGGCGCTTTTGCGAGGCTTGCAAGCGGCTTTCAAAGGCCTGCTCCATCGCCGGGCTGGGGCGCACAAAGGCGGCTGACTGCCCGGCATCGAGCAGGACCAGATCACCTTCCCCAATCATCCGCCGCACGCCTTTGACGCGACCAAGGACCGGAACGCCCATGGCGCGCGCCACAATGGTGACGTGCGCGGTCAGCGACCCTTCTTCAAGGACAACGCCTTTCAAGCGCCGTCGATCATATTCCAAAAGCTCGGCCGGGCCCAAATTGCGGGCAATCAAAATCGTGTCCTGCCGCAAACCGGCCTGTGCGGCAGACCCAAGCTGACCAGAGACGATCCGGAGCAGCCGATTGGCCATATCCTCCAGATCATGCATCCGGTCGGCCAGCAATGGATCGTCAATTTGGCGCATCCGCATCCGGGTGCGCTGCTGCACGCGTTCGATTGCAGCTTCCGCCGTCAGGCCGCTGTCAATCGCCTCATTAATGCGCCTGCGCCAGCCTTCATCATAGGCAAACATCTTATACATTTCGAGGACTTCGCGATGTTCGCCCTCAACGCCAAATTCGGCTTCGCTTGCCATGCGCTCAATCTGTTCACGCATCTTGTCAAAGGCGGCGTAAACACGGTGACGCTCGGCTTCGACATCTTCGGCAACTGTATGCTCAATGGTCACGCGCGGCTGGTGGAAAACGGCATAGCCAGAGGCCATGCCATCGACGAGCTTCAAGCCCGAGAGGCGCTGGGCCGTTGTATCTTGAATCTTGCTGCCGCGCCGTTCGGCATTGTCGATCAGGCCGGCATTGGCGATCAGTTCCGACAGCACCATGGCCACCGTCTGCAGCGCCTCAATTTCCACCTCTTCATATTTGCGCGATTCGATATGCTGAACGCACAAGACGCCGACAGCATCTTCCTTGCGGATGATGGGAACGCCGGCAAAGCTGTGGAACAGGTCTTCGCCCGTTTCCGGCTTATAGGCAAAATCAGGATGGCTGGTGGCTTCATCCAGATTGAGCGGGGACATGTTTTCGGCAATTGTGCCCACAAGCCCTTCGCCCATGGCGAGCCGCGTCACGTGCACAGCCTCTTGCTTCAGGCCCTTGGTTGCGAATAACTCCAATAGGCCGTCGCGGCGGAGGTAGATGGAGCAGACTTCGCTTTTCAGCACCCCTGCAATGGTCGCCACCACCTGATTGAGTTTTGCCTGAGCACTGGTGCGCGATGCCATCACTTCGTGAAGGCGGATCAGAATCTCCCGCGAGGCAGAGGCGGCACTTATGGGCATGAGTCGGCGCTAGCAGTTTGTGGCGTCAGATGCCAACGCCAAGAAAATCGAATGCGGCCGCCGCGCCCCATGCCGCGCCGCTTATCCCCCATCGCCATCGCTGGCCAAGGTATCGCTGCCGGGCAGGGCGGGCTTGGGCGGCGTTTTCGGCAGCTTGCCGCCGGAACAGGCATAGGTCATCGCCATCTCAACCAATGTCCCGGAACTGACTCGTTCATATTTTGGGGCATAGTCTGCGCCTTGCCAATCATGGGATTTCTTGCCGCTGACAAAGCGGGCATAATTCAGCGCCGCGACAGATCGCGCGCGACAGTTAAAGCTGTAGCGCACCCGCTCCACCGATCCCTTGGCGCCGGGGCCGCGCATCTCGACAAAGACTTGCGCCACCGGAAAGTCGCGCAAGCCGCGCAGGGGTGGCGCAGTTTTTAGACTGCTCACATCGACAAGAATTTGGCGCCCGCCGCTGCTTTCGCCCAAGTAGATGAGGGGTCTTGGCCATTGCGGCTGGGCTGTGGGGGGAGGCGCAATAGCCTGCGCCATTAGGGGCGCAGACATCACCCCTCCGGCAAGGGTTATGAGCCATCTTCGCAGCATCAGGCAGGTTCAGTGTCTCGTGCCCGAACGGGCTGGACATTGCCGTGCGCCGCGGCCCGCTTTGCGCCCCGCGCTAGTTCCTTCGCCAAGGCGCGGCGATAATGATCGAAATCGAGCTGAATCGTGTGGCGGCGGGCGGCATAATATTGGCCGGTATAATAGTCCTCATCCGCTGCAATGATGCGCTGCATCTCCGCCTCTGATGGCGGCGCATAAACGCCTGCCAGATAGGCGGCGACCAGCTTGGATTGCTGCTCGGCAAAATTGACGAGTGTCGGCAGCGGTTGCGCCAACCCCATATAGAAGAGGTCGGGCACGCCCGGTTTCATGATGCGCTTGAACAAAGGGGGTGGCCGGTTATCGGCATCCGCCTGAAAAGCGGGGTCGCTGAAAAAGGGGAATTTAATGTCATAGCCCGTGGCCCAGATGATGGCGTCCACCTCTTCCCGGCTGCCATCGCTAAAGACCACAGCATGACCATCCAGCCGGTCAATTCCCGGCTTCATGCGGATATCGCCGGATCCGGCCCGCAATAAAAACTCGCCAGAAACTGTGCCATGGCTCTCAAACGGGCCAATTTCGGGTTCGGGCAGGCCATAATCGCGCATCCGCCCGACCAGATTTTTGATCAGCTTTTCGCCGATTTTCTGGCGCAGCCATTTGGGCATCCAAGCGGGCGCTGGGTTTTTATCGAGTGGTTGGCCCTTATAATATTTTGGAAAAATCCAAACCCCGCGGCGGGCAGAGACGAATAGTTGCTTTGCAATTGGCCGCTGAGAGAGTTCAGAGGCGATGTCCATCGCGCTATTGCCCATGCCGACGACCAACACCTTCTTGCCCACGCAATCAATTGGTTCGAACGGACTACGATAGCTGTGTGAATGGATTTGAGGGCCGTCAAATTTGCCCGGATAATCGGGGATGCGCGCGGCCCAATGATGCCCATTGCACACCGCCAGCGCATCATAATGCCGCACCTCTCCTGTCGAGAGTGTGATCTTCCAGCCGCCGCCCGATTGCCGCTCTGCCGTGTCGACCCGGGTGTTGAACCGGATGTGCCGCCGCAGATCGAAATGATCGACATAATCATGGAAATATTGGAGCAATTGGGCGTGGTGCGGATAGTCTGGCCAATCGGCAGGCACCGGATAATCTTCAAAGGCCAGCCGCCATTTGGATGTATCGATGTGCAGGCTCTGGTAGCAAGCCGACATGCCGTTTGGATTGTTATAATACCAATTGCCGCCAATATCGTCGGACGCTTCGAAGATGTCGAAGGGGATGCCATAATCTTGCAGCCTTTTGGCCGTGGTAAAGCCGGAACAGCCAGCGCCAATGATGCAAATTTTCGGATGTGTCATGGCTGCAGAATGCCCGGCAGGGCTGGGAATGCAACAGTTTATCGTGCGCTGAGCGGGGAAATTTTAAAGCGCATTTATGGGAAGTTTGAGCTGAACCCTATGCCCCGGCTCTGCGGGCGGCAATCGACCGGCGCGGATATTCACCTGTAAGGAGGGCAGGATGAGCAAGGGGGCCTCCAGCGTTCTATCCCGCGCCTCCCGCATCGCCACAAAGGCGTCTTCGCTAATGCCTGATTTCACATGGACATTTTGATCCCGCTGGGCCGCAATGCTCGTTTCCCATGCGGGTTTAGTCCGGTCGGCGGGCGGATAATCATGGCCAACGAAGATCCGGGTGTGTGCAGGCAGAGCCAGAATGCGCTGAATGGAATGATAGAGGGTCCGCGCATCTCCGCCCGGAAAATCGGCTCGTGCCGTGCCATAATCCGGCATGAACAGAGTGTCGCCCACAAAGGCGGCATCGCCGATCACATAGGTCAGACAAGCCGGCGTATGGCCCGGCGTATGCAGCGCCGTGATCGTCATATTGCCGAGCGGCAGGTTCTCCCCTTCGGCGAGAAGAATATCAAAGGCTGCGCCATCGGGCGTAACATCTTCGGCCTCAAACAGCGGCGCAAAGATCGCCTGAACTTGGGTGATATGGGTTCCGATGACGACGGGCGCGCCCGTCCTTTCCCGAATATGGTGTGCGCCAGACAGATGGTCTGCATGGGCGTGGGTTTCCAGCACATAGCGCAAGTCCAGCCCCTGATCGGCAATAGCAGACAGCAGGGCATCTGCGGACTGCGTTGAGATGCGGGCCGTGCGCGGGATGAAATCCAGCACCGGGTCGATAATTGCGGCGGCCTTTGTTGCGGGGTCATGCACCACATAGCTGACCGTATTGGTCGCCGGATCGAAAAAGGCCTGAACCTCGGGGCGCATCGGAATATCTCCATCCAGCAAATTATGCTATATATTAGCAGTTGCTAATTTAGAATCAAGTGATATAAAAATCGCATGTTTGATCTTGCCCGTTTCAACATCGCCCAATTTGAAGAGAGTGCGGGCCGCGCTGCGGCGTTGCTGCGGCTCTTATCCAATGAACGCCGACTGATGATCCTGTGCCAGCTGATTGGCGGGGACCTCTCTGTCGGCACGTTGCAGGGCCGCCTTGGTTTGTCGCAATCCGCCTTGTCGCAGCACCTTGCCCGGCTGCGTGCGGATCGGATTGTCGCCACGCGCCGCGAGGGACAAACAATCTTTTACCGGATTATCGACCCCGCAGCCCTGCACTTGCTTGAAACGCTGGCGGATCTTTTTTGTCCCCCAGATATGCGGCAAGGGTAACATGGGTGACGATGTTCAAAGCCCTCTCTCTGCCGCGCGGCGAACTGCATGCGTATGATTTGCGCGGTCGCGGCCGATATGCTGCTGCGCTAAATCAGCGCACTAATTGCCCGCCTTTGATCACGCCTTTCACGCGTTCGAGCGTGCGGATATCGCGGGAGGGATCTCCCTCCACCGCAACTAAATCCCCAAAGCGTCCCACCGCAATGGCGCCGACATCGTGCTCGCGCATCATGACTTTGGCTGCACCGCGGGTGGCGGATTGAATGGCCTGCATCGGCGTCATCCCATAGCGCACCATATAGGCAAATTGCCGGGCATTCAGGCCATGCGGATAGACGCCGCTGTCCGTGCCAAAGGCAATTGGCACACCCATTTCCACTCCGCGCCGAAACATGTGGCGCTGCACATCGGTCGTCTCTCGGTTCTTGCGCAGATATTCGGCAGGCCAGCCTTCGCGCGTCCCAACCTCATCAATATAATCGCCGTTAAACACATCCATGATCAGCCAGACGCCGTGCGCCTTGGCCAGCGCCAGCGCCTCTTCATCAATCAGGCTGGCATGTTCGATGGAGCGAACTCCGGCGCGGATAGCGGCCTTTATGCCGTCGGCCCCATGGGCATGGGCGGTCGCATAGCTGCCATGGGCCTTGGCGACGGCAACGGCGGCGCGCATTTGATCTTCGGTTAACTCAAGCTGGCCCGGCTCCGTCCCGATGGCCAGCACCGCACCGGTTGCAATCAGCTTTAGGAAATCCGCCCCGCCTTTGAACAAGGCTTCGGCATTGCGGCTCACTTCGGCAGGTGTTGACGACACCCCGGCCCGCATTTCGGGTGGCACGGTCCCTGCCGGCAGTCCGTTAATTTCGCCGCCACCACCCGCTATGGTGATATAGGCCCCCACAACCGCCATGCGCGGGCCGGGGATCAGCCCTTTCTCAATCGCATCGCGCAGGCGGACATCGCCAAAGGCCCGGAAGCTCCCCACATCGCGCACGCTGGTGAACCCGGCCCTCAGCGTATCATAGGCGTTGCGCGCGCCGATAAAGGCTGTCTCTGCGGCATCGCGTTTGATTGGCTCTGCAATATCCGCCCCCTGGCCAACATCGGCCAAATGCGTGTGCAGGTCGATCAAGCCCGGCATTACGGTATAACGCTGCCAATCAACGACCCGCGCCCCTTCCGGGGGGCGGGCGCAGCGGCCAATGGCGGTGATCCGGCTGTCGATAATGGTGATGCAGCTTTTGGGCAGAACGCGCCCCGCCTCGACATCGACCAGCTGGCCAGCTTTCACATAGACCGTCTCCGCACGCGCCTGCATCCCCAAGACGAGGGCTGCGAGGCAGGCGAGTGCGGGTCGGATCATGCTTGTTCCAAAATCTTCCGCCCGGGCCGAACCGCCATGCGCTGGCTTGGCTTTGTCTTCAAAGACACATCGCGGATGGTATCCATAAATACCCATTCATTGGTCGCCGCCTTGGGCGTGAGCGACAGGTGCATATAGCCCCGGTTGGACGTATCCACCCAGCGCAGTTCCTGCTTATTGCGGGCGAGAATGTCTCGGGCGATGCGGCTTGGATCGGTGCCTGTCGTTGCGGATTCAATCCCCGGGCTGCTCACGCTGTGCCCACCAAATTCAACACCGGCCGGGCGGCCATCCTCCGGCAGATCAAAGGCCCAGCCATTATGGCTGTCGCCTGAGACGACGACGAGGTTGAGGTCATGTTTCTGCGCAGCGGAAAAGACGCGGCTCCGGGCGACCGGATAGCCACCCCAATTGTCCAAATTATAAGGCAGGCCGGCTTTGGCAGACGCAATCCCTTGGCGCATATAGCCTTTACGGGATTCAGGTGTGTCTGCTGGGAACCAGTTGAGCGCTTCTTCAGGCGTGTAATTATAGCCCATATTCGTGCCTGTGCCGAGCACGGCCCAAGTGCCTTTTGTGCGAGCAAATTGGTGGAAGAGCCAGCTTTCCTGTTCCGTCCCCAGCATGGTGGAGGCCGGATCCCGCCAAGCGCCATCGCGGAATTCCGCAAAGGCCTTCGCCGGATCGGGCGCCCGCATCATTTCACCAGCCCAATAGGGCTTTGTGCGGGCTGAGTGGCGCGTGTCGGTGCGGAAGTAGCTGCCCAGATCGCCAAAATCATAGGCCTTCCAAGGCTGCTCGCCGACGGGCAGCCATTCGCGCCAGACCTGCATCGCGGCATTGCGGCGGGCTGACCAATCGCCTTCATCGGGTGTGTGGTTCTGTGCCCCGCCTTCCCAGCTGTCATTGGCGCTTTCATGGTCATCGGTTGTGGGAATGCACGGGAAGTTGGCATGCATCGCCTGCAACTGCGGGTCCGCGCGATAGCTGGCATACCGGAGGCGATAATCGGCCAGCGTCAAAATTTCGCCTGCCGGGAAAATCCGGGCGGAGAATTTGGCCCCGATGTCATACCCACCCCGGCCATATTCATAAATATAATCGCCCATGTGCAAAACGAGATCAATGTCGTCGCGCGCAGCGGCATGGCCATAGGCATTAAATTCTCCAAAGCCCAGATTGGAGCAGGAGAAGATGGCAATGTTGAACTTAGCGGCCTTGCCGACGGGCAGGGTCTTTGTACGGCCAATGGGGGAGGTGCTGCCATCGGGCGCAATGAAGCGGAACCAATAAAACTTGCCTGGTTGCAAGCCATCAACGGTGATCTTGACCGTATGGTCGCGCCAAGGCCCGGTGATCATCTGGCCGCCAGTGACAATCTTTGCAAAGTCCCGCGTGTCGGACACCTCGACCCGCACTTTGGAGGGGCTTCCGGTTGCACTCACATAGCGAGTCCAGAGCAGCATGGAATCAGGGCCGGGTTCGCCAGAGGCGACATTATGGGTGAAGCCTGTGAGGCCCAAAAGCGCTTGTGCTGCCAATTGCCCGCCGGGCAGCAATAGGCCGCCAATGCCAAAGCCTGCCGTTGCGATCAAAGCGCGGCGGTTAATCTTGAGTGTCATATCCGGAGCTTTCCCCTAGCTTGAGCGCAGGGTGAAACCATTCTGCGCTCGCCCGTTATAAGAGCATTTTGCGAATATCTGATGACAGCGGTCGGCCTTAGGCGCGGTAGCTGCTGTCAATTCGGTCGAGCTTGCGGAGCAGGGCGGGCCAAGCAAGGCCGCGCGCCAGCATCCCCATGCCGGGGCCAGAGGATTGGCTTTCCACCTTTTGCGGCGTGCCCTGCGGCGGGGTGTTCAGCCCATCGCGCCCGGCGCTCAACATCTTCACTTGCGCGTCGCAGGCCCGTTCGAGGAAATAGAGCCGCAAGAAACATTCCGCGACAGAGGGGCCAACCGCAAGCGTCCCGTGATTGCGCAGGATCATCATGTTCTTGTGGCCCATATCCTCGACCAGCCGTTCGCGCTCCTCCAGGTCGGTCGCGATGCCTTCATAGTCATGATAGGCAATGTCATGCAGCGCAATCATCGCGGTTTGCGTGTGCGGCAATAGGCCTTCGGACATGGCGCTCACGGCCTGCCCCGCGGGCGTGTGCAAGTGCATCACGGCATGGGCGTCTTCGCGCGCCATGTGGATGGCGGAATGGATGGTAAAGCCCGCCGGATTGACCGGATGCGCGGTCGGCACAACAGGCTGACCCTCCACATCAATCTTCACAAGGCTGGACGCCGTAATTTCTTCAAACATCATGTCATAGGGATTGATTAGGAAATGATGCTCAGGCCCCGGTACGCGCGCGGAGAGGTGGGTGAAGATCAGATCATCCCAGCCGTAAAGCGCAACCAACCGATAGGCAGCTGCCAGATCCACACGGATCGCCCATTCCTCGTCGCTGACCGCCGCACGTACATGGTCATCATTGGCAACGGTTTCGGTTTTCATGACAGTGGCCATGGGGCTCTCCTCAAATGTGATTTTTACCAGATTATCATGTGCCCGGCAAAAGGCCAGCCTTGGCCTCCTCCTTCTTTTTACCGGATCAGGCCATCCAGCCAGCGTTCGGCAAGATGGCCCGCCTCCTGCGCGGCAAAGGGGGCGTCGCCCAAGCTCAGCTCCAACCATAGACCGTCCACAAGGGCCGTCAGGGCAACGGCGGTCAATCTATGATCCTGCCCCGGCGCATAATCTTGAAGCAGCCGCTCCAGCGCCCGCCTGTTCTCGGCATAAATCTCCTCATGCAAATGGGCGATGGCGGCGTCGGTGCGCGTCAGGCTCCAAAAGGCAAGCCATGTCGACAGCAATTCCCCATCGGCAATGGGCGGGGCAAAGCTTGCCGTCAGATAGGCGAGCAAGCGCGCGCGCGGAGTGTCTGGCGCAGTCGCCACCGCTGCGTCGAGGGCGGCCTGAACCCTTTGCCCCGTCTGGCGATAGGTTT
Organism: Pseudomonadota bacterium; assembly: GCA_041174825.1. Taxonomy (GTDB): domain Bacteria; phylum Pseudomonadota; class Alphaproteobacteria; order Sphingomonadales; family Sphingomonadaceae; genus Aquisediminimonas. Next base: position 3,342 of record JBEDGC010000062.1, on the reverse strand, counting down.
CCGCCACCAGATCATCAATGCCCGCGAAATAATGGCGCAGCAGGCCGGGGGAAACGCCCGCTTCTGCGCAAATTTCTCGCACAGAGGTGCCATGCGCACCCTTGCGCGCCAGCGTGCGGGCGCAGGCGGCGATCAGCGCCAGCCGTCGTTCATCGGCTGGGGCACGGTGAAAAGAAGCTCTGCTGTCAGGCGCTTGCGGCTGGCTCATGGGCTTGTTATACAACTGTATAACAGAGGTGTGCAATGGCAACGGCATTTATGAATTCCAATCAACCCGATGATCTCGACGGCATGAGCCTGCCGGGCTGGGTCTATCACGATCCGGATTTCTTTAAGGTAGAGATGGAGCGGGTGATCCGCCCTAGCTGGCAAATCATGTGCCACATCAGCGATATTCCCAAGGCCGGCGATTGGCATGGCCTTGAGTATCTGGGGGAAAATGTCATCGTCATTCGCGGCGATGATGGCGCGGTTCGCGCCTTTCACAATGTCTGCCGCCACCGCGCCTCACGCCTTGTTGATGGGTCTTATGGCTGCGCGAAAAAGCTGGTCTGCCCCTATCATGGCTGGGCCTATGAAAAAGATGGCCGGCTGACGGGTGTGCCGGGCAAGGGAGACTATGCCAGCCTCGACATGTCCAAGCTGGGCCTCATCCCCGTGGAGTGCGAAACATGGCGGGGCTTTGTTTTCGTCCGCCTCGAGAGCCAAGGCCCGTCGGTTGCAGAGATGATGGCCCCTTATGAGGCGATGGTTGCGCCCTATCGCTTTGAAGAGATGACCGCCTTTGGCCGCGTCACGCTGCGCCATCGCACGGTGAATTGGAAGAACGTCGCCGATAATTATTCGGATGGCCTTCATATCCCCGTCGCCCATCCGGGGCTGACGCGATTATTTGGCCGCTCTTATGGGGTGGAAGCCAGCGCGCATGTCGACCGCATGTGGGGCGATCTGGTCGAACGGCCGTCGAATAATCCTTCCGAGCGCGCCTATCAGGCGCTGCTGCCGCGTGTCGATCATCTGCCGGAGGACCGCCAACGTCATTGGCTCTATTTCAAGCTCTGGCCCAATGTCGCCTTTGATATTTATCCCGATCAGGTGGATTTCATGCAGTTTATTCCGCTGACCGCCACAACGACGATGATCCGGGAAATCGCCTATTGCCTGCCCGATGATCGGCGCGAGATGAAGGCAGCCCGCTATCTCAATTGGCGGATCAACCGACAGGTCAATGCCGAGGATACGGTTTTGATCACCCGCGTGCAGCAGGGCATGGAAAGCACAAGCTATCTGCCCGGCCCCTTGGGGGAAAGCGAAGTCTGCCTGCGGGCCTTTGCGTCCAAACTGCGCCACCTCATTCCCGAAGCCTGCGGCAATACGCCGCCTGCCAGCTACGCTCCTGCGCGTTCAGAAAAGAGATAGATATGACCAAGCACTATGACGCCGTCATCATCGGCGCGGGCCATAATGGCCTTGTCTGCGCCTTTTACTTGGCCCGTGCCGGCCTCAAGGTGCGCCTTGTCGAACGCCGGGCGGTTGTCGGCGGGGCTGCTGTTACCGAGGAATTCCATCCCGGCTTCCGGAATTCCGTTGCGAGCTACACGGTCAGCCTGCTTCAGCCGCAGGTGATCCGCGATATGAAGCTGGAGGAGGAGGGCTATCGCGTGATCGAACGGCCCATCTCCAACTTCTTGCCGCAGGAAGATGGCGGCTATTTGAAGCTCGGCGGTGGGCTTGAACGCACACAGGCAGAGTTTGAACGCTTCTCACCAAAGGATGCGGCCGTCCTGCCCGCTTATTATGACATGCTCGATGCCGTGGCCGATGTGCTGCGCGATTTGGCGATGAAGACGCCCCCCAATGTTGGCGGCGGCATGAAGATGTTGATTGATGGCGCGCTGCAGGGCCGCCGTCTGGCGCGCCTGCCGATTGAACGCCAGCGCGATGTGCTGGACTTGTTTACCAAATCCGCCCGCACTTTGCTCGATAGCTGGTTTGAAAGCGAAGCTGTGAAAGCGGCTTTTGGCTTTGACGCGGTGGTTGGCAATTATGCATCGCCCGATACGCCCGGCTCTGCCTATGTTCTGCTCCACCACGTCTTTGGCGAAGTGAATGGCAATAAAGGCTCTTGGGGCCATAGCGTCGGCGGCATGGGCGCGATTACGCAGGCCATGGCCCGTGTTGTGACGGCGATGGGCGTCGAGATCAGCCTTGAGACGCCGGTGGATCGCGTTCTGGTGGATGGCGGCAAGGTTGCCGGTGTCCGGCTGGACAGCGGCGAAGAGGTGATGGCCGATCGCGTCATTTCCAATGTCGGGCCGAAAATCCTTTATGAGCGGCTCTTTGCAGAGACCGACCTCAGCCCTGAATTCCGCCGCCGGATGAAGGGATTTAAGGCAGGGTCCGGCACATTCCGGATGAATGTCGCCTTGTCCGAATTGCCCAAATTCACCTGCCTGCCTGAACCGGGCGAGCATCATCAATCGGGCATCATCATCGCGCCCACGCTCGACTATATGGATCGCGCCTTTACCGATGCCAAAACCTATGGCTGGTCAAAAAAGCCGATTGTGGAAATTCTCATCCCCTCCACCGTGGATGATAGCTTGGCCCCTCCCGGCCAGCATGTCGCCTCGCTCTTTTGTCAGCAATTTGCCCCCGAGCTGCCCGATGGGCGCGATTGGGATGCCGAAGAAGGCAAGGCTGCCGATACGATCATCGATACGGTGGAAGCCTATGCTCCCGGCTTTCGCGCCTCCATTCTCGGCCAGCAAGTCCTCTCTCCCAAAGGGTTGGAGCGGACCTTTGGTCTTGCGGGTGGCGACATTATGCACGGCAATATGTCGCTGGATCAGCTGTGGTCCGCGCGGCCGATGTTGGGCAATGGGGCCTATCGCGGGCCGCTTTCGGGGCTCTACATCTGTGGCGCTGGCACGCATCCCGGTGGCGGCGTGACGGGCGCGCCGGGCCATAATTGCGCACAGGAAGTGCTGGCAGATCGCAGCTTCTTCGGGCGACTGTTGCGCCGGGCCTAAAGTCATTCGTCATGCTGAACGTGTTTCAGCATCCAGGGCAGAGGCAAATGCCGATCTTTGAGAGAAGGCGGTAGGGTGGACCCTGAAACAAGTTCAGGGTGACGTTAACCGGGCGGGGGTGGTTTCTAGGACCATGCCCCAAATGTCAGCGCGCTGGCCCAATCAGCCGATAATGCCGACCGCGCGTCCGGCGGCTTCAAAGCGGGTGAGGATGTCCTCCACCTGCTCGGCCGTATGTTCGGCACAGAGCGAACAGCGCAGCAGGGTCATGCCAGCGGGCGTCGCTGGCGGGCGGGCGAGGTTCACATAC
>JBEDGC010000061.1:0-18171 GCA_041174825.1 Pseudomonadota bacterium | reverse complement strand
GGCGAAATTGATTTTATTCTAAAAATTGTCGCGCGCGACTTGCAGGAATTTCAAGAGTTTCTGACCACATCTTTGACGACAGCCCCGCATGTTGCCGGGGTCAAAACATCTTTGACCATCCGGACGTCAAAGAATGTCCCGGGCGTTCCCGTCGGACAAAAATAAAGGGCCCCGGCCTTACCGGCCAGAGCCCTATTATTTGCGTCGAAAAAGGCTGATCAGGCTTGCTGATCGAGCCAAAGCAGCCAGAAATTCGCAAGTTCCTTGCGCTCCGCACCTTGCACTGCTTTGAACGCCTCGCGCGCGGCATCCTTTTGGCCTAAGCGCGCCAAAGCGATGCCAAGCCGCATCTGAACGGTATCGCCATCAACCCCGCCCTTTTTCTGAGCAAGGCGGAAAAGGTCAATCGCCTTTGCGTAATCGCCATAAGCAAGATAAGCACTGGCCGTATTGGCAGCCAAGCGGCCATCGACTGACGTTGCAGCGCGCTTTTCATCCGTGCTGACAGAGGCCCGATCAGCCGGAATGCGCGCCTTGGCATCCGCCAGACGCTCATTCACCGCGCGGCTTGTCTTGTTGACGGCACCCGATGCAAAACCTTCTTCAATCACGCTGCGGGCTTCACCCGGCAGAGCCACCAGTGTCGCCAGAGATGCATATTCGAAAAAGTCGCGTTCTCCCGCCAATGCCCTTGTGTCATGCATCAAACGAAACAGATCCAGCAGAGTCTGATTGTCGAGCTTGCTGCCATCCCGATAGATAACAAGCGCACTGCGCCAATTTTCGGGCGTTGGATAAGCTGCCACCTGCAAGCGCGTCCATTGCGCGGTTTCCGCATTCAGCTTGGCGCGATACGCCATACCAGCGCCACGGCCATACCATTCAACTGGGGCTTTTCGGCCTGCGGCTGTTTCCACATCAATAGCTGCCCGAAGAGCATTTAGCCCTTCTGCCGTCGCGTTCGTCTTAAAATTGGCCTCGGCAACCAAAAGACGCGCATTCACATCATCTATGCCCAGACGAATTGCTTCACCAATATAGCGCTTGGCCGCTTCGAAATTTGAGGCCTGATAAGCCAGCTGGCCCGCGGCATAATTTAGTTTCGGGGCATCGGCGGCAGCGGCAGCGCCGCTCTCCACCATTCCAACGACACCATCAAACTGCAGCTTGCTGTCCTTCGTCGCCTGACCCAAATTCAGACGGAGTGAACTGGCAATATACTTCTCATCCGCTTCCTTGACCAAAGCTTCGGCGGCCTGAATCTTGGCAAGCGCATCCGGCGCATTCGCCTTCACCGCGGCATCCGCCGCGACAAATGCCATGCGAAATTCCTTGCTGAGTTTCCAGACGCGCTGCGGCGCCTTTTTATCGCCTTTCTGGGCAACAGCGGGAGAAAGAGCCATCGGACCAGCAACACCCAAAACAAGCGCGAGCGCCAGCGCGACGCGAGAACCAGTTATCTTCATTCCATCCTCCTAAGTGCCACCTCGAATCTGGCACCCCAATGCTTATAGCGCTCCGCTAAAGCCTTCATCCATGCTGCACAAGCGGAACCAGAGCAGAGCTGACAGGCGGGGCATGAACGGGGTTTGAACCAGTCCACAGAAACTATTGGAAATTCTTCAATGACGCTGGCGTTTTAGAGGTTGGCAGACTAGGTCAGACACAGCGTTAATTTCCTTTGGAAAGATCTTTTTTTGAGCACAGACGACCCCATAGTCGCGGATCCTTCGGATATCTCGCCGATCAGCATCGTGGACGAAATGAAGTCGAGCTATCTCGACTATGCGATGTCCGTTATTGTGTCCCGTGCACTTCCCGATGTGCGTGATGGTTTGAAGCCCGTTCACCGGCGCATTCTCTTTGCCGCTCAGGAAGGCGGCTTTGTTCCAGGCCGTCCCTATCGTAAGTCGGCGAAGATCGTCGGCGACGTGATGGGTAATTATCACCCGCACGGCGACTCCTCCATTTATGACGCACTGGCACGTCTGGCGCAGGATTGGTCCATGCGTCTGCCGCTAATGGATGGTCAGGGCAATTTCGGTTCGATGGACCCCGATCCGCCAGCCTCCATGCGCTATACCGAAGCGCGCTTAGCAAAGCCGGCCATGAGCCTGCTGGAAGATCTTGATAAAGACACCGTCGACTTTCAGCCAAATTATGATGGCTCGCGCGATGAACCGCGCGTTTTGCCCGCTCGTTACCCAAATCTTTTGGTGAATGGCGCCGGCGGCATCGCCGTTGGCATGGCAACAAACATCCCGCCGCATAATCTGGGCGAAGTGGTGAATGCGTGCCTTGCCTATATGGAAAATGGCGCCATCAGCAATGAAGAGCTCATGGAGCATGTCCCGGCACCGGATTTCCCAACTGGCGGCCTGATCCTTGGCCTTGCGGGTGCGCGTTCTGCCTATGCTACTGGCAAGGGCTCCATTATTTTGCGCTCGCGTCATATTGTTGAGGAAGGCCGCGGAGATCGCCGATCGATTGTCCTGACGGAAATTCCATTTCAACAGGGCAAGAATGCGCTTGTCGAGAAGATTGCCGAAGCGGCCAAGGAAAAGCGGATTGAGGGCATTGCTGATATTCGGGATGAATCCAATCGCTTGGGCGTGCGCATCGTTATTGATCTGAAGCGCGATGCGACGCCGGATGTGGTGCTGAACCAATTATGGCGTCACACCCCTGCCCAATCCAGCTTTCCGGCCAATATGCTCGCCATTCGCGGCGGCCGCCCGGAAACGCTGACGCTTCGGGATATCATCGAATCCTTCGTCAAGTTCCGCGAAGAAGTGATTACGCGCCGGTCCAAGTTTGAATTGAACAAGGCACGTGATCGCGCGCACATTTTGCTTGGCTTGGTCATTGCCGTCACCAATCTTGATGAAGTCGTCCGGATCATCCGTGGATCATCCAGCCCGGCGGAAGCGCGCGAAAAGCTGGGTGCGCGGGAATGGCCGATTGCCGAAATCGCGTCCTATATTCGCCTTGTTGAAGCGGTTGAGACCGAAATCTCAGGCGACAGCTATCGCCTGAGCGAAACGCAGATCCGCGCTATCCTTGAATTGCGTTTGCACCGCCTGACAGCCTTGGGTCGCGATGAAATTGGCGGTGAGTTGAAGGAGCTTGCAAGCAGTATTGAAGAGCTGCTCGCCATTCTCGCCGATCGCGTCAAACTCTATGACGTGATGCGCACGGAGTTGATCGCCGTTCGAGATGAATTTGCGACGCCGCGCCGGTCAGAAATTGCGCCCGCAGCTGACGGCATTGATGATGAAGATCTGATTGAGCGGGAAGATATGGTCGTCACCGTTACGGTGGACGGCTATATTAAGCGGACGAGCCTCGACACCTTCCGGGCGCAACGGCGCGGCGGCAAGGGTCGCTCGGCCATGTCGACCAAGGACGAGGATATCGTCACCGAATTGTTTGTCACATCGACGCACACACCGGTCTTGTTCTTCTCAACCTTGGGCAAAGTCTATCGCATGAAGGTGTGGCGTCTGCCCGAAGGCGGCCCGAACACACGTGGGCGGCCAATGGTTAACTTGCTGCCTTTGGCCAAGGATGAGACGATTTCGACCGTTCTTCCCCTGCCCGAAGATGAGGCAGAATGGGGCAAACTCCATGTCATGTTTGCAACGGCCAAGGGCTCGGTGCGGCGCAATAGCATGGATGCGTTCACCAACATTCCATCCAACGGCAAGATCGCCATGAAGTTTGAAGGCGAAGACGCCGATGACAAGCTGATCGGTGTTGCCCTGCTCACCGAGGAAGATGACGTTCTGCTCGCCTCGCGCAGTGGCAAGGCCATCCGCTTCATGGGCACAGACATTCGCGAGTTTCAAAGCCGAAGCTCAACCGGCGTGCGCGGTATGAGCCTAAAGGGTGGCGACGACGTCATTTCCTTGTCCATCTTGCGCCGCTCTGGTGCATCGCCGGAGGAGCGCGAAGCCTATCTTCGCGCCGCCCCTTGGAAGGATAATGAAAACGACCCCACCCTGTCCGCAGAACGCATGGCCGAGATGGCGGAACGAGAACAATTTATTCTCACCGTTTGCGCCAATGGCTATGGCAAACGCTCCAGCGCCTATGAATATCGCCGGACGGGCCGTGGCGGTCAGGGCATCACCAATATCGATAACATTGCCCGCAATGGCGCTGTGGTTGCCAGCTTCCCCGCGCAGGATCAGGCGCAGATCATGCTGGTGACCGATCAGGCGAAGATGATCCGTATGAAAGTATCCGATATGCGCGTCATCGGCCGCAATACAGCGGGCGTCCGTCTGTTTGATGTGGCTGATAAGGAACAGATTGTCAGCGCCGCCTTAATCGAGGCGGAAGATGATCCAGCGGAAGACACGGACATCATCGAGGGCATCAGCCCCGATGATGCGGCTGGCGCGACCGAAGCGGAGTAAAGAAAAACCCCGACCGAAAGGCCGGGGTTTTTTGTTTCTGCCTTCGACGGTCACAAAGCGGCAGCGATTGGCCATCAAAGCGATTCACCGGCAGTATTTGGATATCAATCTTGAACGCTCTGGCAAGGCATGCGGGAAGGACAAGCCATTAATTTTCATTTTATCTCAAACATATAATGATCAACTTCTCGGCTTATGAGCATGTCAATGCTCTGCTTATTATGTCTCGATTCATTCTTTGGTAATATATTCACAACTAACTCTCGGAATTGAATATCAAGAAGGATCCTGTATCCGGGAGTAACTGCGTATGAAAAAAGTTTTCGCTGCCCTTCTCGCAACTCTAGCCATAGCATCAGGAGCGCAGGCAACCGAGAATCGAGCATTTGATGGCCCCTATGTGGGGGCACAAATTGGGTCTGTTGGCCGGAGTTTAGAATCCACCCTAGATGCGCCGTTTGCGAATTCAAAAGACAGCCAAAATGGATTTGAATATGGTCTGTTCGTCGGCCATGATTGGGACAGCGGCGGTAAACTTGTGTTTGGCGTTGAAGCTGGCGTGGCGAATGGCGCACCCGGCTTTTCTTACGTAAGCGTCTATTCTACAACGAACATCAGCGGCGATCTTGTTTTAGATACCGACCCCAAATGGAGCTATGATTTAACTGCTCGCGCGGGGGTTAAGGCGTCGCACGATGTCTTGTTTTATGGACGGGCCGGATATGGTGGCGAACGCCTCTCGATTGGCGGTGTCCTGATAAGCCAGAACCCTTATAAAGCAGATAGGTATGAAGAAACGGGCTGGTCCGAAGGGCTGGTGCTTGGCGGTGGGGTCGAATTAGCGGTTGTTAAGTCGATTAACATGCGCGTGGAATATCGGCATCGGGACATGAAGGGGGGCTATGCAGGCCACCAGATTTTGGGCGGGATCGCCTATCGCTTCTGATGTCACCATTTTTGATAGCGGTTAGGAATGGGAGGCGTTCAACTATCAGTCCACTCCCAACAAGAAAAACCCCGACCGAAAGGCCGGGGTTTTTGAATGCTTGCAAGGGAAAGCCCAGAGGCTTTAGCGCTTGAGCGAGAGGCCGCCGAAACGCTTGTTGAACTTAGCAACCTGACCACCGGCATCGAGAAGACGCTGCTGCCCACCGGTCCAAGCCGGGTGCGCGAGCGGATCAATATCGAGAACCATCGTGTCGCCTTCTTTGCCCCAAGTGGAGCGCGTTTCGAACACGGTGCCGTCGGTCATTTGGACCTTGATCATGTGATAGTCGGGATGGCCTTCTTTTTTCATTTTACTGCTCCGGTTGTGGCTGGTTCCGACCAGCCTTGGAAAATCGGTTGAGCGCGCCTTAGCGGCACAAGTTGTTTATGGCAAGCAACGGGACGTTAGGCAGAGGGTGGATCCGCAATCATTGCCGTAAAATTGGCCTCTGCCGCAAGCTTGCCGTCCATCATTGCGCGGCCCGCAAATTTGCAAACGCTTGCGCGTTTCTGCACAAATTCCACCTCAAGGCTCAACAGACACCCGGGTTCTACAGGGGTGCGAAACTTAGCGCCGTCAATCGCCATGAAGTAAACAAGCTTACCCGAGCCTGCCAAGCCCAGCGATTCAATCGCGAGAACACCCGCGGCCTGCGCCAGCGCCTCAACAATCAGAACGCCGGGCATGATTGGACGACCGGGGAAATGGCCCTGAAAAAATGGCTCGTTAATCGTGACGGCTTTAATCGCCCGGATCAACTGATCCGGAACAATCTCTTCGACACGATCAACCAGCAACATGGGGTAGCGGTGCGGCAAAGCCGCCAGCACCGCTCGAATATCCTTCGACATTATTGCCCCCTCGCCTTTTTCTTAGCGGCCCTGGGGCTGCTGGGCTGGTGCTGCCGGCTGAGGACCAGCGGGTCGGGCCTGCTGCTGACCTGGCTGCCAATTTGCAGGCGGTGTGATCGAGACGCTTGGCACCAAGATGTTCAACTCAGCAACAATATCCTGCGTCAGATCGGTACCAGGCGTATTTTTGATCACGGCTTCCCGACGAAGCAACAGAGCCACCTTCTTCTTCGCCATTGCCGTGGTCACCGCGGCATCAAGTTTTGCATCAATCTGCTCAAGAACATAAGCATTGATGCGCTCCAGCGGCTCGCTCAACTTTGCGAGCTCTTCCTGAGCGGCACGCTGCTTATCCTGAACAGCCTTCGCCTGCGCGGCCAAAGTCGGGTTGTTCGGGTTTGTTTTCTGGTCGGCCTGATATTTAACAACCAGTGCGTTCAGTTCGGCCTGCAGAACCCGAGACCGCATATCAAGCTGATCGTAAATCGCCTTATAGGTCACGCGCATCTGCTGATCCGCTGTCTTTGCCGCCTGAGATAGGCCGAGGACCTGCTGAACATCGGAATAAGCGACAGTCTGCGCTGCGGCCGGAGCGATCGGAGCCAGTGTCAGGGCCGATGCGGCCAAAAGTGCTTTTGAAATTTTAATCATCAGAATTGGGTTCCTACGTTAAATGTGAACAATTTAGGATCATCGCCCTTATATTTGACAAGGGCTTTGGCGATATCAATGCGGAATGGCCCGAAGGGAGAGCGCCAGTTAACGCCGAACCCGACCGAAACGCGTGGCTTCCATGTGTCTCCCAAGAAAACCTCTTGGAAGGGAGGCACTTCGAACAAGACCGACTGGCCCGTGCCGCAGGCGACAGTCAATGTCTGCTCTGTCACAGCGCCTGTCGTATCATTGCGGCAACGCCGAAGGCCATTTGGCAAGTTATTGGCGATCGGGTTTTTCACCCCGAAAACGGATCCCGCGACGGCAAAAATTGAAGGCCGCAGCCCCATTTCCCGCGCGCCTGACCCCAAGGGGATCTCAAGTTCTAACCGGCTGAGATAATAAGCGCGGCCACCCAGCGAGTCATCAACGACCTGATCGCGTGCCGTAATGAGATTGCCTTCAGTGTCATAGAACTGACGCTGAACCCGCGGCCCAATTCCCCGAATGTCAAAGCCCGGAAACTGCGGTTCTCCAAGGAAATATCGGTCCGTCAAGCGGACATTGTCCAAGCCCGGACCACGGCTCTTCTCAAAACTTTTGATGAAGCCGCCTTCGGTCGATGCGGAGAAAACAAAATTCCCAAAGGGACGCCAATATTGGCGCGCCTCTGCATTCGTCCGCAGATATTGGACACTGCCGCCCAACCCAGCGAAATCTTGACTAAACAAAATGCGATTGCCGCGCGTTGGACGAATACGGTTATCCAACGTGTCGTAGACGAGGCTGTAGCCAACGGATGAGGTCGTCCGCTTGCCAATAGCATCGCACAAATATCTACCGGCCAGATATTCATCGCACTGACCGTTGAAATAATAAGTAGCGGCATCGAGCGTCACATCATCATAGCTTAGCCCATATCGCGCCGCGAAGCTCAGAAACTCGGTAATGGGAACGCCCATGCGCAGCTGCATACCTGTCGTCTGCTGCTCATAAGTCGTCTGTCGGCTTTGATTGATGAAGTTGAATGAGTTTAAATCGCGGCGGAATACATCCGCGCCAAGCGCGATATTCTTGTCGAGAAAATAAGGTTCGGTAAACCCAAGCTCAACCGATTTGGAGTATTGCGAATAGTTGACACCTGCCCGCAGTTCCTGACCCTTGCCGCGGAAGTTCCGCTGGCGGATCGAGAAGTTAATGATGAACCGCTCTAATGAGGAAAATCCTGCCGATAGCTGCAGTTCGCCTGTCGCCTTCTCTTCAACATTGGCTTCCAAAACAATCCTGTCAGGCGCGGAGCCAGGCTTTTGCTCAATCTCAAGCTTTTCCTGAAAATACCCGAGACTTTGAATACGATCTGACGACCGCTTTACTTGAAAGCTGTTAAATGGATCGCCCTCAGCAAGACGGAATTCGCGCCGAACAACTTTGTCTTGAGTCGTGGTGTTGCCGTTAATGTCGATCCGCTCAACATACACGCGCGGGGCATCGCTGATCTTATAAGCGATGCCCATTGAGAGGGTTTCTTTGTCACGAATGAAATCTGGATTCACTTCGGCAAAGGCATAGCCAAAAAGACCGGCTGCCTCGGTCAGGCTTTCGACCGTGTCCTCGACCATCTTAGCATTATACCAATTGCCCTTTTTCGTCGCGAGCATATCAGCCTTGGGCTTGTAATCCCGCAATTCGCTATCGATGGTGACATCGCCAAATTTATAGCGATCGCCCTCTTCCACCACATAGGTGACTATGAAATCACGCTTGTCAGGTGTCAGCTCAGCGGTTGCCGAAACCACCCGGAAATCAGCATAGCCTTGCGTCAGATAAAACTGCCGCATCTTGGATTGGTCATAGGCCAGCTTATCCGGATCATAGCTGTCCTTAGAGGACAATATGCCGAGCAGACTGGAGGGCCGCGTGGCCATTTCACCGATCACTTTTTTGTCGGAAAATTTCTCGTTACCGAGAATGTTGATCTGGCGAACCTTCGACTTCGGGCCTTCGCTAATTTCAAAAACAATGTCGACGCGATTTTGGTCGAGCTTGACCATTTTGGGTTCAACCGTGGCGGCGTAGCGGCCTTGGCGCTGATATAGCTCAATGATCCGCGCCACATCTGCGCGGACTTTCGATCGCGTGAAAATCTGCCGCGGGGCAACCTTAACTTCTGGACGAATCTTATCTTCTTTCAGGCGCTTATTGCCCTCTAGAACGATGCGATTAACAACCGGGTTTTCCTGCACTTCGATGATAAGATCGCCATCATTGTCGCGGATCTGAACATCGGCAAATAATTCCGTGTCGATCAATTCGCGCAGCGTATCATCCAGCGTTTCGACGGTATAATTCTGCCCGGGACGCAGCTTAATATAAGACCGCACGGTATCCGGCTCAATCCGCTGAGAACCCGACACGTTGATTGACTTAACAACTTTCTGAACCAGCGCGTCCACTGAAGGGGCAGATACGGGCGCGGGTGTCGCCGCGCTCACAGCAGCGGGCAATGCCCGGCGCGCCCTTTGCTGGGCTTGTGCCGGCGCAATCAGCGCAGGAAGCGCCGTGCCCAACAGCAGGGCTGCGATACAACGGTTCCGTAAACGGAGATCTTCAAGTCTTCCCACGCGTTCTCTCATCCAACTCATCTGGGCAGCTTATCCTGCCCTGTCCCCTTATCCGTCCAGACCTGCAAGCCGCCATAGGCCAAGTGATGCAAGGTCATTCAACGTCACGAATGCCATCAACGCCAACAGGGCATACATACCAGACCTGAAAGCAATCTCCATTGTCCTTGGGCTTACTGGCCGTCTCTGAATAGCCTCAATCGCATAGAAGGTGAGATGACCCCCATCAAGCATAGGCACTGGCAACAGGTTAATGAACCCGAGGTTAATTGAGATGAGCGCCGCCAGATAGATAAACTGCGGCAAGCCTAAAACGGCTGCTTCACCAGAAATCTGCGCAATTTTAATCGGCCCGCCCAATTCCTGAACAGAACGCCGCCCACTGATCAGCTGCCACAGGCCGGTCACCATGCGATCTAGGATCGATACAGTCCTCTCAAGGCCAATCAGAGGCGCCTCAAGCGACGACACGGGGCGAATGGTTCGGTCCACAGCCGCGCCAATGCCGATTCGTCCGATGCGATACTCATTGCCAAACCGATCTGTTTGACGAACGCTGGCCGGCACAAGCTCAAACTGCTTTTTCGCGCCATCCCGCTCGACCTGTACAGTCAAACGCTCACCGGGGCGATCCTGCACCACCGGATAAATCTGATCGAAGCTGTCTATTGCGCGTCCGCTGATTTCCATGATGCGGTCGCCCGGTTGCAACCCCGCCAGGTCTGCCGGGGATGCTTTCTGAACGGTCGCGATTACCGGCGGCGTTTGAGCTTCACCATAGACAAGGGCAAAACCAGCTAGAATAACAACTGCCGCAATCAAATTTGTGATTGGGCCGGCGAGCACAATGAGGGCCCGTTGCCAGACAGGCTTTGCATGAAAGACCTGCGCCCGTTCAACCTCGGGGAGGTCGCGCCAGCGCGCGTCCTCAACGCTTGCGCCATTCATATCCCCGGCAAAACGAACATAACCGCCCAAAGGCAACCAGCCAAATTTCCAACGTGTGCCGAGCCGATCTGTCCACCCCAATATTTCACGCCCAAACCCGATTGAGAAGGCTTCAACCTTAACGCCGAAATACCGCGCGACGAGGAAATGCCCGAGCTCATGGACAAAGACGAGCGGGCCAATCAGGAGGATGAAACAGGCGACTGTCCAAAGAAAGCCGGGCGAGTCAATCATGCAGCTACGGCCTCCATCTTCAGCCCGGCAAGGCGGCGCGCTTCCCCATCGATGTCCAGAACATCCCGGATCGTGGAAGGCGCTGGCGCGTCATACTGTTCCAAAACCGATTCCACAACGGCGGGGATGGACATGAAGCCTATCTGACCGCCAAGAAAACCAGCAACCGCTATCTCATTGGCCGCATTTAGGATTGCAGGACGCGCGCCCCCTGCGGCCAGAGCCTCTTTGGCCAGCCTTAAACATGGAAAGCGGACAAGATCAGGGGTTTCAAAATCGAGCTGCGCAATCTGGGCGAAGTCCAGCCGCGCAACAGGCGCGTGCATCCGGTTTGGAAATGCAAGGCAATAGGCTATCGGCGTGCGCATATCGGGCGACCCCAATTGCGCGAGAACGGATCCATCCTGATATTCAACCATTGAATGAATAACGGATTGCGGATGGACGATCACGTCCAGCTGGTCGGCCTCTACTGGGAACAGATGAAAGGCCTCAATCAGTTCCAGCCCCTTGTTCATCAATGTCGCGGAATCGACCGAAATCTTGGCCCCCATCGACCAATTGGGATGGCGAACAGCCTGCGCGGCCGTCACCTGCCCAAGATCTTCCGCCGGCATTGTCCGGAACGGCCCGCCACTAGCAGTTAAGATAACGCGCCGAACATGGGCCGCATTTCGATTTTCAAAGCATTGAAAAATGGCATTATGCTCAGAATCAACAGGCAGAAGCGTTGTCCCCTTCTCCGCCACCGTCGACATGAGTACGTCGCCCGCCGAAACAAGCGCCTCCTTATTGGCCAAAGCGACTGTGCCACCCTGTTCAATCGCGGCCATGACGGGCTCAAGCCCCGCACAGCCAACAATTGCTGCCATCGTCCAATCCGCACCAGAAGCAGCCGCCGCCACAACCGCATCTCGGCCGGCAGCCACGCCAATCTTTGTGCCAGACAATGCCTCTTTCAGCCCGGCATACAGGCTTTCGTCTCCAATGACGGCTAAGCGCGCCCCAACGGCGATTGCAGCTGCCGCGAGTTCGGCAACATTGGATTGGGCCGTCAAAGCCTCAACTTGATAGGCGTCCGGCTGTCGCTGGACCAAATCCAGCGTGGATTTGCCGATTGAGCCAGTTGCCCCAAGAATAGTAACGCTTTTCACGGGCCCTCTTAAAAACCAAGCCACACAAGTAGGGCTGCAACCGGAAGGGACGTTACAACGCCATCCAGCCGATCCAGAACACCGCCATGCCCCGGGATAAGGGTGCCGCTATCCTTCACGCCTGCCCTGCGCTTCATCCAGCTTTCAAAGAAGTCGCCAATCTGGGCAAGGACCGCAAGCAAGGGGCTGGCCAACGCCAATTGGAAGGGCAGCCCCCAATAGGTGGTCAACGCCCAACCCAAGAGGAGGGCTGCCAACATCCCGCCACATAGCCCAGACCAAGTTTTATTCGGGCTGATCTTGGGTGCAACCTTCGGCCCGCCAAAGCTTCTGCCTACGAAAAAGGCACCAATATCTGTCGCCCAGACAAGCGACAGGCCCCAAAAGGCAAGCAGCAGACCATTATCTTGCGCCCGCAACCACAACAGCGCCAAAATGGGCAAGGCGATATAAATGGCACCGCTTGCAAGCCAGAGATTGCGTGTCTTAAACAACAAGAAAAGAGCAACCCCGGCAAAGGCCAATGCAGCCACCCAACCCGGTCCGGCAGCCAAAGGAGACAAAAGCGCCAACGGCACGCACAGCGCATATTGCGCACTACGCCGCTGGTCCGCCGGCCCCGTCAGGCCAATCCATTCATGCATCATCACTAGACTGACGATTGTGGCCAAGACCCACAAAGCATGGCCGCCCAGCCAGAGTTCAAGCCCCGCAACCACAATCAGAATTACGCCCGTTACAATGCGCTGAACCAGTTCAGGTGTCACAGTCCACCAAAGCGCCTTTCGCGCGCGGCGAAATCGTCGAGCGCAGCTGCAAGCTCCGCCTTGCCAAAATCCGGCCAAAGGGTGTCAACGAACATTAGTTCAGCATAAGCCGCCTGCCACATGAGAAAATTGGAAAGCCGCTGTTCACCAGAGGTCCGAATAACAAGATCGGGCGGCGGCAAATCTGCAGTATCAAGAACGCTTTCCATCATCTGCTCATCAATGTCAGAGCTTTCGATAACGCCGTCTTTCACCTGCTGGGCCAAAAGACGCGTCGCGCGCAGAATTTCAGCCTGAGACCCGTAGTTGAGCGCAATCACAAGCGTCGTCTTACTGTTGGACGCTGTGCGGATAATGGCTTTGTCGATCAAATCGACCAGATCTGGCTGCAACGCCTTATACTCACCAATGATACGCAGGCGCACACCATTTGCAGCCAATTCATCCAGATCACTGACAATGAAATGACGGAGCAGACCCATAAGGTCGCTCACTTCATCAGCAGGTCTGCGCCAATTCTCGGTCGAAAAAGCATAAAGGGTCAGGACATCGACACCCAGATCGCCCGCTGCACGGACGACTATCTTCGCGGCCTCTATCCCTTTGCGATGCCCGGCGATGCGCGGCAGCAACCGACGTTTGGCCCAGCGACCATTGCCGTCCATGATGATCGCGACATGGCGCGGGATGTTACTCCCCTGCCCTGACGCGGCCGCTGGGGCCGGCGCGGCGCTCACTTGCCGAGGATTTCCTTTTCCTTGGCGGCAAGAGCCGTATCGATATCAGCAATCAGACCATCGGTCAGCTTCTGGACTTCGGTTTCCAAACGCTTGCGATCATCCTCGCTGATTTCTTTTTTCTTCTCATCGGCCTTCAGGTCGTCATTTCCATCGCGACGGACATTGCGCACCGCGATCTTGGCTTTTTCCGCATATTGATGCGCCAATTTGACGAGTTCCTTACGGCGTTCTTCCGTCATGTCAGGAATGGGCAGGCGGATATTCTGACCATCCACAATCGGGTTGATGCCGAGCCCTGCCGAACGGATGGCCTTTTCAACCGGCGTCATATTCGACTTGTCCCACACCTGCACCGAAAGCAGGCGGGGTTCGGGAGCTGAGACCGTCGCCACCTGGTTAAGGGGCATCATCGCGCCGTAAACTTCCACCTGAATGGGATCGAGCAAAGAGGTGTTGGCACGACCCGTGCGCAGGCCGCTCAAATCGCTTTTGAGCGACTCCAGAGCACCTTGCATGCGACGTTCAATATCAGCCTTGTTATAGGCGGGCATAATCCTGCTCCTTTAAGCGTTGTTTGAAACGATCGTCGCGGTGCCTTCACCCGCCAAAACACGGGCCAAATTACCCTCTTGGCGGATTGAGAACACGACGATCGGGATGTCATTGTCTCGGCACAGCGCAACGGCGCTTGCATCCATGACTTTCAGATTGTCAGACAAAACTGTGTCGAAGCCAACACGGTCATAGCGTTTGGCCGTTGGCACAATTTTGGGGTCGGCATCATAGACGCCATCGACGCTTGTTCCCTTGAACAAGGCATCGCACTTCATTTCGGCCGCACGCAAAGCCGCCCCAGAATCTGTCGTGAAATAAGGGCTGCCGACGCCGGCTGCGAAAATCACCACACGACCTTTTTGGATATGGCGTTCGGCGCGTCGCCGGATCACAGGTTCACAGACTTGATCCATCTGAATGGCGGATTGAACACGGGTATCAACCCCCAATTGCTCCAGCGCATTCTGCATCGCGAGCGCATTCATGACCGTCGCCAACATGCCCATATAATCGGCCTGCGCACGATCCATGCCCTTGGCGGCCCCAGCCATGCCCCGGAAAATATTGCCCCCACCGATGACGAGGCATAGTTCAAAGCCCGCATCTTTGGCGGCTTTTACTTCCAACGCCATGCGGGCGACCGTTTCAGGATGGATGCCAAATGGCTGATCGCCCATCAGCACTTCGCCGGATAGCTTCAGAAGGATGCGTTTGAAGCCGGGGCGGGGCATGGTTTGGGCGTCTCTCTCAATAAGCCAAGCAATAAAGGCGTGGCGCACACACTAGCTAGCGTGTGCGCCCTTGCCAAGCAGAAGGATTAGATCCCCGCTGCTGCTGCGACTTCTGCCGCAAAATCGCTTTCAACCTTTTCAATGCCTTCGCCCAGCTGGAACCGGACATAGTCCTTCAGCACGATCGACGCACCCGCCTCTTTACCAGCGGCTGCGACCACATCCGAAATCTTGGTCTTACCGTCCAAGACAAACAGCTGGTTGAGCAGCGCATTTTCCTTAACGAACTTGGCGACCGCGCCGTCGACCATCTTGGCAATGACTTCGGCGGGCTTACCGCTTTCAGCAGCCTTTTCCGATGCGATCTTGCGCTCACGCTCAATCATGTCGGCAGGGATGCTCGCCTCGTCCAAGGCCAGCGGGAAGGCGGCTGCCACATGCATGGCAAGTTGCTTGCCGAGTGCTTCGAGCTTGTCTGTTCCGGCTTCCGATTCAAGAGCAACCAGAACGCCGATCTTGCCCATGCCAGGAACAACCTGATTATGGACATAAGCCACAACAGCACCCTTATCGACCGTCAAACGACGCGCGCGGCGCAGTGTCTGATTTTCGCCAATGGTTGCAATATTGTTGGTGAGAACCTCAGCAACCGTGCCACCCGTTGTATAGGCTTCATTCGCCAAAGCAGCCACATCATCACCCTTTGCTAGGGCGATATTCGTGACGTTGCGGACAAATTCCTGAAACTGGTCATTCTTGGCAACAAAGTCTGTTTCGGAATTCACTTCAACAGCAGCACCGCTCGTGCCACTGACAGCAACGCCGACCAGACCTTCAGCTGCCGTTCGGCTCGACTTCTTCGACGCCGTCGCCAAACCCTTGGCGCGCAGCCAATCAACAGCGGCTTCCATGTCGCCATTGGCTTCGGCCAGCGCCTTTTTGCAGTCCATCATGCCTGCGCCAGATTTCTCGCGCAGATCCTTGACCATCGAAGCAGTAATATCTGCCATGTTCCTATCCTTTCGGTTCTAAATACCGTCACCCCCGCCGAAGCGGGGGCCCATTGGTCGCGCCATGGGCGCGCTTTGGCATCCCACCGATGCGGGACTGACGAAAATAATTAGGCGTCGGTGAGAACGGCCTCTGCCGGGGGCACATCCATGGCACCCAGATCGACACCGCGCGACGCAGCAGCCTGCTGGCCACCACGCGTGGCAGCCGTTGCAACAGCTTCACAATAAAGGCGGATTGCACGGCTGGCATCGTCATTGCCCGGAACCGGGAAAGAAATGCCATCGGGAGACACGTTCGAATCGAGGATGGCAACAACCGGAATACCAAGGACATTTGCTTCCTTGATCGCCAGTTCTTCCTTGTTCGCATCGATGATGAAGATCACATCAGGAATGCCGCCCATGTCGCGGATGCCGCCGAGCGACAGCTCAAGCTTGTCGCGCTCACGCGTCATCTGAAGAACTTCCTTCTTGGTGAAGCCCGACGTATCGCCGTTCAGCGTTTCTTCCATCGACTTCAGGCGCTTGATCGAGCCCGAAATGGTCTTCCAGTTGGTGAGCATGCCGCCCAACCAGCGGTGATTGACGAAATGCTGGCCCGATGCGCGAGCGGCGTCCGCAATCGGCCCCTGCGCCTGGCGCTTGGTGCCAACAAACAGCACCTTGCCGCCACGAGCTGCTGCCTGCGACACAAAGTCGAGGGCGCGCGCGAACAACGGCACGGACTGAGAAAGATCAAGAATATGAACGCCGTTGCGATCCCCAAAGATATATGGCTTCATCTTTGGGTTCCAGCGATGCGTCTGGTGACCAAAATGTGCGCCAGCTTCAAGCAACTGGTGCATAGTGACAGTAGGAGCTGCCATAGGATTAAGTCCTTCCGGTTAGTCCACTGGGAGGCGAGAACGAAGCGGATGCTTCGCACCGGTTTATGTGCCTCCCATGCGGGATTGAGGCGGCGCGATTAGCGCGATCCTCCCGTCTTTGCAACCCCTATGGCAGACCCAAGGTCTTGTGCGCCTGTAGCGTTAAATGCCATTTTGGATTGTCCATCACAAATTGGATGGCTGCTGCCACGTTTTCAGCGTGATCCGGGCTATCCATGGGCTGGATCAGAAAATGGTCAAAGCTCCAGCTTTGCATATCCTGCCAATCACTTCCCGGCTGCGGCCACACTAATTTCAGCTCCTGACCAGAGCGCTGAACGACTTGGCTTCCTGCTTTGGGGCTGATGCACAGCCAATCAATGCCGGGAGGGGCTGCAATCGTGCCATTGCTCTCCACGCCAACTTCAAACCCGCGATCCTGCAAGGCGCGGATCAATGCGGTATCGAGCTGAAGCATCGGCTCCCCGCCGGTGATCACAATATAACGGTTGGCACGATGGAGCGGGCCCCAGCATTGCTCTACCGCGTCTGCCAAAGCCTCTGCCGAGGCGAATTTGCCGCCGCCCTGCCCGTCTGTTCCTACGAAATCGGTATCGCAAAATTGGCAGATGGCTGACGCACGATCTTTCTCGCGCCCAGACCAAAGATTGCACCCGGCAAAGCGCAAAAACACGGCCCGGCGTCCGGCCTGCACACCTTCCCCCTGCAGGGTTAGGAAAATTTCCTTAACCGTGTAGGTCATGACTGGACTGCGTAAAGTGTTGGGTCGGCAACACCTGCTTCAACAAAGCCCTTCTGCCGCAACCGACAACTATCACAAACGCCGCAATGCAGACCCTCTGGCGTTGGATCATAGCAGGACCAGCTGAGGCCAAGATCAATACGGAGCGCCGTACCGGCGCGCACAATATCCGCCTTGGTCATGTGAACCAGCGGCGTGTGGAGCCGGAATGGATCTCCTTCGACGCCTGCTTTCGTCGCCAAATTAGCCGTGGTCACAAACGCATCAATGAATTCAGCCCGGCAATCCGGATACCCGGAATAATCGAGCGCATTCACACCAATGGCGATGTCGCGCGCGCCCACTGCTTCGGCCCAACCGAGGCAGAGAGAGAGAAAAATCGTGTTGCGCGCAGGAACATAGGTGACGGGGATACCCTCTCCCACACCCTGCTTTGGCACCTCAATCTGCTGGTCGGTCAGTGCGGACCCGCCAAAGGCCGACAAGTCGAGAGGCAGAATGATATGCCGTTCTGCCCCAAGCGCCCTGGCGATGCGTGTCGCCGATTCAATCTCTACCTTGTGGCGCTGATTATAGTCGATTGTCAGCGCAAAAAGGCGCCAGCCAGCCGCGCGCGCCATCGCCGCGACGATCAGCGAATCAAGGCCGCCAGAAACAAGCGCAACCAGCGCGCCATCCTTTGGTGCGTTCGGAAAAGTCATGCCGCCAGCTAGAGCCAGATGCCCTGTCTTTCAAGCAGGTCAGGGCTTTGCCCGTGTACAATCCCCTATGCGGCGCGCCTCAAATGAGAAAGAAAAGGGATCCTGATAGAGAAATCCTTGAGTTTCAATCTGCACCAACCGAGGTGTTTCCACCCGCACTCTGG
>JBEDGC010000060.1:0-16494 GCA_041174825.1 Pseudomonadota bacterium | reverse complement strand
CTTCCAAACAAAAAAGCCCCGCATCGCTGCGGGGCCTTTCTATCTCACTCAAGAGGCGCTGCGGCTTTACGCGGCGTCTTCGAGATCGTCTGCGGTCATCACCGGGCCGCTATCTTGGCCCTTGGCGCTGACATCGCGGTCAACCAGTTCGATGATGGCGGTGGGCGACGCGTCAGAGGCGCGGATGCCGGCCTTGATGATGCGGGTATAGCCACCGGCGCGATCCTTATAGCGTTCTGCCAGAACGTCGAACAGCTTGACCAGCTGGACATCATCCAACAGGCGGGCATGGGCCAGACGACGGTTGGACAGGCCACCCTTTTTCGCCAAGGTGATCAGCTTTTCCACATAGGGGCGAAGCTCCTTCGCCTTGGCCAAGGTGGTGGTGATCTGTTCATGCTTGATCAGCGCTGCCGACATGTTGCGGAAAAGCGCGATACGGTGGGCCGAAGTCCGTTGAAGTTTGCGGCCGCCACTACGGTGTCTCATATGTCTTCCTTTCGTTCGTCAGGGGGCCGGATAAGGTACCCCTCGCCAGGCGGTGTTGGTGTGGGCCACCGCCCATTTTGCCCATCAGGCAGGTTCCCCTGCCCTTTTGCTTTGTTTGGCCGTCACGGGAATAAATCCCGTGACGTCAGACGGCCTGAAAGGCCGCTGGCCGGCCGAGCGCGTCTTCCCTTTTGGGAAGACCGCCGCGCTGCTTGCGCTGCGCGGCTCGCTTCGGCTTAACCCAGCAATTCCTGCTCGAGCTTCTTGGCCATGTCTTCAATGTTCTCGGGGGGCCATCCGGGGATGTCCATGCCGAGACGCAAGCCCATGGACGACAGCACTTCCTTGATTTCATTCAAGGACTTCCGGCCGAAGTTTGGCGTGCGGAGCATTTCAGCTTCGGTCTTCTGAACGAGATCACCGATATAGATGATGTTGTCGTTCTTCAGGCAATTGGCCGAACGGACCGACAGTTCAAGCTCATCCACCTTCTTGAGGAGGAAGCGGTTGATCTGGTTGTTATCGCTCGACGATTCAGACGCGGCAGCGGCAGGTGCCATGCCGATGAGCTGAGCCGATTGGGCCAGTGCTTCGTCAAAGTGAACGAACAGCTGCAACTGATCCTGAAGGATGCGCGCGGCATAGGCGATGGCATCTTCCGGAGTCACTGTGCCATCGGTTTCCACCGTCAGCGTCAGCTTGTCATAATCCAGTTCTTGGCCGACGCGGGTGTTTTCCACCTTGTACGACACCTGACGGACGGGCGAATAGAGCGCGTCAATCGGGATGAGGCCAATCGGCGCATCTGCCGGACGGTTGGATGCGGCAGCGACATAGCCCTTACCGGTATCGGCCGTCAGTTCCATGTTGAGCGTTGCGCCCTGATCGAGATGGCAGATCACCAGCTCTGGGTTCATCACTTCAATATCGCCAGACACGACAATATCGCCCGCTTTCACTTCAGCAGGGCCAGTCGCCGACAGCTGAAGCCGCTTTGGGCCTTCGCCCTGCATGCGCAGTGCAATTTGCTTTACGTTCAAGACCATGTCGGTCACGTCTTCGCGCACGCCAGCAAGGCTCGAGAATTCATGAAGGACGTTTTCGATCTTGATCGCGGTCACAGCCGCGCCCTGAAGCGAGGACAAGAGCACGCGACGCAGCGCATTGCCCAATGTCAGGCCAAAGCCGCGCTCCAGCGGCTCAGCAACAAAGGTCGCCTTGCGCAGCGGATCGCCACTTGCCTTCTTGTCCAGGGTGTCGGGCTTTTTCAGTTCCTGCCAGTTCTTAAGATTGACTGCCACGGTGTTCCCCTTGGGATTGGGTGGGAAGCGCGTCCGCCTGCCACCGATTGAAACTTGCATGAACCGGACCAACGCCTGTGCGGCGTGGCCGGCATGACATGATTAGACGCGGCGACGCTTTGACGGACGAACGCCGTTATGCGGAATCGACGTCACATCGCGGATCGCGGTGATCGTAAACCCAACCGACTGAAGCGCACGAAGCGCGGACTCACGGCCAGAGCCGGGGCCTTTCACTTCGACTTCAAGGGTGCGCACGCCATGTTCGGCGGCCTTCTTGCCCGCGTCTTCTGCAGCAACCTGAGCGGCATAGGGCGTCGACTTACGGCTGCCCTTAAAGCCACACATGCCGGCAGAGGACCACGAAATGGCGTTGCCCTGTGCATCGGTGATGGTGATCATCGTGTTGTTGAAGCTGGCGTTCACATGAGCGACGCCGGCCGTGATATTCTTGCGCTCTCGCCGACGAATGCGTTGAGGTTCGCGTGCCATAAGGAAATCCTGACTTTATCTCGAATGCTGAAACAGCTGATGTGGCGTAATTTTTGCCGGACAGTCCCCCGGACTGTCCCAAAAATTACTTCTTCTTACCCGCGATCGGCTTAGCCTTACCCTTACGGGTGCGCGCATTTGTGTGCGTGCGCTGGCCACGAACCGGAAGACCCTTACGATGGCGCAGGCCACGATAAGAGGCGAGGTCCATCAAACGCTTGATGTTCATCGACGTCATGCGGCGAAGGTCACCCTCCACCGTATAGTCGGCATCAATCGTTTCACGGATGTGCAAGACTTCCTGATCCGACAGATCCTGAACGCGGCGCTCAGCAGCGATGTTCAGCTTGGTGATGATTTCCTTGGCTTTGGCCTGACCAATGCCGTGGATATATTGCAGCGCGATCACTACGCGCTTGTTTGTCGGGATGTTTACACCCGCGATACGTGCCATGAGTTACTTTCTCCTGCTCCACAGGCCAACGGGCAAGGTCAGCCTATCTCGACGCTTTAAAACTCTTGGAAATGCACAAACACGACGGGCGCACGAAGCGCTTCGCCGTGTGAACGGTGCCAAGAGATGGTTTTTCCTATAACCATGAGAGCAGGGTGTCAACCGCTGCGCGCCTCTGATATACACAAAGTCAGAATTCATCTTAGGAGAAGACTTGATGCGCGCCCTGCCCTTTATGGCTGCTTCTTTAGCCGCCGCCCTTACGCTTGCAAGCCCCGCCATAGCCGCGCTGAAACCCGGTGCCCCTGCCGCCGACTTCACCACCAAGGCGGCAAAGGCCGGCAAGGCTTTTGACTTCACCTTGTCGCGCCAGCTAAAGAAAGGGCCCGTGGTGCTCTATTTCTTCCCAGCGGCCTTCACATCCGGCTGCACGGTGGAAGCCAACCAATTTGCCGACGCGACGGATGAGTTCGCCAGCTATGGCGCAACCGTTGTGGGCATGTCGGCGGATAATATTGACAAGCTGGCCAAGTTTTCGACCAGCGAATGCCGCAGCAAATTTGCTGTCGCCTCGGCCTCGTCCAAGACAATCGCGGCCTATGATGCCAAGCTGATCTTCGGCAAGTCCAACCGCACGTCTTACCTCATCTCTCCGCAGGGCAAAATTGTCGCCACCTATTCCGACATGGACTATCGCGGCCATGTGCCCGCCATGCTGAAAGCCGCCAAAGCCTGGCACAACGCCCAGAAATAAGGTCTGAATGAGGGGCTTAGTCGGCCCACCCCGCTGCGACTAAAGCGTCCTAGGGTCGCTTAAGTCTCGCGCCCCTCCCGCAGGCGGGAGGGGTGGCTCTTTCTTCTCCCCTCCCGCAGGCGGGAGGTGTTGGGGGAGGGAATTAGGCCGCCTTTTTATAGCGCGCACGGAAATCGGCGGCGAAGGCGGCAAACTCCCCCGCTGCAATCGCCGCGCGCATGCCGGCCATAAGCTGCTGATAAAACCACAGATTATGCTCCGTCATGAGCATCGCGCCCAGCATTTCACCGGAGCGAACGAGATGGTGGAGATAGGCCTTACTCCACTGCGCCACGGGCGATGCCGGGTCAAGCGGGCTGAGGTCCTCGGCATATTTGGCGTTGCGAATATTGACCGGGCCATCCCAGGTGAAGGCCTGCCCATTGCGGCCAGAGCGGGTGG
Organism: Pseudomonadota bacterium; assembly: GCA_041174825.1. Classification (GTDB taxonomy): domain Bacteria; phylum Pseudomonadota; class Alphaproteobacteria; order Sphingomonadales; family Sphingomonadaceae; genus Aquisediminimonas. Next base: position 12,563 of record JBEDGC010000060.1, on the reverse strand, counting down.
GCAGCACGCAATCGAACATATCCACCCCGCGCTCCACAGCGCCCACCAGATCATCGGGCTTGCCGACACCCATCAAATAGCGTGGCCGATCAGCGGGCAGTTGATCCGGCGCAAAGTCGAGCGTGGCGAACATCGCCTCTTGCCCTTCCCCCACGGCAAGGCCGCCAATGGCATAGCCATCAAAGCCGATCTCTTGCAGGGCATCGGCCGAGCGTTGACGCAAATCGCGATCAAGCGAGCCTTGCTGAATCCCAAATAAGGCCGCCCGCGCCGCATGGGCGCCGCCTGCATCAAAGGCATCGCGCGATCGTTTGGCCCAACGCATCGACAGCAGCATCGATTGTTCCGCCACCTCCCGCGCAACGCCATTGGCCGGGCATTCATCAAAGGCCATGACAATGTCCGACCCCAAAAGCCGCTGAATCTCCATCGACCGTTCTGGCGTGAGCATATGGCGCGAGCCATCAATATGGCTGGCAAAGCGCACGCCCTCTTCCGTGATTTTGCGCAGACTGGCCAGACTCATCACCTGATAGCCGCCGCTATCGGTTAAAATCGGCCGATCCCAGCCCATGAAGCTGTGCAGCCCGCCCAGCCTGTCCATCCGCTCCGCCCCCGGGCGCAACATCAGGTGATAGGTATTGCCCAGAATGATATCGGCCCCTGTTGCGCGGACATCGGCGGGCTTCATCGCCTTCACCGTTGCAGCTGTGCCCACGGGCATGAAGGCGGGCGTGCGGATTTCCCCGCGCTGCATGCGGATCACCCCGGTCCGGGCTTTCCCGTCGGTCGCAGAAATGGCGAAGTCAAAACGTGGTGCCGTCATGAGGCGCGCCTATAGAGACATCCCCCGATTTGCCAAGCACCCGAGCAAGCGAGCGGCAGTTGACTCCCCTTCCCGCCTCGTGTGTTGCTGCCCGAAAGCGGATAAAGAGGATGCAGGATATGACCAATTTATTTGATCTGAGCGGTAAGGTCGCCCTGGTGACGGGCGGCAATGGCGGCATTGGTCTGGGCATGGCCGAAGGTCTGGCCCAGCATGGGGCAACGGTGGTCATCTGGGGGACAAATGCGGATAAGAATGAGGCCGCCCTCGCCACCCTATCCAAACATGGCGTGCCCGTGCGCGCCGCGCGGGTCGATGTGGCGGACGAAGCGGCCGTAAAGGCAGCTATGGCGGATATTATGTCAGAATTTGGTAGGATTGACCAAGCCATCGCCAATGCGGGCATCGGCCAATCCCGCCGGGATATGTTCGACATCAGCCTTGAGGATTTTCAAAAGCTAGAGTCGATCAACGTCCACGGCGTCTTCTTCACCTTGCGCGAAGCCGCCCGCCATATGATAGATCGGCACAAAGCGGGGGATGGCGGTGGATCGCTTGCCGCAGTCGCCTCCACCGCGGCTATCCACGGCGCGGCCCGCAATGAACATTATGGCGCAACCAAGGGGGCCGTTGTCTCTATGTGTCGCGCGATGGCGGTGGAGCTGGCCCGCCACCAGATCACCGTCAATTCCATCCTGCCCGGCTGGATCAAGTCAGAGATGACGACAGGCCTGCAGGCGATGGATAAGTTTAACGAACGCGTCATTGGCCGCGTGCCGATGGGCGGATGGGGCGATCCCGCCGATTTCGCCGGCATCGCCGTCTACCTCGCCAGCCGCGCCGCCCGCTTTCACACAGGCGACGCGCTGGTCATTGATGGCGGCTACACCATTTATTGAGAGCCTCTATTCCGCAGCTGTTGGGCTGGCCGCAGGCATAAGCCGGGTGGCCAGCCACTTCACCGCCTCAATAAAGCCCGCAAAGAACAGCCCGCCCGCAAGGGTCGCCAGCGTCAGATCGACAAAATCAACCTTCAGCTGAACCAAGGGGGCGGCCGCCACAGTCAAAAACAACATGGCCGATGCGTTGAAAACAAAGGGCAAAATGGCAATCACCTGAAGATAAATGGCGGCCAGCATGATGAGCAGGCCCAATAAAGTGCCCTGCGGCCCCATCATCTGCGTTAGCCAGACGACTTGCCAAGACAGGCCAATCCCCGCCGCCGCCCCAGCCAAAGCCTGTGGCAGCCGCTTTATCTCCAACTGTTCCATATTTGCATAATGCCACAGCATCAAAAAGCCGCCGAACAGCGACACATCCTGAAACAACCGCCCGCCAATCACCGCCCAACCAATGATGGCAATGGCGACAATCACCACAACACCCACCCCCGCCAAAGGCGACGGCGCGTCTGCCGCAGGCGCAGCTCCACTCGTTTGATCCGACATATATCCCCTCTCCCTGCCCGTCTTGATGCGGACAGCGCGGATGAAAGCTTATTTGGGGGGATGGGGCAAGGGGGTGGCGATTAGAGCACGATGAAGCTCTCTGCTGTCAGGACGGGTTTTGTCGTTAATGTTGCCAAGTGGACCGCAGCTTCAGGACCAGAGCCATCCGAGTCAAAAAAGAGATTGCCGCGCTTTTCATCATAAATGATGCGCTGCTCAGCCGTCAGAGCTTTTGTGCCAACAATGAAAGCTGATGGATCCAACGGCTGCGGCAGCGAGCCGGGTGTGCCGCCAAATGCCGCTTTGTCCAAGGCGATCATGTCCTCTCCTGCCTGAAAATCAGGGATGATGTCTCTGCCCGTGGGCACGTCCATCGCAACAAACCCAAATTGGTCAGAGCCAGCACCTCCAATAAGCCGGTCTATTCCAGCACCTCCCCACAGAAAATCGTCACCGTCACCGCCATTGATAACGTCATCGCCATCATCGCCATAAATCTGGTCCATGCCAGCCCGGCCCGACAAGGTGTCATTCCCATCACCACCATAGAGCAGGTTATTTCCTGAATTTCCGACGATAACATTATTCTGCCAATTGCCGCCGCCGGCAAGATCGTCAGCTCCCTGAAAGATAAGTCGTTCGACATAATCATTCAGAAAGTGGTGGTCGAGGGTATGAACCGTATCATAGCCGCCATCCGGGTATTCGTTAATCCTAGATGCAGATGAGTTTAACCCCAGTACGAAGGTGTCATTACCATCCCCACCGTAAATTTCATCTGCACCACCGCGACCATAAATCTTATCGTCACCATCGCCACCGCTGAAGTAATCTACGCCACTCCCCCCAATAAGAAAATCATTGCCTGCGCCGCCAAAGAGCTTGTTTGCGAGCGTTCGGCTCCCAGTAATGACGTCGTCACCCTCACCGCCCTGAATTTCAAATTTGTCAAAACCAATGAAAACGCCAGAGCCATATCGCAGGACATTATCGCTCCCGACTGAAACGCGAACTGCGGAGAATTTTTCGAAATCGAGCGAAAGGTAGTCATGTCCCGCCCCGGCCACAACGCGCACCTTAGCGCCTTCTTTCAGGCCTTCTGCTTGGACTTGAAGACTATTCCCAAAATCATCGAAATACAGAGTGATGTTCTCAAACCCGGTGAAACTCGACCCAACAGCGGAACCGCTATATCCAGCAGCAGGATCATACTCCAAATATGAATACCCGCCATCCTGACTACCTCGTTGGTCGAGAATCAGGGTATCAATGCCAACTCCTCCGTCGACCGACACATAGGATGATTGACTCAAAGACACATAGTCTGACCCTGCACCGAGACGAAAGGACCCAGCTCCCCGCGCAAGAGTGAGTTGATCATTCCCCGAGCCAAAATCTCCAACGACTGATTCAATAGACTTAGCACTAGAGCCGTTACTTAAACTGCCTGTTTGGGTGCTTCCATCATACCTGAAACTCCAATTGATATTTGTGTCAGACAAGGCCAAGCTCCAAAAATCCGAACCTTCGCCTCCATCAATAGTGTCAACGCCCCCTTGGGAAACAATTTGGTCACTTCTCCCTCCAGCATTGATGATATTTCTACCCAGACCCGCTTTGATAAAATCAGAGCTGCCTGAGGTCGTCACAACATTACTTCCGCCTCCCAAAAAAATTTCGAACTGCTCAAATCCGACAAATTTCCATGGTAGGTTGGTTACAATGCCCGCCTGGGAAGATGCGTCAAAAAAAGTATCCGGAATACCCAAACTAAGGACGAGAACATCCCTCCCGCCTCCAGCGTTAATGACAGCCGATGAATTTCCGGGGAGTGCGGTCGCAGCAAAAGAAACCCTTTGGGTATTGTCCGACAGCGTAATATCGAGCGATTCTATATTCTTAAATGTAGCGGACGCATCAAAGTTGGAAGAGTTAACTTTTCCACTGAATTGCGTCCCATCCCAAACTATATGTGGCCAAGGATAAATAAAGCCTAACCTTGTCGACGTGTAGGCTATGCGGAGTTGGTCATAGCCTTCACCCCCATCGACCTCATCATGCCCCCCCAAGCTACAATCTCATCATCCGCACTTGTGCCGGTAAGTATATCATTGCCGCTGGTGCCTGTAATGATCGCCACGGTCCCACCCCTATCGAGTCTTAACAACAGGGTCACAGTGAAGCAAAAGCACTAATAAACAGTAAACGCGCTGATTGTTAGTCGAGAGACTGCCCGATTAAACGCAAATGTGTCTTTAGACCACATCAGCGCCCCCCCCCCCTCACCGCACCAACAAACTCGAATCCCCATAGCTATAAAACCGATACCCCTGAGCAATGGCATGGGCATAGGCGGCCTGCATGCGTTCTCGGCCCATTAGGGCGCTGACGAGCATGAACAGGGTGGATTTGGGCAGGTGGAAATTGGTCATCAGGCCGTCAATCGCCTTAAACCGATAGCCGGGCGTGATGAAAATGGCGGTATCGCCTTCAAAGGGGCGGATGACATCATCCTCACCCGCTGCGCTTTCAAGGAGACGTAGGGAGGTGGTGCCGACGGCGATGACGCGGCCGCCCTTGGCGCGCACGGCGTTGAGGCGATCGGCGGTGGCCGCATCAATGCGGCCCCATTCGGCGTGCATTTGGTGGTCCTGCGTATCCTCTGCCTTTACGGGCAGGAACGTCCCCGCCCCCACATGGAGGGTGAGCGTTTCGTGCAGGATGCCCCGGTCGGAGAGGGCGGCCATCAGCTCTGGCGTAAAGTGCAGCGCGGCCGTGGGCGCGGCGACGGCCCCTTTTTCGCGCGCAAACATGGTCTGGTAATCTTGATGATCGCGTTCATCGACCGGGCGGCGCGCGGCGATATAGGGGGGGAGCGGCATTGTCCCTGCCCGTTCGAGCAGGATTTCGACCGGCTCCTCCCCTTCAAAATGGAGGAGTAAGCTGCCGTTTTGCGCGCGATCGCTGGCAATGGCGGTCACGCCGCCACCAAAGACGATCTGATCCCCCTCGCGCAGGCGCTTGGCATTTTTCACAAAGGCCCGCCAGTCACGCAGCCCTTCGCGTTTATGCAAGGTCGCACCGATCTTTGCTTCACCCCGCCTGCCCTCTAACTGGGCCGGGATGACGCGCGTGTCGTTAAAGACAAGGCAATCGCCGGGGGCCAGCAGGCTGGGCAAATCGCGCACAATATGATCGCTGGTCGCCTCCCCCTCAAGATGCAGCAGGCGCGCACTATCCCGAGGGACAGCCGGGCGCAGGGCGATCAGCTCTTGCGGGAGAGCGAAATCAAATAGGTCAACGCGCATGGATTAGTTTGTCGGCCCGTCCTGCGGCGCGAGGTCTGTTGATGCGGCGGGCGCAGCGACGGGCGGCAAGGGCGTGCGCGCGGCATCTGGGCCGTCTGCTTCTATCCAAGCCTTCACGATGGTCGATGGCGTGGCGGGTGGTTCCCCCCGGTTGATCGCATCGACAAATTGCATGCCCGACAAGAGGCGGCCGAGAACCGTATATTTGCCATCCAGCCGCAAGACGGGCGAGAAGACGATGAAAAACTGGCTATTGGCGCTGTCCGGGCTTTCGGCGCGGGCCATGGAAAGCGCGCCGCGCAGATGCGGCAGATCATTAAATTCCGCCTTTAAATCCGGCAGTGGAGAGCCGCCCGTACCCGTGCCCAGCGGATCGCCCGTTTGCGCCATAAAGCCGTCGATCACGCGGTGGAACAACAGGCCATCATAAAAGCCCGCCCGGGTCAGCTGCTTCATACGCGCGACATGGTTGGGTGCCTTATCCGGGCGCAACTGGATGCGCACTGGCCCGCCGGTGGACAGTTGCAGCACCAATATATTTTCAGGATCAATCTGAGGCAAAGTGGCCCCGGCCTGCGGTGCGGGCGGGGTTTGCGCCTCCGCCGCTTGGGCAAGCCCGGATAGTCCCAACAGCATCATGACGGCAGCAAATATTGTTTTCACTCTACACCTCAATCTTCATCGCATCTGCCCTAGCCACATTTGGCTGAGCAGGCGATGAATGAATTACTGACCGCGACGACCGATCTTATCGAGCCGCGCCTGCACCTCAGCCTCAATGCTGGGGGTGACAAACTTATGGATCTTCCCCCCATAAATCGCGATTTCCTTCACCAAGCGCGATGCAATGGGTTGCAGCGAGACGTCGGCCATCAGGAACACCGTTTCAATCCGGTCATTCAACTGCTGGTTCATGCCCGCCATTTGATATTCATATTCAAAATCGGCCACAGCACGTAGGCCGCGCACGATGACAGAGGCCCCTTGCGCCTCGGCAAAGTCCATCAGCAGCGAGTCAAAGCCGACAACGTCAATATCGCCACTGATGGTCGCGACTTCGCGCTTCACCATCTCAATGCGTTCTGCATCGGAGAACATGGGCGATTTGCTGGCATTGGTGGTGACACCCACGACCAGCCGATCGACCAGCTTTGCCCCGCGCCGGATGATATCCATATGGCCAAGGGTGATGGGATCAAACGTCCCCGGATAAACGCCAATGCGTTCTGCCATTACCGATCCCTTTCCACAGTATAACGGGCGATGGCCCGCAACAAATCTGCCTCTGCCCCAAAGCCATGGAGATGCGCCACCGCCTGATCGACGAGCATGTGCATCTGCGCCTTGGCCCGATCAATGCCGAGCAAAGAGAGGAAGGTCGCCTTGCCCGCCTCTGCATCTTTTTGGAGCGCCTTGCCGGCGATTTCGGCATCGCCTTCGGCATCCAGAACATCATCGGCAATCTGGAAAGCAAGGCCCACATCGCGCGCATAGCCGCGCAGGCCCAGCCGCCCGTCTGGCGCGACCCGACCCAAAATGGCCCCGGCCTCAAGGCAGAAGGAAATCAGCGCACCTGTTTTCAATTGCTGCAACCGGGTGACGGCGTGCAGATCAAAATCCGCGCCATCGGCGACCAAATCCATCATCTGGCCACCGGCCATCCCCGCCGGGCCAGAGGCGACAGCCAATTCCCGGATCAGCTCTGCCCGCACGAAGGGATCAGGATGCGTCTCCTCATCCGCCAATATGTCAAAGGCCAAGGCGTGGAGCGAATCCCCGGCGAGAACCGCCGTCGCCTCATCAAAGGCCTTGTGCACCGTGGGTTTGCCCCGGCGCATATCATCATCATCCATGCAGGGCAGATCGTCATGGATAAGCGAATAGACATGGATGCACTCAATCGCCGTACCCACGCGCAAAGCGGCATCCCGGCTGACATTGAACAATTGCGACGTTGCCATCACCAACAGGGGGCGCAGCCGCTTGCCACCGCCAATGGCGGCATGGCGCATCGCCTCATACAGCCGCGCCCGGCCATCGTCTGGCACAGGCAACAGCAGATCAAAGGCGCGATCAATATCGGCCGCAATCTCATTCAACGCTGGTTTGAGAAGATCCGCCCCACCCATGTTCGGGATCAGACCGTATCGAACGCTGTCGTGCCCGAAGGCTGACCATGGGTGCCGATGGTGATTTTTTCGATCCGCGCCTGCGCATCCTTCAGCCGCGCTTCGCACTGGGCGCGCAAGGCCTCTCCCTGCGTGTACAGCGTAATCGATTCATCAAGCGCCGCCTCGCCAGATTCAAGGCGGGCAACAATCTCCTCAAGCCGCTTTAGCGCCTGTTCAAAGGAGAGGGTGGAAAGGTCCGTCTCGTCGCTCATGTGCCTGCTTTGACGGGGGCGGATGCAACGGTCAAGCGGGATGCGCGGACGTTCAGGCGGCACCCGTTGCGGCGTCGGCCACAATCGCGGCCCAGCCCGCCTCATCCATCACCTCTATGCCAAGCTCCTGCGCCTTTTTCAGCTTTGATCCAGCCCCTGGCCCGGCCACCACCAAATCTGTCTTGGCAGAGACCGAACCCGCTGTTTTCGCCCCCAGCGATTCGGCTTGTGCCTTGGCTTCATCCCGGCTCATCGTCTCAAGGCTGCCCGTGAACACAATAGTCTTGCCCGACACGGCCGATGCCCGAACATTGGATACAAAGGCGGGTGGCGCGACTTCGCTTAACAAATCTTCCCACACCGCCCGATTATGCGCCTCATGGAAAAACTCGATCAAGGCCTCCGCCACCACCGGGCCAATGCCATCGACCTGCGTCAATTCTGCCAGAGCGTCCGGCCCCGTCGCCACATTGCGCACCCGATCAACGCTGCCAAAGGCGCGCAATAGGTCTTTCGCTGTCACCGCGCCGACATGGCGAATACCCAAGGCAAAGATGAGGCGGGCTGGGTCTGGCTGCCGCTTGGCCTCAATAGCCATCAACAGGTTATCCACAGACTTATCCTGCCAGCCCTCCCGCCCGACAATTTCATTGCGGCGCGCCTTGAGGCGGAAAATATCCGCCGGACTGTGCAGCCAGCCTAGGCCGAAAAACTCAACAATGGTCTTTTCCCCCAAACCATCAATGTCGAGGGCTGCGCGGCTGACAAAATGTTTGAGCCGCTCCACCCGCTGGGCGGGGCAAATCAGGCCGCCGGTGCAGCGGACATCGACTTCACCCTCTTCTGCCACGGCTTCGGACTGACATTCCGGGCAATGATCGGGGAAGTTATAGGGCGCGCGATCTTCTGTTCGCGACAGATTTTCGACAATCTGCGGAATAACATCCCCGGCCCGCTGGACGATCACACGATCCCCGGGGCGCACGCCTAGCCGCGCAATTTCATCGCGATTGTGGAGCGTCACGTTAGAGACGACAACGCCGCCGACCGTCACGGGTGTTAACCGCCCAACCGGGGTCAGCTTGCCTGTCCGGCCCACTTGAATATCAATCGACTCCAACGTGGTTTCGGCCTGTTCTGCCGGAAATTTATGGGCAATGGCCCAGCGCGGGGCCTTGGCGACAAAGCCCAGCCGCGCCTGCCAATCCAGCCGATCCACCTTGTAAACGACGCCATCAATATCGAAGGGCAAATCGGCCCGAAGCACCTCAATCGCGCGATAATGGGATAGCACGTCGGCAGTCGTCGTCAGCCGCATGAACCGGGGATCGACCGGAATACCCCAATGTTCAATCCGTTTGATCACATCAAATTGCGTTTCCCCGGGGAGGTCAGAGACTTCTCCCCATCCATGGGCGAGAAAGCGCAAGGGGCGTGCGGCCGTGACATTGGGGTCTTTCTGCCGCAAGGATCCTGCTGCGGCATTGCGCGGATTGGCGAAAAGCTTGCCCCCCTCTTCCTCCATGCGCGCGTTGAGCGCCGCGAAATCGGCCTTCGCCATATAAACTTCGCCACGCACTTCGAACACCTCAGGCACGTCGCCTGATATGTGTTTGGGAATATCGGCAATAGTGCGGACATTGGCGGTCACATCTTCGCCAACGCTGCCATCGCCACGGGTCGCGGCCAGCACCAACTCCCCCCGTTCATAACGCAGAGAACAGGACAGGCCGTCAATCTTTGGCTCGGCGGTTAAAATGACGGAGTCTTGTTCGGAAAGATTGAGGAAACGGCGGACACGGCCGACAAAATCCTCAACATCCTCATCCGAAAAGGCATTGTCCAAACTGAGCATCGGGCGCGCGTGCGCAACTTTGGATAAATGGGCCGCAGGTGCGGCACCAACCATTTTATTTGGACTGTCTGGGCGAATAAGATGCGGGAATTGCGCCTCTAGCGCAGTATTCTCCCGCACCAAGGCGTCATAATCGGCATCCGAAATCTCCGGCGCGTCGAGCGTGTGATAGAGCCGGTTGTGCTTGGCAATCTCTTTGGCCAGCCGCATCAACCGATTGGCGGCCTCTGCCTCTGACATATCAAACAGGCTGCTCACGCAACCTCCAACAGGCGTTCTGCCTGCGCGCGGGCTTCATCCGTCACCTGCGCGCCAGAGAGCATACGGGCAATTTCCTCGCGACGCTCCGCCACAGTGAGCAGACGCACGCTGGTGCGCGTCACCGTGCCTTCGGAGGCCTTGGCAATCAGCAAATGCCCCGCCCCGCGCGCCGCCACTTGCGGGCTGTGCGTAACGACCAAAACTTGGGTGCGCTCCGCCAGCCGGGCCAGTCGATCCCCAATGGCCGAAGCCACCGCCCCGCCAACGCCGCGATCAATCTCATCAAAGATCATCGTGCCCGCTGCACCTTCTTCCGCCAGCGCGACCTTGAGCGCGAGGATGAAGCGCGACAATTCCCCGCCCGATGCAATCTTGATCAAGGGCGCAAAGGGCGCGCCGGGATTGGTCGAGATCAAGAACTCCACACGGTCCATGCCCCATGGTCCCCATTGGGCTTCGGGAAGTTCTTCGACCAATGTCTGGAAACGAGCCGATTCCAGCTTGAGCGGTGCCAGTTCGGCGGCAACAGCGACATCCAGTCGAAGGGCGGCCGCTTGACGCACGATGCTGACAGCGCGGGCCTCTGCCTCATATGTTTGTCGTGCGGTTGTTACTTGCGCCTCAAGCCGGGCCAGCCCCTCTCCACCAGCTTGAATAGCCTCCAGTTTTGCGGAGAGTTCGGCAGTCAGATCGGCCAGATCATCCGGCTGCACCCGGTGCTTTCGGGCGAGCGCGCGCAGATCAAACAAGCGGGTTTCATCCGCCTCGAGCCGTGCGGGATCAAAGGAGAGGGCAAAGGCAGCCTCGCGCAGCTTGTCTTCCGCCACCCCGCTTTCGATAATCGATCGATCCACAGCCTCCAGCGCCTGCGCCAACGTGCTATGATCGCCCGCCATACGATCCAATATGCGGGCCGCCTGGCGCAATTGGGACAAAGCCCCATCCGCGCCTTCAATCAAGGCGGTGACAGCCTCGAGTTCGGCCGCGATTTTCTGCCCGCGCATCATCATGGCGCGACGGTCTGCCAATTCTTCTTCCTCGCCCGGCAAAGGCGCGAAGTCGGTCAATTCTGCAACGGCATGAGACAGCCAATCCCGGTCCCGCTCGGCATCGGCCAAAGCCTGTCGGGCTGTCTCCAGCGCCGCCTCTGCATCGCGCCAAGCGGCATAGGAGGACCGCAAGCGCCCCGCCTCGGCGCGCGCAAAATTATCAAGCAGCGCACGATGGCCGCGCGGGTTGATGAGGCCACGATCATCATGCTGCCCATGAATTTCAACCAGCATTGCTCCCAAATCACGCAACAACGCGGCAGAAACGGGTTGATCATTCACAAAGGCCCGGCTGCCGCCATCGGCCTTCACGGTGCGGCGGACGATTAGCTCTTCGCCAGTCCCAATCTCAAGATCATTAGCGCGCAACAGGTCGCTTGCGCCGTCTGGGGCTTGGAAGCTGGCGGTGACGCTGGCCTGTGTGCATCCTTGGCGCACAAGGCCGCTATCGGCGCGATCGCCCAAAGCAAGGCCCAGAGCATCGAGCAGGATAGATTTGCCGGCCCCAGTTTCCCCGGTGAGGACACCCAGACCGCCATCAAAATCGAGGTCAAGTGCTTCGATCAGCACCACATCGCGGATCGAGATAGAGGTCAGCATGCCGCGCAGGGTCACGCCTTGGGCGCGTGCTTCTGCATCAGGTCAAAGGCGCGCTTATACCAATCGCTATTCGGATAATTACGCCCAAGAACAGCGGCTGCCTTTTTCGCTTCTTCCGGCACGCCCATGGCGAGATAGCTTTCGGTCAAGCGGAGCAGCGCTTCTGGCGCATGGCTGGTCGTTTGATACTCATCCGTCACCTTGCGGAACCGAACCGTGCTGGCCAGCCACAGGCCACGCCGCTGATAAAAACGGCCAATTTCCATTTCTTTGCCCGCCAGGTGATCGCGGATCAGGTCCACCTTCAACCGGGCATCCGCGGCAAAGCGCGAGGTCGGATAACGGCGGGTTAACTCCCCAAAGGCGTCCAGCGCCTGCTGCGTAATCTTCTGGTCCCGCGTCACATCAGACATCTGCTCATAATAATTGAGCGCGATCAAATAATAGGCATAGGGCGCATCGCGATTACCCGGATGGATCGACAAGAAACGCTGCGCCGAGCTGGTCGATTCGGTATAATCGCGCGCTAGATAATAGCTAAAGGCGCTCATCAACTGCGCACGGCGGGCCCAAACCGAATAGGGATGCTGACGCTCCACCTCATCAAAAAGGGCTGCCGCCAGCTTATAATCACCGCGATCCAGTCGCCCTTTTGCGGCATTATAGAGGGTCGCCACGTCGCGCGCGACATAGGATGTATCTGCCTTGCTCTTCGCGCGCCCACCGGCACACCCGGCAAGCGGAACAGCGATCATGACGGCGGCGAGGACAGCGGCTGTCCGAAAACGAGAAGTCGACATGGCCGTGTCTTAGCCCGCCCAACCCGTCCCGCC
>JBEDGC010000059.1:0-87363 GCA_041174825.1 Pseudomonadota bacterium | reverse complement strand
CGTTATAGCTATATAAAATAACTGTAGGTTTTACTTGCTCCGGTTGACCCCAGCGGCGATAGTACACGAGATTGGGGAGAGGGGTCTCATGGTTGGCGCAAGGTCACGCATATCTTTTGTTTGCCTAGCTGTCGCGGCGGTGGTGTCATTATTTTCACTTTCTGGCTGCGAAGAACCTGCGGACGTGCCAGTTGCGATCGGCACAAATATCTGGCCGGGCTATGAGCCCGGTTATATCGCGAAGGAGCAGCAGCTTTATGGCGTGACGGATGTCACGCTGCGTCAATTTCGTTCAGCAACCGAAGTGTTGCGCGCTTTTCGAAATCAGAGCATCGACATCGCAGCACTCACCCTCGACGAAGCGCTGATGCTTCGCCATAGCGGGATTCCGATAAAGATCTTCTTGGTGGCTGACGTTAGCAATGGGGCGGATGCGATCGTCGCTAAGCCAGATATCGCGTCCATGCAGGGCTTGATCGGTAAGCGGGTTGGTGTCGAAAATTCGGCGCTTGGCGCTTATGTTCTGGGCCGCGCCCTTCAACAGCATGGCATGTCTGACCGGGATATCCGTCAAGTCTCGATCACTGTTGATGAAACGGTCGATGCCTTCACTAAAAACCGGGTGGATGCAGTTGTTACCTTTGACCCTTTCAAGAGCCAGCTTTTGAGGGGCGAGGCGCGCCAGATTTTCGACAGTCGAGCAATCCCTGATGAAATCATCGACGTTTTAGTCGCGCGGGATGAATTTTTGATCGATCATCCCGAAGCTGTCGCTGCGGTTGTCAGCGGATGGTTGGAAGGCGCGAAACGCCTAGCGTCCGGCGACCCAAAGATTTTGGAAGAAACGGCTAGGCGTCTGGGCATGACTGTGCCCGAACTCAAAACCGCACTTAAGGAGCTTACGATCCCAGCACCGTCGGCCAACCGGGCTTTGCTCGACGGTCGAATCAATCCAGTTGTGCAGGCGAGCAAGAAGCTCATCCCTCTACTCGAGAAGCGCAACAAGGTGCTGATAGACGTTGCCCCCGAAGACATGACAACCTCGCAATTTCTGCCAATGCCCGACCAACCATGATCAAGGTCAAATATCATCTGCCCATTTCTGCGGCGGTTATGCTGATGGGAATTTTGCTGTTTCAGGGATGGCAGTTGACAACCCTATTGCAGCAGCGGGAATGGGAATATTCTGACAATTTGCTGCATAATCTCTCCGTACGTGCGCAGGCTTCGCTGGGGCGGCGCTTTGAGGCCGAGGATCTGGTTGCTGTCCGGCAATCAATGTCGGAAATCTATTTGTTCAAGCGGGAGACCGAAGCTTATCTGATTGACGAGAATAACCGCATCATCGCGGCTGACAGGCTTGGATTTGATGGAGATCAGATTGATAGTCTGGCGATTACCATCGATCAGGCGCGGCTACGCAAGGCGCGCACCAGCCTTGAGGTCGATATTGTGGCAGATCGTCGTCGTAAGGATCTGGTGGCCTATATTCCGATCTCTATGGCCCGGGCTGGCGAGAAGCCCTTTTCCAAAACAGGCACTTTGCTCATTCATCTCAATGTCACGCAGGGGCTGGACGAAGTCAGCAGCTTTGTTGTGGAGTCGGTCCTCAGATCGCTCTTCATCATCTTGCTGTTGGTCGGAACGATTACGGTCATTCTCCACTTCCTCTGGACCCGGCGTGTCACCTCCATTCTCGATGTTGCAAATGCCTACAAGCAAGGCAATCTGGCAGCCCGCAACACCCATATCTGGCGAGATGAAATCGGCCAAATATCCCTGGCATTCAACCAGATCGCGGATGCCGTTGCAGAGCGGCAATTGCTGTTGGAGGCTTCCCAGAGCAACCTGAAGCAGTTGAACGCAACACTCGAAGCGCGCGTCAGAGATCGAACCGCCTTGCTGCAAGCGAGCGAACAAGAGCTCCAATCGGTTCTTGACCTCGCACCCGATGGTATCGTTGTTATTACTGGCAAAGGCATTATCCGAAAGTTTAACGAAGCAGCGGTGCGGATCACGGGCTGGAGCGAAGAGGATGTGCTCAATCGGAACATTAACTTCTTGATGCCCGAGCCGCATAGCAGCCAGCATGATGGTTATTTGAAAAGCTATAGCGAGACTCGCATCGCCAAAATCATCGGTACGGAACGCGAAGCACAAGCGTTACGTAAGGATGGCTCTCTCTGTGACATTGCGCTCTCGATCAGTGCAGTGACCCTGAAAGGTGCCGAGCATTATATCGGCATTATTCGTGATATCAGCGATCGTAAGGTTGCAGAAGAAGCCCTTGCTAAGGCCCAACAAGGCCTTGTCGAAGCTGAAAAAATGGCTGCTCTGGGGGGATTGGTTGCGGGCGTCGCCCATGAAATCAACACGCCTGTGGGCGTTGGAGTGACCGCAATATCGCACCTCGGTCTCGAGGTGCAGCGCTTTCAAGAACAATATGTCGCCGGGCAGATGAAACGGTCTGATCTGGAGCGGCTCGTCGTCACAGCGACAGAGTCCATCCAGATCATTGAAACCAATTTGATGCGCGCTGCGCAATTGATCCGGAGCTTTAAAGAAATCGCCGTCGATCAGGCGGGTGACGATGAGCGCGAGATTAATCTTTTGGATTATGTGGGGCGGGTTCTCACCAGCTTGGGCCCCAAGTTGAAGCAGCGGCCTATCGTCATTGAGTGTGAGGTTGAGCCTGTGGATCTTCTGGTGCGCATCCAACCTGGTGGCCTGTGGCAGATTGTTACCAACCTTGTCATGAACTCGCTGGCACATGGATTTGACGCTGCAGATAGGGGACAGATCCGCATCACCGCCGAGCGGCTACCGAAAGGGTTTCAGCTTGTCTATCGAGACAGCGGCAAAGGCATGTCCGCGGAGACGGTTGAGCGTATATTCGAGCCCTTCTTCACCACAAAACGCGGATCTGGCGGCAGCGGGCTTGGTATGCATATCGTTTATAACATCGTCACCCAAAAATATGGTGGCAGCATCCGTTGCGAGAGCGTCCCCGGGAAAGGGGCGTGCTTCATCATGACTTTCCCTACCGCCCAGACGGCGACGCCAGAGGATAAATCTCTATGAACAGCGAAGACGATCTGATTTTTGCCGACGACGAGGGCGGCGCGGACGCCAAAACTTCGTCTTCTATCCGCCCGGGCTGGAAGGTGATGATCGTCGACGATGAACCGGCGGTGCATGATGTGACCCGGCTGGCGCTTGCTGGGGTGACTTTTGGCGGCCGAGCGATTGATTTAATCTCATGCTTCAGTGGCAAAGAGGCGTTGGAGACAATTCGGCAAAACCCCGATGTATCGCTGATGCTTCTCGATGTCGTGATGGAAACCGACCATGCGGGGCTCGATGTTGCTCGACAGGTGCGTCAAGATCTCGACAACCAGATGGTCCGCATCGTCTTACGCACAGGCCAGCCTGGTCAGGCACCTGAACGCAGTGTTATCACCGATTATGATATCAACGACTATAAGGAAAAAACGGAGCTGACAGCAAATAAGCTGTTCACCCTCGTCTACGCTTCCCTGCGGGCCTATCAGTATATCCTGACTGTTGAGCAAGGCAAAAAGGGCCTTGCCAAGATCATTGAGGCCTCGGCAGATATCTTTAAGCTCTCCTCGCTTGATCGCTTTGCACGCGGCGTGCTCGAACAATTGAGCGCGCTCTTGCAGATAAATCCAGAAGCGATCCTTATGCAGCAACGCCAGCCAGTTCATTTGAATGGCGTTGTTGCGAGCTTCGCCGGAGACCGGTGGCAGCCAATTGCGGGTATCGGTCGATATGAGGCTGTGCCGGGCGAAGATCTGTTGACGATCCTTGGCGCTGAACGGTTGAAAAAGATCGAAAAAGTTACCCAATCGGGCGGAATCTTTTCTGACCAAGATGATTATATTGTCTATTTTGTTGATCGCCTTGGAAACCAGAACCTGTTGCTGATCGAAGGCGTACAACAATTGGGGCAGCTGGAGCGTGATCTGGTTGAACTGTTTGTCCGCAACGTGTCGATCGCGTTTGAGAATGTTTATCTCCACGCCGATCTGGATGAGACCCAAAGAGAAATTATCTTCCTCTTGGGCGAAGCTGTCGAGGTGCGTTCACAAGAGACGGGCAACCATGTCCGCCGTGTAGCCGAAATCTCACGCATCTTGGCAGAAGAAGTCGGCTTATCGGAACGAGAGGCAGATCTTGTGCAGCAGGCCTCGCCACTCCATGATCTTGGCAAGATCGGCATTCCCGATCACATCCTGAACAAGCCGGGTGGCCTTAACCCCGAGGAACTCGCCATCATGCGCGGCCACGCCGAGATCGGCTATCGGATGCTCGCCGGATCCCACCGCAAGATGCTTCAAGCCGCCGCCCATATCGCGCATGAACACCATGAACGCTGGGACGGCAAAGGCTATCCCCGCGGCCTCTCCGGGGAGAATATCCATTGTTATGGCCGGATTACGGCAGTGGCAGATGTGTTTGATGCTCTGCTGTCTGACCGCTGCTATAAAAAGGCTTGGCCACTGGAGGATGTGCTCGATTTTCTCCGCACCGAGAAAGGCACTCAGTTCGATCCCGGGATGATAGATGCGCTGTTCGCGCGCCTTGATGACATCTTGGCCGTCCGCAATCGTCTGCCGGACCTGGCGGATCCAGTTATTGGCTCCACGAAGGCCTGACAGCAACGCCAAGCCTGAATGGGTAAAGTGAAAAAAGGGGATAGGACAATTAGCCCAACCACGCAGTCAGGGGGTGCGCGGTCGGTTTTGGTTGGCTGGTAGGGCATCGCATTTTTAACGCGTTGGCGGCCTCTTATTTGATAAGCAGGCTTTCTTGGTCACTTAGCAGAAACTGCCCCCGGCTCGCTGTTCCTTGTCTGCGCCATTTTGCAGCGTCAGCGAAGCCATATCCTTTCTACCTGCATATAACATTTTTACGACGTCAGGTTTGCGACCATTCACCCGTTAAGTAAGTTATTGATTTACAAGTGGAAAATGGTGGACGCACTTGGGCTCGAACCAAGGACCCGCTGATTAAGAGTCAGCTGCTCTACCAACTGAGCTATGCGTCCACACCGCCGACAAACACTGCCTCAAGGGCAGAACTCCATCAGCGAGGTCGGGCCATTAGCAGTGCCCCCATGGCATTGCAATGCCCAATTCAGAATTGCCTATAGGCCACCACGGATGCGGCTATTGCGATCAATGGACATCATGATGCCAAGACAGAGCATGACGGTCAGCATCGCCGTCCCGCCATGTGAGACAAGGGGGAGGGGGATGCCTACAACGGGGGCTAAGCCCATAACCATCAGCAAGTTGATTGTGACATAGTAAAAGATGGTCATTGACAGCCCGGCAGCGGTCAGCTTGCCAAAACGGGTGCTCGCACGATTGGCAACGTTGAGGCCCCATCGCCCGACAAGAACAAAGGCGGTGATGATAGCAAGCCCGCCGACCAAGCCCCATTCTTCCGCCATAGTGGCAAAAACGAAATCGGTGTGTCCTTCGGGCAAATAGTCGAGATGGCTTTGCGTGCCATTTAGGAAACCTTTGCCGAACAGACCGCCAGAGCCAATTGCAATTTTGGACTGGGTGATATGATAGCCCGCGCCCAGCGCATCGTCTTCAGGATTGAGGAATATGAGAACGCGCTTTTTTTGATACTCATGCAAAAGACTGAAGATAATCGGCAGGGCGGCTGCAAAGGCGAGGCCGGAGCCCACAAATAGGCGCAATGGAACCCCAGCTAGAAACATAACGGTCACGCCACCCACGGCAATCATGGTCGCGGTTCCAAGGTCTGGTTGGAGCATGACGAGCGCAAAGGGAAGACCCGCCAGCGCCAACATTGGCCAGATGCCCGTCCAGGTTCTAAGCGCGCTTCCCGGAAGGCGTGCATAATAGCGGGCCGTTGCCAGAACAATTACGAGCTTCATAAGCTCTGATGGCTGTAAGCGGATGAACCCCAGATCAAGCCAGCGTTGGCTGCCCCCGCTGATCGCGCCTAAAAGTTCAACGCCGATGAGCAACAAAAGGACCACGACATAGCCCGGAAAGGCCAATTGGGCGTACCAGCTTTCCGGAATGCGAGACATGGCAATTGCCATCATCAGGAAAATGCTAAAGCGAATGGTGTGGCTTGCCGCCCATGGCGTCACACTGCCCCCGGCTGCTGAATATAGAATGACAGCGCCAAAGGCCCCAAGTCCAACAAGCCAGAAAAGCAAGGACCAGGGCAATTGCCGAAGCGGTGTGGGAATGATGCCATCCGTCATAAGGGATCCCCTGATCGGGGTGCGGCTGGTGGCGCGGCGGGCGCGTTTGTCGGCCGTTGATCCGATGTTGCCTGTGATGGCGCGTTGGCTGTTTCCGGCTCTGGCGCCGCTATGGCCTCTGGATTGACAGGCGCCATAGTCTGCGGATCAGGCTCGCTAGATTGGCGAATTTCAGAGTCGTCAACGCTTCCTTGGGGGGCTCCAGCTGTTCGGGCTGTTTGAGCACCGGCTGCCTTCCATGCTGCGGCCTTGCGCGCCATGCGGCTGTTGACATCGCCCCCCCAATTGGATTCCAGGGCCGTGAGCTCAGCCATCGCTTGTTCGGGGTTAAACATATAGGTCATAAGGCTTTTTGCGACAGGCGCGGCGGCACGTGCGCCACCCATGCCATGTTCAATCACAACAGCGCCTGCATATTTGGGTGCATCTGCAGGTGCGAAAAAGACGAACAGGCCGTGGTCCTTATACTTCCATTCGCCCGTTTGGCCGCGTTGCGCGCCGGATATCTTGCGCACCTGCGCCGTGCCCGTTTTTCCGGCCATGCGAATATCGGGAAGTGGCAGTCTGCTGGCGACGGCCGTTCCGTCCCCATTGACGACCAAATCCATGCCGTCGCGCACAATAGCGAGATGTTCCGGCGGGATGGGCAGGGGGCGAATTGGCTTCTGCTGCCCTTGGATCAGAAATGGGTCGAGATGATTTCCCGACGCTATGCGAGCCGCAAGAACGGCCAGTTGGAGCGGACTTGCCTGAACATAACCCTGGCCGATGGTCGCGTTGAGTGTATCACTTTGCGTCCAATTTTTGTCATATTTCCGGGCTTTCCAAGCGCTGTCGGGTACAGTTCCATAACGCTGGGAAGGCATGGGCAAGTCAAATTCCTGCCCCAGACCCAATTGCCGGGCAATGGGTGCAATTCGATCATAGCCAATGCGCCGCCCCATTGCGTAGAAATAGGTATTGCAGCTTTTCATGATCGCAGTGCGCATCGTCATCGGGCCATGGCGGCTCAGGCAGCGAAAGGTTCGGTTGCCCAGCCTGTAACCGCCGTTGCAAACAACCACTTCTTTTGGATCAACGCCCTGGTGTAACAGCGCCAGAGCCGCTGCTGGCTTAACTGTCGATCCTGGCGGATAGAGGCCCTGCATGGCCTTATTGAGCATCGGGATATGGTCGTCTTCTTGCAGCATCTTCCACTCGACACGTCCGATACCATCTGAAAAGCTGTTAGGATCAAATGCCGGCATCGAGGCGAGGGCCAAAATTCCGCCGGTTGC
Organism: Pseudomonadota bacterium; assembly: GCA_041174825.1. Taxonomy (GTDB): domain Bacteria; phylum Pseudomonadota; class Alphaproteobacteria; order Sphingomonadales; family Sphingomonadaceae; genus Aquisediminimonas. Next base: position 79,809 of record JBEDGC010000059.1, on the reverse strand, counting down.
GCAATCCAGTACGACCGCAGATCCAGATTCCAAGCCCAACCGGCGTCCTGCAAAATCCTGCAATCCGGCATCAACCGTTAGTCGGATGGGCTTGCCGGGTATGTCGGGCCGTGTTGCAAGATCGCGCACGAGTTTGCCGCGCGCGGTCACTTCCGTGCGCTTGGCTCCCGGTGCGCCGCGAAGAACGCCTTCCTGCGTCTTTTCAAGGCCCGCCTTACCAATTTTGAACCCGGGCGTGATGAGCAGTGGATCTCGACTGGCTTCATAATCCTTTGCCGATGCAGCACCAACATAGCCGATGAGATGGGCAACACTGGCACCGGCAGGATAAAAGCGCGTAAAATACTCACTAGGCGCGACGCCGGGCATGTCTGGCGTCCTCAGACTGACCGCTGCGAATGTTTCTGCATCAATATTTTCTGCAACCGGGACAGGCTGAAAACCCGCAGCCGTCTTAAGGTCTGCTTGAATGCGCTCAACATCATCTGGTGCAAGCTGCATAATCGCGCTCAGTTGCCCGATCACCTTGTCCTTATCGATGAGGCGATCTGGGATAAGGTCGACACGAAAGGCGGTTTTATTGAGCGCTATAGGCGTTCCCTTGCGGTCAACGATCCAGCCACGGCGTGGCGGCAGAATTTGAAGATTAACGCGATTGCTCTCTGCAAGAAGGGCATATTTTTCATTATCTGCAATGGCCAGCCATGCCATCCGCCCTGCCAAAAGAGTGCCAATGCCAATTTGGGTTGCACCAAGGAAGAAGAGGCGGCGGGAAAAGGTAAAACCCTGCTGCGCCTCAGTCATTGGGCTGGTCTTGCCAAAAAGGCTGGTCATAGCGACCACCTGAGCCGGTCCAGCCCGCCACACATCCGAACAATCAAGGGGAAAAAGAGAAGCGAAACAATAATTTGAGGAATGAGAATGAAGGCACGCGTTTGCCCGCCAGCCATGTTGGCGATTGCCAATCCGCCCAGCAGGGCAAAGATGATGAGAAGGGAGGCTATCGCCCAATCCTGGCGATAGTCGCGCCACATCATCCAGCGATCACATAGACCAAGCACCAGCAGGGCTAGGGTCCAGAGGAACATGGATGAGCCAAGGGGCTGTCCACTTAAGAGGTCATCAAAAAAGCCAAGCGGCAGCGCCGCCCATGCGGACCAAATATCTCGGACCAGCAGGCGCCATCCTAGCAACAGCAATAAGCCAAAGGGGGGAAGAAGGGGATAAAGCGCCATATGGGGCAGAACGGATATCAAAGAGCCAAGGAGAACCGAAAGGGCGGGAATGATTAGCACAGCCCAACGCTGCTCAACCTTATTCAACCGGGGGGCATAGCCGCGTGCCATTATTTGTCTTCTGGCTCGGGAAGGCTGGATGGTGGCAAAGGAGGCGGGGCCTGAAACACGGGTTCTGCGCTTGCGAAGTCTAGTCGGGTTGGATCCGCAGCGGGAATGGCAATGGCACCATCTCGGCTAGGCTGTATCACGCGGGCAACGGGGATGCCGGGTCGGTATAGTCCACCCGACCCAGAAGTCACAAACACGTCTCCCCGCCGAAACGCAGGGGCATTGCTGGTAATTGGTCTGAGCACCAACATGCCATCCCCTCGGCCAACAGCGAGAGCGGTGACGCCGTCGCTTGCGCGCTTGACAGGCGTCACATTGCCACCATCAATAATCAGCAGAACGCGGGCGCCCCGGCGTCCAGTTGCAACGATGCGGCCAACAAGGCCGTCGGGCCCAAGGACAGCTTGGCCAGTTTTCACGCCGCGATCCGCACCCACTGTCAAAATCGCATAGCGGCGACTGCTCGTTCCAGATGAGGCAATGAGTGCGCCGGATGCGACAGGTCTCGCGTCCTTGTCTTGGATGTTGAGTAATTTCTTGAGGCGCGCATTTTCTAACCGAAGCTGATCCGCCGCGGCTGCTTGCCGACGATATGCCGCCAAATCCTTCTTGAGAGCGTCGTTTTGCGATGCAGCTTTGAAATAGGCAGCGACCCCAGCTGTTGCGCTTTCAACGCCATCACCGACCCAATGCCCTGCCTGTGCAATGGGCAAGGTAAGATCGATAGCTGTTGACTGAAGGGCTGAATGTCCTTCCGGATCGAAACGCGCTGACAAGACAAGGACGAGCGCCGCTGCCGCCCCAGCGATCGCGACCACATAGGCGATGAAAATACTATATTGGGCCCGGCGCGAGAATCCGGGGCGCCGAGGCGAGGGCGGCGCCATGTGCCGCTCCTCTCCGTTAGGCGGTCAATAGGACGCCGCGGAAGGCGGGGTCTTCCAACGCTCGTCCCGTGCCCAGCGCCACGCAGGTTAGTGGGTCTTCCGCAACCGACACAGGCAGCCCTGTTTCGTCGCGCAATACTTCGTCCAAGCCTTGTAGCAAGGCCCCACCACCGGTCAGAACAATGCCCTGATCCACAATATCCGCCGCCAGTTCTGGGGCCGTGTTTTCCAAGGCGATCCGAACACCTTCGACAATAGTGCCAACGGGTTCCGACAAAGCTTCCGCAATTTGGCCCTGATTGATCGTGATCTCCTTGGGGACGCCATTCACAAGGTCACGGCCCTTGATATGGATTGTCTCGCCAATGCCGTCCGCTGGCGGACGGGCAACGCCGACTTCCTGCTTGATCCGCTCCGCCGTTGATTCACCGATCAACAAATTATGGTTGCGACGGACGTAAGAGACGATGGCTTCGTCCATCTTATCCCCGCCGACACGCACGGACGTGGTGTAGGCCAGACCACGCAGAGACAGCACGGCCACTTCGGTTGTGCCGCCGCCAATATCTACGACCATCGAACCAACCGGCTCGGTAACGGGCATATCTGCACCAATGGCAGCTGCCATCGGCTCTAGGATCAGGTGAACTTGGCTCGCCCCAGCATTTGAGGCCGCATCGCGAATGGCGCGCCGCTCAACCGATGTGGAGCCTGAGGGCACGCAAATGACGATTTCGGGGAAGCGCATAAAGTTGCGCTGCCCATGCACCTTATGAATAAAGTGCTTGATCATCGCTTCGGCCACTTCAATATCGGCAATGACGCCATCGCGCAGCGGGCGGATCGCCTCGATATTGCCAGGGGTCTTGCCCATCATCAGCTTGGCATCATCGCCGACAGCCTTGACGCGCTTTATACCATTAATTGTCTCAATCGCGACGACGGACGGCTCATTCAGGACAATGCCGCGGCCGCGTACATAGACGATTGTATTCGCGGTGCCGAGGTCAATCGCCATGTCTTGAGACATCATCTTAAAAAGGCGAGAAAAGAGCATTTGAAAATAATTCCTGTTTGCGACGCCGGAGAGTGAGACCCTGCGTTGGTCGTTTACCGACAACCCACAAGAAAGTCGATCTATCTTCCATCTAGCGGGTCGCGGAATGGGTTTCGATGCGTTAGGCCGATGATCATGTCAATACGCCGTTTACCAGAACACCTTGTGAACCGAATTGCCGCTGGTGAAGTGGTGGAAAGACCAGCCAGTGCGTTGAAGGAATTGGTTGAAAACGCCATCGACGCTGGATCCAGTCGAATCGATATCCGCCTGTCTCTGGGTGGAACCGAATTGATTGAAGTCGCAGATGATGGGTGCGGCATGTCGCCAGAGGATATGACGCTTGCGCTAGAGCGGCACGCGACTTCAAAACTGCCGGATGACAATATCGAGCATGTCTCCACAATGGGCTTTCGTGGGGAAGCTTTGCCAAGCATTGCAAGTGTCGCGCGCCTGACGCTCGAAAGCCGTGTCAGAGGTGCCGATGGCTGGCGTCGCGTGGTGGATAATGGGCAGAGGGTAGATGAGGGGCCGGCCGCCCTTCCGCCCGGCACATGCGTGCGCGTCGAATCCCTGTTTGCCAAGGTGCCCGCGCGTCGGAAGTTCATGCGCACGGCGCGGTCAGAATATGCAGCGGCCATTGATGTGGTCAAACGGCTCGCCATGGCCCGGCCTGACATCGGATTTTCGCTGGAACATGATGGCCGCCGCGCTTTGTCCGTGCCACCTGAACAATCTCAGCCCGAGCGCGTGGCGGCGCTAACGGATCGGGATTTGGCCGAAAACAGTGTCCCCGTTGACCTAGAGCGAGACGCCTATGTTCTGGGCGGGGTGGCGGGCCTGCCAACTTTCAACCGAGGCGTGGCAGACCATCAATATCTGTTTGTGAATGGCCGCCCTGTGAAGGACCGATTGCTGATTGGCGCTGTTCGCGGGGCTTATGCCGATGTGCTGGCACGAGATCGCCACCCCGTCGTTGCCTTGTTCCTGACCGTTCCGCCGGAAGAGGTGGATGTGAATGTGCATCCGGCCAAAACTGAGGTGCGCTTTCGCGATCCCGCGCTTGTTCGGGGCATGATTGTTTCTGGCTTAAGGCGCGCCCTTGAGGGGGCGGGGCATCGCAGCGCGCAGCCCGTTGCCCGCGATGCCCTGAGCCTCTGGCAACGCGATGATGCGGCCAATTCAGCTCCCATGTCCTCTAGGGCGACTCCTCTCTGGGCCGCACCACGGCTGTTCGAGCAACGTCCCAGCTTTACGGTGCCACCCATGGCGCGGGCAGAGCCTGCTTTCGACGCGCCACCTGCCTCGGTGAGCTATCCTATGGGTGTGGCGCGCGGGCAGGTGTCTAAAACCTATATTGTTGCGGAAGCCGAAGACGGGCTGGTCATTGTCGATCAACATGCCGCGCATGAACGGCTCGTTCTGGAACGGATGCGCCGGTCTTTGGACGGCGGTCGGATCGCGTCACAGGCGCTGCTGCTCCCCGAGGTGGTTGAGCTGGATGAGCCAGCCTGTGATCGCCTCGAAGCCAGATTTGAAGAATTGGCAGAATTTGGGCTTGATCTGGAACGGTTTGGCCCGGGCGCGGTGCTTGTGCGCGCCGTGCCTGCCTTGCTGGGCAATGGCGATGCGAAGGGGTTGGTGACAGATTTGGCCGATGAGTTATCGGCCTTTGATCAGGCCTTGTCGTTGAAAGAAAAGCTCGATGCCGTGGCCGCAACAATGGCGTGCCATGGGTCCGTGCGGGCCGGCCGCGTGCTGTCTGTTGCGGAAATGAATGCGTTACTGCGCGAAATGGAAGTGACCCCGCATTCCGGCCAATGCAATCATGGCCGCCCGACTTGGGTCAAGCTGGCGCATGGGGATATTGAGAAGCTGTTTGGAAGAAAGTAAAAGAAAAACAGTATCTTAGGCTGCTTTCTTTAGGTCCAATCTTTCCCAAATTTCGCACAAGGCGGCCGTCAATTCGGTCATCATGGCCTCTGTGTGATTGGGCCCCGGTGTAAAGCGCAACCGCTCTGTCCCGCGCGGGACGGTTGGGAAGTTAATCGGCTGCACATAGACACCATATTCGGCGAGCAGAGTGTCGCTAATGCGTTTTGCCTTAATCGGGTCGCCGATCATCAGCGGCACAATATGCGTCACGCTTGGCATCACAGGCAGTCCCGCATCGGCAAAGCTTTTCTTGAGGAAGGCGGCGGCGGCCTGTTGGGCCTCCCGCTCTTCCGAGCTTTGTTTCAAGTGTCGTACACTTGCCAAAACTCCCGACACGAGAACCGGGGAGAGGGAGGTCGTAAAGATAAAGCCGGGTGCATAAGAGCGAATAACGTCAACGATAACCTGATCTGCAGCAATATAGCCGCCCATAACGCCAAAGGCCTTGCCAAGCGTGCCTTCAATGATGGTGACCCGGTCTGCCACGGCATCGCGATCCGTAATGCCGCCGCCGCGCGGGCCGTACATGCCAACGGCATGGACTTCATCGCAATAGGTGATGGCGTTATACGTGTCGGCCAAGTCGCAAATCTCGGTAATAGGCGCGACATCTGCGTCCATGGAATAGACGCTTTCAAAGGCGATCAACTTTGGCGTTGCAGGGTCTTCGGCCTTCAGCAACTCTTCAAGATGGGCGAGATCATTATGCCGCCAGACACGCTTGTCGCAGCCGGAATTGCGAATTCCAGCAATCATTGATGCGTGGTTTAGTTCATCAGAAAGAATAATGCAGCCGGGCAAAATCTTGCCAAGTGTCGATAAGGTCGCTTCGTTTGAAATATAACCCGATGTGAAGAGGAGCGCCGATTCCTTGCCGTGCAGATCGGCCAGTTCATGCTCCAGATCGACATGATAATGGGTGTTTCCGCCAATATTGCGCGTGCCGCCAGAGCCAGCGCCGACATCATGCAGCGCTTCTTCCATCGCGGCGATCACTTTGGGGTGCTGGCCCATGCCAAGATAGTCGTTTGAGCACCACACCGTGATGGGCTTTGGCCCATTATGCCCGGCAAAGCAGCGCGCATTTGGAAATGCGCCCTTATTGCGCAGGATATCGATGAACACGCGATACCGGCCCTCTTCATGAAGACGGTCAATCGCAGCGTTGAAAACCTTGCTATAATCCACGGACACATCCTGCCTGTGCGTTTGGGCGCCACTTACTCGGGTGAATGAAAAGTTTCCAGCGCAAACTATTCGCAAAAACCCAATGTTCTATGTCGCGTTCTCCGTCGATACCAGCTTTGGGGTCTGTCGGGACCGAAGAGGGGCGGCCGTGCTGGTCAATTTAGCCAGCAGCTTGCCATCGCCATCGGTCAATTCCGCTTCTAAAAAGCAGGATGATTTACCGATCTTAATGCAGCGCCCTTCGGCAAAAAGATTGCCCGGAAAGGCCGGGGAAAAGAAGCTGGTTTTTAATTCAAGAGAGGCAATAAACCCCGGTTCTCCCATGGCGACAATACCGGCATATGCGGCACAATCATCCAGCATAGCGGTGACAATGCCGCCCTGAATTGTCCCGCGGGGATTGATCACGCGTTCGTCGGGCTGAAACGACATGCGAACAGTTTGCGCCTCAACGTCAACCGACAGCACCTTCGTTCCAAACAAAAGGGCTGTTGGTGGTTGCTTGGCGTTAAAACGCTCTACCAATTGGTCGCCAGTCAAAGGCATGGGCATTTCCTCTTAGAGATATTCTATCCGACCCAAGCCGGCTTGTTGAAACGCGTCGGTGAGCTTTTTACCCGTGTCATCTTCTTGAGTTAGCACGGCTAGGCTTGTTGATCGTTCGGGCCAATCTTGCCCAGCGGTGAGATGGGCGGTCCGCCGCGCAATGCCCTCTCCGGAATCTACCAGCGCGACTGGATGTGGGCTTGCCATTTGAATTTCCGCGGCGAGGAGAGGAAAGTGCGTACAGGCCAGCACGACCGCATCAAGGCGATCCCCATCGGGCTGATCATACAGCCCTGAGATTGCGTCTCGCACATGCGCTGGATCCACGGGACTGCCCCGCAACTTCGCCTCCGCCATATCGACGAGATCGGATGATCCGTGACGCAGCACCGTGCAGTCGGCAGCAAATTGCGCGACGAGATTGTCGACATAAGGCTGCCTGACCGTCGCATTTGTGCCCAGCACGCCAATGGTTCGGGTTTTTGACACGGCAGCGGCAGGCTTAATCGCAGGCACTGTTCCCACAATGGGCAGGTCCAGCGCCGAGCGCACATCAGAAAGAGCTATTGTTGAGGCTGTGTTGCAGGCAATGACAATGAGGCAGGGGCGATAGCGTTCTGCAAGGCGGCCGAGCAGGGCGGGCACGCGCGCCGCAATTTCAGCTTCGCTTTTAGTTCCATAGGGATAGCGCGCATTATCGGCTGCATAGACGATGGACGCTTGGGGCAGTTTGCGCTGAATATGGGCAAGGACGGATAGCCCGCCGACGCCGGAATCAAAGACCAAGATGGGGCGCGCGTCTGTCATTATGGCTTGCCCTTGCATAATTGGCGGCTGTATCAAACCCCTGAGATATTAGTCGCGGGGAAAAGTGATGGAAATGCCCTTTGGGGTTTGGCCTGTATTGGCGCTTTTGTGTGGCTATCTGCTCGGCTCCATTCCCTTTGGCCTAATTCTCACCCGGTTGTTCGGCGCGGGGGATATTCGGCAAATTGGCTCTGGCAATATTGGTGCTACCAATGTGTTGCGCACAGGCCGAAAAAGCCTTGCTGCTGCCACGCTTATTCTTGATGCTCTCAAAGGGGTGGCGGCGGTCCTCCTTGCGGCCCGTCTCGGCACTGGGTGTGAACTCTTAGGCGCTATCGGCGCTTTTTTCGGGCATCTTTTTCCCATTTGGTTGGGATTTAAGGGCGGGAAGGGCGTTGCAACGATGCTCGGCATTTGCTGGACGGTCGATTGGCGCGTGGGCCTTGCCTATACGCTGTGCTGGTTGGTGGGCATGGGGGTAACCCGAATTTCCTCGGTTGGGGGAATGGGGGCCGCTCTCTCAGCGCCGGTCGTCGCTGCACTTTTGGGTCAAAAGCAGCTGGCACTGGCGATGCTGCTCTTGGCGCTGACGGTTCTTCTGATGCATCGTGACAATATTCGCCGCCTGCTGGCGGGAACTGAGCCCCGAATTGGAAGCAAATCCTGATGCCGGCCGCCGATCAGGATCAGCTGGATAGGCTCCGGCTGATACGATCGGCAAACATTGGGCCCATAAGTTATAGGCAATTGCTGACGCGCTTTGGTTCAGCCGCTGCGGCGCTGGATGCCATTCCCGCCCTTGCGGCGCGGGCTGGTGGGCGAGCGCCAAAGCTTGCGACACCGGACGATGTTCAGCGGGAATGGTCCCGCGTCATGGATGTGGGCGCGCGCTATGTGTTCTGGGGAGATTCAGATTATCCCACGCTGCTCACAGAGTTGGACTCAGCACCCCCTGCTTTGATCGTAAAGGGGGATCTTTCGCTCGTGCGTCGCCCTTGTGTTGCGATGGTGGGTGCGCGCAATGCCTCTGCCTCTGCATGCCGATTTGCACGCGAATTGGCCGCCAATTTAGCTGATAAGGGCGTTTCCATTGTGTCCGGTCTGGCGCGGGGCATTGACGCGCATGCGCATCACGGGTCGCTCAATCGGGGCACTATTGGTGTGATCGCCAGCGGGATTGATATCACTTACCCGCCTGAACATGCCGACCTTCAAGCCGATGTTGCGGAACGCGGCTTGCTGGTGACCGAACAGCCGCCCGGGCGTGAGCCTCTGGCGCGGCATTTTCCCGCGCGCAACCGAATTATCGCTGGGCTTGCTCACGGCACTGTCGTTGTCGAGGCAGCCCCAAAATCCGGGTCGCTCATTACCGCACGGCTGGCGAATGAGGCGGGTCGCGACGTTATGGCAGTCCCCGGATCGCCGCTAGACCCGCGCGCGCAGGGGTGCAATTTGTTGATTAGGGAAGGGGCCTTTCTTGTACAGAATGCAGATGATATTCTAGAAATCATTCAGATGTTTAATCATGGTTTTGAACAATCAACCGAAAGATACATTCCCGGCTAATCGAGCGCTGATCCAGATGATCGGGAGCGTGCAGATCTGACATCACTGCTTTCCCCGGTGCCGGTTGCTGTTGATGAGCTTATCCGTCAGTCTCGTCTGTCCGCTCCGCTGGTCGCTGTGGTCCTATTGGAACTGGAACTTGCCGGGCGTTTGGAGCGGCATGCCGGTGGCCGGGTTAGTCTGGTTTAATCCGCAAAGGAACGCGCTGCCCTTTGCTCAAACCGCGCCAAAGCCATTCCAGCGGCCCATAATGATGGCGGCGAAGCCAAGGCTGAGGCCAGGCAATCATCACAGCAATCATGGGAAGAGTGAGCAGATAGACCTGAGCACGCGGCACATGGCCGAACAACCCGAAACCATAGCCATAGAAAATGGACGTCATGACCAATGATGTGAGGATGTAGTTGGAAAAGGCAACCCGCCCAGCGGCGGCGATTTTCTGCAAGAGCGGGCCGGGCGCAGGTCGTGTGACGATAAGCAAGAGCAGCATCAGATGCCCAATCGTCACGGCCAGTCGAGCCGGCGTATGCCCGAAATAGACAATCGCGGCCGTCAATAACGGTTCAAAGCCAGCTGCATAAATTTTCCAAGCCAGAAATGCGGATATCGGCAGCCCGAAGAGATAGAAAAGCACGGCCCAGCGTAGGATTTTAGGGCGGCTCCATGCGCTTGTTAAAGCGCCTGATTTGTAGAAGGCCATTCCCAAGAGCATAAGGCCCGTCGTTTCCGCGCCATAGCCAAACATCAGGGTGACCTGTGCGGAAACTGCGTCTGCAAGACGTGCTGTCACCATCTCTGGATAGGATCCGCGATAGAGTTGCAAATCCTGCGCTATGCTGGCGCCTCCGGGCGCGCCAAGAGCATCCAGCATGAGGGCGAACTGCTCTTTTGCGTCGGCCAGATTGGATGTCGTCGCCTCCGCTTGCAGGGCATGCGCCGTCCACAAAATAACAGTCCAGATAAACAGATTGGCTGTGATAAGGGCAATGCCGATAGCGGTCAGGCGCTTTGTCGATGCCGCGTGAAAGCCATATGCAACCAGCCCGCAGACCGCGTAATGGGCCAGAATATCGCCCTCCCAGATCAAGATGAAATGTCCGAGGCCAAATAGGAAAAGCCACGCCATGCGGCGGGCATGCAGCGGCCATGGCGCATCACCTTGACGCTCTGCCCGCTCTAAAATGAGGAGAAGGGATGCCCCGAACATGATCGAGAAGAAGCCGCGCATTTTGCCATCAACCAATATGAAGGCGATGGCCCAACTGATTATGTCTTTGGTCGATGACCCGCCCCATGCCGCCGGGTTTATGTAAGCGGACATTGGCAAGGAAAAAGCGATGATGTTCATCAAAAGGATACCAAGCACCGCAAAGCCCCGAAGCGCATCGAGCGAGAAATGGCGGTCGGTATGCATACGGTCAGACCTCTGGCAGTGCGGTTGACGACACGCAAGCTCTTGCTATGAGCACGTCAGGCGGCACGCTTGAATTACAGAGGATATTGATTTGTCCACGATCGATACTTTGCTGTCGCCCGTCATTCTTTTCTTCATTCTCGGCGCGCTAGCTGCCGCCGCGCGATCCGATCTGTCGGTGCCGGAACCGATTGCAAAGGGCATGTCGTTATATCTCATGGCCGCCATCGGCCTGAAAGGCGGCGTGCAGGTGTCTGCTGCTGGCATGTCTTCGGAAATGGCGGGGGCGGCGATCGCCGGTATGGGTCTTAGCTTTGGGCTGCCCTTTATTGCTTTTGCCCTGTTGAGAAGCTGGGGCGGGCTTGATCGATTGAATTCTGGCGCAGTTGCAGCGCATTACGGGTCTGTCAGCATAGTGACCTTCGTCACAGCTACTGAGGCATTGACCCGCAGCGGCGCAGAGCCCGCTGGTTACATGGTCGCGGTTCTCGCCCTGATGGAAACACCTGCGATTTTGACAGGCTTGTTGCTCGCGCAAAATGGCCTGAAGCAGAAAAGCGGTGCGCCCGGCGGGCATATTTGGCGCGAAGTGTTCCTCAATGGCTCCGTCGTGCTTCTTCTCGGGGCATTTTTTGTTGGTCTTGTGATTGGTAAAGACAAATATGCCGCAATTTCTCCTGTTTTCACGACCGGGTTTTCGGGCATATTGTGCTTGTTCTTGCTGGACATGGGCCTGGTTGCCGTGCGTCGCCTGCGGGAAAGCCGCGGCATGACGCTCAGGTTGGTAAGCCTTGGCATTGCTTTGCCATTGATCAACGGTTCGCTTGGCCTTGGCGCTGCATTAATGCTTGGCTTGGACGCAGGTACGGCGGCGGCTTTTGCCATGTTGGCGGCAAGCGCGTCTTATATTGCAGTGCCGGCGGCCATGCGCATGGCTCTGCCTAAAGCAGATCCGGGCATTTACTTGTCGATGTCGCTGGCGGTCACGTTTCCCTTCAACATAATTGTCGGCATACCGCTCTTTGCAGCGCTGGCAGTCCGCTTGGCCGGTTAGGAGACTCAGATGGTTGAACTCGTTCGGCGCAAGCGGATTGATATCCTGATTGATGCGCCCTTGTGCGAATGGCTTGCCGAAACCGCCGCTGGTGTTGGCATTTCTCATTATACACTAGCTAGTCTTGCCGCAGGCATGGGCCATGGCGGTGCCTGGCGAGATGAGGATGTCTCTGGTGCGGTTGCCAAGCGAATGTTCATCGCCATCACCGGAGAAGCAAAGGTTCAGGCGCTGATCAATGCACTTGAGCCGCATCTTGGCGAATATGGTTTGGTCGTCACAATTGCTGATGTTGATGTGGTTCGCGGCGAGCGGTTTTAAAAAAATACACCCAAATATCGATATTGAGGGTGTTGACCTTATGCCCCATCCCGCTATCGGAAATGCGGAAGAATATCAGGGGTTTTGATCATGGCTGAATTCCGGCTTCCTGCGAACAGCAGGATTAGTAAAAACGGCAAGACGCACAAGGCAGATGGCGCCGCCCAGCCGAAGACGTTCAAAATCTATCGCTATGATCCCGATAGCGGCGAGAACCCGCGCTATGACTCGTTTGAGGTTGACCTCGACACCTGCGGTCCGATGGTCCTTGATGCCCTGATCAAGATTAAGTCGGAGCAGGATTCGTCTCTCACCTTCCGCCGGTCATGCCGTGAGGGGATTTGTGGGTCGTGCTCGATGAATATCAACGGTACGAACACATTGGCTTGCACCAAGTCGATTGAAGAGTGCGGCAATGATGTGCGCATCACGCCGCTGCCGCATATGGAAGTTATCAAGGATCTGGTCCCTGATTTTAAGCATTTTTATGCGCAATATGCGTCCATCGAACCTTGGTTGAAGGCCAAGACGACGACGCCCTCGGGCAAAGAGCGGCTGCAATCGCCAGAAGACCGTGCGAAGCTCGATGGTCTGTATGAGTGTATTTTGTGCGCCTGCTGCTCCACCAGCTGCCCCAGCTATTGGTGGAATTCTGACAAGTTTCTTGGTCCAGCCATTCTGCTGCAAGCCTATCGCTGGCTGGCGGATAGCCGGGATGAACTGACCGGTGAGCGGCTTGATGAGTTGGAAGATCCCTTCCGTCTCTATCGTTGCCACACGATCATGAATTGCGCGAATGTCTGCCCCAAAGGGCTGAACCCAGCCAAGGCAATTGCCGAGACGAAGAAGATGGTCGCCGAGCGCGCCATCTGATGTCTGATTTAGCTTTGGCGGAAGAAGAAGACGCCGCCTTTGATAATGCGCCGGACCCAGATCATCCGGGTTGGCATCTTTGGGAGCTGAGAGACACACGCCGCTTTAACGGGCAGGTTATGGGCAAGCTAATCACGCGCCTTGAAGGCAATGGCTTGGTGCGCTTGCGTATGTTCCCGGAACTCAAACACACCAATTTGCTTGATATTGTGCATGGTGCTGCAACCTTGGCACTTATCGATATCTCACTCTTCACGTGTGGCCACATGCTTGGTTTGAAGGGTATGGCTGGTTCAGTTACGCTTGATCTCTCTACCCAGTTTATCGGAGGGGGCTATCCAAACAGGCCGCTCGATTCTGTCGTAGAGGTCTTGAAGGAGACAAGGCGCCTCGTCTTCCTGCGCGGGCTTGTGGAACAAGATGATCACAAGGTTGCTGCATTCTCAGCGACGATCCGAAAAGGGCGCAGTCAGTGACTTCGGTGCTGGAGCGCTATCAGGCGCTCGTGGCCGCAGGCGAGCTTAAGGCGGATGAGGAGCAATCCTTCGCGGCGCAACGCCTAGACCAATTACAGCAGCAACTCGAAGAACAGCCCCGAAAACTCGGCTTGGTGGCGCGGTTGTTCAAGCGAGATCAGGCAAATGTGCCGCGTGGGCTTTACGTCTGGGGGAATGTCGGGCGCGGCAAATCTATGCTGATGGATTTATTTCACAGCTGCCTCAACATCCCCGCTAAGCGGCGCGCGCATTTCCATGAGTTTATGATAGAGGTGCATGCGCGGTTGCGGGTGGAGCGCGCGAAGGAACAGGGCGATCCAATCCAGCCTGTGGTTGCGACCATTGCGCAAGAGACCAAATGCCTGTGCTTTGACGAAATGGTCGTCAATAACTCGGCTGATGCGATGATCATGTCCCGCTTGTTCACCGGATTGATTGAGGCGGGCGTTGTGATTGTCACAACATCGAACCGCGCGCCAAAAGACCTTTATAAAGATGGCCTCAACCGCGAGCATTTTTTGCCTTTTATCGCCCTGATTGAGCAGCGTTTGGATGTGATGACGCTGAATGGCCCGACAGATTATCGCCTCGAGCGTCTGGCGGGGATGGCGACATGGTACAGCCCGTTGGGGCCGTCTGCGACTGAGGCGTGCCGTGAGGCATTTTTCCGCCTGACCGATTATCCGCCAGAAGATGCAGAGCATATTCCGTCTCAAGATTTGGATGTTGGGGGAGGGCGGTTGCTGCACGTCCCCAAAAGCCTAAAGGGTGTCGCGGTCTTCTCCTTCAAGCGCTTGTGCGCCGAAGCGCGGGGGGCACCGGACTATTTGTCCATCGCGCGGCATTTCCATACCGTCATCCTTGTCGGCATTCCAAAACTGGGGCCGGAAAATCGCAATGAAGCGGCGCGCTTCGTGACGCTGATTGACGCGCTGTATGAGCATAGGGTCAAGTTAATCGCCGCAGCCGATGCGCTGCCAAACGATCTTTACACTAAAGGCGATGGACGGTTTGAGTTTGAACGCACCGTTTCGCGCCTGATGGAAATGCAAAGTCTCGATTATCTGGCGCAAGGGCATGGCGAATCCTGAGCCAGGCGCTAGGCTGATGACCGATTAACAAGGAATGATGATCATGCGCCACCTTCTTATTGCCGTCTCCGCGCTGTCTTTGACCTCTGGGGTGATGGCCGCACCACCGACCGATCCTTGGCACGCGAAGGGCCGCGCGTTGCTGGAAAGCGCAATCAACATTCCTTCGGTGACAACGCGTCCTGAAGAGGTGAAGAGGCTGGTCGCATTTTTGAAAGCTGAGTTTGAAAAAGGTGGCTTTGGCGACGTGATCGTCAAAGATCATGACGGGACGCAGAGCTTGATCCTGCGCTGGAAGGCGGAAGGGAGGCCTACGAAAAAGCCCATGCTGCTTATCGGCCATATGGATGTTGTTGACGCAAAGCCCGAAGATTGGTCGCGCGATCCATTCAAGATGATTGAGGAAGATGGCTATTTTTATGGCCGGGGCACAATCGACATGAAGAATGGCATTGTCGCCATTACGCATGCCTTGCTGCGGCTAAAGGCAGAGGGGTTTAAGCCGAAGCGGGACATTATCGTCTTTTTTTCCGGGGATGAGGAAACCGTCGGCTCCGGCGCGCGATTGGCCTCAACCGAATGGCGCAAGCTAGTCGATGCGGATTTTGCGCTCAATGCCGACGATGGGGGTGGGGCCTTCACCAAGGATGGAACCTCACTTGGTTTTGCGATCCAGACCTCTGAAAAAATGTTTCAGAGCTATAGCTTTACGGCTCGAAATCCGGGCGGGCATAGCTCTCGGCCGCGCCCCGACAATGCCATTTATGAATTGGCGGGGGCTTTGAAGCGGTTGGAAAGCTATCGCTTTGCCCCCATGCTGAATGAGACAACGCGCGCTTATTTTCAGTTTCGGCAAAAGCATGAGGCAGGACCTTTGGGAGATGCCATGCGGCGCTGGTTGGCGGATGAGAAAGATGGCGCCGCGGCGGACCTCATTGAAGCGGATCCTCTCGAAGTCGCGATGACCCGAACCCGCTGTGTCGCAACCCGACTTGAGGGTGGCCATGCCGATAATGCCTTGCCGCAAATGGCCCGCGCCCTTGTCAATTGCCGGATTTTTCCGGGCGTGGCCGCCAAGGATGTGCAGGCTGAATTGCAAGCTGTGGCGGGGGCGCTGGTACAGGTCGACCCCTTTGGCGTGTCAGACCCGTCGCCGCCATCGCCGCTGCGTGCCGATGTGGTGTCGGCTTATACGCAGAGTGTGCGCAAGCGGCATCCGGGCTCTGAAATCGTGCCCAGAATGTCCACAGGGGCCACAGATGGCCTCTTCTTTCGGGCGACAGGCATGCCAGTCTATGGCGTGTCAGGCGCTTGGATCATTGTGCCAGAAGATGAGCGCGCCCATGGCCGGGATGAGCGCATCCCCGTCAAGAGCTTCTACGACGATCTCGACCATTGGCACGACATGGTAAAGGCGCTGGCGCGCTAGGCCGCTTCCTTTTCGAGGATGCGATCAAGGACGCGGACGAATGTTTCAACGTCCTGTGCGCCGGGGATCATATATTTGCCGTTGACGATGAAGGCGGGGACGCCGGTGATGTTCTGCATCTGCCAGTGATGCAGTTCTGCATCGACGACCTCATCATAATGCGGGTCTGTTAATGCAAGCGCCGCTGCTTCGCGATCAAGCCCCGCTTTCTCAACAGTATCGAGGAGCTCGTCTTCGTCTGCGATGTTGAGCTGATCTGTGAAATACGCATGGAACAGGGCAAGCTTGAGCGCGGTCTGGCCGCCTTTTTCGCCTGCCCAGGTCAACAGCTTGTGCGCGGTGCGGGTGTTGTAAATGCGGCTGTTGGCCGAATAGTTAAACTCTAGGCCAAGGGGCGCGCCCGCATCCTGAATGCGCGTTCGATTGGCAGCGCTCTGTTCCGGGGTCGCACCATATCTTTCCCGCCCATAATCGGCGATGCTTTGCCCCTCAGGCGGAAGATTGGGCGCGAGTTGAAACGGATGCCAGCGGATCCCGAATTCCGCCTTATCGCCCATTAATCCAATGGCCTGTTCAAGTTGCTTATACCCCACGGCGCACCAGGGGCAGACAACATCAGACACAATGTCGATACGAAGTTGGGCAGGGGGCTTCATAAATCTAACTCTCTGTCGTTAATGTCTTATCATATGCGAAAGCGACGCAGACGGAAAAGCAAAAATGCGTGAACATTGTCGACGATTAACGCTATTGCGAATGAGTTGCAGAAAAACCTCTCTATTTGATACATTATACGGTTGTGTGGGGGATCAAACGGGCCTAAGCGCGGCTTAATTTCGTAATCTTGCCACACGGAAGGACTCGGCAATGGCTCGTAAAAAAATCGCACTGATCGGTGCTGGTAATATTGGTGGTACTCTTGCCCATCTCGCAGCGATCAAGGAATTGGGCGATATCGTTCTGTTCGACGTTGTTGAAGGTGTCCCGCAGGGCAAGGCGCTTGACCTGTCGCAATGTGGCCCGGTTGAAGGCTTTGATGCCAAAATCATCGGCACCAATGATTATGCAGACATTAAGGGCGCCGATGTCATCATCGTCACCGCAGGCGTTGCCCGCAAGCCAGGCATGAGCCGCGACGACCTTTTGGGCATCAACCTGAAAGTCATGAAGGCCGTGGGTGAAGGCATTAAGAATAACGCCCCCAATGCCTTTGTGATCTGCATCACCAACCCACTCGACGCGATGGTCTGGGCATTGCGGGAATTCTCTGGTCTGCCGCACAATAAGGTTGTGGGCATGGCGGGCGTTCTGGACTCCGCGCGCTTTAGCCATTTCTTGGCAGAAGAGTTTAAGGTGTCGGTGCGTGACGTAACGTCCTTCGTGCTTGGCGGTCATGGCGATACGATGGTGCCAGTCGTTGAATATTCGACGGTGGCGGGAATTCCTATTCCTGATCTCATCAAACAGGGCCGTTCGACTAAGGAGCGGATTGATGCCATCGTGCAGCGGACCCGTTCGGGCGGCGGTGAGATTGTTGGCCTCTTGAAGACGGGGTCTGCCTTTTACGCGCCAGCGACCAGCGGCATTGCGATGGCAGAAGCCTATCTGCGCGATCAAAAGCGTCTGTTGCCCTGCGCTGCACATTTGACCGGTCAATATGGCGTGGATGACCTTTATGTCGGCGTGCCAGTGATCATCGGCGCTGGCGGCGTTGAACAGATTGTTGAGATCCAGTTGGATGAAGAAGCCAAGGCCAATCTCCAAGTGTCGGTCGACGCGGTCAAGGAATTGCTGGACGCCTGTAAGGGCATTGATCCAGACCTCGCCTAATTTTCGGCGCTTTAGAATAAGGGGAGAGCGCATATGAGCATTTTCGTCAGCAAGACTACAAAGGTCATCACGCAGGGCATGACCGGGGATACAGGTACCTTCCACACACAGGCGGCGCTGGATTATGGCACGCAGATGGTGGGCGGCGTGACGCCGGGTAAGGGCGGCACGACACATATCGGGCTTCCTGTGTTCGATACTGTGGCTGAAGCCGTCACCAAGACGGGCGCAGACGCATCCGTTATTTACGTTCCGCCGCCCTTTGCGGCTGACTCGATTTTGGAAGCGATTGATGCGGAAGTTCCGCTCATCGTGTGCATTACCGAAGGCATTCCGGTGTTGGATATGGTGAAGGTGAAGCGTGCGCTGTCCGGTTCCAAGTCGCGCCTCATTGGCCCGAATTGCCCGGGTGTCCTGACGCCTGGCGAATGCAAAATCGGCATTATGCCCGGCAACATCTTTTCCAAGGGTTCGGTCGGTGTTGTCTCACGTTCGGGCACACTCACTTATGAAGCCGTGTTTCAGACAACGGCAGAAGGCCTTGGCCAGACGACTGCTGTCGGCATCGGTGGTGACCCGGTCAACGGCACTAACTTTATCGATTGCTTGGAAGCCTTCCTTGCCGATGACGCGACCAAGTCGATCATCATGATCGGCGAGATCGGTGGCTCGGCGGAAGAAGAAGCCGCACAGTTCCTGATCGATGAAGCCAAGCGTGGCCGCAAAAAGCCAATGGTCGGCTTTATTGCAGGTCGTACGGCTCCTCCGGGACGTCGTATGGGCCATGCGGGCGCCATTGTATCGGGCGGCAAGGGGGATGCCGAAAGCAAGATTGCGGCAATGGAGGCAGCGGGCATCCGCGTGTCGCCTTCGCCGTCTGAACTTGGAAAGACGCTGGTTGAGGTTCTGAAGGGTTAACTTCAGGCCTCTCCCGCTCCATCCTCTCCCCAGGAAAGCGTGATCATGGGTTTTGAAAGCCACGAATTCGATGCCGAACAAGGCCCCAGTTGGGCGCGACCCAACTGGCCCTTGTCCGAAACGGATGATCTGACTGCTGCGTTAGATCCAACTCAAATGCAGGTTGCGGTCAAGCGCGCGGCCAAAGCGGCAGGCAAACCACTGGCGCAGGCCGATGTGGCGTCCGCAGCGGCGGACTCCATTCGGGCGATGATGCTCATTCGCACCTATCGGGTGCGCGGGCATTTGGCGGCAAATCTCGATCCACTCGGCCTGACAAAGCAGGAGCTTCCGGCTGATTTGACGCCGGAATATCATGGGTTTTCGGGCGCTGATTTGGATCGTTCGGTCTATGTTGGCGGAACAATGGGCCTGGAATGGGTCTCTGTGCGCGATCTTGTAGCGATCTTGCGCGCAAATTACTGCGGTAATGTCGGTCTGGAATATATGCATATTTCAGACGTGGCGGAACGGCGCTTTTTCCAAGAACGCATGGAAGGCGCAGACAAGTCTATCGGCTTCACAGCAGAGGGCAAGAAGGCAATCCTCGCCAAAGTGATCGAAGCCGAGCAGTACGAAAAATTCCTTGGCCGCAAATATGTTGGCACCAAGCGCTTCGGCCTTGATGGCGGCGAAGCGATGATCCCCGCCCTAGAGAGCTTTATCAAACATGGTGGCGCGCAGGGCGTGCGCGAGATTGTGATCGGGATGCCGCATCGTGGCCGACTCAACGTGCTCGCCAATGTGATGGCAAAGCCCTATCGCATCATCTTCCATGAATTTTCGGGTGGATCGGCGAACCCTGACGATGTTGGCGGATCGGGCGATGTGAAATATCACCTTGGCACGTCTACGGATCGGGAGTTTGACGGCATCAAGGTGCATATGAGCCTTGTACCAAACCCCTCGCACCTTGAGGCGGTTGACCCGGTTGTGCTCGGCAAGGTGCGCGCCAACCAGACGTTCCGCGATGATATTGGCAAGGGGAAGCACACGCAGGTCTTGCCTGTGTTGCTCCACGGCGACGCCGCCTTTGCCGGGCAGGGGATTGTTTGGGAATGTCTCGGCTTCTCTGGCATTCGCGGCTATAATACGGGCGGTTGCATCCATTTCATCGTGAACAATCAGGTTGGCTTTACGACCAGCCCGCAATTTGCGCGCTCCTCTCCCTATCCGTCGGATGTGGCCAAGGGCGTGCAAGCGCCGATCCTGCATGTGAATGGTGATGATCCAGAGGCTGTGACCTTTGCCTGCAAAATGGCGGTCGAATTCCGCCAAACTTTCCATCGCGATATCGTGATCGACATGTGGTGCTATCGCCGCTTTGGTCATAATGAAGGGGATGAGCCCGGCTTCACCCAGCCGCTTATGTATCAGACGATCAAGTCGCATCCCGGCGTATCGCAAATTTATGCGCAGCGGCTGGTTGATCAGGGTGTTATTGACGACAACTGGGCGGGTGAACATGCCATGCGTTTCACCCAGATTTTGGAGCAGGAGTTCAAAGCGGCTGCCGACTATAAGGCAAATGATGCAGATTGGTTTGGTGGGCGCTGGGCTGGCTTGAACAAGCCTGCTGATCCAGAAACAGCACGACGCAATGTGCCAACGGGCATTTCGAAAAAACTGCTCGACAGCCTTGGCCGCACGCTGACGGGTGTACCCGACGATGTGAAGGTGCATCCCACGCTCAACCGCGTTCTGGATGCGAAGAAGCTGATGTTTACCAGCGGCGATGGTTTTGACTGGGCAACGGCCGAGGCCTTGGCTTTTGGGTCTCTGTTGTCGGAAGGCTATGGTGTGCGGCTGTCTGGACAGGATTCCGGGCGCGGTACATTCAGCCACCGTCATGCTGTCTGGGTCGATCAGGCCACCGAAAACAAATATATTCCGCTATCGACCGTGCCGCATGGCCGTTTTGAGGTGCTGGATAGCCCGCTGTCTGAATTTGGCGTGCTGGGCTTTGAATATGGCTATGCCGGTGCAGACCCAAAAAGCCTTGTGCTTTGGGAAGGGCAATTTGGCGATTTCGCCAATGGCGCCCAAGTCATGATCGATCAGTTTATTGCAGCTGGTGAATCAAAATGGTTGCGGGCCAATGGCCTCGTGATGCTCTTGCCGCATGGCTATGAAGGGCAGGGACCGGAACATAGCTCCGCGCGGCTTGAGCGCTATTTGCAGCTGTGCGCGGAAGATAATATTCAGGTCGCGAATTGCACGACGCCAGCGAATTATTTCCACATTTTGCGTCGGCAAATGCATCGCCAGTTCCGCAAGCCCTTGATCATCATGACGCCAAAATCCTTGCTGCGTCATAAGATGGCCGTGTCTCAGGTGGATCAGTTCCTCGATCAAAGCCATTTCATGCGCATCCTGTCTGACCCTTGGGCGCCGGACGATAAGGATGTGAAGCGGCTTGTTCTGTGCTCTGGTAAGGTCGCCTATGATCTGATGGAAGCGCGCAACGCGGCTGGTGATCAGAATACGGCGATTGTTCGGCTTGAGCAGCTTTATCCATTCCCGTCCGAGCCTCTTATTGTGCGCCTGAAGCGGATGGTGAATTTAGAAGAAGTGATTTGGGCTCAGGAAGAACCCAAGAATAACGGCTCTTGGTTCTTTGTGGAGCCCTATATTGAGGAATGTCTGGCAGCAGCGGGTGTTGGGCCAGATCGTGCGCGCTATGCGGGACGTAAGGCCAGTGCAGCGACCGCGACAGGCCTGATGAAACGGCATCAAGCCGAGCAGGCGGCCCTCATCTCCCACGCGCTCGGACATAGCGTGCGCACCGAAATTAGACGCCAGCGGAAAGGCTGATCATGTCGACAGAAGTTATCGTTCCCACTCTGGGTGAATCCATTGCTGAAGCAACGCTTGGCCAATGGCTTAAAAAGCCGGGTGAAACTGTGGCCGCAGATGAACCGATTGCGAGCCTTGAAACCGATAAGGTTGCGGTGGAAGTGACAGCGCCTGTGGCCGGCATTATGGGCGCGCAGGTCGTGTCTGAAGGCACGACGGTGAATGTCGGCGCGGTCATTGGCATGATTGAGGCAAGCAGCGGTTCTGCCGCTGCGAGCGCGCCTGTGGCAAGTTCTGTGCCTGCACCGGCGGCTGTCGCGGAGGATGCGGCGGATCTGACCTTGTCACCATCCGTGCGGCGTCTGGTGCTGGAACATGGTCTGGACCCAACCAAGATTAAGGGCACAGGCAAAGATGGTCGTCTGACCAAGGATGATGTTCTGGCTGCTGTTTCTTCCGCAGCTCCAACCGCAAAGGCGGAGGCAGTGCCGAGCATTTCGCCTGCGTCTGCCCCTGCCGTTTCGGCGCGCGGGGAAGAGCGGGTGCGGATGACGCGCCTGCGCCAGACTGTCGCCAAGCGACTGAAAGAGGCACAGAACACAGCGGCCATGCTGACGACATTTAACGATGTCGACATGACAGCCGTGATGGAAGCGCGCGCCAAATATAAGGATTTGTTTGAAAAGAAGCACGGCGTGCGCCTCGGCTTTATGGGCTTTTTCACTAAGGCCGTATGCATGGCCTTGCGCGATATTCCCGCGGTGAATGGCTCAATTGAGGGCGAGGAAATCGTCTATCGCAACTATGCGGACATTTCTGTTGCCGTGTCCGCGCCGAATGGCCTTGTTGTGCCGGTTATTCGGGACGCGCAGGATATGTCCGTTGCAGATATTGAGCGCACGATTGGCGATTTTGGCGCACGGGCCAAGGATGGCAGCTTGACCATGGAAGATATGAAGGGCGGAACCTTCACTATTTCCAATGGCGGCGTGTTCGGATCGCTCATGTCCACGCCGATTATCAATCCGCCGCAATCGGCAGTGCTTGGCCTCCATCGGATCGAAGATCGCCCAGTCGTCCGCGACGGCCAGATTGTTATTCGCCCGATGATGTATCTGGCGCTGAGCTATGATCACCGTTTGATCGATGGCCGTGAAGCGGTGACCTTTTTGGTCGCAGTGAAGAACGCGATTGAAGACCCAACGCGCCTGTTGATTGACCTTTAAGGAGCAGATGATGGCTGAGGCCCAATACGACCTAATCGTCATCGGCGCAGGGCCGGGGGGCTATGTGGCCGCCATTCGGGCCGCGCAGCTTGGGTTGAAGACAGCGTGTGTCGAAAGCCGTGAGACGTTGGGTGGCACGTGCCTCAACGTGGGCTGCATCCCTTCAAAGGCGTTGCTGCATGCGTCGGAACTTTATGAAGAGGCGCATTCGGGGACACTCGCCAAATTCGGCATCAACTTTAAGGACGTGCAGCTCGATCTCACGGCCATGCTCGCCGAAAAGGCTAAGGCCGTAGGTGAGCTGACCGGGGGTATCGAATTTCTGTTCAAGAAGAACAAGGTGGATTGGCTGAAGGGCTATGCGCGCTTCACATCGCCCAATAGCGTGGATGTGAACGGATCGGTCTATTCGGCCACGAAGATCATGATTGCCACGGGTTCCTCCGTCACGCCGCTTCCGGGCGTGGAGATTGATCAAAAGGTCGTGGTCGATTCAACGGGCGCATTGTCGCTGCCCAAGGTTCCAAAGCATCTCATCGTCATTGGCGGCGGCGTGATCGGGTTGGAACTTGGCAGCGTCTGGCGGCGTCTGGGCGCTGAGGTGACGGTGGTTGAATATCTGGATCAGCTTTTGCCCGGCATGGATGGCGACGTCCGCAAGGAAGCGGCCAAGATCTTTAAGAAACAGGGCTTTGTACTGAAACTGTCGACCAAGGTGACAGGCGTTGTCGTGAAGGGTGGCAAGGCGACCGTCACGGTTGAGCCCGCAGCGGGCGGTGCTGCGGAAACGCTTGAGGCGGATTGCGTCCTTGTTGCGATCGGTCGTCGCCCCAATACTGAAGGGCTTGATTTGGCCAAGGCGGGCGTTGAGACCAATGCCCGCGGGCAGATTGAAGTTGGCCATGATTTCCAGTCGAAGGTTCCGGGCATTTACGCCATTGGGGATGTGACGCCGGGACCAATGCTGGCGCATAAGGCCGAAGATGAAGGGATTGCGGCTGCGGAATTCTGCGCGGGCCAAATCGGTCTGGTCAATCACGATGTCATTCCCGGCGTAGTCTACACGATGCCCGAGTTTGCAAGTGTCGGCCTGACCGAAGAGCAGGCGAAAGAACGCGGCGAGGTGAAGGTCGGTAAGTTTCCGATGTTGGCCAATAGCCGGGCAAAGACCAACCGCGACACGGATGGCTTTGTAAAAGTAATTGCGGATGCCAAGACCGACCGGGTTCTTGGCGTGCATATTGTTGCTTCTCTTGCCGGCACCATGATCGCGCAGGCCGCGCAGGCGATGGAGTTTGGTGCAACGAGCGAGGATATCGCCTATACCTGCCATGCCCACCCAACGCAGTCTGAGGCGCTCAAAGAAGCGGCGATGGCGGTGATGGGTAAACCGATCCACATCTAACCCCGACGCGTTAGGGGGTTGGCCTGGGCGCATTTTTCGCGCAGCATGCACATATGCGCCCATCTATCGAAACGATCGCCTCTCGTGTCCGCTCTCAAAAGCAGCTGCTGCCAGCGCTTTACAAGGATTTGGACTTTGACACGCCGCCTGAGCGGTTCTCCACGCGCGCCGGGGATGACACTGAGCTCCGCTTTGGTGCCCGCCTGACACGAGAAGAATTACTGGCCGACACCGATATGGTGGCGCGATTCCGGGAATATACGATGCTGGGGGATATAACGGGCGATGCCTATGCCGCGCTGATGCCGCGCTATGGCTTCCGTCCACTTGTCGACATGCTGGTGACAGCCTGTGAAAAGGGGATTGGTGCTGTGCCAGATGCGCCGCCAGAACTTGGCGCGTTGATCGCAGAGATGGAGCGAACGCCGGACTGGCTGAATATGGCGCTGGTGGAGCAGGGCGCTCGGGAAGAGCGCAACAGCGCTGCCAATCTTGCGCCCTTTGCCATTCGCGGGGCCTTTATTGCGACCTTTCTCAATAAATATTCTGCACTTCCCATGGCGCTGACCGGCACGCTGAGCCATGCGACGGCGGCTCGCCGGGTCAAGGAAACGGCCACCTTCTTCACCACAACGATCTTGCCGGGTGCGCTGGAGCGACATGGCTCTGGCTTTCAGGCAGCGGCCATGGTGCGTCTGATGCATAGTATGGTTCGGGTGAATGTCCTCAGCCGTCCGGGCATGTGGGACGCCAAAACCTATGGCATGCCCATTCCCCAGTTGGATCAGATGCCAGCGGGCCTTATTCCCATCTACTTCCTGTCCAATGATGTTCTGAAGGCCGGTCGAACCGAGTTTACGCCTGCAGAACGCGCGCGGGTCGAACTGGCGCGCTATCGCTGTTATCTTCTGGGTCTGCCCGAAGATCTATTGGGGGATACGCCGGAGGATATCGTTCGCATCTGGTGTACGCGCAGCGCGACGTTGCGCTATGACTATGACGACGCAATTTGCGGTGGACTGTTGCGCGCGACCATGGACGCTGAATTGTCGAAGGACCAGTCACTCTCAGGGCGTGTCTTTCGGCGGTTAGAGCGCTCTTTCTCGCGGGTCTTTTTTGCCAAGGCGTTCCTTGGCGGCGATTTGCGGCGCGCAGCAGAATTGGGTGTGCCTATTTCTGGGATGGATCGGCTGCTCTATGGCTCAACGATCATGGTCATTCTTCTGCATATGCTCGCGTATCGACTGTGCAGCTATCTTCCCATCTTAGGACATATGTCTGACCGTCGGCTTGTGGCGCGCCTCAAGCGTCAACTTGCGGCCTATGGTCATGCAGAGTTCACGACCAATTCAGCTGAGTATAGACCCGCGGCGGCAAGCTAAATCGGCGACAATCCTGGCCTGAGATTATCGGCCAGCCTTTGCGAGAATCAGCGCCATCAGCGTGTCTTTCTTGCGCACAATTTTGGGCGCGGATGGGCAGCCAAGGCAGCGGACTTGAATGGCAGGACCGTTGAGGACGGCAATCCCATCTTGCACGCCCGCAATCAAGCTCGCCTGTTGGCGGAGCATCAACTGACCATAGGGGTCTATTGGTGCCCGTGCCTCTGATCCCATCAGGGCTTCGGCATAAAGCTCAAACCAATTTGGCATGCGATCAAGGTAGACAGGGCGCGCCTCATGGCCAGACAGCCTGCCCCGTCTTGCGGCTTCTGCGATCGCATCTTCCAAGGATCCAAACGCATCAACAAGCCCAAGCTGCCGTGCAGACCCGCCATCCCACACACGGCCTTCGGCTATCTCCATGACCTTGGCTAAGGGCAATTTCCGTTGCGCTGCAACCAATCCTGTAAAGCGACGATAAATATCTTCTACACCAGTCTGAAAAAGCTGGTTTGTAGCGGCGTTCGTGCCGCGCAGCAGATCCGGCTGTCCCGAGAGAGGCGTCGTGCTGACGCCATCCGCCGTAATGCCCGCCTTTGCTAACGTCTTTTCAAAGGTTGGTAAGACGCCGAAGACGCCGATGGAGCCTGTAATTGTTCCGGGCTCTGCAAAGACTTTATCTCCCGCCATCGCGACCCAATATCCACCAGAGGCAGCCACATTCCCCATGGATGCAATGACAGGAATGCCTTGTGCCTTCGCTTGAAGGAGCGCTTGGCGAATTTTTTCTGAGGCGAGCGCCGATCCACCTGGGGAATCAATGCGGATAACGAGCGCTTTCAGGTCTTTTTTTGCCAGAGCATCCAAGATAATGCGGGCAATGGTGTCGCCGCCCGCGGACCCAGCCGGCGCTTCCCCATCGACAATCTCTCCTGCCACTGTGACGACGCCAATCTGGCCGCCAGATGGCAGTGGGTGCGCGGCGAGATAATCCGCAAAGTCAGTCTGTTTAAAGCTGTCCAATGGCTGATCGTCGTCTTTTCCGGCAATTTGGGCAATTCGTTTAGCCCAAGCAAGCTTGTCAGCGACTTGATCAACAATGCCGAATTGTCGGGCCTTATCGGACATGGGGCCAGTCATATTGATAGAGGCGGCGGTATAAGCATCCAACTTCGCCTTTGGGCGGGCCGACTTCGCATCAGCGAGCCAATCGGCAAAGATGGCATCGGCGAGGGCCTGATTGGCAGCGCGCGCCTCGGGCGATTGATCGGTCCGGATAAAGGGCTCCACAAAGCTTTTATATTTGCCTACCCGATACACATTGACCGTTACGCCAAGCTTATCGACCAGTCCCTTGAAATAGGGTTGGTTGCCGCCTGGCCCTGCGATGATCGCTACACCCATGGGATCAAGCCAGACTTCGCTGGCATGGGCCGCCAGAAGATAACTGTCATCCATATAGCCTGTTGCGAATGCGATAACGGGCTTGCCAGACTTGCGAACCTTATCAAGCGCATCGCCTACCCGCTGAAGCGCAACCTGTCCGCCGCCCCAAAACCCATCAAGGTCAAGCGCAACAACCTTTATTCGAGGGTCGTTTGCCGCTTTTTCAAGAACATGGACAACATCGCGAAGTCGGTGCTCATGAGACTGGCCCCCGCCCAGAAGCAATTCTTGCGGGCTGGCTTGTTGCGGCTGCTCCACAATCGTGCCGCTCAAATCGATATAGAGCGCGCCCGTGTGCACAGTTGCGCTATTGGGAGTGGACGACAGAGCAGCATATAAAAGCCCGAAAAACAGGAGCATGGCCATAAGGACCAGGCCGTCTTTAATGCCAATGAGTATGCGCCAAATTTTGCCGATAAATGTCATGCCAAGATCCCAATTTAAGATATGAGGCTAGACTGTCCTGAGCGGGCTGTAAATCAGGCTCTTGCGCCCAGCATATGCGAAGAGCGCTCGGTTAGTTGAGCTGCGGGATCGCATCCTGTGGGGAACCGGCTCCCTGTGGCGGTGATGCCGTTTTGGCGGGTCTCGATTTCATACACTGGCTTGCATCCCCCCTGGGGAAAAGGTCGCAATTCCAAAGTGCCTTGTCGAGACCTGAGGAGCGATTGCGCAAATAGCTAAAGGCCATGCTTGGCAAGAATTCATCGGCAACGGGCAGGCGCGTCGGCGCAGGCTTTGCGTCTGTCCAGATCATGATTTTACAATAGGGTTTCACCGAGCAGGAAAAGAGAACAAGGCTGAGCATAATGGCTGGGTCGGTCTTGCGCGGCACAACAAATACCAGAAAGTCTGCAGTTGGGCTCTGCAATGTCGGCTTGAACCCATAGGGATTTGACGGCAGGCCGATATCTTGGCGGTCTTTGCCGCTGTAATCATCCTGTGTGTCAAGCATGACGTCCAGACTGCCCGGCAAGAGAATATCGCCGTTGCGGCTCATCGCGTGGCTGGGGGAGAGCGATACCAATTGTGTGACGACAGGCTCACTGCCCAAATACCGTCCCTTAAAGGCGGCCAAATCGCCCCACCAGCCCATCCAGCGGAAGAATAAATGCGTCGATTCCTTATGCACCTTATCTAGCTTTGCGCTCCAGGCAGGTAGAACCCAATCCGTGTGGTAATGGGTGGCGGTGCCAACGGGCTTGAAGACTTCTCCCATCAGCATGATCCGGGCCAATCCTCTCGCATTGCTCCAAGAATAGGCCGAGGGAGTGCGGGCCATTGCACCGTCGCAGGTGAAGGTGAATTGGCACCCTGTGCGACGTTCTGCGCCCTGAAAAACGACGCCACAGACGGTTTTTGGGAATGCAGGATGGCGGACCCGGTTGAGAACGACTTGCGCCACCGCTTTCTTGCCGGACAGCGTCTCGGCACCGGCTTCATACCAAATGGCGGCGGCCAAGCAGTCTGTCGCGCGATCACGATCAATTGGCGCACCGGTCATGTAAAAGGGTCTGGCAGGGGGAACCGGCTCACGGGTGAAGGGCGTTGCGTCGTTAATTTCTTTGGCAAGGCTGGGGGCGACCTGTTTGAGCTCCATCGGTTCAACCGCTGGAACATCTTTGAGCGCAGGAACGCTATCCGTCATGAGGGGCGGTTGCTGCACCCCATCATAGGCCTTGCCCAGCGGTCCTGCCTCAATTGACCAAATCAATATGCCTAAAATGGCCGCAATGATCAGCACAACAATTGGGGCTGGGCGCACCCCGCGCGTGCTTGCTGCACCAGCCAAGGGCGGCGGAGTGCCAGTCACGTCGGGGAGCATGCGGCGCGTGCCTTATGCCTCCGGCAAGAAATCAGGCACAGACAGATATCGCTCGCCAGTATCATAATTAAACCCAAGGACCCGGGCATCCTTGGGCAAATCTGGAAGTTTTTGCGCAATAGCGGCAAGCGTTGCGCCTGAGCTGATACCGACCAACATGCCTTCTTCGGTCGCGGCACGGCGCGCCATCGCCTTGGCATCGGCAGGATCAACCTTGATAACGCCGTCGAGCAATGCCGTGTGCAAATTTGCCGGGATAAAGCCCGCGCCAATACCCTGAATGGGGTGAGGGGCAGGGCTTCCTCCGCTGATGACGGGAGAAAGGGTTGGTTCTACCGCATAGATTTTCAGCTTTGGCCAATGCGGCTTTAGGAACTCGGCAATACCCGTAATATGCCCGCCCGTGCCCACGCCCGTGATGATCGCATTCAGCGGTGTATCGGCAAAGTCGGCCAAGATTTCTGGGCCTGTGGTGCGCACATGAACATCGATATTTGCCGGATTTTCAAATTGCTGCGGCATCCAAGCACCGGGTGTTGACTCAACAATTTCCAGCGCCCGTTCAATTGCGCCCTTCATGCCCTTCTCGCGCGGGGTCAGGTCAAAGCTTGCGCCATATGCAAGCATTAGCCGGCGCCGCTCCAAAGACATGCTTTCGGGCATCACGAGGATGAGCTTATAGCCTTTGACCGCGGCGACCATCGCAAGACCGATGCCTGTATTGCCGCTGGTCGGCTCCACAATCGTGCCGCCAGGTTTCAGCGCACCACTTCGTTCAGCATCTTCGATCATCGCAAGGCCGATACGATCCTTGATCGATCCGCCGGGATTTGAGCGTTCTGATTTAATCCAAACCTCTCGATCCGGGAAAAGACGGGAAACGCGAACATGGGGGGTGCCCCCAATAGTATCGAGGATCGACGCTGCCTTCATGTATCTGTCCTTCGGAATTGTGGTTCGAATGTTCGGGCGCGCCTTAACTCGGGAAAGAGCCAAGCCCAAAGCCCAGTTACGAAGATAGCCCCAATTCCGCCAAAGACAACAGCGCCAATAGGGCCAAGCACAGCCGCCGCTAGGCCGGATTGCAATTCACCCAATTCATTTGAGCCGGATATGGCAAGAGATGAGACGGCCCCAACCCGACCGCGCATATCGTCCGGCGTATTAAGTTGAACCAAAGAGGAGCGGACATAGACCGACAGCATATCCGCGCCCCCAAGCACCGCCAAAAGCCCAAGGGACAACCAATAGGATTGGGAGAGTCCAAAGCCGATTGTCGCGACACCGAAGACAACAACGGCCCACAACATCTTCACGCCGACATTATGCTTTAAAGGACGGAATGAGAACCAGAGTGCAACGAGCGTTGCGCCTGCGGCAGGGGCAGCCCGAAGCCAACCAAGGCCTTCTGGACCGACATGCAATATGTCGCGTGCAAAGACCGGGAGCAGGGCTGTTGCCCCGGCCAGCAGAACGGCAAAGAGATCAAGCGTGATCGCACCGAGCAAAAAGCGTTCATTCCAAGTGTATCGCAGCCCATCGATCATCTGCTGAAACGGGTGGGCATCCCCCTTAATCTGGGGCTTTGCAAAGGGCTTGATCAAGGCGACACACAGGCTGGCCGTGACCAAAAGGCCAGTGAAAAGCCAATAGGGAATATCGGCCTGACGCGCGAATAAAATGCCTCCGATTCCCGGGCCAATGACGGTCGCAGACTGCCAGGCCATAGAGTTAAACGCGATGGCGCGGGGCAAGATGGAGGCCGGCACGATATTGGGAACGATTGAGGACATGGCGGGCGCCAGAAAAACCCGCGCAACGCCGTGCATCGCTGCCATGAAAAAGAGGATGGGGAGGGTGAGAGCATCATTCGCCGAGAGAATGGCGAGCGAAAGAGCGATGCTGGCATCAATGCCATTGGCCAGGATAGCGATATGGCGTCGGTCAAACCGGTCGGCCACCCACCCGGCCACGGGGGTCAAGATCGCAAGGGGGAGAAATTGCGCAAGCCCCAACAATCCAAGCTGAAAAGAGGCTTCACGAATGCTGAGGCCATATTCCGTTCGGGCCAGATCATAAAATTGATAGCCAAGAACGACGACCATGCCTGTCGTCGCAACCACCGCAAAAAACCGCGCAATCCAGAAAAATCTGTAATCCCGCAAGGCAAGCGGATGGATGTTTTTAGAGCCGTCGTCACGCATCATGTCACCCTTGGCCGGATGCGAATTGCCGCGCAACCTTTAAGGGGCAAGCTGCGATCCAGAAGGCATCTTCAGGCAAGTTTGACAAATGTGTCGAGCAGCCGTTTTCGTCCCGCCTGATCAAAGTCAATTTCCAGCTTATTGCCCTCAATATCGGCGATCAGGCCATAACCAAATTTCTCGTGGAAGACCCGCTGTCCTATCGACAGGTCGCTGCGGCCTTTGTTGCCAAGGCTAACGGCACTGGTTCGCGCTTCAACGATGCGGGTCGGTTGGGTTGAATATTCAGCCGACGCGCGCTGCCATCCGGGGCCACGGCCTGTGCCTCGGGCCACATGTGCGAATGGATCGCTGTTTTGCGCCCAATTTGCCCGCCAGAGGCTCTCTCCGCCGCCAAAGCTACTTTCCTGCTCGACATGCTCAGGGGGAAGTTCGGCCACAAAGCGGGAGGGGATGCTGGAGGTCCATTGCCCGTAGATCCGCCGATTGGCGGCGTGCAGGATCGTGCATTTCCGGCGGGCGCGGGTGATGGCGACATAGGCCAGTCGTCGCTCTTCTTCCAAACTGGCAAGCCCGCCTTCATCCAACGACCGTTGTGAGGGGAACACACCTTCTTCCCATCCAGCAAGAAAGGTGCGCTCAAACTCAAGGCCCTTGGCGGCATGGATGGTCATCATGGTCAGCTTCTCGCCATCTGATGCGGCTTCATTATCCATGACAAGGCTGACATGTTCCAGAAACGCACCCAGCGTTTCATAATCTTCCATGGCGCGGGCAAGTTCGCTCAAATTTTCAAGGCGCCCCGCACTTTCGGCGGATTTATCGGCCAGAAGCATCGCGGTATAGCCGCTCTCATCCAATATCTGGCGGGCGAGTTCATGA
Organism: Pseudomonadota bacterium; assembly: GCA_041174825.1. GTDB lineage: Bacteria > Pseudomonadota > Alphaproteobacteria > Sphingomonadales > Sphingomonadaceae > Aquisediminimonas. Next base: position 47,845 of record JBEDGC010000059.1, on the reverse strand, counting down.
TGGGGCAGGGTGTTCGCCATATCGCGCCAGCGCGCCAGATCGCCAATAAAGCCCCCCAATGCTCGGCGGGCCTGAGGCGTCAATTCATCGGTATCAAGAATACGCGCCGCCGCGAGCGAGAGCGGGCAATTCTGTGCACGGGCCAACATCTGAACCTTGGCCAGTGCCTTATCGCCTAGGCCCCGTTTGGGCTGGTTGACGATCCGTTCAAAGGCCAGATCATCGGCAGGTTGATTGACGAGGCGCAGATAGGCAAGCGCATCGCGAATTTCTGCGCGTTCATAGAAACGAAAACCGCCCACAATTCTGTAGGGCAAGCCTATCGCAATGAAACGATCTTCAAATTCGCGGGTTTGAAACTGCGCCCGTACAAGGATGGCCGCATCATCGAGCGATCCCCCCGCGCGCTGATAATCCTCAACAAGTTCGCCGACGCGGCGGGCTTCTTCCGGGCCATCCCAGACGCCGATCACCTCCACCTTGTCGCCCGCGTCCACCTCCGTCCACAGCGTCTTGCCCAGACGGCCACCATTCTTCGCAATCAGGCCAGATGCTGCGCCCAAGATATGCGGTGTGGATCGGTAATTTTGTTCAAGTCGAATGACGGCCGCGCCGAGAAAATCCTTTTCAAATCGTAGGATATTGGCGACTTCTGCGCCGCGCCATGAATAGATGGACTGATCATCATCGCCGACAACGCAGATATTCTTATTGGCTTGGGCGAGCAGACGCAGCCAGAGATATTGGCTCGCATTGGTATCCTGATACTCATCAACCAGAACATATTTGAAGCGTTGTTGATAGCTTTCAAGAACATCGCGATGCTTTTTCAAAATGGTCAGCATATGCAGCAATAAGTCACCAAAATCGCAGGCATTCAGGGCTTTCAAGCGCGCTTGATAGAGTGCGTAAAGGGCGCCGCCCTTGCCATTGGCAAATCGTTCACTTTCGCCCGCGTCAATGTCTTCGGGTGTCAGGCCTTTATTCTTCCACTGATCAATCAACCCGGCGAGCTGCCGTGCGGGCCAGCGTTTTTCGTCGAGCTCGGCTGCTTGAACGATTTGCTTGAGCAAGCGGAGCTGATCATCCGTATCCAAAATTGTGAAATTGGATTGTAAGCCAACGAGTTCGGCGTGCCTTCTCAGCATCTTTGCGCAGATCGCGTGAAAGGTGCCAAGCCAAGGCATGCCTTCCACGGCATCCCCGATAATGCGTCCGACGCGCTCTTTCATTTCGCGCGCGGCCTTGTTGGTGAAGGTGACGGCAAGGATTTCCGATGGCCATGCACGCCGGGTTGCGATCAAATGCGCAAGGCGTGCGGTGAGCGCGGCAGTCTTGCCCGTGCCGGCACCTGCCAGCATCAGAACTGGGCCTTCGGTTGTCAACACGGCGTCGCGCTGAGGCGCATTCAGGCCTTTGATATAGGCGGGTTCTTCGGAATGTGCGGGAAGAGTCATGATGCGAACGATTAGGGAACATCGGCATCAGTCGCAAGGGGCGTTGCCCGATGATGGGCAAACTTCTTCTCGCTCTCTTTCCCCTTGGCCCCGTGCGCGCTAGGGCCAATCTGGCAAGGGGAGAGAGACCATGACAACCGCACCATCTCATCGTCGCATTCTCGCGGCGTCACTCGTCGGGTCGGCCGTCGAGTTTTATGATTTCTACATCTACGCGACGGCGGCTGCACTGGTTTTTGGTCCCTTATTCTTCCCATCGGATGAGCCCGGCCTTCAGCTTTTGTTGAGCTATGCCAGCTTTTCCGTCGCCTTCTTCGCGCGGCCCTTAGGGGCAATAGCCTTTGGCCATTATGGGGATCGGGTGGGGCGCAAATCGACGCTGGTCGCGTCCCTTCTGATTATGGGCGTTTCCACCTTTCTCATCGCGTTTCTTCCGCCTTATGATCTGATTGGCTGGGTCGCCCCGGCCTTGCTGTGCCTGTTGCGCTTTGGGCAGGGATTTGGCCTTGGCGGTGAATGGGGTGGGGCAGCGCTCTTGGCGGTTGAAAATGCGCCTGAGGGAAAGCGCGCGCGTTATGGCATGTTCCCGCAGCTTGGGGCTCCAGTCGGGTTCTTGGCGTCCAATGGGCTCTTCCTCCTCTTAGGCCTGTTTTTGTCGGATGCAGACTTTAGGGAATGGGGTTGGCGTATCCCGTTTATTGGCAGCGCATTGCTGGTTGGTATCGGTTTATGGATAAGGTTGCGATTGACGGAAACGCCCGCCTTTGCCGAGGCTCTGAAAGCTGCACCGCCGCCCAAGGTGCCACTTGCCGAATTGCTGCGAGATCATTGGCCCGCCGTATTGGGTGGGACGTTGGCGGCTATTGCCTGTTTTGCCATATTCTATTTGGCGACGGCCTTCGCCCTTGGGTTTGGGACGGGGGCACTTGGGATCGCCCGGGAAACGTTCCTTGGAATACAGCTCTTTGCTATCTTGTTTCTGGCATTGGGCATTATTGTGTCAGGCTTTGCGGCGGACAGATTTGGCGCGGGCACTGTTTTGATGGCGGGATGTGGCCTCACGCTTGGCGTGGCGGTGATGATTGTGCCGACGCTGGGCAGTGGGCAGGTGCCGCTTATCGCCTTGTTCCTGTCTTCAGCCTTGTTCGCAATGGGTCTGGTCTATGGCCCACTCGGGGCTTGGTTGCCGGGCTTGTTTCCTGCGCGCGTTCGCTATTCCGGCGCTTCTGTCGCCTTCAACATGGCGGGGATTTTAGGGGGCGGCCTCGCGCCGCTCATTGCCCAGCGATTGGCTGACCAATCCGGGCTTGGCGCTGTTGGAGTTTATTTAGCAGCTTGTGCGGGATTAAGCTTAATCGGACTTATTGGCTTGCGCGCAAGAGGGTGAGGCGCGCTTTTCCGTAATCACGCTGAGCTTCAATATCGAAGCCATCAACAGCGATGGTTTCTTTGCGGGAGGTTTCAATGCTGATCAGCGTGACCGGGCCAATCCAGCCCAGCCGCTTGAGCTTGTCGAGCGCAACAGCGCCTGCGCCGCTCTGATAAGGCGGATCCATCATGATGAGGTCGAGCGGTTGAGGTGCTGGGGGCAGGGAAAGCACCGATCCTTGCCGCACATCGGCACCCGTCGCGCCAAGCTTTGCGATGTTGGTCTTGAGCGCATCTATGGCGGCGCGGTCCTGCTCTACGAATAGGCAATGCGCGGCGCCCCGCGACAGCGCTTCCAAGCCAAGCGCACCTGATCCTGCAAACAGATCCGCAACTGACAGATCTTCCAGTCCGCCCAAGCGGCTCACGAGCATCGAAAACAAGGCTTCTCGCGTGCGGTCTGCTGTCGGGCGCGTTGCGTCTCCTTTGGGCGCAACCAAAGGTCGGCCGCGCCATTCCCCAGATATGATCCTCATTTCGGCAGGCTCTGACGAAAGATGAACAACTGATTCCGGTCAACTTCGGCGACAGCGCCGCGTTCCAGATCACCCAGTGCAAACGGGCCATAGCTGGTGCGGATCAAGCGCGAGACTTCGAGCCCCAAAAATTCAAGCACGCGGCGGACTTCGCGATTTTTGCCTTCGGTTAATGTCATTTCGACCCAGCCATTGGCACCCGTGCGGCGTTCCAGATTGGCGTCGATGCTGCCATAGCGCACGCCTTCAATCTCTATGCCGTGGATGAGGTCTTCCAGTTGCGCTTGCGAGACTTGCCCATAGGTGCGCGCGCGATAGGTGCGCGGGACGCCCGTCGCAGGCAATTCCATCTGGCGCTTTAACTCGCCATCATTGGTCAGCAACAACAAACCTTCTGTGTTAAAGTCCAACCGCCCAATGGGCATCAGGCGCGGTAATCCCTTGGGCAGAACATCATAAATTGTCCGACGTCCCTTGGGGTCGCGTTCCGTCGTGAGCACGCCATTGGGCTTGTAAAAGCGGAAGAGGCGGGAAGCCTTGGCGGGTTGAACGGGCTTTCCGTCAACAGTGATGCCCTCCAGCGTGGTCAGGATCGTCGCGGGTGTCTCAAGGGCAACGCCGTTGAGCGCAATGCGCCGATCGTCGATCATGCGTTCGATTTCGCGGCGCGAGGCGATGCCTGCGCGTGCGAGGAGTTTGGCGATGCGTTGGGGTTCTTGGGTGCTCATCGCCGCGCCCTAGCCGGAAAAGCGGCCTGTGTCTCTAGCTGGTAATATGTGCTTCGATGGACTGGTGAAAATTGCGAATGCCGGTTTCCAGCGAACCGAGTGTCAGCTCTTCTAATGTGCCAGATTCAAGGCCTTGTTGGCCGAGTGCTGCTGCCCGAAAATCCTCGGCGGCAAACACGCCCTTATCCAGCAAAGTCCAACTGCGTGCCCAATGGTCACGCGCCTTGTCTGTCTTCGGTTCTTCAGGGATCAGCATGAAATCTTCCACCAAAGTCCGGCCAACCGATTGCGGCATCAACACCATGATGTTCACATAGTCCGGGCTGACCACAATGACGGTGGCTGGAAAAAGCTGATAGGCAAAGGTCACGGCCGACCGGAGTTTTGGCCAATTGCCGAGATCCATTTCCGCCAAATCTTCAGCCCGACCGACGGCCGACCGCTGATGCGCGCCGATGCTGTCGGCTGCGGTGATGCCATCTTTGAAAAACGGGCCAATGGTCGCCGCGTGGAGCCGGGTGACATGATAGCTTTCCATAAAGGCATCCATGATCAGCTTCCAGTTGGAGGGCACATCATGGACATGGCGATTGTACAAAAACAGGTCACGCATGCCAAAGGCATCAAAATCTGGGCCTAAGGCGCGGGCGTCGCTGAAATCGGCAGCGTCGTTGGGTGAGAACCATATCAAGCCTCCAGCTTCTATGCTGGGTAGGGCCTTTAGACCATGATCTTGCTTGTTAAGTCCGGCGAAGGTTTCAGGCCGGGGCAGGCCGATCAGCGCGCCATCCACGCCATATGTCCAAGCATGATAGGGGCAGACCAGCCGATTGGCGCACACGGCATCGGACCCTTCAACCAAGCGCGTGCCCCTATGTCGGCAAACATTGTGGAATACATGCGCCTTTCCCGTGCTGTCGCGCGTCAAGAGGAGCGGGCGGCCAAATCCGTCATGGGGAACTGCCATGCCGGGCTGAGGCAGCAAGGCCGAAGGTGCGATAACCTTTGGCAGCTTGCTAAAAAGGGACGCTTCTTCCCGAGCAAACCAGTCCGGGTCTGTATATCGCGATGCGGCCACGCGTGTTATGCCCGCCATGGCTGGGGTTCTGCCTTGCGCGAGCAAGCGGGCAAGGGCCATTTGGCCGGGGGTCGGAGCCAAGAGACTCATGACAGGGCTATCCTTCTGTGTTTAGATCGTTAGGTTCGCGCGAAATCATCTGGGGGGCAAGAGGCGTGCAACAATCAGACGAAACCGTAACGTCGAGCTCAGGCGGATTATGGGGCGCAATTACGCCCTATGTCGAACGTGAGTCGCTTGCGGCCTTTTTTGTCGGCATCTCCTCTGGATTTCCGTTCGCCATGATTGGCGCGACGCTGACGACCCGCCTTGCCCAAGATGGAATTGATAAGAAAACCGTCACCGCCTTTACGCTCGCCTTTTTGGTCTACAATCTGAAGGTTTTTTGGGCGTGGATTGTCGATGGTGTGCGCCTGCCTGTGCTGGGCCGGCTAGGTCAGCGTGTCTCCTGGCTTTTGTTGACGGGCACTGCCGTCATTGCCGCTGTGATCAACCTTGCGATGGTCGATCCGGCGGCAGACATTGGCGCGACAATCGTCGCGGCATTGCTAGTCGGTTTGGCCGGGGCGACCTTTGACATCGTAATTGATGCCTATCGGATCGAAACGCTCAAGCCTGAACAATTGGGCGTTGGCTCTGGCATGTCACAATATGGCTGGCGGATTGGATCGGCAGGGGCAGGGGCGCTCGCGCTTGTTCTCGCCGACCGATTGGGCTGGTCAGGGGCCTATATGGCCTGTGCCGCCTTTGCGCTGCCAGCGATGTTGACAGGGCTATGGCTTGGGGAACCGAAGCGCCATATTGTAACCAATGAAAAGCGCGGGATCGGCGAAATTTGGGCCTCTATTGTTGGTCCATTCACAGAGTTTTTTCAGCGTCACGGTGCATGGCTGGTGCTGCTCTTCATCCTTGTTCACAAGCTTGGCGACACGCTTGCCAATTTGACCTTTCGACTGTTGTTCGATGATCTCGGTTACACCAATGATGAGATCGCCATTTACGACGTTGGCGTCGGCTTCTGGGCCTATCTGATTGGCATCTTCCTTGGTGGCATCGCTTATTCGCGGTTTGGCCTCAAACGGTCGGTTATGATTGCCCTTATTCTCATGGCCCTGTCGAACCTTGGTTTTGCGGGGCTTGCCGCAGCAGGGCATAGCAATTGGGCGATGGCGGGTGCCATTGGGTTTGAGAATGCCGCCAGCGGCTTTGGTGGCGTGGTGGTTGTCGCCTATTTCTCAGCGCTGTGTGACTTGCGCTTTACGGGGGCCCAATATGCCCTGATCTCTGCTGGGGCGAGTATTGTTGGGCGTTTTGTGACAGGAACGACGGCAGGCGGTTTGATCGAAACGCTTGGCTATGTGAATTTCTATCTGCTGACCACATTGGCGGCCATTCCTGGCATTTTGCTGTTCTGGATCATGGCGCGCAAAGGCTTGGTCGACGCAGCAATGGGATCTGCGGGGCGCAAAGACTAATCCGGCAACTGCCCGTTCGCCTGAAGAACCAGTCCCGCCAGATAGAGCGAACCAAGAATGGCGACGCGCGGGTTTTCTCCCGTGCGTGCTGTTGCGAGCTGGTTGAGTGCGGCCGCTACGTCTGGGGCGGCGTATGTCTCGCCAATGCCCGCATCTGTGGCCATAGTCATGATGGCCTTGGGGCTGTGATGCTCATGACCGAGGATGGGCACTGCTGTAACGGAGCGCACCACTGGGGCCAGAATTTGGAGGAACGTCCGGGCGTCTTTGTTGGCGAGCATGCCAAGGATGATATCGGGTTTAGCGGATACTTGGCCTCTGGATTGGAAGAAGCTGGCAATCATTTCCGCAGCATTGGGATTATGCCCGCCATCGAGCCAGATTTCCTCTGCGGCGTTCAGATGCGCCGTTAATGGGCCGGGTGTCAGCAATTGAAGCCGTGCGGGCCAGTTGGCCGCGCCCATGGCCGTGGCATAGGCGGCTTCGGGAATCTTGAGCACTGATTGGTGCCGCAACATGGCGATCGCGAGGCCGGCATTGGCGCATTGATGTTGGCCCGGCAGACGGGGCAGGGGCAACATAAGCGCGCCGCGGGCGTCGCGATAATGAAGCTGTCCCTGTTCAGCTGCACACTCCCAACCCTGTGCTTGGGCAATAAGCGGAGCGCCGACACCTGCTGCCACCTCTGCCACGCGCGCCATCACAGCTTTTGGGTAGGTCATTGTGACGAGCGGCACGCCGGATTTGGCGATGCTCGCCTTTTCAAAGCCGATCCGCTCTAGCGGGGGGTAATCCGGCCCATTTTCCGGGTCGAGCAGAAAGGCTTCATGATCGAGGCCCAATTGCGCAATGCTGGTGACAATTGGGGCAGGGATGATGTTCGTTGCGTCAAGCCGCCCGCCCAGGCCAACTTCGATAATCGTCGCATCCGCAGGTGTTCGAGAAAAGGCTAAAAAAGCTCCCGCTGTGGTTGCCTCAAAAAAGCTAGGTCCAATGTCCGCAGCTGCGGCTGCATCCAGCACTTCGGCCAAAACGGACGCCAATTGAGCATCCTCAATCAAACGTCCTGCAACGCGAATGCGTTCATTAAACCGCACCAGATGCGGGCTGGTATAGGCGTGCGCCGTCAAACCCGCGCCTTCAATTGCAGCCCTTAAAAACGCGCAGGTTGAGCCTTTGCCATTGGTGCCAGCGACATGAAGGACAGGCGGCAATTTAAGATGCGGGTTGCCGATCGCGTCTAAAAGCAGGGCAATACGCTCTAGCCCAAGGATATCCCGGCCCGGGGATAATTGGGCAAAGCGATCAAGCTGGGCTTGAACCGCAGGATTGTCGGAACGCGCATGATCAGCCACAGGGCAATCAGGCTGCCGCCTTCTCCGGCATCAAATAGGCCATGAGGCGGCCAAGCGTGTCGCGCAAATCCTTCCGCTCCACCACCATATCAAGCATGCCGTGGTCGAGCAGATACTCTGAACGCTGGAACCCTTCTGGAAGCTTCTCACGGATAGTATCTTGAATAACGCGCTGGCCCGCAAAGCCGATCAGGGCATTTGGCTCTGCAATCTGAATATCCCCCAGCATGGCGTAACTTGCCGTCACGCCGCCGGTCGTTGGGTCGGTCAGCACGACAATATAGGGTAGGCCCGCATCGCGCAGCATCGAAATGGCAACCGTTGTGCGCGGCATTTGCATGAGGGACAAAATGCCTTCCTGCATGCGCGCGCCGCCCGCTGCCGTGAAGATGATATAGGGGCATTTATCCTCAATGGCGGCCTTGGCCCCCGCGATAAAGGCTTCGCCCACTGCAACGCCCATCGATCCGCCCATATAGGCAAAGTCCTGAACGCCGACGACGGCCTTATGCCCTTCAATAGAGCCGCGGGCATTGATCAGCGCATCATGCTCCCCCGTTGACGCGCGGGCAGCCTTGATCCGATCCGTATACTTCTTCGTATCCCGAAATTTTAGGGGATCTTCCGCTACGCGCGGCGTTGGCAGTTCAATCCAACGGGCATTGTCGAAAATCTGCGGAAAGCGAGCCTTTGGCCCAATGCGGCCGTGGTGGTTGCACACCGGACAGACGGAGAGGTTCTCCTCATATTCCTTGGTGTAGATCATCTGCGCGCAAGACGGGCATTTATGCCAAAGATTTCCTTCTGTTTCGCGCTTTGCGATGAAGGGGATCGCGTTGCGAACGCGGCTCAACCAGTTCATGCAATTTTCTCCTTCTGGGCGCCGTTTACTGCGGCGCGCAAGCTGGCGACATAGTCCCGGACCGGGCCGGCGGCATTAGGGCCATGTTGCCCAATCAATTCGACAAGGGCGGAGCCAACCACAACGCCATCGGCAACGGCTGCAATCGCCGCCGCTTGATCCGGGGTGCGAATGCCAAAGCCGACCGCGATGGGAAGATCTGTCGATTTCTTGAGGCGGGCAACAGCCTCGGCGACGCTTGCCGTTGCGGCCTGTTGCAGGCCTGTAATCCCTGCAACGGACACATAATAGAGGAAGCCAGAGGCGGACTTCAGCACGGAGGGAAGGCGCGCGGCGTCCGTAGTGGGTGTCGCAAGGCGAATGAAATCCACCCCAGCCGCACGCAAGGCTGGACCAAGATCGGCGTCTTCTTCGGGTGGAAGATCAACGCAAATCACGCCATCTACGCCTGCCTTTTTGCAGGCATCGGCAAACCAGTCTGGCCCACGGCAAGTCATTGGGTTGGCATAACCCATCAACACAAGCGGAACATCCGGATGGCGCGCGCGGAATGCGGCGGCTATCGCAAACAGGTCTTTGGTTTTCGTTCCGGCGCTGAGTGAACGGATATTGGCCAGCTGAATGGCTGGGCCATCGGCCATCGGATCCGTAAAGGGCATGCCCAGTTCGATGACATCAGCGCCGCCTTCAACCAACGCATCCAAAATTGCGCCAGTGTCGGCGGGCGAGGGGTCTCCCCCGGTTACAAACGTCACAAGCGCCGGATGGGCTTTGGCAAAAGCACGGGCAAGCCGGGTCACATCTGCACTCCCAAAGCCTCAGCAACGGTGAAAATATCTTTATCGCCCCGGCCGCACAAATTGGCGATGATGATCTTGTCCCTGCTCATTGCCGGGGCAATGCGCGCAATCGCGGCCAAAGCGTGGCTTGGTTCAAGTGCGGGGATAATCCCTTCGGTGCGGCAGAGCATCTGAAAGGCGGCAAGCGCCTCTGTGTCTGTCGCACTGTCATAGCGCACCCGGCCAATATCCTTGAGCCAGGCATGTTCCGGCCCAATTCCCGGATAGTCGAGACCCGCCGAAATACTGTGCGCTTCGTCAATCTGGCCGTCTTCATCCTGCAACAAGAAGGTCTTATTGCCATGGAGAATGCCGGGTGTTCCGCCTGCCAAGCTCGCTGCATGTTGCTTCTCAAGGCCATGGCCGGCGGCCTCAATGCCGAGCATGTCGACATCTTTATCATCCAAAAATGGATGAAAGAGGCCAATGGCGTTTGATCCGCCCCCAATTGCGGCGACGAGCAGGTCCGGCAAACGTCCTTCGCGTTCCAACATTTGGGCGCGCGCTTCTTTGCCGATCACCGACTGAAAATCGCGGACAAGCTCTGGATAGGGATGGGGTCCAGCGGCTGTGCCAATAATGTAAAATGTATCGTGCACATTGGCGACCCAATCGCGCAGGGCCTCGTTCATCGCATCTTTGAGCGTGCGTGATCCACTTTCCACCGCGCGGACTTCTGCGCCCAACAGCTTCATGCGGAATACATTGGGGGCCTGTCGCTCAATATCGCGGGCCCCCATATAAACAACGCAGGGCAGGCCAAATCGGGCCGCGACGGTCGCGGTCGCCACGCCATGCTGCCCCGCACCTGTTTCTGCGATAATCCGCGTCTTTCCCATCCGCTTGGCAAGCAGGATCTGGCCGATGCAGTTGTTAATTTTGTGCGCACCCGTGTGGTTCAACTCATCACGCTTAAAGTAGATTTTCGCGCCGCCAAGCTCTTCGGTCAGCCGTTCCGCATAATAAAGTGGGCTTGGTCGGCCGACATAATGGGTCAGCAGATCATCAAATTGGGCGGCAAAGGCCGGGTCCTGCTTTGCGGCGCGATATTCACGCTCAAGCTCCAAAACGCAGGGCATGAGCGTTTCTGCGACATAGCGGCCACCAAAGGCCCCGAAATGCCCGCGATCGTCGGGCTGCGTGCGAAGTGAGTTGGTCAAAGTCATAAGTTGTTGGTCGCTTTAAGGAATGCGCTGATCTTGTCCACATCCTTCACACCGGGCGTGGTTTCAACACCAGAAGAAACATCAAAAAAATCGGCCCCGGTCACGCGATGCGCTTCGGAGACATTTTGGGCATCTAGGCCACCTGCCAACACCCAGGGAAGGGGATGCCGAATGCCCTGCAACAGGGACCAGTCAAAGCGAAGCCCCGTGCCGCCGGGAAGATCGGCGCCTTTTGGGGGCTTTGCATCGTAGAGTATCCGGTCGGCAGCACCCACATAGCGCTGTGCGTCCTTAACATCGGCTTCGGAGCGAATTGGGACGGCTTTCCACACCTCAAGCCCGGGGGATTTGAAGCGCGCGATATAATCGGGCGATTCCTCTCCATGAAATTGGATTGCATTTAAACGGGGCAGATTGGCTTTGATCTCATCGATAAAAATATGTTCTGGATCAACGACTAAAGCCACAATTTTTAGAAATGATGGCAATGACGCCGTTAGGCTTTTGGCCTGTTCAAGGGTGATGTTGCGTGGGCTTTTGGCAAAGAAAACAAGGCCGATATGGGTTGCTCCCCCGGCAATTGCGGCCTGCACCGCCTCCGGCGTTGTGACGCCGCAAATCTTCGTCTGCACAGCCATTGTTAGAGCGTGGCATCAATGGCGCGCGCTGCGGCATCCGGATCACTGGCCTGCGTGATGGGGCGTCCGATCACCAATATTGAGGCGCCATTGTTCAAGGCCTGACGCGGCGTGACCACGCGCTTTTGATCGCCAATTACGCCATCCGAAGGCCGCACGCCGGGGACGACGAAAAAGCCACTGGGCCAGATTTTCTTTGCAGCAGCAACTTCATTGCCCGAACAGACAACGCCATCCAGCCCGGCCTCTTTGGCCAGCATGGTGAGTCGCTCAACTTGGTCGTGCGGAGATGTGGGCACGCCAATTGTCGCCAAATCTGAGCTATCGAGACTGGTCAGAACCGTGACGCCAACAACTTTGCATCCAGCGGGGGCTGCGGCCTTGGCATCTTCCATCATGGCGCGTCCGCCTGCGGCGTGGACCGTCAAAATGGCAGGCTGGATCGGGCGCAGCGCCTGAATGGCTTTGGCAACCGTATTTGGAATGTCGTGAAATTTCAGGTCCAGAAATATGGGGAGGCCATAATGCGCCATTTCAAGCACACCGGCTTTTCCATTGGCCATATAGAATTCCAGGCCAAGCTTTATGCCGCCAATATGGTGTTTGACCTGCTGCAAGAGTTCCCGGGCGCGGTCAATATCGGGTGTGTCGATCGCGACATAGACTGGACTGGTCATAAAACCCCCGGTGGAACGGCAATTGGCGCGGCGCTTGGTGGAATGGCCCCCACAGGCTCGGGCGCGGCAGGTGAGGGGGACAATAAGCTGCGGGTCTCCGCCAATTGGCGTTCCGTCTGCGACAAGCGGCGCTGAAGGGACCAGCGTGTGGCGCGGTGGAGCAAATAATAAGGCACGAAACCGAGCAGAAAGGCGGCGGTTAGCGGGATAGGAAGGTACGTATCTAGCACCACACCATTCCACAAAGTGAGTGTGATAGGCGTCCAGTTGGCGACCGCAAAAGCGGAGGCTGCAACGGCAATGGCGACCCAGAATAAGGTTCTCAATAACTGCATAACTGCCAACGCTCCTGATCTTTGGGCAGATTAGGCCTTTGTTGTCGCTTTGGCCAGCGCGCCATTTCCAATCTCATGTCGGATTTCGGAAAACAAGTTTGGAATACACGTCAATCTTGCCTCCTCTTCATCAAGAATGGCTTCAAACATGCGCCGCTTGAGAGCGGCGATCTCTTCTATTGGGGCATGAGAGGGGGCGGTCGAGCAGACAATGTCGATCAATCGTTCCGCGCCGTGCAGCCGGCCCCATAAATAGTCATTTTCCCGATATTTTCGGCTAAAAAAGGCGCCGAAGCTGTTCAATTCAATTCCCTTCAGCGTGGCAGAGGCCCCGCCTGCACGGATAGATTGCGCATCATCAGGAGAAATGCGGTCGACCTTGATCGGATTAAACTCTTCCAATCCCTCGCCCTGCAACATCGGAAAAGTCGCAACGTCAAAAAATGGAAAGCCCAAATAGGTCAGCAAAATTTTTCGGCGCTGCGCTTTTGGGCATTGGGTGATGGCAGCGGCCAAAGCGGCATCAACCAGATCGTCTTTGGCCCTCAGGTTTTGGTCAGCGGCAATGGCCTTAAAAAAGGCGTCTGCATCGTCAACTGGATAGGATTTGAAGCGGGCGGCATTCTGAAGATCTATAAAATCTCCTAAAGCGGCATAGATTGCTTTGACAACGGGCTGAACGGATAACTCTGTCACTTCCCCGTGATCAATTAACTGTGTGACCGATCGAGCAAGAAAGCGCAGTCGGCGGATCCGAAATCCGACATCATAGTCGCGCAGAAACCGAATTGTCGGTTCATTCTTGCCATTTGCGGGTGTGCTGATGTGATCAATGTGTTGCCGTCGCACCACCTGCCATAACTGTGTCCGGAATTGCTCGGCTGCGGCATCTTCCAATGGGTGGCCCCTTTTGGCGAGATCTGCCAAATCCTCTACAATTGTTGTTAACTTCAAATGGGCATAACCCGCATAGGCATAGCCCGCATCAATGGCTGAACGGTCATGTGCTTTGGCGCGCCATGCCGCAACGCGCTTTGGCGTCGGTGTGTCGAGAAAGAAGGTTCGCCCAAAAAGGGTTTGAATGCGGCTTTCAACGTCTGGTCGCAGCGCATCCACGATATGCTGCATACGACGAATTCTAACGGACCGCAGATGCAGGGCGTTCAAATTATCCCGGATTGGCTGTTCGCGGGGCAGATCAGACATTGACCCCAAAATGGCCGTGAAAAACCCTGGAGCAGCGGCGGTTTTAGCGCCGCGGGGCAGTTGAATTGCCGTCATGCCGGGCTTGGGATCGATGAAAACAAAGCGCCTGTCCACTTCTCGCCGGGCGGGTCTGTCGGGCAGGGCGTCAATCGCGGCTTGAAAAGGAGCATTGGCAAGGACGGAGCCATCGATAAGAGACAGCTTAGTTTCAGTGTCTATTCCTTTGGGAAGAAAAGAGGTGAGAAAAGCGTCTCGGTCGTCCCAACGCAGCCCTGTCGATTGAACAAGCTGATCAATTTCACGAACAGATAGCGGCGGAAATGCGCCGGGAAAACTTGATGTCGCGCGGCCTGCGAAGGTGAGTGATATGGCGCTGCCCAATGCCTCCCCTTGATCAGGATCGTGCCGAAATCGGATTACGAGGCGGTGTTCCTGCTCCTTGACTTCTGGGGGAGAGTTGAGCCGCAGCGTTTCGGGATGGCCATTAAAGTCGGTTACGGTCACGGCCAGATCCAAGGGCTGGCCCGGCGGCAGTAAAGTGGGGCCGGCGGGTTGGTTTGCCATCGCATGAAATGAATCGAGCAGGATTCGCGACATCTCTGTGCCCCCAAAAGGGGGTTCAAACCAGCGGGCCCTGACGAACCGTCCAAGCTTTGCGCGCACTTCGGCCTTCGCTTCTGCGCCTACGGTTGTTTCAACCGTGCCGCCAGGTTGCCGCCCGACAAACCATGCGATGGGTGTAGCCCAGAATTTTGTCAGTCGACTTATTGGCCGCGCATTTGGGTCCAAAAGTTGGTCCACATCAGCCTTTTCAAGCCAAAGCTGGGTCAAGGGCTCGAGCGATTGTCCTTGGGCGATGGCCTGAGCCAGAAAAATGCCGTTAATACCACCCGCACTCGCGCCCGTAATAATGTCCGTTAAAACCCGTAATTTTACATCGCACCGGTCGGCAATTTGTTTCAAAACTTCAACGTAGATGTTTTCCGATGGCAGGAGATTTGCGTCCCCCGCATGAAATCCATAGCTGGCACGCGTCAGCTTCCAGACCTCTTTGGTGATACCATGCATGTAGACCGCGAGGCTGATCCCACCATAACAGACCAAAGCCAATCTGAGTTCTTTCTCACGCATGGGTGCAACCTATCGCCCGAATTGCGCAAGTGTCCAGCCATTGCCGGGCGCCTGGTGCGTTGACGGTTTCTTTCATTGGCTTTATGTTCCCCTTTCGTTCATTATTGGAGTTGCCTCATGGCGCGGCCGCAAAAACGTTTTGTCTGTCAAAGTTGCGGGGCCGTCAGCTCAAAATGGGCGGGCCAATGCCTCGATTGTTCGGATTGGAATTGCATCGTTGAAGACGCTGGCGGTGTCGTCACGCCTTTTAAGGCAAAGCATGATCTCCAAGGCGGCGGCCAATGGATTGATCTTGTTGGCCTTGATAGCAAAACTGCGCTTCCCGAGCGTATGTCCGTGGGTGTTGGGGAATTGGATCGCGCCTTAGGCGGCGGCTTTGTTGCTGGCTCTGCGACGCTGATTGGCGGCGATCCCGGCGTTGGAAAGTCTACATTGCTGCTGCAAGCGGCGGCGTTGCTCGCCGCGAAAGGGTTGCCAGTTGTCTATGTGTCTGGAGAAGAAGCAGCAGACCAAGTGCGCCTTCGGGCCCAGCGACTGGGCTTGGGCGATGCGCCCGTCCAATTGGGGGCGGCAACCTCTGTTCGGGATATTTTGACAACACTTGGCAAAGGCCCAGCTCCAGCTCTTTTGATCATCGACTCCATTCAGACCATGCACAGCGATTTGATTGAGGGCGCGCCCGGCACCGTCAGTCAGGTGAGGGCCTCCGCGCAAGAACTCATCCGCTTTGCCAAAGAACGGGGCACCGCCCTTGTTCTGGTGGGGCATGTGACCAAGGATGGCAGTATCGCTGGGCCGCGCGTGCTGGAACATATGGTCGATACCGTTCTCAGTTTTGAAGGGGAGCGGAGCCACCAATATCGCATTCTTCGGGCGATTAAGAACCGCTT
This sequence comes from Pseudomonadota bacterium, assembly GCA_041174825.1. Taxonomy (GTDB): domain Bacteria; phylum Pseudomonadota; class Alphaproteobacteria; order Sphingomonadales; family Sphingomonadaceae; genus Aquisediminimonas. The sequence continues at coordinate 32,104 of JBEDGC010000059.1, read as the reverse complement.
TGGCGGAACCGACGAAATTGGGGTGTTTGCGATGGAGGCGGGCGGCCTTGCCGAAGTGCGCAATCCATCCTCGCTGTTCCTCACGACACGCGATGAGAATGTCACCGGCACGGCTGTTTTCCCAGCATTAGAAGGAACACGCCCGGTTTTGGTGGAGGTGCAGGCGCTGACCGTCCGGCTCGCCAGTGGTGCGACGCCGCGGCGGGCTGTTGTTGGCTGGGATTCTGGGCGGCTTGCCATGATTTTGGCTGTGTTGGAAGCGCGGTGCGGGCTGTCGCTCTCTTCGGCGGAAGTCTATCTCAACATTGCAGGCGGTTATCGCCTGTCCGATCCAGCGGCTGATTTGGCCGTTGCGGCAGCCTTAATCTCATCCTGGTCCGAACGGCCCGTACCAACAGATGCCATCGCCTTTGGAGAAGTGGCTCTATCTGGCGAAATTCGGCCTGTGGCGCACGCCGCGCTGAGGTTGAAGGAAGCGGCGAAACTCGGCTTTGGGCAGGCCTTAACACCGCCGGGAATGGCGCAGGATGGCTCGCCTATTACCTGCCAGAGTTTTCGGACTTTAAGCGCATTCGTTGACCATGTGCTGGCGCGGGTCTAGCGAGCGGGCATGACATCACTAGATATCATTGTGTTGTTGCTCATGGGCGGCGCGGGACTGCTCGGGCTGTCGCGTGGTTTTGTGACAGAGGCCTTGTCCCTTTTGGCTTGGATTGGCGCAATTGCGGCCGTCAAATTGCTTAACGCCCCTGTTTCCAAATCCCTTGAAGCCGCCATTGGCACACCTTCGGGTGCAGCGACCTTGTCTGCCGCGCTGATCTTTGGTCTGGCTATGTTCGGGGGGCGCCGGCTTGCCAACTCGATTGGCAGCCAGACCCGAAATTCTTTTGTCGGCCCGTTTGATCGTGTCCTTGGCTTTGGGTTTGGGGCGGTGAAGGGGCTGCTGCTGGCGACCGTCGCCTTTCTCTTCTTTTCTCTATTCTACGATATCTTTTATGGAGCTGCCGCTGCTCGGCCGCAGTGGATGCGGGAGTCGCGCACATTTCCACTGTTGACCGCGAGTTCAAAGGCCGTGGTCGGCTTTGTCAAGGAACGCCGGGCCGAAGACAGTGGGGTCACAGAAGCTGCCCCCGAGAAAGACACCTAAGCCATGTCTGCGACCCTTTACACGCAAGATATTTTAAGGCTGGCAACGCAGATCCCGCATAACCGCAGGTTGGAGCGCCCGACGGTAACGGCAGAGCGCCGGTCGCCTGTGTGCGGGAGCCGGATCATTGTGGATGTCGATCTCGACCCAATAGGGAAGATTGTGGCCTTTGGTCAGGATGTGCGGGCTTGTGCGCTGGGACAGGCCTCTGCAGCACTATTGGGTAAAGAGGTGCTGGGTAGGACCGGGCGGGATTTGTTGCTCGTGAGCAAGGGGCTCGCGGCGTGGCTGTCGCATGAAAGTGATGTTCCGCCGAATTGGCCGGGCCTCGACGTTTTTATCTCTGCACGCGACTATCCGGCCCGGCATGCTGCGATTTGCCTGCCATTTGAAGCAGCAGCGGCGGCAGCCCAAATGGAGAATATCGGATGATCCAGACTGTTGCCGCGCTGGCCGCGGCTCTGGCGATAGCGGCGGGGGCCTTTGGTGCTCATGCGGTACAGGGGCAGGCCGCAGACTGGCTGAAGACAGGCAGTTTCTATCTGCTCGTCCATGCCATTGCCGCTTTGGCCTTGGGCCGCGCGCCTGCGCCTATTGGCTGGCTTTTATTGGGAGGAGCGGGGCTCTTTGCCGCCACGCTTTACGCCATGGCCTTAGGGGCTCCGCGATGGTTTGGCGCAATCACACCAATTGGCGGCGGTGCCATGATCATTGGATGGCTGTGGTTGGCGCTTCAATTTTCTCGCCGTTAAGCGCTATCTGCATCCAAGAACGCGGCCACGTCTGAAAGACGTACGGCCCGGTCGACATAAGCTTGGCCAATTCCTTTGGCGAGGATGAAGGGCAACGTTCCGCCCGACATTTTCTTATCGTGCAGCATATGGCGGGTGAGGTCGGAGCCTGTTTCGCTGACGTGCGCGTCCTTGAGTGATATCGGAAGCCCACAAGAGCGCAGATGCCCGCCCACACGCTCGGCATCAGCTGCTGAGCAAAGCCCCTGAGCTGCCGAAAAGCGATAAGCGAGTGCCATGCCCGCTGCGACGGCCTCTCCGTGCAAAAGGCGATCGGAAAAGCCCGTTGCCGCCTCCAGCGCATGCCCGAATGTGTGGCCAAGGTTGAGCAGAGCGCGTTGATCCTGCGTTTCGCGCTCATCGGCTTCCACAATCGCGGCCTTTGCACGGACGCTGTGCGAGATAGCCGTGATCAGGGCGTCTTCGTCTCGATTGAGCAACGCGGCGGCATTTTGGCAGCACCAATCAAAGAATTGGGCGTCGTTGATCAGCCCATATTTCACAACTTCGGCATATCCGGCGCGCATTTCCCGATCTGGAAGGCTGTTCAAAACCTTTGGATCAATGACCACAAGCGACGGTTGGTGAAAGCTGCCAACAAGGTTCTTGCCAGCTCGAACGTTGATCGCCGTCTTGCCACCGACGGACGAATCCACCTGAGCCAAAAGTGTGGTTGGAATCTGAATGAAATTGCATCCGCGCTTCAAGATGGATGCGGCAAAGCCAACGAGATCGCCAATGACGCCGCCACCCAGCGCGATCAAATGGTCGCTGCGCTCGACGCCCAGGTCCAGCAGTTCATCCATCAGGCGTTCAAGCTGTTGCCAGCTTTTTGTAGCCTCTCCGCTGGGCAGGATGATGGCGTGGCTGTCCCCGCCAAGGGCGCGTTGCAATTGGGAAAGCTGATATTTAGCCACTTGGGCATCGGTGATGATGATCGGGCGACGGCCAGCCAGCATTGGCCCGAGAATTTGGCCAGCCTGATCAATCAAACCTGATCCGATGAGAATGTCATAAGCACGGTCACCAAGCCCGACATGAACTTTCGTCGTCATCTGATTTCCTTCAGGATCTTATTAAGCATGGCGTCGTGTGGGCCGGCATCGCTCTTCACGTGAATATGCGCCTGAGCATAAACCGGGTTTCGGTCGGCCGCGAGTTTTGTCAAAATCTCACGCGGGTTTCCTTGCGCGAGCAATGGCCGATCATTTTTGCGGCTGGTACGATCCACCAGCGTATCAATGTCGGCGTCCAGCCAGATGACTGTCGCACGATCCAGCATGAGTGCGCGTGTTTCGGGGTTCATAAAGGCTCCGCCGCCGGTGGCGATGACTTTGCGTTGATCGTCGAAAAGGCGCCCGATGACGCGGCGTTCGCCATCCCGGAAATGGGCTTCGCCAAATCGTTCAAAGATTTCGGGAATGGAAAGGCCAGCTGCGGCAACAATTTCGTCATCAGCATCGACAAAGGGCAAATCTAGTTTTTGGGCAAGACGCTTGCCAATACTGGTCTTCCCGACGCCCATCATGCCGACAAGCGCGATCGGCTTCTTTTCTGAGCCGCCAGATTTTGGTCGCTTCGAATTCATTGGAAGGGGGCTATACACATAGGCGGCCAATGGGGCAAAAGGCCGTTTCAATATTTGGTGAAGGATAAATTGGCAGAATGGCTTGGCCGATCAATCAGATCGCTATGTTTCGTGGCGGGGTTCGATGATGAAGAAGGCGCGGGTCTTGATCTGTGGACTGTCGGCTGCCGCAGTCGCCGCTTTTGCCATTCCAGCAATTGGGCAGGGACGTCCCGAATCGATCCTTCCCCCGGGCTTTGGGGACGCGCCCGCACCGCGCAAAGCGGAACCGGATGCGCAGCGACCTCGCCCGACTGAATCCGTTAAATCTCAGCCGGTTTTGACCCCTCCGGCAAAGCAAGCAGCGGTTGCTGCCAGCATTGATACGACGGAAGGCGCAGCTCCTGCTGTGGCCTTGACAGACGAAACGGATAGCCCCGTTTCCGCGCTTGTCGACATGCCGCCCGCGGCGCGCCGTGGGGTTGATCGGGTTGGCTTATTGGGGCCAACGGATGGCGATATGGGGGCAGGGGCCTTTGCTGGTACCAATGGCCGTTATCTCGCCCGTGTCATGCGCGCTATGGATGCGCCCATTGCGTCTCGCTGGGCCTCCATCATTCTGCGTCGTGCGGTGTTGAGCCGGGCTGAGACGCCCGCCAATATCAGTGCTGCGGATTGGGCGGCTGAGCGGGTTTGGCTGCTGGTGCGCATGGGGGAGGCGACACAGGCACGCGCGCTTGCGCAGGCGGTTGATGTGGATCGGTACAGCCCGTCTCTTTATGTCTTCGGCATGCAGGCGGCTTTGGCTTCGGCTGACCCAGCGGCGCTTTGCCCGATGGCGGACTCGGCCGATCGTTCCGGTCGGGATACCGCTTGGCTGCTTGCGCGGGCCATTTGTTCGGCGTTTTCAGGCGAAACGTCGCTGGCAACCGCTTATTTGGATCGTGCCCGCAGTCGTCGGGGAGATAATGATGCTGACGTGTTGCTCGCCGAGAAAGTTGTTGGAGCAGCACAAGACGCTCGACGGTCGGTTACCATTAACTGGGACAATATTAGCCGCCTCGATGTGTGGCGCTATGGCATGGCGACGGCAACTGGCTTGCAAATTCCAGATCGTTTGATCAACCGTGTGGATCCACGTGTGCGCTTGTGGCGGGCGCAGGCGCCGTTGCTAAGCTATACTGCCCGCTTGTCGGACGCAGAGCGGGCAGCGGCCCAAGGCATTTTATCAAGTGCTGCGCTTATGGATTTCTATGGCGCAGCCTTTGAAGAACAGGACCCTGCTGATCGCGGCAATCCCCTGTTTGATCTGTTGCGCGACACCTATGCTGGCCAAGATGATGACGCTCGTGTGGAGGCGTTGGGGAAGTTTTGGGCAGAAGGGATTGAGAACGAAGAGCAACGTTACGCCCGCAAGGTGGCGACCGCACGGGCCGCTGCCCGTATTTTGCCAAGTTCAGATTTTTCCGACCAGTATTTTGATCTTGTGTCGTCGATGCTTTCGGCGGGGTTGGACCGTCAGGCCGCGAAATGGGGATCAGTCGTAGAGGAGACAGGGGACGATGCGGCATGGGGGTTGCTCGCGGTCAGCCGTCCTCGGGCGGTGGGCGTTTCTGCAACCCAGATCCGGGATTTTGGCGCCGCGTCGAGCGATAATGGGGAATTACGGTCCCGGCTCCTCTTTGCTGGATTGGCAGGCTTAGGTCGTATTGCGCCAGATAATATGTCAACAATGGCTGAGGAGTTTTCGGTCCCACTTGGCAAAAAGAACCGCTGGACCGATGCTCTGGACCTTGCCGTGCGCCTGCGCGCGCCGGGGACAGTAACTGTTTTGTGTGCAGCAGGCCTCCAAGCGAATAACTGGTCTGATATTCCGCCAGAACATCTCTATCGCATCGTCAGAGCCTTGCGACTTGTCGGGCTAGAGCCGGAAGCGCGCATGATTGCGGCAGAAGCCGTGTCGCGCGCCTGATATGCAGCCGGGCGACGATTTTCGGTTCATTGCCAGTTTTTTAGAAATGATGTCGGCTGAAGCGGGGGCCGCGCGCAACAGTCTGTTGGCCTATCAAGCCGATCTGCGCGCAGCCTCTAAACTGCTTTCGGGCAAGCTGCATCTTGCCTTGCCAGAAGATTTGAACCGTCTGGCGGACCACTGGTCTGATCTTGCCGCCTCGTCCTTGTCTCGAAAGTCTTCGGCTCTTCGGCGCTTTTTCGGCTTTCTGGTGGATGAAGGGATCAGGCACGACGATCCCTCTCATGCGCTTCCTCGGCCCAGTCGGGCACGCCCTTTGCCAAAGACACTCTCTCATCAGGACATGAGCCTCTTGTTTGAAGAGCTGGAACGCCGCGTTCAGGCCACTTCTCCTAAAGCGGCAGATGTGCGCCTCTACGCGCTAGTGGAGCTTCTTTATGGGTCAGGATTACGGGCTACAGAGGCCGTTTCTCTCGACGTGCGGGCCATTGCCCTCGACCGTCCCTTTGTCATTTTGAAAGGGAAGGGCGATAAGGAACGCTTGGTTCCGATATCTGATCGCGCGCGCCGGGCTGTCTCAGACTGGCAAAAAGTGCGTCCGGCGGGGAGCAACTGGCTGTTCCCCTCAGGCCGCGCGCACCTTAGCCGAGTCCGGTTGTTTCAAATGATTAAGGTTCTGGCCTGTGACGTTGGCATCCCGCCGGAACGTATAAGCCCTCATGTTCTGCGCCATGCCTTTGCAACCCATTTGTTAGAGGGGGGCGCAGATCTGCGTGCGCTGCAAATGCTCTTAGGACATGCGGATATCGCGACGACCGAAATTTACACCCATGTTGATCGCCAGAGGTTGGTCGAATTGGTCAATGCACGCCATCCGCTCGTTGACGAGCGCCGCCGCCGCCCCTAACCGCAATGTCATGACTGCCTTTCTAGATTTCGAAAAGCCCGTTGCCGAACTTCAGGCCCGCATTGCTGAATTGCGCGAAAGCGCTGGCAGCGCGGATATTGGACCAGAAATTGCACGCCTCGAAGCCAAGGCGGATAAGTTGCTGCAGGATATTTATGCCAAGCTGACGCCATGGCAGAAGACGCAGATCGCGCGCCATCCGGACCGGCCCCATTTTAAAGACTTTATTGCGGGCATGGTTTCGGATTTCATGCCGCTGGCCGGGGACCGTGCCTTTGGTGATGATCAGGCGATTATTGGCGGATTTGGGCGCATTAATGGCCGTCGCGTCATGATCATTGGCCATGAAAAGGGCGATGATACAGCATCTCGGATCAAGCATAATTTTGGGATGGGAAAGCCAGAAGGCTATCGCAAGGCGATCCGTCTGATGCAGCTTGCTGACAAGTTTCAGGTGCCTGTTGTTACTCTGGTCGATACGTCGGGCGCATTCCCGGGGGTACAGGCAGAAGAGCGTGGGCAAGCAGAGGCGATTGCCCGCTCTACCGAGGCGTGTTTGGAACTTGGTGTGCCCATGATCGCAGCCATTGTTGGTGAAGGCGGATCGGGAGGAGCGGTTGCGCTTGCCGCGGCAAACCGGATCTTGATGTTTGAGCATGCTGTTTATTCGGTTATCTCGCCAGAAGGCTGCGCCTCCATTTTGTGGCGCACGTCTGAAAAGGCAGCTGATGCTGCTGAAGCGATGCGAATCACAGCACAGCAGCTGGAACAGCTTGGCATTGTGGATGAGGTGGTGCGTGAGCCGCTTGGCGGCGGCCACCGATCGCCGTCCATTGCGATTTCGGCACTTGCCCAAGCCATTGGAAACGCGCTTGATATGCTGGGCGGAAGGTCATCGCATGATCTGCGTCAGGGCCGACGTGAGAAATTTCTTGCGATGGGCGTTCTCTAGCGCAAGCTCTGGTCCGGCGAGGCTTGTGCGCCGATGGAGTCGCTAGCAGATGAGATTATGGCTTTTTGGCATTGCGGGGCTGGCGCTGGCGACGGCATCCGCTGGTCCTATATCTTTTATAGGCACTCAAGCAGAGGCGCAGGTTCCGCAATCCATATCGGCACGAGATAAGGCCGACGGCGCAAAGGCACATCCGCAGCTTCTGGCCGAATTTGGCGGGCTGTATGAGGGTACGCAAGCGACCTATGTGTCGCGCATTGGCCAATCCGTCGCCGCGCAGTCTGGCCTTGCCAACTCCCCGCAAGAATTCACAATTTCATTGCTGAATTCACCGGTGAACAATGCTTTCGCCATTCCCGGGGGCTATGTTTACGTCACCCGCCAGTTGATGGCCCTTATGAATAATGAGGCGGAATTGGCCTCCGTGCTGGGTCATGAAGTCGGGCATGTGGCGGCCCGCCATTCTGCCAAGCGCAACAACCGGGCAACACGTGCGGGGCTTGGGGCCGTTTTGGCGACCGCTCTGGGCGGCGTTTTGCTGGGAGAGAGCGGTGCGCGCTTGGGCCAGGAACTGGGCAGTGCCATCGCACAACGCTATGTCCTGAGCTATTCGCGCGCGCAGGAATATGAGGCGGATGATCTGGGCGTGGTCTATCTCACACGTGCGGGGTATGACCCCATGGCCGCCTCGACCATGTTGGCATCATTGGCGGCACAAACATCTCTCGATACGCGCCGTGCGGGCAAAAGCGATAAGCCCTTGCCCGAATGGGCGAGCACCCATCCTGATCCCGGCAGCCGGGTCGTCCGCGCGCGGCAAAAGGCCGGAACCATGGCGCCAAATGCGCGCACGGTTAATCGCGACGCCTTCGTCGCCATGCTGGATGGGATGCTGTATGATGATGATCCTGAACAAGGCCTTGTCGATGGTAGTGTGTTTCGACATCCAGAATTGCGCCTCAGCTTTGCAGCGCCTGCCGGATTCGTCCTCAATAACGCGCCTGATGCCGTCACGATCACAGGCACAGGCGGAAAGGCCCAGTTTTCTGGTGGAAAATATGATGGAGATCTGGACGCTTATGTGCGGCGCGTGCTTCGGGAAGTTGGCGGAAGCCAAGGCTATCTGGGGATCAGCACTGTTCGTCGAACAAGCATAAACGGCCTACCGGTCGCTTATGCCGTGGCGCGTGCTTCGACCAATTCGGGATGGGTGGATGTGACGGTCTATGCTTATGAATTTGAGCAGAAAACAGCCTATCACATCGTGTCGATGACGCCTGTCGGGTCCTCGGTTTTTCGACCCCTATTTGATAGTGTCCGCAGGCTTTCCGACGCAGAAGTTGCCGCTATTCGTCCCCGCCGGATTGAGATTGTGACGGTCCGGCCCAATGACACGATCCAGAGCTTAGCTTCTCGCATGGCCTATGCTGATTATCAGCAAGAACGGTTTCGGGTGTTGAACGGGCTGGCGGAAAATGAGGCGTTGCGTGTGGGGCAGAAGGTGAAGATCGTCTCACTGGCCCGTGCCAAAGCCGGGTGATGCTTGCCCGGAGCTCGGCAAGTGCCTATCGCGGATTGGTGACACATATTGACCAGACAATACGCCAACGCAGGTTGATTGTGGCGGCAGCTTTAGTTCGTGCTGACCAAAAAATCCTGATCCAAAAGCGACCAGAGAGAAAGCCGATGGCTGGCCTGTGGGAGTTTCCCGGCGGCAAGATTGAGGCGGATGAAGGCCTTGCGGCGGGGCTGGTGCGCGAACTGCAAGAGGAACTTGGCATCATCGTTCAGGAGGCGGACCTTGAGCCTTTTGCGTTCACGAGCGTTGCTGGCGAAAAGGATGACCTTATCCTGATGCTCTATGTGATCCGCGAATGGCAAGGGGAGCCGCAGGCGTTGATTGCAGATGAGTTGTGCTGGTGTTCTGTCGACCAGTTGACCGAATTTGACATGCCACCGGCGGACGTGCCGCTGGTCACAAGGCTCCGCCAAGTCCTTTGACCGGACCTGCGGGCTTTGTCTCGCCGATATCGGGTGCCCATCCGGTCAAGAAGATCGGCGCAAATATCTCTGTGTGTCCTGCATCGATCTCGGCCCGTGCCCTGCTGTAAAGTTCGCGCGACATTGGTTGGCGTGAATTGAGAGCATTCCCAGTCCCTGCGCCGATGATGTCGGTGCGCAGCGCCCGAAAAGATCCATAGTTGACGCTGATCACATCCTGATCCGCGACGGGCGTTGAAAAGCCCGCTCGAAACAAAAGGTCGCCTGCCGACCGCACGTCAATCTGCGGATGAAAGCGCACCGCAGACGGCAATGTGCTGCTGGCCTCAAGTGTCTGAATAATGCCTTTCAGGCCTGAAAGGGTGCCAGCCCCGAGCATGGCCCCCAAAAACAAGCCACCCGGCCGTAACGCGCGCCGCATCAGGATAAGAGCGCCCGGTAGATCGTCTATGCTGTCCAGCATACCGCAGGCGACAACCAGATCCATACTGGCATCGGCAATGGGCAGTCTGTCTTCATCGGCGACAAGGTGAACCTTTGGCGCAGGCGCAAGATCGCACTGGAGAAGGGCTGCCTCCGCCCCAAGGGTGCCCGCCAATTCGCGGGCACCATGGCCGATCAGCAAGGCGTTGGTGACGTTCAGTGTCATGAAGGACAAGCGATCGGCGAGGTCTTCGGCCATTCGGTCAAGCAGCCAGCGCGAGTCGGCGGGTGCGCGCATCGCCCGCGCCCGGTTCAAGCGTCTGCGCTTATTGGAGAATATTGGATCGACCATTGGCCGCTTGTGCCGATGGGACGCGCGCGCGACAAGGGGGAATGGGTTGGTTTGACCGATGGGCGTCTTTGCCGCTGGATTTTGCCCTGCCGCGCCGTTGCGCTGGGTGTGGGGACATTGTGGGCAACCAAGGTTTTTTCTGTTTGCCCTGCTGGCAGCAATTGGACCATTTGCCCGACACGGGGTGCACCCTGTGTATCACGCCAATGGATGTGCCCGGCATGATTTGCGCGCCCTGTCTTGCAGCGCCGCCAGAGCATGATGGGGTGCATGCGGCTGTTGCCTATGGCGATGTGTCGCGCGACCTTGCCTTGCGGCTGAAATATGGTCGAAAACTGGGTTTGGCGCGTGTCATGGCACAACTCATGGCCTCCCGTGCCGCCGCCTATCCAGAGGCGTTGTTGGTGCCCGTGCCATTGCATCGTTGGCGGCTTTGGTCACGGGGCTTTAATCAGGCGTTGGTTATGGCGCGCGCGGTTGCAGCGCAGACCGGCCAGAGTGTTTTCCCAGATATGCTTCGACGCCAGAAAAGAACAGCGCCCTTGGGGCAGTTAAGCCCGGCCGCGCGACGAAAAGAGGTGGCTGGCGCGTTTGTTTTGGCCGCCGGCGCAGGTCCGAGGCTCGCAGGTCGGCATATTCTTCTTGTCGATGATGTCTACACAACGGGTGCAACGACGAACGCCTGTGCCCGTCTGCTCAAAAAGGCTGGTGCGGCGTCGGTCCGGGTGCTCTGTTGGGCCAGAGCCTTGCGCGATGCGGCCTAACGTTGACATTTGGTGTTGGCGGACCCACCTCGGGGATCAGGAAAGACGGTGAATATGGCCAGAGTCGAAATCTACACAAAAGTATTTTGCCCCTATTGCTCAAGGGCATTGGCGCTGCTGCGCGGCAAAGGCGTCGAGATGGAAGAATATGACATCACGATGGATCCGGACAAACGTAGCGAAATGATAGAGCGTTCGAGCGGGCGGATGACGGTGCCGCAGGTTTTCATCAATGGTCAGCATATTGGCGGCTCTGATGATCTTGCGGCTTTGGACGCAAAAGGCGGGTTGGACCCTTTACTTGCCGCCTGATCCATGAAGATTGCGCTATTCCAAATGACCGCTGGGATTGATCCGGCGCACAATGCAGACGCGCTTGTTGACGCCATTGAAGCGGCAGCATCGGCAGGGGCTGCGATGATTTTTACGCCGGAAATGTCCGGCCTATTGGATTCAAACCGACAAAGGGCGCGCGCGCACATTCGCTCGGAGGATGAAGACCACGTGCTCGATGCCGTTTGTGCGGCAGCACGAAGGGCTGGCATCTGGGTGCATCTTGGTTCTTTGGCGCTGCAAGGTGGCGAAAAACTCGCCAATCGCGGGTTTGTGATTGATGGTCAGGGCACAATCAAAGCTCGATATGACAAGCAGCATTTATTCGATGTCGATCTGCCGACGGGTGAGAGCTGGCGTGAGTCTTCTGCCTATGGCGCAGGTCAACGGTCGGTGATTGCCACAACGCCCGTTGGTGCGCTCGGGGTGTCCATCTGTTATGACATTCGCTTTGGGGCGCTCTATCAGGCCTTGTCCAATGCCGGGGCAGAGATACTCTCCATCCCTGCAGCCTTCACGGTGCCGACAGGGGAGGCGCATTGGCATGTTCTTTTGCGGGCCAGAGCCATCGAAAATGCCTGTTGGGTGGTCGCCGCTGCGCAAACCGGGCAGCATGAAGATGGTCGCCAAACATTTGGTCATTCACTGGTCGTTGATCCGTGGGGAGACATTGTCCTCGATATGGGGAAAGACCCCGGCTTAGGTTTTGCCGACATTGCTCCTGCGCGCGTTCAAGAGGTGCGGGGCCGTGTTCCCGTGATCGCGCACAGACGGCCAATTCCGCCTGTTGAGTTCGCGTCATGATTGTCTTTGATCTCAAATGTTCAATGGGACATGTGTTTGAAGCGTGGTTTGGCAGTTCTGCTGCCTTTTCTGAGCAGAAAGCGGCGGGGTTGCTTGCCTGTCCAATCTGCGGCTCTGCTGAGGTGGACAAGGCGGTTATGGCGCCAAATATTCCCGCCAAAGGCAATCAGCGGCAGGACGCGCCCGCTCTCGCCGTTGGCAAGGCAGAGCCAGCCCCGCAGGAGGTAAAAGCCTTTATAGAGCAACTGGCAAAGGCCCAGGCCGCCCTCTTGGCGAAATCCGAATGGGTCGGCACTGATTTTGCGACCAAGGCCCGTGCGATGGATGCGGGAGAGATTGATCAGACACTCATTCATGGTCAGACAACGCCCGATGAAGCTCAATCGCTGATAGAAGATGGCATTGCTGTGTTGCCATTGCCATTGCCCGTCATCCCGCCAGACAAGCAGAATTGACCCCACGACCGGGCACGCCTAGTCAGCGTCCGGATGCACCCGTAGCTCAGCAGGATAGAGCATCAGATTCCTAATCTGGGGGCCACTGGTTCGAATCCAGTCGGGTGCACCATTTTTGTTAGAGGCGCAGACCCGCGTCTTCCGGCAAACCCGCCATCAAATTCAGCGACTGAACGGCCGCACCCCCAGCGCCTTTGCCGAGATTATCAAGAGCAGCGACGAGGCGGATCTGGCTGCCATCGGCGCGGGCAAAGACGAGCAGATCAAGCCTATCGGTGTTGGCGCAGCGCTCAATCGGCAGATTGGCATCTTCAATGCTAGTCATGACGCGCACAACCGGGGAGCCGTCATAGGTTGCAGCAAGGCAATCCAGAAGTGCGGCGGGTGAGGGGGGCGATGCCATTGCGCCCGTGATCAGCGGAACATCGACAATCATGCCGCGATGCGTTGCGGCCACGGACGGCGCGAACAAAGGTGCGTGGGTAAGGCCGCAATGCGCCTGCATTTCGGGCACATGCTTGTGCGCCAGGCCCAGTGCATAGGTGCGCCAAGCCGTTGGGGCGGGGCCATTTTCAAACTCTGCGATCATGTCCTTGCCACCGCCGGAATAGCCAGACACGGCATTGCAGACATACGGCCAATCCGCCGGAAGAAGGCCAGCCTTCACAAGCGGTGCGACGAGCGCGATGAAGCCTGTTGAATAGCAACCGGGGTTAGATACTCTGCGCGCGCCGGCAATTTGATCCCGCCCGACAAGTTCTGGAAATCCAAAGAGCCAATTGGGGTCGGTGCGGTGGGCGGTTGAGGCATCAATCACGCGTGTTCTATCATTGGTGATCAGCGATACAGACTCGCGCGCGGCATCATCGGGGAGGCACAGGATGACAATATCGGCATCGTTTAGCGCCTCTCGCCGCGCAGCGACATCGCGCCGCGCGCTCTGATCCAGCGTGATGAGGGAGAGCTCAGTGCGCCCAGAAAGCCGTTCCGCAATTTCGAGGCCGGTTGTGCCGTGCCCGCCGTCAATAAAGACGCTGGTCACTGGGCCGGGGTCAGCGTGCTTGCCGGAACATAGCCGACAAGATGGCTGTCTTTGACAAAACCCCATGCCCAGCCGCCGGACAAGTCCACGACCATGAAGGCGTCGCCCTGCGCCAAAGTGGCGACGACGTCGCTCTGATCATCGGCTGCACTGTGAACATTGGTGGCATCTGCTGTCGCATGAAATTCCATCGGGCGCGCATAATGCGGCACAAAAAGCTTCCCCGCCAAAGCGAGATCAGCAAGATCACCACGCGCAGCATGGGTCGTTGCGTCGAGCGCGATCGACGGGCCATTCAAAGCAAAGTTCGGACGTGGGCTATCAGTCATGGGGCCGCGCCATAGACGACGAACGGCCTGCTAGGCAATGGCGGGAAGGACCGTTGCCGCATTAGGCCCGCGCATAGCGCCGTTTGAGAAGTTCAAAACTGGCGCGAAGGCCGAGGGCTTCTCCGCCTTTTGGGCGACCTGCGCTGGCACTTGGACGCCAAGCAAAAGTATCAAAATGAATCCAGGGCGTCCCTTCCGGGATGAAGCGCCTCAGAAAGAGAGCAGCTGTCACACACCCCGCCATGCCGCCCTCTGCCGAGTTGACCATATCTGCTATGTCGGACTTCAGCATGTCGTCATAGCCATCCCACAGGGGCATGCGCCAAATTGGGTCTTCGACCTGAGAAGCGGCGTCTGAAATCTCGGCGGCAAGGGCATCGTCATTGACAAAAAGGGCCGGCAAATCTGGCCCAAGGGCAACGCGGGCGGCCCCGGTCAATGTCGCAAAATCGATCATGAGGTAAGGATTGGATTCTGCGGCCTTGGTGAGGGCATCGCCGAGGATCAGACGGCCTTCGGCATCGGTATTGTCAATTTCAACACTGATTCCCTTGCGGCTGCGCAAAATGTCTCCGGGGCGCAGGGCATTGGCGGAAATCGCATTTTCAACTGCCGGGACAAGCATATGAAGCCGAACGGGAAGGCGAGCTTCCATCACCAGTCGCGCCAGCGCAATGGCGTGGGCGGCACCGCCCATGTCCTTTTTCATGAGGCGCATGAAAGAGCCTGTCTTGATATTGAGGCCACCCGTATCAAAAACGACTCCCTTGCCGATAATCGCAAGACGTGGGTGCGCAGGGTTTCCCCATTCCAACTCAATCAGGCGGGGCGCGCGGCTTTTGTCAGCCGCCTGACCAACGGCTTGGATCATGGGATAGCCTGTTGCCAGATCATCTCCGCGGGTAATGGTGACGGCGGCATCAAATTCTTTGCCAAGAGCTTCGACATGGCCCTGCAATTCTGCCGGGCCAAAGTCAGCGGCGGGCATATTCACCATATCTCTGACGAGTGCTGTCGCCTCGGCCAGTCGTGCTTGCTCCGAGATGAGGGCCGGTTCGGTTGTTAGCAGGATCCGATCTCCCAGGACGTCGGCCGACGACAAAAAGCGATCAAAACGATAATGGGCCAGCATCCAGCCAAGTCCGCCGATCCCCGGTGTTGCGTTGCTGAGGCGATAGGTGCCTTCCGGCAGTTTTTGGACGGCTGATGCCAAATCCCAAGCGGTTCTGCGCTTGCCAATGCCGAATGCCACTGTCCAGTCGTCAGGCTTATCGCCCGGAACTATGGCGATCTCGCCCGGGCTGGCCGTGAATCTGGACGCCTGCAAGGCCACACGCGCCCGTTCGGGCAATGTGCCTACCCAGGCAGAGAGCTCCTCTTTTGGGATGAGATGAATGTCGCGCGCGTCTTGTCCTTGATCTGGCTGGATAAGATGGCTGAAACGGTTCATCTTCATTCTCCTGCGGCTCCCGATGGGGGCACGATCTTGTCAACGTGCTTGGGGCGCGCTCAGTCCTAAAGGCACGCCATAGAGGTCATGCTCATCGGCGTCTTCAATCAAGACGGGCACAATGTCGCCGGGCGTTAATTGGCCCGCATCGCGCAGGAAGACATGGCCATCAATTTCCGGCGCGTCCGCTTTCGAACGCGCATTGGCACCACCATCTTCATCAACATCGTCAATGATGACATCGAGCGTTCGGCCAATTTTGGCGTCGAGCTTTGCGGCAGAGATGGCCGCCGTCTTTTCCATGATGCGGGCGTAACGTTCTTCCTTCACCTCTTCAGGAACTGCGCCCGGAAGATCATTGGCTGCGGCCCCTTCAACGGGTTCAAAACGGAAGGCACCGACGCGATCTAGCTGCGCTTCCTCAAGCCAATCGAGAAGATATTGGAAATCCGCCTCGGTCTCACCCGGAAAACCGACGACAAAGCTCGAGCGGATCGCAATATCCGGCACGATGCTGCGCCAAGAGCGGATACGCTCCAGCACTTTTGCTTCATTGGCCGGGCGACGCATCGATTTGAGAACCGCAGGCGCTGCGTGCTGAAAGGGAATGTCGAGATAGGGGAGCACCAGGCCATCGGCCATCAGCGGAATAACCTGATCCACATGCGGATAGGGGTAGACGTAATGGAGGCGCACCCACGCCCCAAGCTTCCCCAATTCACGCGCCAAATCGGTCATATGGGCCCGAACCTCGCCGCCCTTCCAAGGTTTTGCTTCGTGCCGAATGTCGACCCCATAAGCCGACGTATCTTGGCTGATGACCAGCAATTCCTTGGTGCCAGCGGCAATCAGCTTTTCAGCCTCGCGCAAAATGGCATCGGGTCTGCGGGACGCCAGATCCCCGCGGATTGATGGGATTATGCAAAAGCTGCAGCGATGATTGCAACCCTCCGAGATCTTAAGATAGCTGTAATGACGCGGCGTAAGCTTTAGGCCCGCCTCTGGCACCAGATCGACAAAGGCATGGGGGACGGGCGGGGCCGCTTCATGCACCGCCTCTACGACCGCCTCATATTGATGCGGGCCGGATATGGCGAGAACTTCGGGAAAGCGCGCTCGGATGACATCGGCTTCATTTCCCATGCAGCCCGTCACAATGACGCGGCCATTTTCGGCGATGGCTTCGCCAATGGCTTCAAGGCTCTCTTCCTTGGCACTGTCCAGAAAGCCGCAGGTATTGACCAGAACCACATCCGCGCCGGCATAATCTGCCGACAGGCCATAGCCGTCGGCGCGCAATTTCGTGAGGATCCGCTCACTATCGACCAAAGCCTTTGGGCAGCCGAGTGAGACCATGCCGACCTTCGGCGGAGTGGGAAGAGATGTGCGTGTCATTATGGACAGGCGCGTTAGGGGATAAGGCGCATAAAGTCACGCAAAAGCGGGTTTAGCCATATAGGCCAAGATCAGGGACGCAGCACCTCTGTGCCGCCCAGATAGGGGCGCAGCACGTCGGGCACGGCAATGCTGCCATCTTCCTGCTGATAATTTTCCAAGATGGCGACAAGCGTGCGCCCCACCGCCAGCCCAGACCCGTTGAGCGTATGGACAAAGCGCGTGCCCTTTTCACCTTCGGGGCGATAGCGCGCATTCATTCGACGAGCTTGAAAATCGCCGCAATTGGAGCAGCTGGAAATTTCCCGATAGGCCTTCTGCCCCGGCAGCCAGACCTCAAGATCATAGGTCTTACGCGCGGTGAAGCCCATATCGCCTGCGCACAACAACATGCGGCGGAAATGCAGGCCGAGTTTCTTGAGGACTGTCTCTGCGGCGTCTGTCATGCGCTCATGCTCAGCATCGGACATGTCTGGCGTGGTAATGGAGACCAATTCCACTTTCTCAAACTGATGCTGGCGAATAAATCCGCGCGTATCGCGGCCCGCTGAGCCAGCCTCTGATCGAAAACATTGGGTGAGTGCGGTCAAGCGCAAGGGCAGTTCGCCCTCGGTCAGGATTTTTTCGCGAACCATATTGGTCAGCGACACTTCGGCCGTTGGGATTAGCCAGCGGCCATCGCTTGTCTTGAACAGATCATCTGCAAATTTGGGCAATTGGCCGGTTCCAAAAACAGCCTCATCGCGCACCATGAGGGGTGGGGCCACTTCCTCATAGCCAAAATCTTGCGTGTGCAGATCGAGCATGAACTGACCAAGCGCGCGGTTGAGCCGGGCGACACCGCCGCGCAGATAGGCAAAGCGCGCACCCGAAACAGCGGCCGCCGTTTCAAAATCTAGACCAAGCCCCGCGTCTAGCCGGTCATGCTCCTTCGCTTCAAAGGAGAGGTCGGGCTTGTTGCCAAAGTCTGAAACAAACATATTGCCCTGCTCATCCAGACCTTCCGGGACCTCTGAAGCAGGAAGATTGGGCAGAGCAGAGAGCGAGGCACGCAGAGCCGCGGAGAGATCGCGCACCTCGGCATCGCGTTGCGGCAGTTCCGTTTTCAGTCCGGCAACTTCGGCTTTCAAGCGCTCTGCTTCGTCTCGATCTCCACGGCCCATCGCCGCACCAATGGCTTTGGCCGCCGCATTTGACTTCGCTTGCAGGTCTTCGGCAATTTTGATTGCGGCCCGGACCTGCTCATCGACGGAGAGGAGCGCTTCAGCTTGAGGCCCAAGGCCGCGCCGCGCCAACCCTGCATCAAAACTTTGCGGATTTTCTCGGATCAGTCGAATATCGTGCATGAGCGGCCTATGCCTCGCTGAAGCGAGCTTGCCAAGCGTTGATAAGGCAACAGCTATTCGCCTCGTGACCCCAATCAACGGCCTTATCCATATAATCCCTTTACTGATTTTCCATCAAATTGGGCGCTTGTGCCTCCGAAACGGCATGACTATAGGCCCAGCCATCGGTGACAACATCGCCGTTCGCTTACGGCGAAAATGGAGAGACCTTCATGTCGATTGCGCAGACTGGTGATAGGGGAACAAAAGGCGCGACAGACGCGGAAGACCTTGACTATCGCCCCAGTGACGACGAACCTTTTATGAACCCACGTCAGCTTGCCTATTTCAAGCGCAAGTTGATTGGCTGGAAAGACTCCATTCACCGGGAAGCGCAGGATACGCTGACGACGCTTCAAAATGAACCGTTGCGGGAACCCGATTTGACGGATCGGGCCTCTAGCGAGACGGATTGGTCAATTGAGCTGCGTACGCGCGATCGACAACGCAAATTGATTTCCAAGATTGATGCCGCCCTTCGTCGTATTGAAGAAGGCGAATATGGCTATTGCGAAGTGACGGGAGAGCCAATTTCGCTCGGCCGATTGGAAGCGCGCCCAATCGCGACCATGACCGTCGAGGCGCAGGCCGCGCATGAACGCAACGAGAAGATCTCTCGCGACGATTGATCCTCCTTTATAGTCTAGGCTTAGACCTCAGCCGAGGCGGAGTTCTTCTTTGATCCGCAATTTTTGCTTCTTGAGTTGGTTGATAAGCGACTGATCTGGCATGGGTCGCAGCCCTTCTTGCCTAATCTTCTGATCAAGCTTTGCGTGCTTGGTTTCAAGTGAGGCCATATGGTTTACGTCCATGTGCGACTCTCCTTATGTCATTCGCATGTCAAATAGAGCAGCAATGATTGAAATTGTCTTGTCTAAACTTCATCTAAAATGGCTGTTTCTGAGCAGCTTGTGAAACGCCCGGGTCCCAGCTAGCCTCGCCAAGGGGGCATTATGGATCTACAGCTTTTGCAGGCACGATTAGAAATGTTGCGTACCGAACATCGGGATTTGGACGCCGCCATTGAAATGCTCGCAAAGAGTGGTGCGTCAGACCAGTTGCGCCTAGCGCGGATGAAGAAACGTAAACTCGCCCTGAAGGACGAAATTGCGATGCTGGAGTCGGACCTCATCCCAGACATTATCGCTTAAAGGCCGTGGTGGGCGGTTCCGGGCTGTTGCACTCTTGCGAAACTCTGCGCAAAGCTGGCGCATGGTTCGACAGGTTGAGGGCATTATCTGTGCGGTGCGGCACCATGGTGAAAATGGGGCCATTGTCCGCCTATTGACGCCGAACCACGGCCTGGTTTCAGGTTATGTGCGCGGCGCGCGATCCCGCATGAATCGGCCGATCCTTATGTGTGGAAACAACGTCGCCGCTGAGATGCGCCAGAAAGCGCCGAACCAGCTGGCCGGGATGACGATTGAATTGGTGACATCGCGAGCCCCTTTACTAGGGGAGCCTTTGGCCTCCGCTGCGATTGAATGGTCGACGGCGCTGGTCGCGGCAACCTTGCCCGAAGACCAACCTCATGCAGATGTCTATGACGCCCTGAGTGGGTTGTTGATGGCCGTTGATGCCGCACCCAGCGCGCGGCGATGGGCGGGCGCTGTCATCGGTTTTGAACGCTTGATGCTGTTCGCGCTTGGCTATGGCGGCGTGAGCGTATTGCATGCAGAGGATTGGCCGACGGTCTTGGCTGGCCTGAATGAAAATGAAACACGGTTGGGCCGCCATCTGCTGTCTGATCGGCGGGCCGCGCTTCTGCCGGCGCGGGAGCGGATGGTGGAGCGACTGAAAAGGGCGGTTGCCTAATCGGCGCGTTCAAGCCATTGCGCGCTGCCATTGGAGAAGAAATGATGTATGTTGCTGTTTTAGCCGGGGATGGGGTTGGACCCGAAGTTGTTGCCGAAGCTCGGCGCGTTTTGGAGGCGCTTCAGCTTCCGGAAATCCGCTTTGAGGACGGACTTGTCGGCGGTGCGGCGTACAAGGCATCCGGTCATCCCCTGCCAGACGAGACGATCCAACTTGCCAGACGCGCCGATGCCATTCTGTTTGGCGCCGTTGGCGATCCAGATTGCGACAATTTGGAGCGTCACCTGCGCCCAGAACAAGCCATTCTTGGGTTGCGCCGTGAGCTGAAGCTTTTTGCAAATCTAAGGCCGGCAAAGCTGTTTCCTGAATTGGCGGACGCCTCTGCGCTGCGGCCCGAAATTGCCAAGGAAATTGACCTTGTCATTGTTCGGGAACTCAATGGCGACGTCTATTTCGGCGAAAAAGGATTTCGGACAACCGCCGAAGGCTATCGCCAGGGCTATGATGTTATGGCCTATGATGAGGAGGAGGTGCGCCGCATCGCTCGTGTTGGGTTTGAAACGGCGCGTGCGCGCGACGGGCGGCTTTGTTCTGTCGATAAGGCAAATGTTCTCGAAACGTCGCAATTGTGGCGCGATGTCGTCATTGAAACTGCGAAAGACTATCCGGATATCACCCTCAGCCACATGTATGTCGATAATGCGGCGATGCAGCTGGTGCGGAACCCCGGCCAGTTTGACGTGATTGTGACGGGCAATTTGTTTGGCGACATTCTTTCGGATCAGGCGAGCATGTGCGCCGGCTCAATTGGGATGCTTCCCTCTGCATCGCTCGATGCCGCGAAAAAGGGCCTCTATGAGCCTATTCACGGCTCTGCCCCCGACATTGCCGGGCAGGGCAAGGCCAATCCGTTGGCAACGATTCTGTCTGCCGCGATGATGTTGCGTTATAGCTTTGGTCTGGGCGAACAGGCGGACCGGATTGAGCAGGCCGTGGCAAAGGCTTTGTCCAAAGGTGCGCGCACGGCTGATCTTGGCGGGGCTTTGAGCACGCAAGAAATGGGGGATGCTGTCCTCGCCACGCTCTAAGTCAGTCGGCTGATCCCTTGAAACACCTCTCAGAAAGCGGCAAAGCATCCTCATGAAACGCACAACGGGCCAGAACCGTGACATCACCTCTCACTGGCGGCCTGCAACACAGGCTGTTCGGGGCGGGACTTGGCGGTCAGAGCATGGAGAAACGTCTGAGGCGTTGTTCCTGACCTCTGGCTATACCTATGACACGGCCGAAACCGTGGCGGCGCGCTTTGCCGGCGATGAGCCGGGGATGACCTATTCTCGCCTTCAAAACCCGACCGTTGCGATGTTGGAGGAGCGTATTGCCCTTCTTGAAGGCGCAGAAGCTGCTCGTTGTCAGACGACTGGTATGGCGGCGATGACGACTGCTCTGCTATGCCAGTTAGAGCAGGGTGATCATGTAGTTGCTGCGCGGGCGGCCTTTGGATCGTGTCGTTGGCTCACAGATACTTTGCTGCCAAAATTTGGCATTGAAACAACGACGATCGACAGTCGCGACAATGCGCAATGGGAAGCGGCCATTCGCCCCAACACCAAGGTCTTCTTTTTCGAAACGCCCGCCAATCCAACAATGGATATTGTGGACATGGCCTTTGTTTGCGGTCTGGCCAAGGCGCATGGCATTACGACGGTTGTCGATAATGCTTTTTCCACCTCGGTCTTGCAGCGTCCGATGGACTTTGGCGCGGACGTTGTTGCCTATTCTGCGACCAAAATGATGGACGGGCAGGGCCGCGTTTTGGCGGGTGCCGTTGCAGCTTCCAATGCCTTTATGGAAGAAAAGTTGCTGCCGTTTCAGCGCAATACGGGGCCAAATTTGTCGCCCTTTAACGCCTGGGTTGTGCTCAAGGGCCTCGAAACGCTGGACCTTAGGATTCGGCGCCAGTCTGAAAATGCGCTGGCTGTTGGGAAGTTTATCGAAAAGCGGGTTCCCATCATGTTGCATCCGGGTTTGGCCAGCCACCCCCAGCATGATTTGGCAATGCGTCAAATGGCGGCATGCGGGCCAATTTTCTCCTTTGTTTTGGATGGCGGCCGCAGTCAGGCGATGGCGTTGCTCAACGCGTTGAAATTGATCGATATTTCGAACAATATCGGCGACTCTCGCTCCTTATTGACCCACCCGGCATCCACAACCCACCACAGCGTTGGCCCAGAGGCGCGCGCGGCGATGGGCGTGGGTGAGGGGATGTTGCGGATCAATATTGGGCTTGAGGACCCGCAGGACTTGATCGAGGACATTGATCAGGCGCTGCAAGCTGTCGGGCTGTGATTTTATCGCTCTTCCCTTATGTGGCGCAGACCCATGGCGTCATCGTGCGGGTCAGTGCCAATTTTTTGCCGGAACAATCTCGACCCGCTCAAGAACGTTGGTTTTGGGCCTATCATATTCGGATTGAAAATGAAGGTCCGCTTCCCGTTCAGTTACTGACCCGCCATTGGGAAATCCGCGACGCGCATGGGGAGCTTCATGTCGTAGAGGGGGATGGTGTGATTGGGGAGCAACCCGTCATCCGTCCAGGTGCATCCTATGACTATGTTTCGGGATGTCCTCTATCAACGTCCAGCGGCTCAATGGTTGGGCGCTATCGGATGATGGATGAAGCGGGGACGTTGCTGGATATAGCTATTCCCGCTTTTGATCTGCGTACACCAGTGGTTTCCAGATGAAGCGCACTCTGCTGCCTCTCAATGGCTTGCGCGTCTTCGACGCGGCAGCTCGGCATCTCAGCTTTACGCGTGCGGCCGATGAACTGGCTGTGACGCCTGCTGCGGTTGGGCAGCAGATTAGGGCTTTGGAGGATGTTTTGGGTGTTGTGCTGTTTCGACGCACACCAAAGGGCTTGGAGTTAACGCCAGAGGCCCAAAATGGCCTTGATGCCCTGCGCGCGGGTTTTCTTCAGTTTGAAGAGGCCGTGCGCGCGATGCAAATCGGGCAATCATCCAAGTCCCTCACCATTGCGGCACCAAGGGATATGACGGCCAAATGGCTGGCCCCAAGACTTGCGGAATTTGGCCGCACCGACCCTGAAATACGGTTTACCATTGTTGCGGCAGACGCCCCGCCGGAATTCACCGAAGCTAATCTGGATATCGCGATCATTTTTGCGGACGGCCCCGGCGAGCATGAAGGTTTGAAGCTAGCGGATGGCGCAATGGTGACGGTCGCGGCACCAGAAGGGTCGGGGGATACGCTAATCATCTGGCCGGGGAGCGATGTCGAAGAGTCAGCCAGCCTCAGAGTGGCGGATGCTGGTCTGGCCATTGATGCGGCTGCAAATGGATTTGGGCGAGCTAAAGTCCCGCTTTTGCTTGCAGAATCCGACATTCAGTCGGGTCGCGTTCGTGCGATGGATAATTCTCAACCTTGTGACAGGACCTATTGGCTGATCGCGCCGCGCCCGCAATGGCGGCAGAAAAAGGTGCAGGCTCTTGTGGATGCGCTGTCTGGTGCAGGCTTTGTGTGATTAGGCTGGCAGCCTGTTTTTAGCCTTTATACTGGCGCACATAGGCCGCGATGGCGGGGGCATAGGTTTGGTGTTCCGCAATCAAAACCCGATCAGCGAGCGTGTTGGGCGTGTCATCTTCGAAAACGGGAACCTCCGTTTGCGCCAGTACTGGGCCATCATCTAGATCGGCCGTCACAATATGAACGCTACATCCTGCAACCTGATCGCCCGCGGCAAGAGCACGCTCATGCGTATCCAGCCCCTTATACTTGGGCAGCAATGAGGGATGGATGTTGAGGATACGCTCAGACCAAAGGGCCACAAATTCATGGGAGAGCAAGCGCATATATCCAGCCAGGATAATCATATCTGCTTGTGCCGCCCGTATTTGGGTGTCCAATATCTTGTCAAACTCCGCTCTGGCCATGCCTTTATGGCTTTGCGCAAAAATGGGTAGATTTTCCGCCTGAGCAAGGCGAAGGCCGGCCGCCTCTGGATCATTTGCAGCCACCAGTACGATCTCAAACGGGCAATTGGGTTGCTTGGCCGCATAGATGAGGGCGGCCATATTTGAGCCCCGGCCCGATATAAGGATTGCGATGCGTGCCTTAGCCATAATGGGTTGCACGCCAATCTGACCGGGCGCTCCAGATGCCTGCGCTGCCGGTGACGGTGCATCCACTTTGACCTGACGCGATATGGCCCATTCTAACCACTGTTTCGCCAGCTTTTTCTAAGGACGCCGTGACGTGATCGACCGTATCTGCGGCAACGACAATCGCCATGCCAACGCCACAGTTGAACGTGCGGGCCATTTCCTCTGGTTCAATATGGCCTTGGGCCTGCAGGAAAGCCATGAGGCGCGGTTGGTCCCATAAATCTGCATTGACGTGCGCGTGCAGGCCAACGGGCAGAATTCTTGGAATATTTTCCAGCAATCCGCCGCCGGTAATGTGCGCCATGCCGTGTATCTGACCGGCCCGCACCAGCGGCAACAGAGATTGAACATAAATGCGGGTCGGTGCCATCAGGGCATCAATCAGGATAACCTCTTGATCAAACAGGGCAGGGCGATCCAGCTTCCACCCTTTGTCTGCCGCAAGTCGCCGCACGAGCGAAAATCCGTTGGAATGAATGCCCGATGAGGCCAGCCCCAAGATGACATCGCCATCGGCAATGCGATCCGCCGTAAGCACCTGAGACCGTTCAACGGCACCGACGCAAAATCCAGCGAGATCATAATCGTCATGGGCATACATACCCGGCATTTCGGCAGTTTCCCCACCGATAAGGGCGCAGCCTGCTTGGCGACAGCCTTCAGCGATACCGGCAATGACACGTTCTGCGACCGCCGTATCAAGTTTTCCGGTCGCGTAGTAATCGAGAAAGAAGAGAGGTTCCGCCCCTTGGACGATCAGATCATTCGCACACATGGCGACCAGATCGATGCCAACCCCATCATGACGGCCCGAATCAATAGCAAGTTTCAATTTGGTGCCAACGCCGTCATTGGCCGCGACCAATAACGGGTCTTCAAAGCCAGCTGCTTTTAGATCAAAAAAGCCACCAAAGCCGCCAAGATCCGCGTTTGCGCCCGCTCTGCGCGTGGATTTGGCCAGAGGTGCAATGGCCCTGACAAGCGCATTGCCCGCGGCAATTGAGACGCCGGCCTGTTCATAAGTGTAGGATGTGGAGGAGGGAGTTTCTTTGCTCATATAACGGCTGCTAGCGTTATCGCTCTTGGAATTCCACGCCCAACTCGTCAAAAGGCGCAAGTGATCTTATCTGCTCGTTATATTCGCGCCTTAGGGGCGGTGCTCACGCTTTTGATCAGTGTGGTGGGTGTGGCTGTTTATGCCCAGCTAGAAGGTGGGGATCGCGGCGTTGCGCCCATTGATAGCTCCAGCAATTTTGAGGTGTCCGGCATTGCTGTCGATGTTGCCGCGCGGGATGCGGAAACAGCCCGAATGCGTGGCTGGCGCGAAGCGCAGCGCATGGCATGGGGGCAGCTTTGGAAACAGACTCATGGAGGTGTGGCGCCCCAACTCGGCGATGCAGCGCTAGACGGTTTGGTGTCTGGAATTGTCGTTGAGGATGAACAGATTGGACCACAGCGCTATATCGCGCGCCTTGGCGTTTTGTTCGATCGCGTGCGGACTGGCGAAGTTTTGGGCGTTGCGGGAAATGTTCGACGGTCGGCGCCCCTGTTGATTATTCCTATTCAAATCAGCGGGGGTGTTGCGCAAAGTTTTGAAACGCGCACGCAATGGCAGAAAGCTTGGGCGCGATTTCGGACTGGCGACAGCGTGATTGATTATGTTCGTCCTACTGGCAATGGGGCTGACCCGTTGCTGTTGACGCCCGCGCAAGTTGGTCGTCCGGGGCGGCGGTGGTGGCGGATGCTTCTTGACCAATATGGCGCAGCGGATGTGATCCTTCCGCAAGTTCGGTTGGAACGCATTTATCCGGGCGGCCCGATTATCGGACATTTTTCAGCATTTGCGGGACCAGATGCACGCCCGCTTGGTCATTTTTCCCTTCGGGTGGCGTCATCAGCAGCCCTTTCGAGCCTGATGGATGCTGGCGTTCGGCGGCTGGATGGTCTCTATGCCGCGGCATTGGCAGATGGGCGTTTGAGGCCAGATACGTCCCTCGTGATTGAAGAGCCAGTGTCCAGCGAAGATATTGAAGCGGCTGCCGAAGCCACGACCGAAGGGGCTGAGGCTGTTTCAGACATGTCAGGACGTGATAATCCGGCATCAACTGGTCTTCGGACATTTATGGTGCAAGTTGACACGCCAGATGGTGCCAGTGTGCCTGGTCTAGAGGCAGCGCTTCGCACTATTCCGGGTGTCAAGTCAGCGGCGACGACCAGCCTTGCTTTGGGCGGTGTCTCCGTGCTTCGCATTGGCTATGAAGGCACAGCAGACACGCTAAGACTGGCCTTGATCTCGCGGGGATTCCGTGTTGCGGGCTCGGGTGAAAATTTGCGGATCAGGCGGTAATGGCTGCGATGGCGCAATTTGGTTTGCCCTTTGATTGGCCAGCTGAAGACGATAAATCAGACTTTATCGTCACAAGTGCCAATGACGCCGCCGTGCGGCATTTGGAGTCTTGGGGGAATTGGCCCGTGAGATCCAGCTTGCTCATCGGCCCAAGAAAGTCGGGAAAAACGCTTTTGGGGCGCATTTTTGCGGCGCGGTCCGGAGGACGGCTGATCGATGATGCGGAAACCCGGCCTGAACAGGATCTTTTTCACGCTTGGAACGCGGCGCAGGAAAGTGGGTTACCCCTATTGCTCATCAGCACCTATGCGCCTCCCCAATGGTCGATAAAGCTGCCCGATTTGCGATCCCGACTTCACGCAACGCCAACAGTCGAGATCCAAATGCCCGACATCGATCTTATGTCTGCATTGCTGATCAAGGCGCTGGCCAAAAGGGGGCTTGTCCTGATGCCCGATATTGCGAACTTTGCCGCATCACACATTGAACGGAGCTACATTGCCGTGTTGCGAGTTGCCGATGCCTTGGATGAAGCATCATTGTCACAAAAACGCGCCATCACCCATAAATTGGTTAAAAACGCGCTTGCTCAGGCAGGCTTGATGGACAGGAAAAATAGTAGTGAGGATGCCCACACGCCCGAAACAAGCCATGGCGATTCAGGCCGATAACCGCTCGGCTTCCGGCAATGATCCATCACGATATTTCAATCGTGAGTTGAGTTGGCTGAGGTTTAATTGGCGGGTGCTGGAAGAAGCTCAGAATGCTTCCCACCCTCTGTTGGAGCGGCTGCGCTTTCTATCCATTTCGGGCAGCAATCTTGATGAATTTTTCATGGTACGCGTGGCCGGACTGCGCGGCCAACAGTTGCAGGGCATTGAGGAGCAATCAATTGACGGTCTAACACCCGCTCAACAGCTTGAGGCTATTGAGGCAGAAACAGCTGCCTTGATGCGAGAGCAGCAGGCTCAATGGCGGCTGTTGCGCGGACTATTGGCCCAGACGAACATTCATGTGTTGGGCGAGGATGATATTGACCTCAAAACCTCTACCATCTTGCTTCAACATTTTATGGATCATGTTTTTCCTGTTCTCACGCCGCAAGCGCTGGATCCGTCTCATCCTTTCCCGTTCATTCCCAATCAGGGATTGAGCCTGATTTTTGATCTGATCAGGGTGTCGGACGGGGAACAGGTGCGAGAGTTGGTGATGATCCCTCCCACCGTTCCGCGACTGATGCGATTACCGGGAGCTTCGGCCCGATATATTGCGATTGAAACGCTTATCCGACATTTTTCCGATAAGTTGTTTCCCGGTTTTGCCGTTCAAGGATCGGGCGCTTTTCGGATCATTCGGGATAGCGACATTGAAATTGAAGAAGAAGCCGAGGACCTTGTCCGCTATTTCCGAAGCGCCATTAAGCGGCGGAGGCGCGGACGGGTTATCCGCCTGAAGGTGGAAGCGGCGATGCCCGATTTGTTGGCCAAACTTATTCGTCGGGAATTGGGCGGCAGTGAAACCGTTATTTCAGAAACAGATGGATTTCTGGGCATTACGGATTTGCAGATTTTGGTGGAGGAAGATCGACCAG
Source organism: Pseudomonadota bacterium (assembly GCA_041174825.1). Lineage (GTDB taxonomy): Bacteria > Pseudomonadota > Alphaproteobacteria > Sphingomonadales > Sphingomonadaceae > Aquisediminimonas. The sequence continues at coordinate 4,098 of JBEDGC010000059.1, read as the reverse complement.
ATTTAAAATTTCCACATTACTCTCCGCGCTTTCCAGAGCGTATCCGGGAGCATGACGGCGATTGCTTTGCCGCTATTCGGCAAAAAGATATCATCGTGCACCACCCTTATGAAACCTTTGATGTGGTGCTTGCCTTTTTGAACCAAGCAGCCGCTGACCCAGATGTTTTGGCGATTAAGCAGACGCTGTATCGCGCTGGGAAGCAATCCGCGGTTATTCGCGCTTTGTGCGACGCGGCAGAAGCCGGCAAGTCAGTAACGGCAGTGGTGGAACTTAAGGCGCGGTTTGATGAGGAGCAGAACCTCCATTGGGCGTCTCAGCTTGAACGCTCTGGAGTTCAGGTAGTCTATGGGTTTATAGACTGGAAAACGCACGCCAAAATCTCAATGGTTGTGCGTCGCGAAGCAAAAACCGTTCGAACCTATTGCCATTTTGGGACTGGAAATTATCACCCGGTCACTGCCCGTATTTATACGGATTTGAGCTTTTTCACGGCAGATCCACGCATTGGCCGCGATGCAGCGCAGTTGTTCAATTACATCACCGGCTATGTCGAACCAGCGCAGTTGGAAATGTTGAGTATGAGTCCGCGCGATCTGCGTCAGGACCTGATGGGCCTCATCGATAGTGAGATTGGTCATGCAAATGCGGGGCGGCCTGCCGTTCTTTGGGCAAAGATGAACAGTCTGGTTGATCCGGCGATTATTGAAAAACTCTATGAGGCCAGCTGTGCAGGGGTGCAGATTGATCTTATCATTCGTGGCATTTGCTGCTTGCGGCCCGGTGTGCCCGGCATGTCTGAGAATATTCGCGTAAAATCTATCTTAGGCCGGTTTTTGGAACACAGCCGAATTTGGGCTTTTGGCAATGGCGATGCATTGCCCAACCCCAATGCGAAGCTGTTTATCTCTTCGGCGGATTGGATGCAGCGCAACTTTGATCGGCGCGTTGAATACGCACTGCCGATATTAAATCCCACCGTGCATGATCAGGTGCTGGATCAGGTGATGGTCGCCAATCTTTTGGACAATGAACAAAGCTGGACCTTGCAGCCAGATGGCAGTTATGTGCGCGTCTCTCCGGGTGATAAGCCCTTTAACTTGCATCGTTACTTTATGACCAATCCATCCCTGTCTGGCCGTGGTGCTGCATTGGCTTCCAGCGAGGCGGTGCCCAAACTTCGTCTGACGCCATCGGCATGAGCATCGAACAAAAGTCAGCAATTATCGACATTGGGTCGAATTCGGTGCGTCTCGTTGTTTATGGCGGCCCACCGCGCGCACCCTTTGCCATGTTTAATGAGAAAGTGCTGGCGGGGCTGGGCCGTGATTTGAAGCCGGGTGGTCTGCTAAGTGCGGCTTCGACGGAGTTGGCGTTGCGCGCCTTGGCGCGCTTTCGTCATTTGCTGAATATGATGGATGTTCAAGATGTGCAGGTGGTTGCGACAGCGGCCGTTCGAGAGGCTGCCAACGGCGCTGATTTTCTGAAAGTGATAGCCGGGCTTGGTTTTTCTCCAATTGTTTTGAGCGGAGAGGAAGAGGCTGAAGTCTCGGGCTTTGGGGTCTTGTCAACAATTCCAGATGCCAATGGCATTGCCGGCGATTTGGGTGGCGGCAGCCTTGAACTGATCCGCATTTCCAATGGGGATGTACAGGATCGCATCTCTCTTCCTTTTGGATCACTGCGAATACCAGCATTACGCGCAAAGGGTCCGGGCGCCTTAAGTCGGGAATTGGGTCGGCATCTTCGGCATTTGGATTGGGTGCAGGACGCAAAAAACCTTCCTTTTTATATGGTTGGCGGCAGTTGGCGGGCTTTGGCGCGGCTCCATATGCATCGTATGGCCTATCCACTTCCCATTCTGGCTGGGTACGAAATGCCTCAGGCGGCGGCCGCGCGGCTGGTTAGGATGACGGCGCAGATAGATAAGTCCGTCGCGAAGAAAATTCCCACTTTGTCGGCATCCAGAATAGCAGGCCTTAATGATGCAGCCAGCCTGTTACTCGCGGTCACGCGGGATTTGGACTCGTCAGCGATCGTAACGTGCGCAAGCGGCCTGCGAGAAGGCCTGTTGTTCCGTCGATTGGCGCCAGATGTGCGCCAACGCGATCCTTTGCTGGAAGATGCGCGGGCCGAGGGGCTGCGTCAGGGGCGCTTTGATGAACATGGTCATCAGATTTACAGTTGGATTGCTCCCTTGTTTGAAGGGGAAGCAAGGGCCGATGCGCGGATACGCCATGCCGCGTGCCTTTTGGGGGATGTCGCCTGGCAGGCGAACCCAGAATTTCGGGCCGAGCGCGGGACTGAAATCGCACTGCAAGGGAATTGGACTGGGGCATCGCACCGTGACAGAGTTCTTCTCGCTTGTGCCCTAAACGCCACTTTTGGCGGGGGAGAGGCTTTGCCCGACATTGTTCGAGCGCTTGCGACAGAGCAGGATGTGGCGATGGCCAGAAGTTGGGGCTTGGCCATTCGTCTCGCCCAAAGATGGAGCGGAGGAACGGCCGAAGCCCTTCGTCATGGCAGGCTAACGCGAACGGGTGGTTCCATCACGCTGACCATGTCACCGTCTCATGCGGCGCTCGGCAGCGATCAGGTCCAGCGTCGGCTTAAGGCGCTCGCTCAGTCGTTAGGATTATCGCATTCGATGAAGGTGAAGGCGCTTTAGGCCTTCCACCGGGTTTGTGCTGTCAGGGCGCCGTTTGGGGGTCTGTGTTGTCGGTTCGAGTGATGGTCAACTTGCCGCCAATAATGCCAAAAGCCAGTCGGCCTTCAACCAGGTCGAGCGCATCGCTCCCAAATTGTTCAAACCGCCAACCGGCCAGAATGGACAAGTTTTTACGCTGACCTGCGGCCAAAAGATCCAATTCATCAGACCGGGCCAATAATCTTGGGGCCACATCAATTTCACGCGCCCTGATCTTTAAGAGAAGCTTGAGCAAATCAGCGACCAACGCGCCTTCTTTGCCAAGCCCCGGTTTACGATCATCACGGATGGGCATTTCATCGGGGCTTAGGGGGCGGGCGCTGTCAATTGTGTCAATAAGGCGCGCCCCGATATCGTTATTTGCCCAAGAGGCCGAAAGACCACGAACCTTTGCTAAATCAGCCTGCGCGCGTGGCGGGTGCACAGCGACGTCGGCCAGCGTTTCGTCCTTCATGATGCGTCCACGAGGTATATTCTTGTTGCGCGCTTCGGTTTCGCGCCAAGCGGCAATCGCCTTAAGGCGACCCAATACGTCTGGTTTGCGGCTCGATATCTTAACCCGCTTCCAAGCCATTTGAGGGTCGGTGACGTAATTTGACGGATCAGCAATGCGTTCCATCTCGTCGTTGAGCCAAGCACCTCGGCCAGTCTCCCTCAATTTGTCCAACATTTTTGGGAAAATGACCGCAAGATGCGTGACGTCGCCAATGGCATAATCGATCTGACGCTGATCCAAGGGACGACGCCCCCAGTCCGTAAAGCGTGCGCCTTTGTCGAGCGGGATGCCAAGCCAGCTATCGACGAGGTTGGAATAGCCAACTTGCTCCCCTTGGCCCAAGGCCATGGCCGCTATTTGCGTATCAAACATCGGGTGGGGTGTCTTGCCGGTAAGGTTGCAGACGATTTCAATGTCTTGGCCACCTGCGTGCACGACTTTGAGAACATTTTTGTTTTCAGTCAGCAAATCCAGCAAAGGGGTTAGATCCAGGCCCTGTGCCTTGGGGTCTATCGCAGCTGCTTCTTTGTCATCGGCCACCTGAATGAGGCATAGGTCAGGCCAATAGGTGTTTTCGCGCATGAACTCTGTGTCCACCGCGATAAAGGGCGCATTGGCCCAGCGAGCGCAGAGCGCTTCCAACTCATCTGTTGTCGTAACAAGGTCGTGTATCTTCATGGTGACATTGGCCTAGCCGCGTTCCTCAGCTGTTGCCAGCTTTGCATGCAAATCGACGAAAAGTCAGCATAACGACGACCTGTTTTTATTGCGGGCCAAATCGCGCAACACTTCGCACTGGGGCGGGTTTGCATCGCGCATCCCGGCAAAGGGGTGCGCTTTAGAAACCGCATAATGGAGATGGGCAATGGCGAACGTTCAGAATCAAGACAAAAGC
>JBEDGC010000058.1:0-16230 GCA_041174825.1 Pseudomonadota bacterium | reverse complement strand
TTGGAAATCCAACGCACCACTGGGTTCTTCGAAATGTCAGGCTCATGGTCTGTCGCCCACAGCATCCGCACGCCCGTGGCGATCAGGAAGGCAGCAAACACATATAGCAGCCAGTAGAATTGCTGCACCAACGCGGCGCCCGCCGCAATCATGATGCCGCGCAATACAATGACCGCCATGATGCCCCAAAGCAGGGCCCGATATTGGTACATGCGCGGGATGGCGAAGAAGGTGAAAATCAGGCTGATGACAAAGACGTTGTCAATCGACAGTGCCTTTTCGATGAAAAAGCCCGTATAATATTTCATGCCCAAATCTGCGCCCTTTTCAGCCCAGATCCAGGCCCCAAAGGCGAGCGAAATGGCGATGTAAAAGGCCGATAGCTTTAAGCTTTCGGCAATTCCCATTTCCCGGTCCTCTTTATGGAGGACGCCCAAATCAAAGGCCGTCAGGCCCGCGACAATGCCCAAGAAGGTGAGCCAAAACCAGACCGGCGTGCCCAGCCAGTCTATCATTAAGAATTCCATGGTCGATCCCTATTTAACTGCACTTTTTGTTCAACGAATTGGGCTGGCGGCGGCCATTTGAGGGGAGGGGGTGAAGTGCCGCCGCCAGCCGTTCTGGTTAGGCCGTCACGCGCATGCGCTGGCCTCCAGAAAGCCGAAGAAGGCGATCCTTCAAGGTGAGCTTAAGTTTCTTCAGATGCCGAATGCGCAAGTCATCCGGACGCTTACGCAGCAGCTCTGCGCGCAAGGCCTCATCCAGTTTCTGATGCTTCACCAACAAGTTAAAAACGCTCAGTTTCATATGCCACTCCATTGAACAATCAGGTTGCTCAATCGGGTGTACCCAAAGCGATGTTATGGAGAGCGGTTTCCTGCCCGTCGTCATCGCACCGAGGTATCCCCGATGCGGTCCGACATCACGATTGCATTAAGCAACCGCCAGAGGGGCCCGGCCCGCAAAAACTGAATTAGATCGATTCGATCCGAATATCAAGACCCCTCACCTTTTGGTTACCTCCCCCACGCCCTTTATGCGCTGTCTGCATCAGATTTTGGCCGGGGCGCCTGTTTGGACACATGGATTGGCTCTACTTGATAGGTGACGAGGTGGACGTCATGCGCCCGCTTTGCGGCGGCACGCTGTCGCGTTGAGAAGGAGGCCGCTACAAGCACGGCCCGACAGAGCCGGCCCGTTTCCTCCTCAAGATCGGCAGAATAGCCGAGCACTTGTTCCAAAGCACCCGTCGGGCAGGGACCGACCTTAAGCTCAATAACGACAAAATTCCCATCCCGGTCCCGTGCGGTAATATCGATGCGTCCACTTGGGACTTCCCGCTCTCGCCCATTATCTATCGCAACAAGGCCCGGCTCTACCTTATCGAGCTGCGCACGCAGCAGGCGATTCAAGTCCTTTTCATATGTCAGCAGGCGCGCACGAATGGGAATGCGCTTCCAAATTGGCTCTTCATACATGTCATCACCGAAATCAGCTTAAAATGTCGCATTCATCCAAATGCGTTTCGGGACAGTAAGCAAAGATGGTTTAGAGCTTTTAACCATTAACGAAATTGGGCCGGCCCCGCCTTTTCTGAGAGTTTTCGCCCGAATTACAGCCCACCAAGGAGCGCGAGGACAACCCCTGCCCCGACCAATAGCAAGCCCAGCGCCTCCCCCGGCTTGCGGGCTTCCTTCAAATAAAAGCGGCTAAAACCAAGGGTCAGGATCACCTCAACCTGACCCACCGCCCGCACCAAAGCCACAGGTGCCGTGGCAAAGCCGGCAAACCAGCACGCCGAGCCTAAAGCCGCGAGCAACCCGACTTGGCCCGATGTCCGCCAAGTCGCAAAAACGCGCGGCAATTGCTCTCGCTCTCGCCAGAGGACATAGCTGCCCTGCATCAACGTCTGCCAAGTCTGAACCGCAACCAATGCCAAAAGTGCGGCGAGCAGCTTGTCCGACGTCTCAAGCTCAAGCGATGCCGATTTGACAAAGATTGAGGTCATAGTGAAGCCCAGTCCCGCGCCAAGCCCGCACAAAGCGGCTGGTTGGATGATGTCGGCAAGGCGCAGCCTCTGCCCACCGGCGGCAACAATCATCACACCGACAACGCCAACGGCTATTCCAAAGATGGTCAGCCAACTGAGCAGTTCACCGAGCAGCAGGAAGGCGAGCACGGCCCCTTGCATCGCCTCTGTCTTCGCAAAGGCCGTGCCCGCAACATAATTGCGATAGCCAAAGGCCATCAACAGAAGGTTCGTACCGATAATCTGGGCAAAACCGGCCGCCGCGCAAAAGGCGAGGAACGGCAGATGGATTGCGGGCAATTCGGCACTGCGCCAAGTGAGATACACCCCAAGCAACACTAACCCGACGGGCAAGCCATAAAGATAGCGCACCAGCCCCGCCGCGTTCACCGAGAGTTCGGCCCGCACCCGTTGCTGCACGGCCGTGCGCCAAGCCTGAAACAACGCGGCCAGCAGCGTGGCCGGAAGCCAGATCATTCAGCCGGCTCGAGCAGCTTTTCCTCAGCGATTTTCTTGCGCCAGATGAGCGGAGCTGTGGTGTGGACATTCTCCCCACTGCTGTCGACGGCGACGGTCACGGGAAAATCCTTCACCTCAAACTCATAAATGGCTTCCATGCCCAAATCTTCAAAGCCGACGACTTTGCTGCCCTTGATCGCGCGCGCGACGAGATAGGCCGCCCCGCCGACCGCCATCAGATAGGCTGATTTATGCTTGGCAATCGCCTGTGTCGCCGCCGGGCCGCGTTCGGCCTTGCCAACGCAGCCGAGCAGCCCTTGGTCCAGCATCATATCCATGAATTTATCCATGCGCGTGGCCGTGGTCGGGCCAGCCGGGCCGACAATTTCTTCCCCCACAGGATCAACCGGGCCGACATAATAGATCATCCGACCCTTAAAGCTGACGGGCAATTCCTCTCCCTTAGCCAGCATGTCGGCAATGCGCTTATGCGCGGCATCGCGACCCGTGAGCATCTTGCCATTGAGCAGTAGGCGATCCCCCGCCTTCCAGCCGCGCACATCCTCTGGCGTCAATTTATCGAGATCAACGCGCTTGGCAGCACTATCGGGTGCCCATTCCACCTTTGGCCAATCATCTAAATTGGGTGTTTCAAGGAAAGTTGGCCCCTCCCCCTTTAACGTGAAATGCGCGTGGCGGGTGGCGGCGCAATTGGGGATCATCGCCACGGGCTTAGACGCCGCATGAGTTGGATAATCCATGATCTTGACGTCGAGGATCGTCGCCAAACCGCCCAGTCCCTGCGCGCCAATACCGAGCGCATTGACCTTATCAAAAATCTCAATACGCAGCCGCTCAATATCATTTTGCGGGCCGCGCGCCTTCAGGTCTGCCATATCAATGGCGCCCATCAGGCTTTCCTTGGCGAGCACCATCGCCTTTTCCGCCGTGCCGCCAATGCCAATGCCCAGCATACCGGGCGGGCACCAGCCTGCGCCCATTTGCGGGACCATGTCCAGCACCCAATCGACAATGGAATCGCTGGGGTTCATCATTTTGAACTTGGTCTTATTTTCAGACCCGCCGCCCTTGGCCGCGACATCGAACGTCACCGTGTCGCCCGGCACCATTTCCAGGTGCACAATGGAGGGCGTGTTGTCCTTCGTATTCACCCGCGTAAAGGCCGGATCAGCAAGAATGGACGCGCGCAACTTATTCTCCGGATGGAGATAGGCGCGGCGCACCCCCTCATCAATCACCTCTTGCAGCGACCGGGATGAGTCCAAAACGCAGTGCTGACCCCATTTGACGATCACGGTTACAATGCCGGTATCTTGGCAGATGGGGCGATGCCCCTCTGCGCACATGCGGCTGTTGGTCAGGATTTGCGCAATGGCATCTTTCGCCGCTGGCCCCTGCTCCTTCTCATAAGCCGCGCCCAACGCCCGGATATAATCCATCGGGTGGAAGTAGCTGATATATTGAAGGGCGTCGGCGACGCTGTCGATAATGTCATTTTCGCGAATTGTGACGGTCATACCCTGATCCTGCTGGCCGGAACTGCCCTTGCCTTAGCGAGGCAGAACGATGCGGACAATGGTTTCAGGGCCGCCTTTTCAGTCACAAAAGAGAAAGGCGACCCCGGCCAAAGCTGGGATCGCCTTTCTCTGTTTCAGCCCTGCGGCTGTGGATCAATACACGCGCGCCTTGGGCTTGATATAATCCGCCTCATCGGTGAGCGTATAGGTGTGTACGCCGCGATAGCCGAGCGTGACCTTGCCACCAGCACCGCCCCAGCCATCAAACCAAGTGATGGTGTGCTTCATCCAGTTTTTGTCATCGCGCTCTGGGAAATCTTCATGCGCATGGGCGCCGCGCGATTCCTTGCGGTTGTTCGCGCTTTCCATCGTGCAGACGGCCTGAGACATCAAATTGTCGAGCTCCAGCGTCTCGATCAAATCCGTGTTCCAGATCAGGCTACGGTCCGTCACGGCGACATCTTCCAGCCGCTTATTGACGTTCCGCATCAAATCCACGCCTTCGGCAAGCAGAGCCGTATCGCGGAACACGGCGCAATGCTTTTGCATTGTGCGCTGCATTTCCAAACGGATCTGCGCTGTGGGCGAACCGCCCTTGGCATTGCGGAATTTCTCCACACGGGCCAGCGCCAGATCAGCCGAATCCTTGGGCAGCGCCTTTTGCGCAGCACCCGCTTTCAGCGTTTCCTTGAGGTGAAGGCCGGTCGCACGGCCAAACACAACAAGATCGATCAAGGAATTGGAGCCAAGGCGGTTCGCGCCATGCACCGACACACAGGCCGCTTCACCAACGGCATAGAGACCGGGCACAACAGCATCGTCATCCTTGCCCTTCTTCGTCACGACCTGCCCGTGATAATTACAGGGAATGCCACCCATATTATAATGGACCGTTGGGCAAACGGGCAGCGGCTGACGCGTCAAATCGACACCGGCGAAAATCTTGCCGCTTTCGGTAATGCCCGGAAGCCGCTCCGCCAGCACCTTGGGATCGATATGATCGAGGTGGAGGTAGATATGATCCTTATTTGGGCCGACACCGCGACCTTCGCGCATTTCCATCGCCATGGAGCGCGACACGACATCGCGTGAGGCGAGATCCTTGGCCGAAGGGGCATAACGCTCCATAAAGCGTTCGCCTTCGCTATTGGTCAGATAGCCGCCCTCGCCGCGTGCGCCCTCTGTAATGAGCACGCCCGCGCCATAGATGCCAGTGGGGTGGAACTGAACAAATTCCATATCCTGCAGTGGCAAGCCCGCGCGCAGGACCATGCCCCCGCCATCCCCGGTGCAGGTATGCGCCGATGTGGCTGAGAAATAGGCACGGCCATAGCCGCCCGTTGCCAGCACGACCGATTGCGCGCGGAAACGGTGGATGCTGCCATCGTCCATGCACATGGCGATCACGCCACGGCAGGCACCATCTTCCATAATCAAATCCAGCGCGAAATATTCGATGTAGAAATCCGCATCATATTTCAGCGACTGTTGATAAAGCGCATGCAGCATGGCGTGACCGGTGCGGTCGGCCGCGGCGCAGGTGCGCTGCACCGGCGGGCCATCGCCCATATTTTGCATATGGCCGCCAAAGGGGCGCTGATAAATTGTGCCATCGTCATTGCGGCTGAACGGAACGCCTGCATGTTCCAGCTCATAAACAGCAGCTGGTGCTTCGCGGACCATATATTCAATCGCGTCCTGATCGCCCAGCCAATCGGCACCCTTAACGGTGTCGTACATATGCCAAGTCCAGTGATCGGGCGAGTTATTGCCCAGGCTGGCCGCAATGCCGCCTTGAGCTGCAACCGTATGCGAACGGGTCGGGAAGACTTTGGTCACGCAGGCGGTTTTCAGACCGGCTTCTGCCGCGCCCATGGTCGCGCGCAGGCCAGAGCCGCCCGCGCCGACGACAACAACGTCATAAGTGTGATCGATGATCTTATAGGCTTCGGACATTAGTTGGGTGTCCCCGTCAGTGCAATTTTAGCAATGGCGAAGAGCGCAAGCGCGCCCATGCCAAATGTGTAGAAGGTCAGCGCCAAGAGGCTGGCAAATTTCAATCCTTCTTCATGGACATAATCTTCGATCAGAACCTGAAGCCCGATCCGGAAGTGCCAGAAGACAGAAACGACAAGCAGCATCATCGGCACAGCGACGATGGGCTGTTCCAGCCACAAGCGCACCGTTGCGAAGTCATAAGCTGGCAAGCGCACCAGCGAAAAGACCAGCCACAGCATCAGCAACAAAGCGCCAATGGCCGTCATCCGATGGATCACCCAATGGCCACCACCATGTTTGGCCGATCCAAGGCCGCGAACCCGGCCAAGACCTGTTCCGTTCCCCATCGCCTTATCCCTTCACAAACAGCAGATACGACCAAAGGGCCGCTGTCATCACCACGCCGAACACAAAGGTCGCGCGCGCCCAGAAGCGGTTGATCGTCAGTTCATAGCCCGCGCCAATATCCAGCACGAGGTGGCGCAAGCCTGAGGCCATATGCTGGAAAAAAGCCCAGCTAAGGCCAATCAAGACGACTTGCCCGGTCCAGTGCGTGGCCCAGCTGAGGAAATAATCATAGGAGTCCTTGCCGGATGCAGCGGCCGTCAGCCACCAAACAAGGGCCATTGCCCCGACAATCGCCATGCCATCGCCTGTTGCCCGATGGAAAATAGATGTCGCCATATGCGCGCCCCATTTCCAAATCGAAAGATGCGGCGAGATCGGTCTTGCGCGGTTTTGCGCCATGATCATTCCCTGTCATTAGTCTTGTGTTGTTAATCCATTAGCGCGTCCGACGGCTCGTGCAACCGCCTTTGCCCAAGTGCAACCCCAACGTTATGAGGCGTATATGACACAACATATTCTCATCACCGGGGCCTCACGCGGCATTGGTGCAGCCATCGCCACATGTTTGAACCGCGAAAATGCAAGGATTTTCGCCGTTTCCAGCAAAGATTATGACCTTTCGAGCGATCAAGGTGCGCAGAATCTTTGGGACGGGGCGCTCGACTCATTGGACGGGCGAATCGATATTCTGGTCAACAATGCCGGGATTTTTGAAAATAATCCGATCGACGCCGAAGAAGCAGATTGGATCGAGAGCTGGAACCGCACCCTACAGGTAAACCTAACTGCGAGCGCCATTTTATGCCGCCGCGCCGTGCGCCATTGGCAAGAGCGCACCAGCCCCGGCCGCATCATCAACATCGCCAGCCGCGCCGCCTATCGCGGAGATTCGCCGCAACATTGGCATTATGCAGCGTCCAAAGCGGGGATGGTCGCCATGACGAAGACCATTGCTCGGGGATATGCGCGCGAGAATATATTGGCCTTTGCGATTTGCCCTGGCTTTACCATGACGGGCATGGCCGATGAATATCTGGCCAGCCGTGGCGGGGATAAGTTGTTGGCCGATATCCCGCTTGGTCGTGTCGCCATGCCGGAAGAGGTGGCGGAGATGGTCAGCTTTTGCGCGTTCAAGGCCCCGCCATCGATGACCGGAAGCGTGCTCGACATTAATGGCGCAAGCTATGTGCGTTAAGCCGTCTGCTGATGGTCAAAGGCCGATTGCGTAGATTTACGTTATCGCCGGGCCCGCCCCCTTTGCCTATTTGATGCGGGAGTAAGTCATTGGCGATCGCGCCAATTTCTGTAGGCGCCGTCGACGCAGGGGAGATCTCGCATGAGCCAAGGGTCACAGGATGAGGTCCAGACCATCCTTTATCAGGCGATGACGGCCCTAAATGCCCTGTCCCACAAAATCGCAACGCCAGAAGGCGAGCAATTGCTCCACCCGGTTGATGCGGAGTTGCGCCGCCGCCGCCGCAGGGAACAGAAATTCAAGCTCAGCTATTTCGGTGATCCCGCTTGGGATATTTTGCTTGAGTTGGAGCGTGCGCAACGGCTTGGCCATCAGCTTGCGGTGACGGATATTGGCGTTGAGCCTCAAATTCCGCTGACAACCGTGTTGCGCTATCTCACGCGACTGGAGGAGGATGGCCTGATTGATCGACGCACAGACCCCAGGGATCGCCGCCGCATCTTCGTTTCCCTAACCAGCGAGGGGAACCGCCTGATCAGCGACGTCTTTGGCGTTGAGCCTCCAAAAACCGCCCCTTGCGTCAAATCTGCGGCAGACATCCCGACGCGCCATTCAACGCCGCGCTTTGCCGTCAGATAGCCCCCCAAGAATTGAAGACTTGCGAAAATCGGCACAGGCCGCAATCAGCACGTCATGACCCAAGACAGCGACATCTGGACCCTCACCCTGCCCTGCACCCGACAGGAGGCGGAAGCCGCGACGCTGGCCGATGACGCGTTGTGGATGCTCGACAATCCCCCCACATTGACGGCGCGAGAGATTGACCCGGCCAATCCAGATGGCTGGGAAGTCACGGCTTATTTTAGCGCAGAGCCATCAACAGAGGAAATTGATGCGGTTCTGGCTTTGATGCCCGGCGGGCGAGACACGCCTTATCATCTTGAAAAACTGGGCGATGCGGACTGGGTGACATTAAGCCAACAAGGTCTTGCCCCCGTCCATGCCGGGCGGTTTTTCGTTCATAGCGCGTCCTATGACGGACCAATTCCGGCAGACGCCATATCCTTCATCATCGAAGCCAGTCGGGCCTTTGGCACGGGCAATCATGAAACAACCAGCTGCTGCCTGACGATGATCGACCAGATCCACGCCAGCGGGGCCGAGTTCAGCCATATTGCCGATATTGGCACCGGAACCGGGCTTTTGGCCTTTGCCGCCCGCCATTTATGGCCGACCGCCTCTGTTATGGCGTCGGATATCGATCCGGTCAGCATTGAGATTGTGGAAGAAAATGCGGCGGTGAACAACATTCCCATTGGCGCTGCGCCGGGACAAATTGCTCTATGCGTCGCCTCTGGCACGGACCATGACCTGATTCAGGAGCGGGCACCCTATGACCTGATCCTCGCCAACATCCTTGCCGAGCCGCTGATTGAGTTGGCTCCTGCCCTTTCTGATCTTCTCCGTCCAGGCGGGGTGTTGGTGCTGGCCGGGCTTCTTGATCGACAAGTGGAGGCGATCTCAACCGCTTATGCCGAACACGGCGTAACACTGGCACAGGCTATAGCAGGTGAATGGCCCTGCTTGCGGCTGATCAAGACGCAAGAGCTTGATCCGTCACGCCCCTCTCGCGCCCGCATGCGGACAAGCCAGCCGCCCGGTGACTTTGGCACTTGGTAAGGCAAAACCCCTCTTGCAACCAAGCAGTCAGATAATCGTTTCATCTTGCAACCGACACGATTAAGGGGCGGTTATGAGCACTAGGACCGACAGCGGACAATTTGATCCGCCGATTGAAAGCCGCGCCGATCTCATCAGCGTCTTTTCCAAGGGAGAAAAGGCGAAGGAGCGGTGGCGCATCGGAACCGAACATGAAAAGTTCGTCTATCGCCTCGCGGACCATCGGGCCCCGTCTTATGACGAACCGGGCGGAATTAATGATCTGTTGATGGCCTTGACCCGATTTGGCTGGGAACCCGTGATGGAGGGTGACAAAGTCATTGCGCTGTCGGGCAGCGATGGCACGGTCAGCCTTGAACCAGCCGGACAACTTGAACTGTCAGGCGCGGCGGTTGAGAATTTGCATCAGACCTGTGCTGAAACTGGCCGCCATTTGCGGCAGGTAAAGGAAGTGGGGGCTGAGCTTGGCCTTGGATTCCTTGGGCTCGGCCTTTGGCCGGACAAGAAGCGCCAAGAGCTGCCCATAATGCCCAAAGGGCGCTATGCCATCATGCTGCGCCATATGCCGCGCGTTGGCAGCATGGGGCTGGATATGATGCTGCGCACCTGCACCATCCAAACCAACCTCGATTATTCCAGTGAAGCGGATATGGTGAAGAAGTTCCGCGTGAGCCTTGCCTTGCAACCCCTTGGCACCGCTCTTTTTGCCAATTCGCCCTTTTTGGAAGGCAAGCCAAACGGCTATCAATCCTATCGGTCGCATATTTGGACCGATACCGATCCCGCACGCACGGGCATGCTGCCCTTCGTATTTGAAGATGGCTTTGGCTATGAACGCTATGCCGATTATATGCTCAATGTGCCGATGTATTTCGTCTATCGCGATGGCAAATATATCGACGCTGCGGGCAAGAATTTCCGGGATTTTCTCGATGGCAATCTGGATGTCTATCCCGGCCAGAAGCCAACGATCAGCGACTGGAATGATCATCTGTCCACCGCCTTTCCCGAAGTCCGCCTAAAAAGCTTTTTGGAAATGCGCGGGTCCGATGGCGGCCCTTGGAATAAAATCTGCGCGCTGCCCGCCCTTTGGGTCGGCCTGCTTTATGATCAAAGCGCGCTCGATGCCGCGTGGGATTTGGTGAAGCATTGGACGATCGAAGATCATCAACGCTTGCGCGATGCGGTGCCAAAGCAGGGGCTGAATGCAAAACTACCCGATGGGCGGACGCTCAACGATCTGGCCAAGCAAGTCCTGGATATTGCAGCCGCTGGCCTTACGGCACGGGGGCAGATTAACTCCATGGGCGATAATGAAAGCGGGTTCCTCAACCCGCTGCGCCAAATTGTGGACAGCGGAAAATCGCCCGCACAGCTTCTGCTCGAGAAATATGAGACAGAATGGAAGGGTGACCTCTCCAAAGTCTATGATGAGATGAGCTTCTAAGGCTAACTGCTTAGGCTTCACGCAGAGACACGGAGGCCGCCAAAAATCACGCCATTCCCGCGAAAGCGGGAATCCATAAACACTGCCTTTCACGTACATAACGCTTCGTTCGTCAGCCTAGATGCGTATGGATTCCCGCCTACGCGGGAATGACGGGTGGGGCGTGCGGAGGCCTAGACCAGTCGGCTCTGGCGAACCGCAGCCTCGATAAAGCTCTTAAACAAAGGATGCGGGTCAAAGGGCTTGGACTTCAGTTCTGGGTGGAACTGAACGCCGACGAACCAGGGATGGTCTGGCCGCTCCACAATTTCGGGCAATTCCCCGTCTGGAGACATGCCGCTGAACAGCAGCCCGTTGGATTCAAGCGCCTCTCGATATTTGGTGTTCACCTCATAGCGATGGCGATGGCGTTCCGAAATTGTTGTGCCGCCATAAATTGCCGCAACATGGCTGTTGGCGGCGAGTTGCGCCTCATAGGCCCCAAGCCGCATGGTGCCGCCCAGATCGCCGCCTTCTTCACGCTTTTGAATGCCCTCTTGGCTCATCCATTCGGTGATGATGCCGACCACAGGCTCTTCGGTCGGGCCAAATTCTGTGGAAGAAGCCTTTTCAATCCCGGCCAGATTCCGCGCGGCTTCGACACAGGCCATCTGCATCCCGAAACAAATGCCGAAATAGGGAACTTGACGTTCCCGCGCGAAGCGGATGCTCGCAATTTTGCCATGTGCGCCGCGTTCGCCAAATGCACCGGGCACCAAAATCGCGTGGAGCGGCTCTAGCTTCGCCGCGATGTCACTATCGGGTGCTTCGAACAACTCGGCATCGATCCACTGAATATTGACCTTGACCCGATTGGCGATGCCGCCGTGGACAAGGGCCTCATTTAGCGACTTATACGCATCTTGAAGGCCGACATATTTACCGACAACGCCAATGGTGACCTCCCCTTCCGGATTGGTCAGGCGGTCCATAATATCGACCCACCGCTTCAGGTCAGGATCTGGCCCGGGTTCAATGCCAAAGGCGCGCAACACTTCTGCATCCAGCCCTTCGGCGTGATATTGCAGCGGCACACCATAGATCGACTTGGCATCAAGTGCCGGGATCACCGCTTCTTTGCGGACGTTGCAGAAGAGCGCGATCTTCGCGCGCTCATTTTCTGGCAGCGGATGTTCGCAACGGCAGATCAACACATCGGGCTGAATGCCAAGACTCGTCAACTCACGCACGGAATGCTGGGTTGGCTTGGTCTTCAACTCGCCAGCGGCTGCCACATAGGGAACAAGCGTCACATGCGTGAAGACCGTCTGTTCCCGGCCAAGCTCATTGCGCAGCTGGCGAATGGCCTCAATGAACGGCAGGGATTCGATGTCCCCTACCGTGCCGCCAATTTCACACAGGACGAAATCGAGGCCGTCGGCATCCGCCTTGGCAAAATCCTTGATCGCATCGGTCACGTGCGGGATGACTTGAACCGTCGCGCCCAGATAATCTCCGCGCCGTTCCTTCTGGATGATCTGCTGATAAATGCGGCCCGACGTCACATTGTCAGACTGACGCGCAGAGACGCCGGTGAAGCGCTCATAATGGCCGAGATCGAGGTCGGTTTCCGCCCCATCATCGGTCACATAGACTTCGCCATGTTGATAAGGGGACATCGTTCCCGGATCTACATTGAGATACGGGTCGAACTTACGAATGCGAACCTTGTAGCCACGCGCTTGGAGGAGAGCAGCAAGCGATGCTGCCATAAGACCTTTGCCAAGCGAAGAGACCACGCCGCCGGTGATGAAAATGAACCGCGCCATGGGAGAAGAGCCGTAAGCGGGCCGCATAGGATTCGGCAAGAGCCTTCACCCGCCCCGCGCAAAATAATTTGGGGATTAGTTTGCGTTACCCGGAACGGACTGGCTGGGAACGGGCTGATTTCCGCCCGTGGGCACAGGTGCTGCAGGACGCGCCAAGCTAGCGTCAATCGTATCCGGCTTGCGGCTCAGCGTGGCGACCGCAGCCAATGCAATCGAGAGCAGAACGAAGAGTGTCGCGAGAATCGTTGTCATGCGTGTCAGGAAATTGCCCGCGCCGCGTGCCGACATCAGGCCAGAGGGGCTTCCGCCCGTCAGACCGCCGCCTTCAGACCGCTGAACAAGAATAACGCCAACCAGCGCAACCGCGATGATGACATGAACAACGAGCAAGAAGGTGAACATCGAAACAAACTCTTATTGAAAAGGGAAATGCGCTTTCAAGGCGCAGGCCTTAGCTCAGCCCTGTCGGCCGATCAACCTTAGCGGCCTAATTGAGATCGATCAGGCAATTCCCGCCTTGATGATTGGAATAAAATCATCCGCTTTCAAGCTTGCCCCGCCCACCAGGGCGCCATCGACATCCGGAATGTGCAGCAACTCAGCGGCGTTGGCGGCCTTCACCGACCCGCCATAGAGAATGCGCACCTTGTTTCCTGCGTCACCCAATTGATGAACCAGCTCCAAGCGGATTGCGGCATGCATCTCCGCCACATCGGCGGCCGATGCTGTTTTGCCCGTGCCAATGGCCCAAACAGGTTCATAAGCGATGGCCAGATGATTACCATTGGCTGAACCCGGCAGCGACTCCCGCACCTGTTCTGTGACGATGGCCACGGCTTTGCCCGCATCCCGCTCAGCTTCCGTTTCACCAACGCAGACAATCGCCAACAACCCTGCCTGGATTGCAGCCTCTGCCTTTTTCGCCACTTCGGCACTGGTTTCATGATTATCGGTCCGGCGCTCGCTATGGCCCACAATGACAAAGGACGCCCCAGCTTCCTTGATCATCCCCGGCGAGAGGCATCCTGTATGCGCGCCAGCCTCATTCCAATGGCAATCTTGCGCGCCAATTGAAAAACCGGGCGCGGAGGTGGCTGCTGGCGTGATAAGCGTTGCCGGAACGGCAAGGGCTGTATCAACTGTTGCAATGGCCGAAGCGGCAGCTGCAATTGCGCTCACTTCGACCAGCGAGGCGCGGCTTCCATTCATCTTCCAATTGCCCGCAATGAGTTTTTTCAGTGCCATTTTCGTCTCGCTTTCGATGATGGCTGGGGCGTTAGCAAAGGCTTTACGGCTATGCCAGCCTTGCGAGTGCTTGATGCCAAACCCGTCCGCCTCTAAGGCAGAGCGCAATTTAAGGTGGAGATGTTTTCCAAATGCTGTCCTTTTTCCGGCGCGCGCTATCCTCTTGGGTCATTATTGGCCTGCTCGGGCTCCTTATGGTGGCGTTCATCGTGACCGGTGTCGGGACGCCATCCAGCATGGGGTCTTTGGGCGGTGCAAGCAGCGCTGACATTGCCCGCGCGGGCGACCGAAGCCTGAGCGTCACTGATGTGTCGCAGCGGATGCAGCTTGAACTTCGGCAAGCCAAAGAGCAGCAGCCCGAGACCACAATGGCGCTTCTGCTCCAAGGTGGGGCGCTGGAGCAGCTTGTCGATCAGCTCATCGATCTTTTGTCGATCCGTGCCTTTGGGGAAGCGCATGGAATGACCGTCAGTGACAAGCTGGGCGATGCGGAAATTGCGAGCATTCCAGCATTTCAGGGCGCGACCGGCATGTTTGATGACTCGCGTTATCGGCAGGCGCTGTCCACACGCGGGATTACGCCTGAAGAATTTCGTGCAGATATCGACCAGAGCATTGCCATTCGTCATCTTCTGGTCCCGATTTCCGCAAGTGCCGGCGCGCCGCGCGATCTTGTCCTGCCCTATGCTTCCTTGCTGGTCGAACGCAGAAGCGGCACTGTCATCGATTTCCGAAACAGCGCCTTTGCCGCTGGCCCGACCCCAACAGAGGCGCAGCTGACCGCCTTTTATGCCGCCAATCGTGCGCGCTATACCGTGCCGGAGCAGCGCGTCATTCGCTATGCCGTCATCGACAAGACCATGATTGCCAAATCAGCAACGGCAACCGAGACGGAAATTGCAGCCCAATATAAAAAGGACGCCGCAAAATATGCAGCGCGCGAGAAACGCGACCTGACGCAAATCATTGTGCAGGACGAAAGGACCGCGCAGGCAATTTTCAGAAAAGTTGCAGCGGGCGGCACGATGGCAGATGCCGCAAAAACGGCGCAGGCTGATGCGATCCTTCTCGAAGCCCGTGAAAAAGCCAGTTTTGCAGAGCAAAGTTCGCCAAGCGTGGCGGAGGCGGCATTTGGCGCAGCACAAGGCCGTATTGTTGGCCCAATTAAATCTGGATTGGGGTGGCACATCATCCGTGTTGATGCGGTGAAAAATCTTGGCGGAAAGACGCTGGCACAGGCCCGCGCGGAAATTGCAGCCGCAATTTCAACCCAGAAAGCCGCAGATGCCTTTGCAAATCTTCTGGCCGATGTTGAGAACGCTGTTTCTGACGGGCAGACTTTTGACGATGTCGTCAAATCTCGCGGATTGACGGTTGTGTCGACGCCTGCGCTCACCGCAGGCGGCACGGCCATCAGCCAAGCTTCATATCGTCTTGATCCAAGCTTTGCCCCGATGTTGAAAGATGCATTCCAGGCGGAACTGGATGATGATCCTGCAATCATTCCGCTGAGTGACAGCAAGGATGTATTTTACGATCTGGATCGCGTGATTGCAGCCGCGCCCAAGCCGCTGTCCGCCATTCGTGCAACAGTCCTTGCGGATTTCGTAGCGGATCGTGCAAGCAAAGCCGCCCGCAAGGCAGCTGAAACAGCGCTTGCAAAGGCGAAAGCTGGCGCACCTTTGACAAGTCTTGGTGGTTCGACCCGAACGCTTTCCTTGCGGCGCGCCGATATATTGAAGCAGGGGACAGCGCCGACACCCGACGTGCAGCAGCTCTTCGACCTTGGCCTTGGCAAGGCCAACATTGTTCGCACGGCGGACAAACAGGGCTGGATGCTGGTGAAGCTGGACCGGATTGAGGTTGGAGATCTGCGGTCTGATCCCAGCCTTGTTGCGGCTACTCAGTCGCAATTGTCGAACGCAATTGGGCAGGAATATACCGCCCAATTTGCAAGTGCCGTAAAGGCTGCAATGAAAACGGAACGCAATGAAGATGCTATTCGAGACTTGCGTCGCACCCTCGCCGGATCAGCCGGGCGGTGACCCTCGCCGGGGATGATGCGCTTGCGCTCCACCAGCTTCGCTCTGGAAAGCCGGCACTCGTCTGGCGCAGCCTCATTGCCGATACCGAAACACCCGTTTCGGCCTTTCTTAAGCTTTATGAGGACGGCCGCGGCGACTTTTTGCTGGAATCCGTAGAAGGCGGGGCAGTGCGCGGGCGTTATAGCCTGATTGGCCTTGCGCCGGATCTTGTCTTTCGCGCCAATGGATCAGCCGCTGAAGTCAATCGGAACTGGGCGACGGATCGGGACGCATTTACACCCCTAGAAGACGATAGCCTGACCGCCTTGCGTGCGCTGGTCAGTGCCTGCCGCATGGATGTGCCAAACCCGCTGCCCAAGGCGCTGGCCTGTTTGGTTGGCTATTTCGGCTATGAGACTGTGGGGCTGGTGGAAAAGCTCCCCCGCCCCGCGCCCAACC
>JBEDGC010000057.1:0-3693 GCA_041174825.1 Pseudomonadota bacterium | reverse complement strand
CCCTTAGCCCATTGGGTACATAATCTCGCGGCTGATCTTGTAGATGGCCTTCATCAGGTCATTCGGCAGCACCAAATTCGCGGCAGCCAAAATGGCTGGCAATTGCTCTTCACGGCTGACGCCGACAATGGTGGACGCCACAAAGTCATGCTGTTTCGACCAAGCTGTTGCCATGGTGATCACATCCATGCCCGCTTCCTTGGCGAGCGCGATATAGCGTTCGGTGGACGCTAAGGACTTTTCATTGACGAAACGGTTGGCCATGTCGGCCTGACGGCCGCCAATCTCTAAATAGCGTGAGAAGCGCGCGCCATCTGGCCGCTGCCCGCCATTATATTTGCCGGACAAAACACCACCAGCGAGTGGCGAATAGGGAATAAGGCTCACGCCCTCTTCGCGGCACACTTGGGCCAGTTCATCTTCAAACCGACGGTTGTTCATGCTGAAATTATTCTGGATCGTCTGATAGCGGGCGACGCCCAAACGCTCTGACGCCTGAATGGATTTCATCAGGCCCCAGCTCGTTTCATTGGAGCAGCCGATGATGCGCACCTTGCCCGCGCGCACCAGCTCATCCAGCACCTCCATTGTCTCCTCATAGGGCGTGCCATGGTCTGGCCAATGGGTTTGGTAGAGATCGATATAATCGGTTTGCAGGCGGCGTAGGCTGTCTTCCACAGCTTTGATGATATTGTGCCGATCCAGCGCCGTCATGCCCGCGCGCTTGGGCGATTTGAACCAAGTGTGGCTTGGGCCAGAGACTTTGGTCGCGAGGATGATCGCATCGCGGTCTTTGGTTTTCATCCAGCGGCCGAAAAACTCTTCGGTTCGGCCCACCCATTTGGGGTCGGGCGGCACGGGATAGCCTTCGGCTGTGTCAAAGAAGTTGATGCCCGCATCCAAAGATTGATCCAGAATGCGGTGGGATGTGGCTTCATCGGCCTGACTGCCGAAAGTCATTGTGCCCATGCAAATATCGGAAACGTAAATTGCGCTCTTTCCCAAACGGCGGTGCTGCATCGTCTTCTCCTTGGTTTTCTTGTGATATGCGCCTGCATGCTGGTCGCGCAATGAATTTGACCAGAATTCAGGCCTATCGTGATTTATGGGTTTAGATCGCCTGCCTTAATGGCCGTGCGCATCTCCACCGCCTGGTGCTTCGGCGGTCGCGGTGATTTGGCTCGTTTGGCCGTCCTTAAAAGTGAAGCTCAGCGCGATCATGTCTCCCGCCTTCAGGCCAGCTTTCAAGTCAAACAGCATGACGTGCTTGCCGCCCGGCGCAAATTGGATCTCTGTATTTTTTGGAATGATGACGGACGTGATTGGCGTCATCATCATCATGCCGTCCTTCATCACCATATCATGCATTTCTGCGCGACCCGCATCTGGGCTTGCGACGGACACCAAAGTGCGTCCGGCCTTGCCGCCATGCAGCGTGAAATAGGCAGCCCCCGGATTTCCTTTGACCGCAGGCAGCCGAACACTGGCGTTGGTTACCGGCTCTGCCTCTTGCGGGGCGCAGGACGCCATCAGGAACAGCGCGGGCAGAAAGGCGTGTTTAGAAAACATCACGGGACGTCCTTATCCAACATGGGTTACGCAACAAGATAGCGTGAATGGCCAATGATTTCACTCTCAATATGCACTTTGCTTCACCAAACCTTGCGAGCGAGATTTCGCTTCCTATATCGCGACAGTAACAAGACGTGGCGCATCTTTCTGAGGGGAAAGACCGCCTTAATCCATATCGGGGTGAAGTAAGACTATGGCAAAAGTAATTGGTATTGACCTTGGCACCACCAACAGCTGCGTTTCCGTGATGGAAGGCGGCGCGCCCAAGGTGATCGAAAATGCAGAAGGCGCGCGCACAACGCCGTCGATTGTGGCCTTCGCCAAGGATGGCGAGCGGCTGATCGGTCAGCCTGCCAAGCGTCAGGCTGTTACCAATCCTGAGAACACAATTTACGCGGTGAAGCGCCTGATCGGCCGCCGCTTTGACGATCCCATGACCAAGAAGGATATGGGCCTTGTTCCCTATACCATTTCCAAAGGCAAAAATGGCGATGCTTGGGTGACTGCGGGCGGGGCTGATTATTCCCCGTCGCAAATTTCTGCCTTCACGCTCCAGAAGATGAAGGAAACGGCCGAAGCCTATCTGGGCGAAACCGTGACACAGGCCGTCATCACCGTTCCGGCCTATTTTAACGACGCGCAG
Organism: Pseudomonadota bacterium; assembly: GCA_041174825.1. Lineage (GTDB taxonomy): Bacteria > Pseudomonadota > Alphaproteobacteria > Sphingomonadales > Sphingomonadaceae > Aquisediminimonas. Next base: position 1,478 of record JBEDGC010000057.1, on the reverse strand, counting down.
CGTCAGGCGACCAAGGATGCCGGACAGATTGCCGGGCTGGAGGTGCTGCGCATCATCAACGAGCCAACGGCGGCCGCGCTTGCTTATGGTCTGGACAAAAATGATGGCAAAACCATCGTCGTCTATGACCTTGGCGGCGGTACCTTTGATATTTCGGTCCTCGAAATCGGCGATGGCGTGTTTGAAGTGAAGTCGACCAATGGCGATACCTTCCTTGGCGGTGAAGATTTTGACTCCAAGATTGTCGAATTTTTGGCCGATGAATTCAAAAAGGCCGAGGGCATTGATCTGCGCAATGACAAGCTGGCGTTGCAGCGGCTGAAGGAAGCTGCGGAAAAGGCAAAGATTGAATTGTCCTCCGCGCAATCGACTGAAGTCAACTTGCCCTTCATCACGGCGGATCAATCTGGTCCGAAGCATTTGGTGAAGATGATCACGCGCGCTGATCTGGAAAAGCTCGTCGAAGACTTGATCCAGCGGACGCTGGAGCCCTGCCGCAAGGCGCTGGCCGACGCGGGCGTGAAGGCGGCAGACATTTCTGACGTGGTGCTCGTCGGCGGGATGACCCGCATGCCGCGCGTACGCGACGTCGTGAAGCAGTTCTTCGGCAAAGAACCGCATACGGGCGTGAACCCGGATGAGGTCGTTGCCATGGGTGCGGCCATTCAGGCGGGCGTTCTTCAAGGCGATGTTAAGGACGTGCTGTTGCTCGATGTAACGCCGCTGTCGCTGGGCATTGAGACGCTGGGCGGCGTGTTTACCCGCATGATTGACCGCAATACGACGATCCCGACCAAAAAGTCGCAAGTCTATTCAACGGCGGAAGATAATCAGCAGGCCGTCACCATTCGCGTTTTCCAAGGGGAGCGTGAAATGGCCGCGGATAACAAGATGCTGGGCCAGTTTGATCTGGTGGGCATTCCCCCCGCGCCGCGCGGCGTGCCGCAGATTGAAGTGACGTTCGATATTGATGCGAACGGCATTGTCTCGGTCCACGCCAAGGATAAGGGTACGGGCAAGGAGCAGCAGATTAAGATCCAAGCCTCTGGTGGTCTGTCCGATGCCGATATTGATCAGATGGTTCAGGATGCTGAACGCTTTGCTGAGGAAGATAAGCAGCGGCGCGAAGCGGCCGAGGCAAAGAATAATGCCGAAAGCCTGATCCATTCGACCGAACGTCAGTTGGCAGAACATGGCGATGCCGTGGATGCGGCCACCAAGTCGGAAATCGAAGCGGCGTTGGCCGAGGCAAAGGCCGCCGTTGAAGGCGGCGATGCCGCCGCCATGACGGAGAAGTCTCAGGCTCTGGCGCAAGCCGCCATGAAGCTGGGCCAGGCGATTTATGAGAAGGAACAGGCTGCGGCGGCCTCTCCCGGTGCGGAAAGCGCCAAGGATGACGATGTTGTGGATGCCGAATTCTCCGAAGTGGACGAGAATAAGGGCTAAGGCGGGAACATGGGTGCCAAGGGGGCAGGGTC
>JBEDGC010000056.1:0-65627 GCA_041174825.1 Pseudomonadota bacterium | reverse complement strand
GTCCAGCCGCCATCGACCATCATGTTGCTGCCGGTCACAGCGCTGGCCTCATCGCGGCAGAGGAACAGCGCCATCGCTCCAATTTGATCGGGCATCACAAACTGCTTTTGCGGGATCGCGCCGAGCAGAACATCGTTAATCACCTGATCGCGTGTCATGTCCCGGGTGCGCATGGTATCGGGGATCTGGTTTTCAATCAGCGGCGTCCAGACATAGCCGGGTGAGATGCAATTTACTGTGATGCCCTTTTGCGCAACTTCGAGGGCGACTGTCCGCGTCAGGCCCATCAGGCCGTGCTTGGCGGCGTTATAGGCGGACTTATTCGGGCTGGCGACGACGGAATGGGCAGAGGCGGTGGAGATGATCCGGCCCCAGCCCTTGTCCTTCATAAAGGGCAAGGCCGCGCGCATCGCGTGAAAGGGCGCCGACAAGAGGATCGCAATCAGCTGATCCCATTTGTCCAAGGGAAATTCATCAACGGGGGCCACATGCTGAATGCCCGCATTGTTGATCAGAATATCTGGGCCGCCAAGCGCATCATGGCAGTGCTGAACCATCGCGGCGATATCTTCGGGCTTGGTCATGTCCGCGCCTGACCAAAGCGCTTTGGCCCCGCTCAGTGCTTCCAGCTGCTGACGCTGCGCTTCGATGGCGCTGGCATCGCCAAAGCCATTGATCATGATCGCGCAGCCTTCGGCCGCCAATGCGGTTGCGCACGCAGCCCCTATGCCCGATGTCGAGCCTGTGATGAGGGCGGTTTTCCCCTTAAGGATCATGGCGGAACTCCTACAGATGGTTATGGCTTGCGATTGCATCACCCGTGCCGTCGGTGCAATATCTTTCACCAAGCATGTGAGGAGTGAAAAATGCCCCTTGATGACAGCACTGGCGCTGAACAGCCGAAGCGAGGGCCGGGTCGGTACGTGCTGGGCCTATTCGCGCTGCTTGGTTTGATTTTATCTGCCCTTCTTTTGGGATTTAATCCGCTGCAGTTTTTCGGCGGCGAAGAAAAGCCCCTTCGGGAGCAGGCACAAAAAGCCCCGGAACATGGGAAAGCCCCGGGAACCTATGGGTGCGAGGTGACAAACGCCGCGACGGCCTATGCCTGTCGGACCCTAGCCTCTGCCAATGCGACTTGGGCCAAAGCCTTTCCAGCTGGTCGCTATAAGGGGCCAGAGCTGGTCTTCTACACGCGGCAGGGGCGCAGCGGGTGCAGCACCGCGCCCATCGCAACTGGGCCATTTTATTGCCCAGCGGACGCCAAAATTTATCTCGATACGCAGTTCACTGCCGAAGTCTCTGAACGATTTGCCGCTTCCGCTCAGCCTGCCCAAGCCTATGTGATTGCGCATGCGATTGGCCATCATCTTCAATATAAGACAGGCGTTGTGGATCAGGTGCAGGGCTATCAGGCCAAGCTGCCAGAGGCTGACAAGATCAAGTTGCAGGTTGCGATGGAGGTGCAGGCAGACTGCTATGTCGGTGTCTGGGCCGCGCAGCATAAAGACGTGGTGCCATCGGATAAGCTGGAAGCCGGATTGCGGGCTGCACATCGCGTGGCAGAGGAAACTTTGCCCAACACCGCATCAGGGCGCAGCGTACCGGAACAATTTGCGCTTGGGTCTCTGACGGAAAGGCTGGCTTGGCTGCGGCGCGGGCTTCAAGCGGCTGATCCGGATAAGTGCGACCCCTTTCCCACAATCAGGATTAAGCCATGAGAATTGGTGTCGTTGCTCCCTCTTGCCAGCTGGACCCGGCTGTTGCCGACCAATTGCCGGTGTTGGCGCGCAACGCCTATGGCCAAGACGCGCCAGACTTTGTCATCCACCCCCAATGTTTTTTGAGCGCGGGGCATTTTGCCGGGCCGGATGCCGCGCGGGCCGATGCCTTTGTGGAAGTCGCTAATGATCCGTCCATCGATGCCATCTGGTTTGCGCGCGGCGGCTATGGCGCGTGTCGCATTGCAGAGCTTGCGCTGCCGCGATTGACCTCTGCGGCGGGCGACAAAAGCTATTTGGGCTATAGCGATGCCGGATTTCTGCTCGCTGGGCTTTATGCCAAGGGGATTGGCCGGGTCGCACACGGCCCCATGCCCAGTGACATGAAGCGCGCGGGCGGAGAGGCGGCTGTGATGCGCGGCCTTTCTTGGTTGATGGATCCGACGCCCTGCGACGCGGGCGAAAAGCGCGTCGCCTTCAACCTGACGATCCTCAGCCAAGTTTTGGGAACTGCGCTCCAGCCCGATCTGTCGGACCATATTCTGATGATCGAAGAGGTTGGCGAATATATGTACCGCATCGACCGCAGCCTGTTTCATGTGACGTCAAATCCCGGCATCCGCAAAATCGCAGGCTTGATGCTGGGCCGGTGCAGCGATGTGCCGGATAATGATCCCGCCTTTGTGCTGACGGAAGAAGAGGTGGCACGCCATTGGTGTGCGCAATCTGGCATCCCCTATCTCGGCCGCGCCGATATAGGCCATGATGCCGATAATCAGGTCGTGCCCTTCGGCTGAACCGCGCAGAGAAAAAGGGCGCTGGTCGGGTGACCAACGCCCTTTGAGATACAAAGGAAAAGTTCTTAGCGGAACTTCACCGCCACATAGCGCGGCGGCATATTGGCCCGCTGCACATAGAGCAGAACATTGGATCGGCCCGCCTTTTTGGCGGCTGCCAAAATCTGGCTCAGCTCGTCCGGATTGGTCGTCGCTTGCTGGTTTGCGGACAAGATAATGTCGCCGCGGCGCAACCCCTTGGCGGCAGAATCGCTGTCAGGATCAACCGCGCTCACCACAACACCACGCGGCACAATGGCCAAGCCAAGCTGTCGCCCAATTTCCGGCGTCAGCGCCTGAACCGCCAGACCAATGGATCCGCGCGTCGCATTTTCGGTGCTTTTCTCATCTTCGGGGTCAAGTCCCGGTTCCCCATTTCCAAGTGCGGCCAGCCTATCTTCTGGCGGGCGTTCACCCAGCACAGCCGTAAAGGTCATGCGCTTGCCATTGCGGATCACCTCAATCGGCACGCGCGCGCCCACGCTCTGGCTGGCAATGATGAAGGACAGAGTCTGATCGGGCGTCACATCGCGGCCCGCCACGCGGACAACGACATCGCCTTCGCGAATACCCGCCTTGGCCGCGGCTTCATTCGGCTCAACCCGGGCGATCAACTCACCCTGATTTTTGGCGAGGCCAAGTGCATCGGCTGCGCCTTCATCCAAGGGCTGAATGCCCACGCCCAGATAACCGCGTTTCACCTTGCCGCCGGATTTCAGCGTTTCGATAATCGGGGCGGCGACTTCGGATGGAATGGCAAAGCCAATGCCGACATTACCCCCCGTGGGGGAGAAGATCGCCGTGTTAATGCCCACGACATTGCCGTTCATATCAAACATCGGGCCACCCGAATTGCCCTGATTGATCGAGGCATCGGTCTGAATATAGAGGTCGGACGGGCCGGACCCGATATTGCGATGCAGGGCAGAGACAATCCCTGCGGTCACGGTGCCGCCAAGGCCATAGGGGTTGCCAATGGCCACCACCCAATCACCAACGCGCGTTTGAGAACTGTCCCCAAAGCGGACAAAGGGAAGGTTCTTCCCCTCAATTTTGAGCACGGCCAGATCAGAAGCTGGATCGCGGCCGACCAGCTTTGCTGCATATTCCGTGCGATCTGGGAAGGTCACGGTAATGGAGCTGACCGCCGCCCCGCGTTCCCCCGGTGAGACAACATGGTTGTTGGTCACAATATAACCGTCAGCTGACACCACAAAGCCAGAGCCGAGCGATTGCGCCTCGCGCGTGACAGGGCGGCCCTGACCACCGCCAAACAAATCGGCAAAGGGTGTGCCGGCAAAAGGATTATTCCCGGCGACCTGGACCTTTTGGCGCGTCGAAATATTGACGACAGCGGGCTGCAGACGGGCGGCCAGGTCCGCAAAGCTCATCGGCGCGCCGGGGCGCGGGGCTGTGGTTGCTGTTACCGCACCGGGTTCATTTTGAGCCGTCTGGGATGCAGCGGGAGATTGCAGTGCAAGCGTTGCAGTTGTGCCGCCCAAAAGCAGCGCCGCAGTCATGGCATAGGCATAGCGCACGTTGGAAAGCCTCCTCTTAAATTGCCTTAAATCAATCGACTAAATTGCAATTGCAGCGGCCGGGATGAACCGAAATTGAACAACCCGGCGCACCGCAATGCGATTTATCGTCCGCCTCTAAACTCTCGCAGATACTCATTGTTCGGCGACAGGATCAGCGTGGTGGAGCCTTCCGGCTTTGTGCCATCGACGCCAAATGTGCTGCGATAGGACTGCATGGCGCGATAGAAATTGTAAAAGCCGGGGTCCTTCCCAAAGGAGGCGGAATAGATGCTCGCGGCCTCTGCATCGGCATTGGCACGAATAATCTGGGCCTGCTTCCAGCCTTCCGCGCGCTTCGTCGCGGCTTCTTGCTGACGCGCAGTGCGCATCCGCTGGAAGGCGGATTCCAGAGCGGCGCCCTTGGGCAGATCGGCACGCTTAATGCGCACGTCGATGATCTCGGCCCCATATTGGCGCGCCTGACGGTTTAGTCCGTCGCGAATATTCTGCATCACCTTGCCGCGTTCTGGGCTCAGCATCGCAGCAAAGGGTTCCTTGCCCAGTTCATTACGCAGCGATGAGCCAAGCAAGGGGCGCAAGGCATCGGCGAGACGCTCTTCGGTCCGCGCTGTCTTATACATTTTGAGCGGATCGGTGATGCGATAGCGGGCAAAGGCATCGACTTGCAGCCGCAGCTGGTCAGTGGCGAGCACTTCCTGCTCATCCATGCTGATTGATTGGACGCGCTTGTCGAGCCACTGGATTTTCTCGGCAAAAGGAATGCGCACAATCAAGCCCGCGCCAGTATTTCCGAAATTTTCGCCCGGCTTATAGGCGTTGATAATCCGCACCGGCTGGCCAAAGCGCACGACGACACCTTGGCGCGTCTCTGGCACGAACGAAAAAGTTGAGCCGAGCAAAATGATCAGCGCGAGCGCCGCGAAGGCGAGCCCGACGGGGTTGCGCAACAGCCGATCCATTAGCGTTCTCCCTGTGCAGCGGGCGCTGGCGGTTCGGTCACCCGACGCGCGGTTGGCGGAAGGGGGAGATAGGTCACATTATTGGAATTCTCGACAATCGTCTTATCCAACTTGCCCAAGACCTGCTCCATGGTTTCATAATACATGCGGCGGCGCGTCACGACAGGAGACAGCTTGTACTGCGCATAGACTTTGTCAAAGGCTTGGGCTTCCCCCAAGGCGCGCTGCGTGACTTGCTGTGAATAGGTGTTGGCCTGATTCAGCATCGACTGCGCTTCTTGTTGGGCTGCCGTCACATCCTTAAATGCGTCCATAACGGGGCTTGGCGGGTCTGCGCGCTTAATGGCAACGCCCTCAATCCGCACGCCAGAACGATAAGCCCCCAAAACAGAGCGCATCCGATTTTCAACATCGGCTTCAATTTGGCCGCGCTTCGCGCCGATCGCACCGTTGAGGTCAACACGCGACACAGCGGCTCGCATTGCGCTTTCGGCGACTTCCTTGATGGTCTCTTCCGGCTCAGCCAGCTGAAACTGAAACAGCTCCGGGTCGGCGATGCTCCAGCGCACAGAATAATCGAGATCGACGATATTCTGATCACCGGTCAGCACAAAATTTTCCACGCCATCGCCAGCCGGCACGTTGATCGTCCGGATTTCGGCGACATTCATTTTGCTCACGCGCTCTATCGGGGCGGGCAATGTCAAGCCAATCCCAGAATTCAGCGTGCGCGAATAAGCGCCAAATAAGGTGACGACACCACGCTCTTGCGGCGCAATGGCGTGCACACTGGTAAACATGACCCACAGGCCAAGAATAACAGCACCCACCAAACGGACCATAGGCCAAGGCGTCCCGCCTCCGCCGCCGCCAAATTGGTTGCGCAAACGCCGACTGATTTCATCCATAGGGGACGGGCCGCCGCCGGGGCGTCCGCCGCCGGGGGGCAGGGACCAGGGATTTTTGGGGCCATTGCCCCCTGATCCGCCTCCGCTAGAGCCGCCGCCTGAGCGGTTACCCCACGGTCCGCCTGTTTCCGTCATCAGCGCGATCGCGCGCGCTCTCCAGCCTGTCATTTTACTCATAAAAACACATATAGGATGACGATTGCACGAAAAACAGTGGCATAGATCGATTCTCCGCCTAAATCGCACTCATGTCTGATCTTGAGCATATGAAGGCGTGTCTCGACGCCATTTCCGACCCCGCCGGACAGGGCGGTCTTCTGAGCTCTGGCCGCGCATCAGCGCCGCGTTTGGCCGATGGCCGGGCGGGACTGATTTTGGATGTGACGGGGTTGTCGCTTGCCGCTCGAGACGCGTTGAATGCGGAGGTTGAGGCACAGCTCAAGGCACTGCCCGGTGTCACCGAAGTGCGCATTGCCATGACCAGCGAAAAGCCGGTGCGCCGCATGATTGCGGTGGCCAGCGGCAAAGGCGGCGTCGGCAAGTCGACCGTGTCCACCAATCTGGCCGTCGCGCTTAAACATTCAGGGTTTACGACCGGACTTGTCGATGGCGATATTTACGGCCCGTCCCAACCCGTTCTCACAGCAAGTGAGGGCCAGAAGCCGCAGGCGCAGGGGCAAAAGCTGATCCCGGTGGATACCGGCATTGGCATTCCCTTGCTGTCTATGGGGCATCTGGTTCAGCCGGGGCAGGCCATTGCGTGGCGCGGCCCGATGGCCGGAAACGCGCTTGGCCAACTGATCGATGCCGAATGGGGCGATGTCGATTTGTTGGTGGCCGATTTGCCACCGGGCACGGGCGATGTGCAATTGTCGATGGTGCAAAAGCACAAGCCTGTGGGCGCGGTGATTGTGTCAACGCCGCAAGATTTGGCGCTGATCGATGCCACGCGCGCGATGGATTTCTTCCGGTCGGCAGATGTGCCGATCATCGGCTTGATTGAGAATATGGCAGGCTATGTCTGCCCCCATTGTGGAGAGGTGTCTGATCCCTTTGGATCCGGCGGTGCGGAAGCCGCAGCGCGCACTTTGGGCGTGCCGTTTTTGGGTCGTATCCCCTTAACCATTGCGATCCGTGAAGCCTCTGATGCAGGCCGCCCGCCCGCTGCTGGAAGCGGGCCAGAGGCGCAGGCCTTTCATGATATTGCAGCGAAAATCGCAGATTGGCTCAAGGCCTGATCAAGGCCATTTGTCCAGCCACCCTATCGGGGTGGACTATCGGATAGACAGGGTTTTGGCGCGATCCTGAAGTCGGGCAACGGCGGCTGGGTGCAGCGCTTGGCTGGTTGCCAAAACGCCAAAGGCTTCCCCCTTGGTGGAATTGAACCGCAAGGGCCGCCCATGCGCGTCGGTCACGATGCCACCCGCTTCTTCCGCCAAGAGTGCGGCCGCCGCAATATCCCATTCATGCCCCCAGCGCAGGGCCGCAACCAAATCGGCTTCGTCCGCGGCGACCATGGCGATGCGCAGCGCGATGGAATTGGGTTTGGCAACGGTCTGCAAATCCGTATCCAATTTGGGCAAGACATCGGCGGGCACGCGCGCGCCGGCCAGTTCGGCTTTGGTGCTGGCGCTGATTGGCAGATCATTGCGCCATGCGCCAAATCGGCGCGCGGCGCGCCAATGTTCTTGCCGGGCCGGGGCGTCCAGAACCGCAAGCGTCGCCTGCCCCCCTTCGACCAGCGCGATAGAGACGGCCCAACCGTCGCGCCCCCGCACAAAGTCGCGCGTGCCATCAATTGGGTCGACCACCCAGACGCGGGGCAGCAACAGGCGCTCGGCATTGTCCGCCGTTTCTTCTGATAGCCAACCCGCCTCTGGGTCCAGATCGCGCAGGGCGCCTTTCAGGAAATGATCAACGGCCAAGTCAACTTCGCTGACCGGATTGCCGGGGGCCTTTTCCCATTGTTCAAAATCCCCCCGAAAGCGCGCCAGTGCGATTTGGCCGGCCTCTTTGGCAATGGCGCTGAGCGCATCGAGACGCGGGCCAGTCATGGGCAAGGGTCAGTCTCCGGCAAGGGTCATGCCATCGACCCGCAATGTGGGGACATTGGTGCCATAGCGGAAGGTCAGATTATTGGCCGGAGTCAGCGTGCGGAACATGTCTTTGAGGTTGCCCGCAATCGTCACTTCGGCAACAGCCTCTGCCAATTGGCCATTGCGGATGACAAAGCCGGATGCCCCGCGACTATAATCGCCCGTGAGGCCATTGACGCCCTGACCGATCAGGTCTGTGACATAAAGGCCTTCCTTAATGTCGGCCATGAGTTCGGTGGGGGAGAGCGTCCCCGGCTCCATATGGACATTGCTTGTCCCGGCACCCGGCGGGCCGCCAACGCCTCTGGAGGCATGGCCGGTGGGCGTGAGCCCAAGCTGGCGTGCCGAGGCTGAATCGAGCAACCAGCCCGTCAGCACACCCTGATCAATAATGGCCCGGCGGCTGGTCGGCAGGCCTTCCCCATCAAAGGGGCGGGATCGCAGGCCGCGCAGCCGATGCGGGTCGTCGATAATGGTGATGCCGCTTTTGAACAGCTCTGTTTCAAGCGCGTCGAGCAAGAAGCTGGTCTTGCGGGCAATGGCCCCACCCGTGATTGCGCCGAGCAAATGGCCGACAAGGCTGCCGCCAATGCGTGGGTCAAAGACGATTGTCATCGGCCCGCTTTTGAGCCGCACGGGGTTAAGCCGGGCAACGGCGCGTTCGCCTGCCTCCCGGCCAATCAGCGCTGCATCGTCCAGATCGCCCAAATGTCGCACCGAGTGATAGCTATAATCGCGCTGCATCCCAGCACCTTCGCCTGCAAGGACGCTGGCGGACACGCCATGGCTGGATCCGGAATAGCCGCCCGAAAAGCCGGTGCTGGTTGCGAGCGCAATAACTGCCCGGCCTGCGCTGGCGCTGCCCCCTTCGCTATTGGTCACGCCCGTGACGGCGCGTGCGGCGTCTTCGGCGGCCATGGCCCGATCCCGCAAATCCTGCGGGGAAACATCGATCATATCGTCAATGTCGAGCAGGCGCGGCGCATCACGCATCAACATGTCTTCCGGCGCAAGTCCGGCAAATTCATCTTCCGGCGCTTGGCCCGCCATCGCAACGGCACGCTCAGCCAGCTTTTCCAAAGCGTCCGTCGATAGGTCAGAGGAAGAGGCGCTGGCTGATTGGCGACCCACAAAGACACGCAGGCCAATTTCCTCACCTTCGGATCGCTGGACATCTTCCAGCGCGCCCAGACGTACCTGAACCCCGGTGGAGGCATCTGCGACATAAATGGCATCGGCGGCGTCTGCCCCTGCTTTTAAGGCGCGGGCAACGAGGTTTGTGGCGCGATCCCGCGCCTGATCATTGGTCAGCATGGTCTGTACTTAGGTGTTCGGCCGCTTCTTCTCAAGCCGATGCGCCAATTGTTATCATGGCCAGCGCCACAAGCAGGCCTGTGAAACGGTTGGAGCGGAATTTCACAAGGGCATCGGTGCCGTCATCGGCCCGAAGGGTCGCCACTTGCCACAGCAGATGACAGGCAGCGGGCAGGAGCGCGAACAGCGCCAGAACCTGCGGGCGCACCTGCCAAATTGCCGCACCCCAGAAGAGGAGCGCGGCGATATAAAAGATCGCAACCCCCGCGCGCACGCGGGTGCCCAAGGCGCGGGCGGAGGAGCGCACCCCGATCAGCGCGTCATCTTCCTTATCCTGAAGGGCGTAGATTGTGTCATATCCAATCACCCAAAAGATCGACCCCGCATAGACCAGTGCCATTGCCCAAGCGGGGTCTGCAAAGGCCATCCAGCCGACCAGAGCGCCCCAAGAAAAGACAAGGCCAAGCCAAGCCTGCGGCCACCAAGTAATCCGCTTCATAAAGGGATAGGCGGCAACGGGGGCAAGGCTGGCCAGCGCGACCAGTTGCGCCTGCCAGCGGAGTTGCAGCAAGACGATCAGGCCAAGCAGGGCCAGCAAAATAAGCCAGCCCCAGGCGGCCTTCACGCTGACCGCACCACTCGCTACAGGGCGGCTGCGCGTGCGGGCAACCTGTGCGTCCAGATCACGGTCGATAATATCGTTATAGACACAGCCTGCCCCGCGCATGGTGATGGCGCCCAGCAGCATCCAAAGCGCCAGCGCCCAAAGCTGCGGCAGGCCGCCCGCCAGCCCCAGACCGAAGAGGCAGGGCCAATAGAGCAGCCACCAGCCAATCGGGCGTTCCAGCCGCGCCAGCGCCGCATAGGGCCGTGCGCGCGCGGGGAGGATACGCATTAAACCCGTCAATTCGGCATCGGGGACAAGCGCGGTTTGGATTGGGCTGCCATTCATGCTAAACGCTCTTATGCCCGCGACACCTGCATGGCCACCCCAATCAACGCCGCGTCTTTATGTGGACGCCGCCTTGGCGGACGGAATAACGCTGACGCTTGATGGCGGGCAGGCGCATTATTTGGTTCATGTTTTGCGGGTAAAACCCGGGGCTCCCATCAAGCTGTTCGATGACCGTTCGGGCGAATGGCTGGCCGAAGTGACGGCGACGGCCAAACGGGATTTGACCTTGCGCGTGACAGCGCTGCTGCGCCCACGCGAAACTGTGCCAGATCTCTGGCTGCTCGCCGCCCCAGTTAAAAAAGCGCGGCTTGATATGGTCGTTGAAAAGGCGTGCGAATTGGGGGTCGCGCTCTATCGCCCCGTCATCACGCGCCGCACCATTGTTGAGCGCATGAATATGGATCGGCTGACGGCAACCATGATCGAGGCGGCTGAGCAATGTGGCCGCACCGCGCTTCCAAAGGTTGAAGAGGCGGTCAAACTTCCTGCGCTCCTCAAAGATTGGCCTGAAGATCGGGTGCTTTACTTCGCCGATGAAGAGGGCGGGGTGCCCTTTGCGCAGGCGATCAAGCCCGGCCCAGCGGCGATCCTTGTAGGGCCGGAAGGCGGATTTGATGCCGAAGAGCGTGCGGCGATTAAGGCCATGAAGCAGGCCGTCGGCATCTCGCTCGGGCCGCGTATCCTCCGCGCTGAGACGGCGGCGATTGCAGCGCTCTCTGTCTGGATGGCGTCGGCAGGCGACTGGTAACCACCCGCATATCGTCATTCCCGCGCAGGCGGGAATCCAAGAGCTGCGCAGGCACAGACTGCGGATCTTATGGGTCGACTGTGAAGTCTATGGATCCCCGCCGGCGCGGGAATGACGGGAAGGTTTAGGCCAGCAGATAATCCGACACATAGGCGTTGGTCTTGCGCTCATGGCCGAAGGTCGACATTGGGCCGTGGCCGGGAACAAAGGCTGTCTCATTGCCAAGCGGCCAAAGCTTCTTCGTGATCGACTCGATCAGATCCTGATGATTGCCGCGCGGGAAATCGGTTCGGCCGATCGAGCCTTGGAACAGAACGTCCCCCACAACCGCGAAGTGCGACGGCGCATGGTAGAAAACGATATGCCCCGGCGTGTGCCCGGGGCAATGGATCACGTCGAGCGTCAGGTTGCCGACGGTCACCGTATCTCCGTCTTTCAACCAGCGATCCGGCTCAAAGCTTTTGGCCTCCATGCCCCATTTGCGGCCATCATCATCCAATTGAGAAATCCAGAAGCGATCATCCTCATGCGGGCCTTCAATCGGCACGCCCAATTGCTTGGCAAGGATGCCTGTTTGCCCGCAATGGTCGAGATGCCCGTGCGTCACGAGCAGCTTTTCAATGGTCACGCCCTGTTTGGCGGCGGCCCCCATCAGCAAAGGCAGGTCGCCGCCCGGATCGGTAAAGGCCCCGCGCATTGTTTGCGTGCACCAGATGAGGCAGCAATTTTGCTGCAAGGGTGTCACCGGAATAATGGCGGCCTGAAGCGGTGGTTTCTCAGTCATGGCCCGGTTTTGCGCAAGCGCCCCTGACTAGTCCAGCAGATTCCGATAGGCGGGTTCATCCTTGCCATTAATGCTCAGAAGATCGCCATCGCGCATGGTCCGGATTGGCCCGGTATAATGTTTATCCGCGCCCAATGTGACCAAACGCATAAGAGGACCCGGCAGGCTGGGCACGATATGGGTGAAGGCCAGCATCTTGGCGCCCGCCGCCTTGGCGACATCGCCCGCTTCTTCCGGGCTTGCATGATAGCCCTGAATGTCGCGGAAAATCTTTCCACGCTTGGGTTGGCCGTGTTTGTCTGCCGCCTGCGCCATGGTTTCGACCAGATCCCGGTTGAGCACTTCGTGCACCAAAAGATCGGTTCCCTTTGCCATGTCGGCAAGCGTTTGTGATTTGGCTGTATCGCCGCTGATCGTCACGCTCTTGCCCTGCCAATCGAGCCGATAGCCATAAGCAGGCGTGACGGGATCATGATGGACGGGAAAGGCGGTGATGCGAATGCCGCCCTGATCATAGACGACACCCGGCGTAATGATGCGCGCTGTAAAGCCAAAGCCTGACGGCGGCACAACCGCCGGGCCGTGATGCGCCATGCGGAATTTGCTGTCGGGGCTGTAAGCGATGTTGAGGCCTTGTGCGACCTGATCCGTGCCTGCCGGGCCAATAAGGGGCAAGGGTGCTTGGGCGCTGGTGCCCGCCCAACGCTGAAGCGCGAGTGGGCCAAGGCCTTCAAAATGGTCGGAGTGAAGATGCGTGAGATACACGCCCTCGATCTTGCCGAGCGGCATGCCCATGAGCGAGAGCGTTTCGCCAGCGCCTTCGCCGGCATCAAACACAAACAGTTTGCCCGCGACAAGAATAGCGGTGCAGGCAGAGGCGCGGTCACGGCTGGGCAAGGGGGCCCCGGTTCCGCAAAAAGCGACGTGAATTGATTTGGGGTCCAGATCAGCCAGCTTATCGCGGCCAATAGTTTGATCTACAGCGCGGTTAAATACTTGCCGCAACAAACTATCCCGATTGGCGTAGGCAAGGCCTGCTCCCAATATCAGAAAGCCGGACATAAGGGTGATAATCCGGCGTTTTCTGGTCATATTGTAAAGCTCTCTCCGCATCCGCAACTGCCCTTGGCATTTGGGTTGTTGAAGACAAACCCAGCGGTGAAGTCATCTTCTTGCCAGTCCATTGTCGAGCCGACAAGGTACAGAACCGACGCCCCATCGATGAAGAGTGTCCCGCCCGGCGCGTCGATGCGTTCGTCAAAGCTATTGGCTTCGTTCACATAATCAACCGAATAGGCAAGGCCGGAACAGCCCCGGCGCGGGGTAGAGAGCTTCACGCCAATGGCGTCCGCGGGGGCTTGCTGCATCAAATGCGCGATCCGTGCCTCAGCGGAGGGGGTCAGCATAACGGCGGCAGGGCGCGCGCGGGTTTTCGTCTCGATGGTCATAGCATTCCAAGCTCCAAACGGGCTTCATCCGTCATATTCTCCGGGGACCATGCAGGATCCCAAACAAGGCTGACCTCACAATCCCCAACGCCGGGGACGGAGCCGACGCGCAATTCGACTTCGCCGGGCATGGATTCAGCAACGGGGCAATGCGGCGTCGTCAGCGTCATCGTCACATGAACGTGGCTGTCATTCACCTCAACATTATAGATGAGGCCAAGATCATAGATATTGACGGGAATTTCCGGATCATAAATATCTTTGAGCGCAGCAATCACCGCGTCGTAAAGGTCCCCGCCGGGCTCGCCTGCTGGCAAGGTGGCGGGCTTTTGCGCCAAAAAGCCATCCAGATAGTCTTTCTTGCGTTCCAGCTTTGCCGTTGGCTGTTCGATATCGTCCACGCGCGCCTTGGGCGGGGGCGGTACGCTATCCACTTCCTCGATCCGGATTTTATCGCTCATCCAAAGATCCTCTTCACGCGTTCAAGGCCGCGCACCAGCGCGGCGACATCATGTTCATCATTATATAGGCCAAAGCTTGCGCGGGCCGTTGCGGCAACACCCAAATGATCCATCAGCGGCTGGGCGCAATGATGCCCGGCGCGAATGGCGACACCTTCTTCATCCAATATCGTGCCGATATCATGGGGGTGCACACCCTCCATCACAAAGGAGACAATCCCAGCGGCATCCTCCGGGCCGAAAAGGCGCACCGAGTTGATCTGACGCAGCGCCTCACGCGTCTGGCGCACCAAGGCCAGTTCATGGGCATGCATGGCGGGCAAGCTAACGGCCTGCACATAATCAATGGCAGCGGCCAACGCGATGGCTTCGCTTATGGCCGGCGTTCCGGCCTCAAATCGGCCCGGCGGCGGGGCATAGGTCGTGCGGTCAAATGTCACCCGGTCAATCATGGCGCCACCGCCCTGCCAGGGGGGCATGATGTCGAGCAGTTCTGCCCGCGCCCACAACACGCCAATGCCCGTTGGGCCATAGAGCTTATGCCCGGAAAAGACGTAAAAATCGCAATCGAGACCCGCCATGTCGACGGGCATGTGTGGCACGGCCTGACACCCATCGAGCAGCAATTTCGCGCCGACATTATGGGCCAATTTGGCCGCCCTTTTGGCGTCGAGCACTGAACCAAGAACATTGGAGACATGGGCAAGGGCCACCAGCTTATGCCGATCAGTCAGCATCGCTTCTGCGGCATCAAGGTCAATCCGGCCCTCTTCGGTCAGCGGGCAGACATCAATCTCAATGCCGATCCGGTCGCGCAACATTTGCCAAGGCACAATGTTGGAATGATGTTCCAATTGCGACAGGAGGATGCGGTCCCCCGCCTGCAAAAGCCCGCCCCAGCTATAGGCCAGCAAGTTGATCGCCTCGGTCGCGCCGCGCACAAAGACAATCTCATTGGGGTCATTCGCCCCGATAAAGGCCGCCACCTTTTTGCGGGCCACCTCATAGGCCAGCGTCATATTGGCGGAGCGCGCATAGACGCCCCGATGGACCGTCGCATAATCTTCGCCCAGCGCGCGGGACATGGCGTCGATCACAGCCTGTGACTTTTGCGCCGTTGCGGCGGTGTCGAGATAATGCCAATCCTTCAGGCCGGGGAAGTCGGTGCGAAGAGCCGTCATACAACGCTCTCCAACTTGGCAAGTGCGCGCTGCCGAAGGTCATCGGCTTGCTCTGCACCTTCAAAAACTTCGGCGATAAAGGCTTGCAGCAAGAGGGTCTTGGCGTCCGCTGGCGTCAGGCCTCGACATTGGAGATAGAACATCGCCATCGCATCCAACTCCCCAATGGCGCAGCCATGGGCGCAGGTGACGTCGTCTGCGAAAATTTCAAGTTCCGGCTTGGCATTTGCGGTCGCGCTGCGATCGAGCAGCATGGCCTTGACCGATTGTTCGCTGTCTGTGTGTTGCGCGCCCTTGGCGACGGCGACCTTGCCCAGATATGTGCCGGTTGCTTGGCCGGCCAGCACCGAACGGACGATCTGTCGGCTTGTGGCGTCGGGTTCAGCATGGGTAACGGTCGTTACAATTTCGAGCGTCTGGCTGCCGCCGCCAATTTGGGCTGCCTGAAGCGAAAAATGCGCGCCTTGTTTCAGCGTGACGGATAGGTCGACACGACCATAGTCTCCGCCGCAATTCAGCACATAAAACAGGGCCTGTGCGCCGCGTTCCAGAATGAGGTTGATTTGATGAACGCCGCCTGTGTCCTGCACGATGACGCGGGACAATGTCGTTTCTTCGGGCACGATAATCTGTTCTGCTGCAGGCAGGGGCCACAGCCGCGCGAGGGCATCGAGATCCGCATAGCGCCATGCCTCATCCCGTCGTGTCGGGAGGTTCGTCACGCAGCCAGGTCCTTATAACCTTCGCGTTCCAGCTCCAGCGCCAGTTCCGGTCCACCAGAGCGGACAATGCGTCCGCCCGCGAGCACATGGACAAAGTCGGGCTGCACATAATCCAGCAAACGCTGATAATGGGTGATCAGCAGCACGGCCTTATCCGGCTTGCGCATGATCCGGTTGATGCCATCGCCCACAACGCGCAGCGCATCGATGTCCAGCCCGGAATCGGTCTCATCCAATATGGCGAGCTTGGGATCGATGATGCCCATTTGCACCATTTCGTTGCGCTTCTTCTCGCCCCCTGAAAAGCCGACATTTACCGGGCGCTTGAGCATGTCCATGTCCATGCCCATCGCATCAGCCTGCGCACGCGCGAGCTTCAGAAAGTCAGCGCCGGACAGCGGGTCATGCCCGCGCAGTTTGCGCTGCGCGTTCAGGCTTTCACGCAAGAACTGGACGTTGGAGACGCCCGGAATTTCAACCGGATATTGAAAACCGAGGAACAGGCCTGCCGCCGCCCGCTCATGCGGGGCAAGGGCGAGCAGGTCTTCGCCCAGAAAGGTGACGTTGCCGTCCGTCACCTCATAGCCGGGCCGACCCGCAAGCGTATAGCCGAGCGTGGATTTGCCCGCGCCATTGGGCCCCATGATCGCGTGGATTTCCCCAGCATTGATCGAGAGCGACAGGCCCTTGAGAATGGGCTTATCCGCGACAGTGGCGTGGAGGTTGGTGATCGAAAGCATGGTTAAATCCTGTAATGCGGGGGTGGAGGTCACCCCACGCTCCCTTCAAGCGAGATGCCGAGCAGCTTTTGCGCCTCGACCGCGAATTCCATGGGCAGCTGCTGGAGCACTTCTTTGGCAAAGCCATTGACGATGAGGGCAACGGCCTCTTCCTGACCAAGGCCGCGCTGCATAGCGTAGAAGAGTTGGTCATCCGAAATTTTGGACGTGGTCGCCTCATGCTCAATTTGGGCGGATGGGTTCTTCACCTCAATATAGGGCACGGTATGTGCCCCGCATTGATCGCCCAGAAGCAGGCTGTCGCATTGCGTAAAGTTCCGCACACCATCTGCCTGCGCGGCGACGCGGACGAGGCCGCGATAGGTGCCGTTGGATTTGCCGGCGGTGATCCCCTTGGACACAATGGTGGAACGGGTGCGCTTGCCATTGTGGATCATCTTCGTGCCGGTATCGGCCTGCTGATAATTATTGGTGACGGCAACCGAATAAAATTCTCCCACGCTGTCATCGCCATTGAGGACGCAGCTTGGATATTTCCAGGTGATGGCAGAGCCGGTTTCAACCTGCGTCCAGCTGACCTTGGATCGGTCCCCCTGACACAAAGCGCGCTTGGTCACGAAGTTATAGATGCCGCCAAGGCCTTCTGAATTGCCGGGATACCAATTCTGCACGGTGGAATATTTGATTTCGGCATCGTCCATCGCGACCAGTTCAACGACCGCGGCGTGCAGCTGATTCTCATCGCGCATCGGGGCGGTGCAGCCTTCGAGATAGCTCACATAGCTGCCCTTATCGGCGATGATCAGGGTGCGTTCAAACTGGCCGGTATTTTCGGCATTGATGCGGAAATAGGTGCTGAGCTCCATCGGGCAGCGCACGCCTTCTGGGATATAAACGAACGTGCCGTCAGAAAAGACCGCGCAATTGAGTGTGGCAAAATAATTGTCGCGCATCGGTACAATGCGGCCGAGCCATTTTTTCACCAGCTCTGGATATTCGCGGACCGCCTCAGAGATAGAGAGGAAGATGACGCCTGCCTTCTTCAATTCCTCGCGAAAGGTGGTCGCCACAGACACGCTATCAAAGACCGCATCAACCGCGACTTTGCGCGCACCCTCAACGCCTGCCAGCACCTTTTGCTCTTCAATCGGGATGCCCAGTTTTTCATAGACGCGCAGAATTTCCGGATCGACTTCGTCGAGACTTTCCAGCGTCTTTTTCGCCTTGGGCGCGGCGTAATAATAGGCGTCCTGATAATCGATCGGCGGCACGTTGAGCTTCGCCCAATCCGGCGATTCCATCGTCTGCCACATGCGGAAGGCCTTGAGCCGCCAATCGAGCATCCAGTCCGGCTCATTCTTCTTGGCAGAGATGAAGCGGACGGTCTCTTCGCTCAGACCCTTTGGCGCGAAATCGGTTTCGATGTCGGCCGACCAGCCATGCTCATAATCGGCAACGCGGGCCGCCGCATCATGCGCTGCTTGATCTTTGATTGGGGTGTCAGTCATGGCTCAACTCGAAGGCCCGGCCAGTGTCGGCACGGACGGGGAAGATAATCTGGTCAGGCTGATATCGGCCAAGGCATCGCGCACCGCGCGGTTGACCACGGGCCAATGCGGCTGGACGGAACAACTGCCCTCCAACCCACAATCATGTCGGCCGCTTTCAACGCAAGACGTCATTGCAATGGGGCCTTCAATCGCCTCAACAATTTCAGCAAGGCTGATCGCGGCCGCTGGCCGGGCCAGCTTAAAGCCGCCGCCTGCGCCGCGAATAGAGCGCAGCAAGCCTGCGGACGATAAGCGGCTGACAAGCTTTTGCACGGTTGGCAACGGAATGCCCGTTTCCTCCGCAAGCTGGCCGGCATTGATCCGCGTGCCCCCGCAATGGCGGGCGCAGGCGGACATCATGACGACCGCATAATCTGCCAGACTCGATAAACGCATGGCGGCTAATTGGACCGCGTTAGTCCGAATTTCAACCCTGTTCTTTGGGTGCGTCTGTTGGACGGCCAAATGGGCCGCTGCCAAGCGACATAAGCTGGCGTGGTGTATATCCGGTGACGCGTTTCACCTCCCGGCTAAGGTGCGATGCATCGGCATAGGGCGTAGGATGGTTTTCGCCTGAGCGAATGCAGGCGGCCATGTGCAAGGCGCGATCAATTCGGGCGAGTGTCCGGGGCGGCGCGCCCCAATAGCGATTGGCGATGCGCTCCACCTGACGCGCGGACATGTTAAGCTGTTCGGACAGGATGTCGGGCGTAGCTCTTGGCGTCGACGCCAGCCAGTCACTCAGCGCCTGATTCACACGCTGATGAGAGAGGGGGATCGACTTGATCCGATCCGCGAAAAACGAGGTCGCCAATTCTGCCATTTCGGGAAGCTGAGTGCACTTGGCCATCGCCGCCTGAAGCTGCTCAATGGCGGGCCCGAGAAGAAGCGTGGCATTGCCTGCTTGGTCGGCAAGGCGATGGGCCTCTTGCGGGATTAAGCCGCCCCATCCCGCCGGCGTGATCCGAGCGCCAAAGAGCATGGTCGGGCCGATCATGCCCAATCGATGGTGGCGATGAAAGGGCCCCGTCAGCGTTTCTGGCCAGATGGATTTGCGGGTTTGCGTGTCACAATCGAGCGTGGCCCGGCCACGTACCAATATCCAAAGGCAGGCCCAACCTGCGGGCAGCTTTTGCTGAGCGGTTGATTGATCCGACGACAGACAGACATAGCTGTCAATGAAGGGCAGCAAAAGGCGATCCGGTGGGGGCACGGCCGAGCAGATCATATTTACGCCCAAAAATCCGCCGCCCAGACAGTGGGCGCTGGAGGCATTTGGAGCATGGGGGAGAGGCGCGCCCGTGTTTGGATTGCCAATGGGGTTAGTCCGACGAAATGGCGCAATTCCCGAATGCAATGCGACTGGTCGTAGAAGACGCGGTCGGCTTCTGACTGCCAATCACACTGGCCTTGCGCGATCTGCTTTGCCATGCGCAGGGCCCGATATTTTCGCGCCAAGAGCTTTGGCGGCGCGCCGAACAACGCCTTGCAGTAGCGCTGGGCCTGCGCCTGGGACAGACCCGATTGGGCGAGCAACTCGGCGATTTTGGGGTTGGGGCTGCTCAAAAGCCACGTTTGTATGGCATGGATCAGGGGTGTCGGCGGGGCGTCTGCGATATTGGTCACAATCGCGAGGTATTTCTCGGCGATCTTGGTCATATCGCGAAACGTTTTCGCCTCACAAAGGCGGGCATAGACCTGCGCAATAGGGCCGCATGCGCAGGCCCTTGCGTCTTGAGCCTGATCTGCAAAGTCGGATGCCGGACGCCGTGCTGCCGCCAGCCAACCTTGTGGGAGGAGCTCAATGCCAAATATCCGCACGGGCCCATTCATTTGTACATAAGACGCACTGTTGCGCGTGCCGATAAGGCCCATGTCGGCAAGATCCGTTTTCATCCCGCCAAAAGGTTGAACCGACGCCGCGCCGCGCAATATGAACTGCAATTGGGCGGGGCTCGCCATTTCAATCCATTCGACTTTGGCGGCCTCTGTTTCGATCAGATAAAAGGCCGACACATCATCTGAGAATTGAAGGCTAGGCGCTGCAAAGGTGATGGCCGTCATATGCGTCTCTCGATCCAATATGGAAGAGAACTCGCCACAAGACGAAAAAAAGGCCGGTGCACAGGCACCGGCCATTAAGTTTTGTAAAGGAACCTCGCAAAAGGCATCCTTCGGGTCGCAAGAAGAGGGCTACACCCAAAATAACCCCCTGAATTGCAGGGTTTCTATGGAATAGAATGAATCCGACACGCAGGCGGATGATATGGTTCCCGGTGTCGTAACCTGGATTTATCCCTTATTTATGGGCACATATTTGGACAGAATTTGCCATGTTCCGGTCTAGTGAAGACAGGACATTTGCCTTCCGAGTCGTTCGCGCTAAGGCAAGGGCCATGATTGGTTACGCGCTTCTTAAACCCTTTATTTTCCTGCTGGATGCAGAACGGGCCCACCGGCTCAGCCTGTCTGGCGTGCGGCTGTTGCCGCATCTATCTTCACCCAAACAGGATCCGATTTTGGCAAGCCGCGTCGCGGGCCTCGATTTTCCAAATCCGGTCGGCCTTGCGGCCGGCTATGATAAAGATGCCGAAGTGCCCGTGCAGATGCTTGAATTGGGCTTTGGCGCGGTTGAGGTCGGCACGCTGACGCCCGTGCCGCAATCGGGCAATCCGCAGCCCCGCCTCTTCCGGCTGATTGAGGACCGCGCCGTCATTAATCGCATGGGCTTTAACAATGGCGGGCAAGCGGCCGCAGAACAGCGGCTGGCCGCTGCACGTGGCAAGGGCATTATTGGGGTCAATATCGGGGCCAATAAGGATGCGGTGGACCGAATAGCCGATTATGCATCCGGCGTTGCCCGCATGGCCCCTTACGCGTCCTACCTCACCATCAATATCTCCAGCCCCAACACGCCGGGCCTGCGCGCGCTTCAGGATGAAGGGGCTTTGGCCGAGTTGCTGTCCGTCGTTCGTGCCGCTCTACCGCCTTCAGGGCCGCCCGTTTTCCTGAAGGTTGCACCAGATTTGGAGCCAGCCGATATTGAGGCGATTGCCCGGTTATCGGTGGGGCAGGTGGATGCGCTGATCATTTCGAACACCACGATCTCACGGCCCGCCCTTCAATCGCCTCACGCAGGGGAAGCCGGTGGATTGTCCGGCGCGCCGCTCAAGGCCTTGGCGCAGCACCGCATGGCCGATTTCGCCCGCGCAACGGGGGGGGGGCTTCCGCTGATCGGTGTGGGCGGGATCGCCAGTGCCGAAGATGCCTATGCCCGCATCCGGGCGGGGGCGTCGCTGATCCAGCTCTATTCCGCGCTCGTCTATGAAGGGCCGGGGCTTGCCCGCCGAATTAATCGAGGGCTGGCCGCGCTTTTGCGGCGGGATGGTTTTACCAGCATCACAGATGCCGTGGGCGTCGATATCCGTTAGGGCTTGCTCCGCAAGGCCATGTGGTTAGGTTGGGATGATGAAAAAGCTTTTTCTTTATGTGATGCTCCTGATCAGCCTGCCGACGGCGGGTTTTGCAGACAAAGGGGCCGTCTCGGCAGCAGATCCGCGCGCGGCCGCTGCAGGCCAGCACATGTTGCGCGAAGGGGGCAGTGCGGCCGATGCGGCGCTGGCGATGATGCTGGCGCTGACGGTGGTGGAGCCCCAATCCTCCGGCATCGGTGGCGGTGGCTTCTTCGTCTATCACGACAGCAAGACGGGCAATGTTGCAACGATTGATGGCCGAGAAAAAGCGCCTGCCGCGATGCGCGAAGACCGCTTTCTTGGTCCGGATGGAAAAGTCATTCCGTTTCGCGATGCCTTTTTGGGCGGCCATTCCGTTGGCGTGCCGGGCAATATTGCGCTTATGGCAAAGGCGCATGCCAAATGGGGCAAGCTGGACTGGGCAAAGCTCTTTCAACCCGCCATCGCTTTGGCGGAGCAGGGCTATGTCGTGACCCCAAGGCTGGCAGGCGTCATCGCGCAATTGGCGCCGCTCTGGGATGGGTTTGACGCAACCAAGGCCATTTATTTTCAGGATGGTCGCCCCAAGGCTGCGGGCGATGTGATCCGCAATCCCGCGCTTGCAAAGACCCTGCGCCAGATCGCCAAAAAGGGCCCGCGCGCCTTTTACACAGGCCCGATTGCGCAAGACATTGCATCGGCTGTATCCCATGCGCCGCGCAATGCCGCGCCGATGACGCTGGCTGATCTTGCTGCCTATGAAGCCAAGGAACGGCCGCCCGTGTGCGCGATGTACCGAGTTTATCGCCTGTGCGGCATGGGGCCTCCGTCCTCTGGTGCGACAACTGTGTTCCAGATTTTGGGCATGGTGGAGCGGTTTGATATGAAGGCGCTTGGGCCAGACAATCCCAAGGCGTGGCATGTGATCGCTGAGGCGATGCAATTGGCCTATGCTGATCGCGAAAAATATCTTGCCGATCCAGACTATGTGACGGTTCCCGTTAAAGGCTTGCTGGACAAGGGCTATATTGCCAGCCGCTCTGCCTTGATTTCAGAAAATAGCACGCGCGCGTCTTATGCAGCCGGGATGCCGCCGGGGGCAGAGCCGCGCACGGCGGCGATCTCTGGCGAAGTCATGGGCACGACGCATTTTGTGGCGGCGGATCGCCTTGGCAATGTCGCCAGCATGACCTCAACGGTGGAAGGCCCATTTGGCAGCCAGCTGGTGGCTGCTGGAATGGTTTTGAACAATGAGATGACCGATTTCAGCCTTGCCCCGATGAAAGATGGCGTGCCTGTCGCCAATCGTCCGCAGCCGGGCAAGCGGCCCGTGTCCTCCATGTCGCCGACCATTGTCTATGGGCCGGATGGCAAGCCCATTTTCGCGGTCGGTGCAGCTGGCGGCAAGCGGATCATCATGCAGGTGGCGAAAACGCTGATTGCCCATCTGGATTGGGGGATGCGTGCACAGGCAGCCCTTGCCGCCCCCAATATCTATTTTAGCGGCGACGGCATTTTGGTTGAAAGTGGGACGTCTTTGGCGGCGCAGGCGGACGCGCTCACCCAGCTTGGCCATGTGGTGATCGTCAATCCGATCAGCCCTTCCAAGGCCAATGCCGCAGAATGGACCTCCTCTGGCTGGGTGGGGGCTGCCGACCCGCGCAGCGACGGCGTGGGCTTGAGTGAGTGATCTAAACTCGGCAAAAGAAATTCAGGAACAATAGTTTAGAACAATATGATCGGGAGACAGGGCGTGAGGGAGTTTGAACATTTCCCAAATTTGGTGACAATGTTTTTCACCCGGGCAAAGGAGCAGGGCGAAGCGCCCTTCCTTTGGTCAAAGCGTGGCGGTGCTTGGCAGCCGATCAGCTGGGCTGAGGCTGCGCACCAAGTTGCGGCCTTGGCCCAATCGCTTAAGTCTTTGGGGCTGGAGCCGGGGGATCGGGTGATGCTGGTGTCCGAAAACCGCCCCGAATGGTGCATTGCTGATCTCGGCATCATGGCGGCAGGCTGCGTCACCGTGCCGACCTACACGACGAATACTGAACGGGATCACCAGCATATCATCGAAGATTCTGGGGCCAGTGCCATCATCGTGTCCACGCCTAAGCTGGCGCAATCGGTTATGCCCGCGGCCATCCGGGCAACGCGCGCGCACCAGCTGATCGGAATAGAGCCGTTGCGGGTCGGTCAGTCCACGGGTGTGACCATTCAGAATTGGGCAGACCTTGTGTCTGGCCCGGCAGATGTCGATGCCTGTGCGGCTCATGCCGCCGCCAATTTCAAACGCGATGATCTGGCCTGTATCATCTACACCAGCGGCACAGGCGGCGCGCCGCGTGGGGTGCGTCAGCATCATGGCGCTATCCTGTGCAATGTCGAAGGCTGTGCTGAAATAATTTCCGAAGATTTCGGATGGGATGACGAAGTCTTCCTGTCTTTCCTGCCCCTCAGCCATGCCTATGAACATACAGGCGGTCAGCATTTCCCCATCGGTCTTGGCGCGCAAATCTATTATTCAGAAGGGCTGGAAAAGCTCGCGTCCAATATTGAGGAAACACGCCCCACCCTCATGGTCGTTGTGCCGCGCCTGTTCGAAGTGCTGCGCGCCCGGATTTTGAAGCAAATTGAAAAACAAGGGGCGTTGCCGCAGGCGCTGATGCGCCGGGCACTTGCGCTGGGCGCAAAGGAATTGGCGGGCGGCCTTTCGTTGTGGGATCGGCCGTTAAATGCAGTTATCAACCGGACATTGCGGCCCAAAATTCAGCAACGCTTTGGCGGCCGGATGAAGGCCATGGTCTCTGGCGGGGCACCGCTGAACCCCGATATTGGTGTGTTTTTCCACGCTATGGGTCTGTCGATGCTGCAAGGCTATGGCCAGACCGAAGCGGCCCCGGTCATTTCCTGCAATCGCCCCAAAGTTGGGCTGAAGATGGATACGGTTGGCCCGCCGATGAAGAATGTTGAGGTCAAAATTGCCGAGGATGGGGAAATCCTCGTGCGCGGTGAATTGGTGATGCATGGCTATTGGCGCAATGAGGCAGAGACCGCCCGGGTGCTTCAAAATGGCTGGCTCCACACCGGCGACATCGGCGAAATCGATGATAAGGGTCGCATCCGCATCACTGATCGCAAGAAGGACATTATCGTCAACGATAAGGGCGAGAATGTCAGTCCACAAAAGGTGGAGGGGATGCTCACGCTCCAGCCCGAAATTTTCCAAGCGATGGTTTCCGGCGATAAGCGCCCCCATCTGGTCGGCCTTGTCGTGCCCGATCCCGAATGGGCGGTGGAATGGGCACAGGCCAATGGCGAAGATTATGATCTTTCTGCACTATGTGGGCTGCCTGCCTTCCGCAGTGCGGTGATGGCCGCAGTTGACCGCGTCAACGCCCAAGTTTCAGTGACGGAAAAAGTGCGCAAGATCACGCTGACGCCCGATGCCTTTACCATCGACAATGAGATGCTGACGCCCAGTTTGAAGATCCGACGGCATGTCATCCGCCAGACCTATGGGGATAGGCTGGACGCTTTGTACAAGGGCTAAGGGCGGGTGCGGCGATAGGGGGTAAATGGCCCCAGCGCGCACGACCCGGTTTCAAACCCGGCGACCAGATCGGCCGTGCGGGCAATATCGCCCGCACACATCTGGCTTGATGTTTGCCGGATTATCAGCGCTTCCCCGCGGCCAACGCCTCGGCAAGAACCGATTGTGTCATTTCGGTAGAGGAGGTTGCGGCTTGCGTGGAAGATCAGGCTGTGGTCGCCATAGGCTTCCGGGCCGCGTAGGTCGCGATTGAGCACGCAGTTGACAGGCTTGCCAGCGGTGAACCCAGCGAGATCAGCCTCGAGCCGTGCGGCCTCCCGCGCCTGAATTTGAAGGCGCTTTTCGGTCGGCTGAACGGCGCAGCTGGCGAGCGTCATCATTGCCAAGGGAAGGACTAGTCTGCGCATCCTCAATCTCCCGCCGGGGGTCATTTAAAACTATCTTTCGCCGCCCGACGTTCCGCCAGCTCCTGCGCGCTTTTTGCGCGCATGAAGGGATTGGTCGCCTTTTCCAAAGAAATGCTGGTCGGCACGGTGGCGTCGCCGCGCGCACGGGCGGCTTCCACGGCATTCATCCGGGCGACGATATGCTCATTGTCCGGCTCTGCCACAAGCGCATAGCGGCCATTGGAGAGTGTATATTCATGCGCGCAATAGACCGCCGTCTCATCGGGCAAAGCGGCGAGGCGTTGCATATTGTCGAACATTTGTTCGGCCGTGCCTTCAAATAATCGGCCACAGCCCATGGCGAACAAGGTATCGCCGACAAAGACGGCCTTCTCGCTCGGCAGATGATAGGCGATATGCCCGGCTGTATGCGCAGGAACATCGATCACATCGGCGGCAATTGTGCCAATCTTCACTTGATCCCCACCAGCGACTTTATGATCCAAGGTCGGGATGCGCTCTGCCTCGGCAGAAGGGCCGGAAATGGAGCAATTTGTCGCCGCCTTAATCTCCGCATTGCCGCCGACATGGTCCGGGTGCCAGTGCGTGTTCCAGATTTGGGTGATGCGCCAGCCGCGCTTGGCCGCGGTCTCCAACACTGGTTCGGCAACGGCCGGGTCGATCACGACTGTCTCTCCCGATGCGGCATCGTGCATCAGCCAGACATAATTGTCAGACAAAACGGGAATGCGGACGATTTCGACTGTCATGACCTTGTCCTCACCAATGGCCGATATTGGGCATAGAGGCCCATGGTTCGGCAAGGGGCAGGGCATCTCCGTCTTGAAGCAGTTCGACCGAGATATTGTCAGGCGAGCGCACAAAGGCCATTCGGCCATCGCGCGGGGGACGGTTGATCGTCACGCCGCCCTCCATCAGCGTCTGGCAGGTCTCATAAATATTGGAGACGCGATAGGCGAGATGGCCGAAATTGCGCCCTTCGCCATAGCCGCTTTCATCCCAATTATGGGTCAGCTCAATCTGCGCCTCTTCATCCCCAGGGGCTGCGAGGAAGATCAGCGAGAACCGACCCGCTTCATAGTCAAAGCGACGCAGTTCCTGAAGGCCCAATAGGGAGAAGAACCGGATTGTCGCGTCCGGATCGGAGACGCGGATCATCGTGTGCAGATATTTGATCACTTCAACTCCTTGGGGTCGGCGCGCCTGTGCGCTCCATCAATGCGAATTGCCGAACCGCAGAATAGGCGATCCCCAGTGCCGGGAAAAGCACTTATATCAACCAAGGCTCAGGGTTTTGGAGGGGGCGCAGCGGGGGCTTCGCCGCCAAATTGCTCCAGCGCCCTTTGGGCGGCTTTGCCTTGCGGGCTTTCCGGGGCCAAGCGGGCGGCCGCCTCCCAAGCGGTTTGCGCGGCGGCATCATGGCCCAGCAGCGCTGCGATATTGCCAGCCTCCAACGCGACGGAAGGGTCATCGGCCGCACGTTTGACAGCCTCTCCAATATCCATTTGCGCACGACCAAGGTCGCCGGCCCGGCGCGCGAGCGTTGCGGATAAGAGCCAAGCCAGCGGATCTTCCGGCACCAGTTTGACCGCCATGTCGAGGTCAGCCCGCGCACGGATTGGGTCACCCGCTGCAACCAGCGCCCGCGCGCGGTCGAGATGCGCTAAACCTGCATCCGGGCCTGAGAGCGTGCCCAAGATAAGCGCCGAATCAAAATAGCCGCGCGCGCGCACTGCATCCCCGGCGGCGAGAGCGGCATTGCCCGCCTGCACCCAAATGCCTGCCGCCCGGCCATCCTTTGCGGTTTCAGAGGCATTGGCCGCCTGTTCAAAGGCGGTCATGGCGGAGGCCCATTTTTCTTGCGCTGCATAGGCCATGCCAAGGCATTGCCGCGCCAGAACATTGCCACCCTCCACCCGCCAGCGTCCGGCAAAGGCAATGGCGGCGTCCGAATCGCTGCTGATCAATGTCACACATTCGCTGAACAGCGCGTCATCCGTCTGCGTCGCAATGGGGGCGGCATTAGCAAGGGCGAAGGCAATAAGGATGCTCACAGGCTCTCCATCAATCTGGCAGTAACGTCTGTCAGCAATATAAGATCCGTGTCGCGTGACAAACGATGGTCGCCATCCTTGATCAGGTGAAGCTGCACATCGGCTGAACACAGTTGCTCCGCAATGCGCAGCGCAATCTCCCAAGGCACATCGGGGTCTTGCTGCCCTTGCAACAGGCGCACGGGGCAGTCGATCTCAATCGCTTTGTCGAGCAGGCATAGAGCTTGGCCGGATTGCCAAAAGGCGCATGTCGTGACCATTGGCTCTGGCCCATAATCGGACGGACGCAAGAGACGGGCCTGCTGCTGGAGCATCTCTTTTTCAGCGTCGCTAAAGCCCCATTGTGTAAAGTCTGGCGCGGCGGCGATGCCGATGAGACCGCGCACGCGTGCTCCCAGATCGCGCGCCAGCAACAGGGCGATCCACCCACCCATGGACGATCCAATCAGGACGACAGGGCCGGGGACTAACGCATCAATGACCAGCCGCGCATCCGCACACCAACTGGCAAGGGTTCCGTCCTCAAATGCGCCTTCGCTCTGTCCACAGCCTTCATAATCGAGCCGAAGCAAGGCATGGCCCGTTTGCTGTGCCCATGCGTCGAGCGCGATGGCTTTGCTCCCCTGCATGTCGGATGCATAACCGGGCAGAAAGACGAGTGTGGGTCGATCCGACCGTCCCGCCCTGTGGCAGGCCGCAAGCTTCAACCCATCGGCACGGGCGACCCATAGAGGCGCGGTCAAATCACCCATTCGATGGTCATGGCCTCAATGGTGGCGGCCCGTTTTGCGCCGCGCTTTTCGACCATGATGTTATGAAGGCGGCGGATTGTGTCGCTGCCGCTCGTCACGCACCACGCTGGGACAAGCGCATGAACCAGCGCCCGGACACCCCCCCAGATCATCGCAAATCCAAATTGGGCGGCGACGCCCATATGCTCAAAATAGCCTTCCTCAACTTCGGCTGGGTGGTCGAGGAATAATTTGCGGATCATGGCGCCCTCCTGGAGTTGTTTCAGCTCACGCCGCCGGGTTCACCTTCGCGTGGCGCGGGGTGGGCGGTGCCATGGCGAGAAGAGGGGGCGTGGGGTGGCTCGTGTTCGGGCGGTTCTGGTGCATCGAGGCTGCCTTCCCATTTCGCGATGACGACGCTGGCGACTGTGTTGCCAACAACATTGGTTGCTGTGCGGCCCATGTCGAGGAAATGGTCAACGCCAAGGATGAGCAACAGGCCTGCCTCTGGAATGCCGAACATGGCCAGCGTTGCAGAAATGACGACAAGACTAGCGCGCGGGACAGCGGCCATCCCCTTTGACGTCAGCATCAACGTCAACAGCATCAGGATTTCCTGCCCGAGCGTGAGATCAATGCCATAGGCCTGCGCGATGAAGATCGTCGCGAAGGTCATATACATCATCGAGCCATCCAAATTGAAGGAATAGCCAAGCGGGAGAACGAAGCTGCCAATCCGGCGCGGCACGCCAAAACGGTCGAGCGCGTCGAGCGTGCGGGGGAAGGCGGCTTCTGAAGAGGCGGTTGAGAAGGCAACCAGCAAAGGCTCCCGGATATAGCGGATCAGGCCAAGGGCGCGCGCGCCCACGACCAGAAAGGCCGCCCCCAAGAGCAGGCCCCAGAGGATCGCCAGACCCAGATAGAAAGTCGCAATAAATTCCAGATATTTGACGAGAATGCCCAGACCTTCTTCCGCAATCACGGCGGCGACCGCTGCAAAAACGGCGAAGGGTGCAAAGCGCATCACATAGCCCGTCACCACCAGCATCACTTCGACCAGCGCATCCACGCCGCGGATGATGGGGGCCGCTTTCTCGCCAATGGCGGTCATCGCGACGCCGAAGAAGACGGAAAAGACAACAATCTGAAGAATTGTGTTCGTGGCCATCGCATCGACGATCGACATGGGGATGATGTCGCCGACGAACTTCTTGGCATCAAAGCTAGCCTGGGCGACGCCTGCATCGGCTGTGGCTGGGGGGAGGGCGAGGCCGATCCCCACACCGGGTTGGAACAGGTTGACCAACACCAAGCCCAGCGAGAGCGACACAATGCTCGCGCCCAAAAACCATATAATGGATCGAAGGCCAACCCGACCCAAAGCCGCCGTATCCCCCATATGCGCGATGCCGGCCACCAAGGTTCCAAAGACCAGCGGGGCAATGATCATTTTGATCATCCGCAAAAAGGCAAAGGTCACCAGACCTAGATATTTGACGATTTCGGTGATCGTTTCCGGCGACGCGACTGCGTTGATGATGGCGCCAATAATGATGCCCAACACCAAAGCTATGCCAATATACAGCGTTAAACGCTTTGCCATGTCGGAAACTCCCCCTTAAAATTTTCTGAAGATACTGGACGCGATTGCTGCCCTTACGTCAAGGGGCCGTCATCCGGGTCCGCCAATGGTCAGTGGAAACTCAGCCGCTGATCCGAAACGGCGATCCGCACTGGAACCCGGGCAATCACATCTCCATCTGCTTGAACAGGGCAGTCTGCATCGCCATGAACATCAAGAGCTGAACATTCAAAGGTGAGAATATTTCTATCCTCATCAAGGGAGCGACCCCTCACAAGCGCGAGCACGAAGCGGATGAATGCAAGGCGTGAAGCCGATTTCAATGCCACCACATGCAAGGTCGGCCCTGTCCGTCGCGCATCGGGCGCAAAGCTATAGGGCCCGGCAAAATAGGTGCCCTTGGCGATATAAACGGCTTCACACCGATGCTCTTGGCCGTCGATGATCAGCGTCAATTGGGATCGTTTCCAACGGGGCACCATCGCCAGCATGGCCATGCCATAGGCATAGCGGCCGATGCGCGATTTGAGCCGAAGCGAGACATTGGCCACAGCGCGTGAATCTGGTCCGATACTGGCGCAGGCCAGAAACACATGCCCATTGATGCTGGCGGGGACATGAAGCTGTTCTTGCGGTCGTTCTAACGCGGCCTTGGCAAAGGCCTCCGGTGATGCCGGGCCACCTTGTTCCAGATGCAACAGGTTGACCGTCCCCATTGGGAAACAGGCAATTGGAATGCGCTTGCGGCTGGCGAGTGCTGCAATGGCGACGTGCCGCAATGTGCCATCCCCGCCGGCCACAACGATCAAATCCGCATCCTCGGCAATCTGTGCATCTCGGCCCGGCCCGCAATGCGTGAGCGTCACCTTGGCCCCTTGGCGCGAAAAGGCATGGCGCAGCGCCTCTATCTTCGCTGCGCGATAACTGCCCGCATCGGGGTTGGTGATTAATTGGACATGGGGGGGCATGGTCAGGCGCTCAATCGATCCACGAGCCGCAGGGCAAAGGCCGACAGGCTGTCATCGCGGGCACCCATGATGATAATCCGATCGCCGGGCAAGGCATGGTCCGCTAGCCAGTCGCCACAGGCATCGCGTTCTGGCAGATGCGTTGCTTTACGACCTGCTGCGACCACGCCCGCAACAATTTGCGCACTTCCCACGGATCGGTCGACGGTGCCGCCAAAATAGACGGGGTCGCACAGGATCAGCGCATCTTGCGCCGCCATTTCACGGGCGAAGGTCGCAATCAGTTCATGGCCCATTTGCTTGAGCGGACCATAGCCATGGGGTTGAAAGAAAATCAGCAGACGCCCCGCAAAGGCATGCAGTGTGCGCAGCGTGGCTGTGATTTTATCTGGATTATGGCCGAAATCGTCAAAGACCGTCACGCCCTTGGCAGAGCCCACAACTTCCAGCCTGCGCCGAAGGCCGACAAAGCCCGAAATCGCCCGTGCCGCATCTGCCAGATCAATGCCTGCCGCTTGCGCGGCTGCCAGCGCCGCCAAAGCGTTGGACACATTATGCTTGCCCGGCACTTGCAATGAAACAGAGTGGCCATTGACCGTAAAGTCCACGCCATCTGGACGTTCCATTATGTCGCGGGCCATCAGGTCGGCGGCAACACCGCCCAGTGAATAGGTAATCGCATGGGTGCGGGGAAAGCGGGCAACCTCATCATTGTCCAAATTGAGCACCGCGACGCGGGCCTTGGCGGTAAAGGCCCCGAATAGGTCGCGTAACTCCTCCATGGATTTATGGTCGAGCGCGATATTGTTGAGCACGGCAATATCGGGCGCATAGAGCGCGATCGATCCGTCGCTTTCATCCACTTCGCTGATAAAGGCATCGCCCTTGCCGACGAGCGCGCTGGCATAGGGCGCGTCAGGGCTTGCAAAGTTCTTCATCACCGCGCCGTTCATCACGGTTGGGTCGCGACCTAGGGCATGGAAAATCCATCCGATCATGCCCGTCACGGTGGATTTGCCACTGGTGCCGCCCACGGCGATGCCCATGGGGGCTGCATTGAAGAGGTCGGCCAAAAGATCTGCCCGGCGCAGGCGCTGCGCGCCGACGTGATTGGCAGCTACGATGTCGGGCACAGTGTCTTCAACGGCGGTAGAGGCCACAATAATCTGGTCAGCATGCGTCACGCCGCTACCATCTTGCGGGAAGAGCCCAATGCCGCGCGCGCGCAGCCAGTCAAATTTCGGCGCGGTGCGGCCCTGATCCAGCGAGCGGTCAGAGCCCGCGACGCGATGCCCTTGCCCGGCCACGATCAAAGCAAGCGGCATCATGCCAGAGCCGCCAATGCCGCAGAAAAAATAATCCTTCACCGTCATTGGCGGCCCTTGCCAAGGCTGGCCGCCAATGTCGAGAGGTGTCGGGTCAGGCGCGTTCGACGGCGATGGCCGTGCCCTCACCGCCACCGATGCAGAGCGCGGCAATGCCCCGCTTCAGACCACGTGTTTCAAGTGCTGCAATCAGCGTTGCGATGATGCGCGCACCGGACGCCCCAATGGGGTGACCAAGTGCGGTTGCGCCGCCATTCACATTCAGCTTTTCAGCCGGAATGCCGAGTTCTTTCATCGCAATCATCGGCACCATGGCAAAGGCTTCGTTGATTTCGAACAGGTCAACATCTTCAATCGACCAACCCGCTGTGTCCATGACTTTGCGAATGGCCGGGACGGGGGCGGAGGTGAATCGTGCAGGTTCCTGACTGTTGGTCGCCCAAGCGACAACACGCGCCGCAACCGGCAAGCCTTGCGCCTTGGCGACGCTTTCCTTGGTCACGACGAGTGCCGCTGCACCATCCGAAATGGAGGAGGCATTGGCGGCTGTGATTGTGCCATCCTTGGCAAAGGCTGGTTTCAGTGTTGGGATCTTGTCCGGCTTGGCATTGCCCGGCTGTTCATCCACCTCAATCAGGGACGTGCCAGACCGCGTGGTGACTTCGACAGGCGTGATTTCTTTGGCGAAGGCCCCGGATGCAATGGCGTCCTTGGCGCGGGTGAGCGAGCGCAAGGCATAGTCATCCTGCTGTTCGCGTGTGAACTGATATTCGCGGCAGGTTTCTTCGGCAAAGCTGCCCATAGCGCGGCCCGGCTCATAGGCATCTTCCAGCCCATCGAGGAACATCGAATCCTTGATCGCGTCATGGCCCAGCCGCGCGCCGGACCGATGCTTGGTGAGCAGATAGGGCGCATTGGTCATGCTTTCCATGCCGCCTGCGACAACAACGTCAGACGTACCCGCAATGATGGCCTCGGCCGCCATCATCGTGGCCTTCATGCCAGAGCCGCAGACTTTGTTGATTGTGGTCGCGCCTGTCGACAGCGGCAGGCCCGCGCCAATCGAGGCTTGGCGGGCAGGGGCCTGACCGAGCGCACCGGGCAGAACGCAGCCCATGATCACCTGATCAATAGCGTCCGGCGCAACGCCTGCACGCTCAACGGCAGCGGCAATCGCAATAGACCCCAATTTGGTCGCTGGAACAGAGGCCAGCACCCCTTGCATGCCCCCCATGGGGGTGCGGGCATAGGAGGCGATGACGATGGGATCGATGCTCATTTCGACAACCTTTCAAAGCGACTCAAGAGCCGAAGTTAGATTGCCGCTTCTTTGCCATGCCCCAGAAGTTTTCAAGCTTTAGTTTTTTGCAGTGCAGCACCGCCAGTGCTGCAAAGCGCGCTATGTTGGCGTCGCACCAATTGATTTCCATCAAGGCAGTCGGCATCATCCCGACTCAGAGTTTCAAAAAGAAACGGTGTTGAGGGGATAGAGGATGTTGGATACGCTTGAGAAGTCCGCGCAGAATGTGGGAACGCAGGACGCAACCCATTTTGATGTTCTGATCGCGGGGGCGGGTGTCTCTGGAATCGGCTCTGCTGTTCATTTGAAGCAGCAATGCCCAGAAAAGAGCTTTGCGATCCTCGATGCCAAGGACACGTTTGGCGGCACATGGGAAACCCATAAATATCCCGGCGTGCGGTCAGACTCCGATCTGTACACCTTTGGCTATCGCTTCAAACCTTGGGTCGGCGCGCCCATCGCCTCGGCTGAGGAAATATTGAAATATATGGGGGATGTGATTGAGGAGAACGACCTCCGCGACCATATTCATTATGGCCATGTGATCACCCAGTGCAGCTTTTCCCGCGAGACCAATTTGTGGACGGTCGAGGCAATCAGCAAGGCGGACGGCAAGACGCATCGCTTCACCTGCAATTTCCTCTGGATGTGCCAAGGCTATTACAACCATAATGATCCCTATATTCCCGACTGGCCGGGTCGCGAGACCTATAAGGGTGAATTTATCCACGCGATGAAGTGGACGCCGGACACGGATGTGACGGGCAAAAAAGTGATCGTCATTGGGTCGGGTGCGACCGCTGCGACGATCATCCCGGCTATGGCGGGCAAAGCCGCCCATGTGACGATGCTTCAGCGGTCCCCCACTTATTTCTTTTGCAGCCCCAATCAGAATGAATTGGCAGATCGGCTCCGCGAAATCGGCATTGATGAACCCACCATCCACCGCGTCGTGCGCCAACAGGTGATGTTTGATCAGCAGGCGCTCACCCAGCGGTGCCTTGATGAGCCAGAGGCTGTGGTGGAAGAGCTTAAAGAGCTGATCCGCCTTTATGCGGGTCCAGACTTTGAGTTTGAGCCCCATTTTACGCCCAATTATCGCGTCTGGCAGCAGCGTTTAGCCTTTGTGCCGGATGGTGATTTATTTCAGGCTGTGGGCCGGGGTGACGTGAGCGTCGTCACCGACCATATTGAGCGCTTCACGGAAAAAGGCATTTTGCTCACATCCGGCGAAGAGTTAGAGGCTGATATGATCGTGGCGGCTACAGGCTTTAAGCTTTCCGTGCTGGGCGATATTCCCTTTGAGGTGGATGGCGCGCCTGTCAATTGGTCAGACACCGTCACCTATCGCGGTATGATGTTTACGGGCGTTCCCAATATGCTTTGGGTGTTTGGATATTTCCGGGCCAGCTGGACATTGCGCGTCGACATATTGGGGGATTTTGTCTGCCATCTGCTCAACCATATGCAGGCCAAGGGTGCCAAGCGGGTTGAGGTAAAGCTGCGGCCCGAAGACCATAATATGCCGCTTTTGCCTTGGATTGAGGAAGAGAATTTCAACCCCAGCTATTTGATGCGTGATCTACACAAAATGCCCAAGCGCGGCGACAAGCCGGAATGGCGGCACAATCAAGACTATTGGCATGAAAAGGATGAAATCCCCGCGATCAACCTGAACGGGGCGGAGTTTGCCTATAGCTGATATTTGCACCCACCCCCTCCTGTCGGCAGGAGGGGGCGTGCGTTAGGCGGCCGCCGGCAATAAATGCCGTTCGCTTGCAATCCGCATCATTTCTTTTTGCAGCTTTTCAAAGGCGCGGACTTCGATTTGGCGGACGCGTTCGCGCGAGACGCCAAATTCTTGGCTCAATTCTTCCAGCGTGCGGGGCTCATCGACCAAGCGGCGTTCTGTCAGAATATGCTTTTCCCGGTCGCTTAGACCCTGCATCGCTTCGATCAGCAGGGCGTGGCGCTGAATCCGTTCTTCAGCATCGGCGACAATCTCATCCTGCAACGGGCCTGTATCGACCAGCGAATCCTGCCACTGGCCTTCGCCATCTTCGTTGAGCGAGACGTTGAGCGATGTGTCGCCGCCGCCGAGCATCCGGCGGTTCATGCTGATCACTTCCTCTTCGGTCACGCCGAGATCGGTTGCGATTTTCCGCACATCTTCGGGACGCAGATCGCCATCTTCATAAGCGTCGAGATTTTTCTTCATGCGCCGCAAATTGAAGAACAGCTTTTTCTGTGCCGCGGTGGTGCCTAGCTTCACAAGGCTCCAGCTGCGCAGAATAAATTCCTGAATCGAGGCCTTGATCCACCACATGGCATAGGTTGCGAGACGAAAGCCGCGATCTGGCTCAAACTTTTTGACGCCCTGCATCAGGCCGATATTGCCTTCGGAAATCAGTTCACTGACGGGCAGGCCATAGCCGCGATAGCCCATTGCAATTTTTGCAACGAGGCGCAGGTGCGAGGTGACGAGCTTAGCCGCTGCCTCCGTATCTTGATGCTCTTCAAATCGCTTTGCGAGCATATATTCCTCTTCGGCGGAGAGGATCGGGAATTTCTTGATTTCAGCCAAATAACGGTTGAGACCTTCCTCGCTATTGAGCGCCGGAATGGTCGTCGACCCTTTGGACTTCACTGCCAGCGACTTGCCGGTCATCTTCTTCTCCCTGTCCGCGATTCGTCTTTAGATCAGAATCACTTCGGATTGGTCATAGCTTTAGGTTTATGAACAATCGCTGCATATCAGATGGGATCGGGCTTTCGAAAGTTAAAGCCCCCCCCGTAATCGGATGAATAAATCCCAATCGTGCGGCATGCAGGGCTTGCCGTTCAAACTCCAAACGCTTCAGCACCTCTTTGTGTTCCGGACGCGCGCGTCCGTAAACGGGGTCGCCTAACAAGGGATGGCCGATAGAGGCCATGTGCACGCGCACTTGGTGCGTGCGACCCGTTTCCAGCCTGCATTCGATAAAGGCCGCTTTTTTCAAGGGCTCCTTCAACGTCCAATGCGTCACGGCCCGCTTGCCTTGACCTTCGCGGACGATGGCCACTTTTTTGCGATTGACGGAGGATCGAGCGAGAGGGGCGTCGACTGTGCCGGACCCAGCTAGGGGCAGGCCAGCGACAAAGGCGGCATAGCGACGATCAATGCTGTGATCGGCAAATTGTGCGGCCAAGCCTTCATGCGCGCGATCCGTCTTGGCGACGACGAGCAGGCCGGATGTGTCTTTGTCGATCCGGTGAACAATGCCGGGCCGGGCGACGCCTCCAATGCCCGATAGGCGCCCGGCGCAATGATGGAGGAGGGCGTTGACCATCGTCCCATCAAAATTCCCGGCGGCGGGATGCACCACCATGCCTGCGGGTTTATCGACGACCAGAAGATGCGCGTCTTCATGCACGATGGTTAAGGGAATGTCCTGAGCCACATTATGCGCAGGCGCAGGTGGCGGCACCGTGATGGCATAGGCTGTGCCGGGGCGCACCTTGGTTGCCGGATCCCGCACTAACAGACCGCCACTTTCCACCTGACCGGCTGAAATCAGGGACTTCAGGCGTTCGCGCGAATAAATGGGCAGCAAGGCGGCCAGTGCGCGATCCAGCCGCCAGCCCGCCATCTCGGCAGGGATTTCGGCCTGTTCTTGGATTGCGGCATCAGTCATGCCATAGCCTTGGCGTCATGACGCTCCAGATTTCAAGCGAATTGCTCAATTCGATATATGAGATTGCCGGGCGCAGCCCGCTCGAAGAG
Organism: Pseudomonadota bacterium; assembly: GCA_041174825.1. Taxonomy (GTDB): domain Bacteria; phylum Pseudomonadota; class Alphaproteobacteria; order Sphingomonadales; family Sphingomonadaceae; genus Aquisediminimonas. The sequence goes on along the minus strand of JBEDGC010000056.1, from coordinate 28,537 downwards.
TCATGTGGCCTGTTGCTGGGCCATTCAAATTGCGTCACGGATATGTGCCACAGCGTGAATGTCGCGCCTTTCCCGGATCGGCATTTTGAGGTGGACCCGGCGCAGCTGATTGCGGCGCATAAAGCCGCAAGATCGGGCGGCCCCGCCATAATTGGCGTCTGGCATTCCCACCCCAATGGTCATTGCCAGCCTTCGTTGGAAGATGCGCGTGCCGCCGCCCCCGATGGTTTGTTCTGGCTGATCGTTGCCAATGGGGCTGCCGGGTGTTGGCGCGCGGTGGAGGCGGGATCCATTGCTGGGCGCTTTGACCCCGTCGGGCTTGTCGTCCGCTAGGCGATCCGTCACACTCGGACACACCCCTGTCACGAGTCTTATTGGGGGCTCGGAGTATGCGTATGCGGGATGACCCGATTGATTTTGCTGGTGTGCTTTGCGCACGCCTCTGCCACGATCTGCTTGGGCCCGTTGGAGCGCTGGGCAATGGCCTGGAACTGCTGGAGTTGGACCAAGACCCAACCAGGCGGCGACAAACGCTGGCATTAATGGGGGGCAGTGTCGCTGCCTTAGCGGCGAAGCTTCAATTTTTCCGCCTCGCCTTTGGCGCCGGGGGCGATATGGCACAGCGCCTTCCCATTGCTGACGTTCAGACTGTCATTAATAATTTTTATGCGCTGAGGCCAAACATCCGGATTGGGTGGGTAGTCGATGGCGTGGATATGCCGCATCCTCTGGCGCGGCTTTTGGCGGTCTTTGCAATGCTCGCGGGCGATGCGCTGCTGCGGGGTGGCGACCTTGATATTGCCGTTGATCACACCGGATCAACCAGCGAAATCGTCGTGCGCGCCGCAGGCGATCGGGTCATTTTCGATGACGATTATCGTCGCGCGTTGGAGGATGGCCCTGCCGCCTTTCCGGAAGAGCTGATGGGCGCGCGTACTGTCACTGCCCAACTGGCCGCACGATTGGCCGAACGGTTCGGCATCACGATACAAATCTCTCCCTGCGACCCTGCGATGCTTTTGCTCGGCGCGACTGCCCAAAGCTAAAGGAGGAGCAGGATCAGGATTTGGCATCCGCCGTCGGGCCGCTTATGGGAAATGGATGACACCCAATCATCCGCGCGGCCTGACGGGCTATGACTTGCTCATCGCAGCGGTCATGAACCTGATGTGGGGCCTGAATTTGATTGCAGTCAAAATGTCTGTGGATTTGGTCTCTCCGCTCACCGCAGCCTTTCTGCGGCAGGTCATGGTTTTGTTGATTTGTTTGCCCGCCCTTCGGATCATTCAGGGGCGCATGCGAGAGCTTATTTTGCTCGGCGCGCTTGCGGGCGGTGCTTTTTACATCACCGTCAATCTCTCGATGGCGGTCTCCACAAATGTGAGTGCGCTGGCCATTGCGGGCCAACTTGGTGCGCCTTTCTCCCTTATCCTCGCGGTTCTTTTTCTGGGAGAAAGGGTGCATCGCTATCGGATCGCTGGAATGGCGCTCGCTTTTGCCGGCGTTGTCCTTTTGGTGTTCGACCCGCGGGCCATTGATGAACAATTGGGCCTTGCGCTGACGGCTTTGGCCAGCTTGATTTGGGCGGTCTGCTCCCTGATCCAGCGGCGGCTGGTCGGGGTTCCGGTGTTGAGCATCTATGCTTGGATGGGCCTTGTTGGCGCGCTTGTCCTTTTGCCGGTGTCGATCCTCTTTGAGCCGCAAGCTATGGCGTCTATCCCCGCTCTTCCGGTCTCCACTTTGGGCTGGATCTTGTTTTCGGCTTTGGGCTCCACCGTCATTGGTCAGGGTGCGATGAGCCTTTTGTTGCAGCGCCATACCGTGAGCACGGTCGTCCCGCTGACATTGCCATCGCCTGTGATTGCGGTCATCGCAGCCGCCTTTTGGTTCGGCACGGCTTTGACCCCAGTGATGATTGCAGGCGGCGTCATTGTGTTGGTCGGTGTTGCCATTGTAACGCTGCGGACGGCCAAGGCTGGGGAGCAGACGGCGTGACGGATATGGACGGCATGATCGAGCGGCTTTCGCCCAATTTTGATGCGCGCACGCTGCCCATTTCGATGGCTGTCCTCCACTATACGGGCATGATCGACGCGGCGTCGGCGATTGATCGACTGGCCGATCCAGAGGCCAAGGTGTCGGCCCATTATGTCGTGGCCGAAGACGGGCAAATCACCCGTATGGTCGATGAGGCAAACCGCGCTTGGCACGCAGGCCGATCTTGGTGGCGCGGCGTGAGTGACATTAACTCGGCAAGCATTGGGATTGAGATTGTGAACCCCGGCCATGAATTTGGCTATCGCCCCTTTCCAGAGGTGCAGATTGATGCGGTCATCCACTTGCTGGGCGGCATTGTGCGGCGTCATGGCATTACGCGGGGCAATGTCGTGGGCCATAGCGATGTCGCCCCCGCGCGAAAGGACGACCCTGGCGAGCTGTTTCCCTGGCATCGGCTCGCCAAGCTGCGGCTGGCCTTGCCGCGGCCGACCAAGAATTTGATGGACCCCCATTGGTCCGATGCGGGCTTTCTCCTCGCGCTGGAGCGCTTTGGCTATGACATCACTGACGGCACAGCTGCTGTCCGGGCCTTTCAGCGCCGGTTCCGGCCAGAGCTGATGGATGGCATTGTCGATGGGGAATGCCGGGCCATTTTGCTCGCATTGCTCCTGCCCAAGCCGATGGGCGACTAACGCCGCCCCAGCCTAATCCTATTTCGCTTTCCTACACGCGGTCGCGCGCGGCAGAGGGGGTCCCGATCAGGAGGGCCGAGCGATGGAGTTTCAAATTGAGGTGCGCGGGCGAGATTATTGGGCGCAGACGGGAAAAGAGGATCCGTTCTTTGTTGGGCGACGGATGCGCTATGGCACGCGCCTTGGCCTCTCCAATATTTTTGGCGGATCGCCGCTGACGCCGCTTGCCTATCAAGCCGAAAATTATGTGCCCGATTTTGGCATTTGGGCGCAGATCATTGCCCCGACGGCGGCATGCGAAGGGGACAGTTTCCTCGCGCTGAACAGCTATGACCGGGCGGGTTTCACCTTTGGCGTTACCCAATTTGCCGCCCATGTTCCCGATGGGGATTTTGTTCGCCTGTTGCGCACGCTTTTGGCCCGGCCAGAGGCGGCGGATTATTTCCCCATGCTGCGTTTGATCAATGGGCAGATCCATCTGGCAGACACAGGCTCTGTCCAGCCGCTGGAGGGGCCAGACTCAACCGCGGCCTTAATGGCGTGGCTCAATCCATCGGGCGACGCGATTGATGCCGCGGAAATTGAGGCGGCCGCGCGATTACTCCATTGGACGCAGCGGTCCCGCGCGGTGCGTCTGGCCCAAATTGCGCAGACCATCGCGTCCTTCACGGCCTATCTGCGCCGGGCCGGGCGCAAAATGCCGATGGAGGGGCGGGCGGCTGCCCAATGTTGCGTTATTGCCGATTTGTTGCACCATGGGCGCGGCGGGCGGCAGGTCTGGGCCGCTATTGGCCGCGCGTTGGCGGCCGCAGACCCGCTGGATGCTTTGCTGGCGATTGGCGGGGCATTTTGGCCCGAACGTGTCGACACGCTGCGCCGCGAGATTGCTGCTCGCCCTGATCTCAGCCGCTGGCGCTGGTCAGCCGCTCAATCCGGCTTTGTTCAATAGCCCAGCTTGACCGTGCCGGGCCGGGTGATCTTGGCGCGGTCCAGCGCCCGTTCCGCTCTGCCAACCATCATATCAGCATTCATATCTGCGCCCAGCGTTGCGACACCTGCGGAAAAATCCAGATGGCCGACCCGCCGGCCGGATTGACGATCCACAATATTGCGTTCGGCCAATGCCGCGCGCGCGTCTTCGGTCATGTCCTGGGCTTGCCGCGCGGTCTTGCCCTCAAATAGAATGAAAAACTCCGCCCCCAATCCGCGAAAAACAAGGCCTCGATTATCAATGACTTGATCAATCAGGCTGCCGATAAAGGCAATGACGCGATCCCCCGTTGCCGGGCCATGCGCGTCATTGACGGCTGCAAATTTATCGACATTGCAAAAGGCGATTGAAATTGGCTCTCGGCTGGTGCGGGCCCGCTCGACCGCCGCCCTCAATTCGCGTTCAAATTCCAGCCGATTGCGCATAATTGCGCCACGCCCTTTTCGTGTTAGCCGAACCGTTTCCAACCCATCGCTAATGCGGGCCATGGCCTCGGTCTGTCGGCGCAATTGCGCTTCGGCAGCGCGGGTTTTTTCCACCATGTCGCGGGTGAGATCAACCAAGTGCGTCAGGGCCTGCGCGGCGCGTTCCGGATTGCTGAGATCGGCGGCCCCTTGCTTTAGGGAGTGGGAGAATCGCCGCGCATCTTGGCCTGATTGCTGAATCAACTGCTCTATCGCTTGGAGCTGCATGTCCACTTCGGCGGCCAAAGCGCCCAACGTTTCAGCGGAGACAAGATCGGGCATGCCAAGCGGCAATTCTGCCTGCTGGGCCGCGGGCGCTTCTGGCGCGCTGCTGCTGAAGAACTTGTCCCAGATCATGTCGCCGCCATGGAAGTGTTTATGATCCTATAACGGCATCTTAGGGGAGTCCTTTAGGGTAGCGTGCCTGGGACATTGCTCCGGGCATCGCTTGGGCCTATGTTGCTATAGCCAGAGGGCCGGGCGGCCGCCGGTGGATCTTCGGATCTGCGGGAGGAAAGTCCGGGCTCCAGCGAGGAACGGTGCCGGGTAATGCCCGGCGGGGGCGACCCCAGGGACAGTGCCACAGAAAGCAAACCGCCGTTGCTTCGGCGCGGTCAGGTCGAAAGGGTGCGGTAAGAGCGCACCGCGCCTTTGGTAACAAAGGCGGCACGGCAAACCCCACCGGGAGCAAGACCGAATAGGGACGGCATATGGGATTCCTCCTTCCCGTCGTCCGGGTTGGTTGCTTGAGCGTGCTGGCAACAGTACGCCTAGAGGAATGGTCGCCCATCACGCTTCGGCGTGTGGACAGAACCCGGCTTACAGGCCCTCTGGCTATTTCACCAAGGCAGTCTTTTGGTGGCTTTCCCACTGCCGAATTCGCCGCTAACGCGGTTTGCACAATGGCGGATCAAACTCCTCTTGAAGCCTTTCGGCAGGTCTTGACCGGAACGGCACGTGCCATGGCGCATGAGCCGGAGGTGGAAGTCGCCTTTACGGCCGATGCCCCGTCGCAAGCGGGCAAGAATTTCAGGGTTCCCATGCCGGGCCGGGCCTTGCCTGCGGATCAAGTGGCTGAGGCGCGGGGCTTTGCCGATTCTATGGCGCTGCGGCTCAAGCATCATTCGGCGGGGCTGCATGCCGCCAATCGTCCGCCAGAAGCGGTTGCGGGCGCAGTCTTCGACGCCGTGGAAACGGCGCGGATTGAGGCGCTTGGGGCGGCGGCAATGGATGGCGTGCGTGGAAATCTGAATCACGCGCTCGACATGCGGATGCGCAGCGACCCGATTGCGCGCGCGCAAGGGGCGGATGAAGTGCCCTTGCCAACCGCCATTGGCCTGTTGGTGCGCGAACGCTTGACGGGTGACGCAACGCCGGCGTCGGCGCGGGCCGGGCTGGATATGGTGCGCAGCTGGATTGAGGAAAAAGGCGGCGAGGATATCGACGCCTTGGCGCGCGCCGTTGCCGATCAATCGGCCTATGCGCGGCTCGCCCAAAAGCTGCTTCAGGATCTTGAGCTGACCGCCAACCCCGATGACATTGACCCGACCGAGTCCAACGACGCGGCGGATGATGAAGAGCAGCAGGGCGAAGGCGAGGACGATCAGCAGCAATCCGAAGACGGTGCGGCGGATGCGCAGATGGATGCGCGCGCCGAGCCGTCGGATGGCGAGACCGAAGACGGCGAGAACCAAGAGATGGACGCCGAATCGGATATGGATGCCGATGGCGAGCCGGGCGAAGAGGGGGAAGAGGGTATGATGCCCGTGCGCCCCAATCGTCCGCTGTCTGACCTGCCGCCGCAATTTGATTATCAATGCTGGACGACGGATTTCGACGAAGTCATCGCCGCGACCGATTTGTGCGATGAAGATGAGCTGACGCGTCTTCGGGCCTATCTCGATCAGCAACTGGTCCATTTGCAAGGCGCGGTCACCAAGCTTGCCAATCGCCTGCAACGCCGATTGATGGCGCAGCAAAACCGCAGTTGGGATTTTGATCAGGAAGAAGGGTTGCTGGATGCAGCCCGGCTGGCACGCATTGTCGTCTCGCCCGGGAGTTCGCTCTCTTATAAGGTGGAGCGTGATACGGAGTTTAAGGACACGGTCGTCACGTTGTTGATCGACAATAGCGGATCAATGCGAGGGCGGCCCATCTCCATTGCGGCGATCAGCGCAGATATTTTGGCGCGCACGCTGGAACGTTGCGGCGTGAAGACAGAGATTTTGGGCTTTACCACGCGCGCTTGGAAGGGCGGGCAGAGCCGTGAAAGCTGGCGGGCCGCAGGCCGGCCTGCGGCGCCCGGTCGTCTCAATGACTTGCGCCATATTCTCTATAAGGCGGCAGACGAGCCTTGGCGGCGGGCGAAAAAATCGCTTGGCCTGATGATGCGCGAAGGCTTGCTGAAAGAGAATATCGATGGAGAGGCGCTGCTTTGGGCGCACAACCGCCTGATCGCCCGATCCGAAGATCGTAAGATCCTGATGGTGATTTCAGATGGCGCGCCGGTTGATGACTCAACGCTGTCGGTCAATAATGGCGCCTATCTGGAACGCCATTTGCGCCAAGTGATCAACTGGATTGAGGCCCGATCCCCAGTGGAGATCTGCGCCATTGGTATTGGCCATGATGTGACGCGCTATTACCAAAAGGCCGTGACGATTATGGATGCCGAACAATTGGGCGGCACGATGATCGAACAGCTCGCCGGGTTGTTTGATACGGATTGACGTTACGTCTGCTCGGGCGCAGTCTTACCTGTATCTGAAATGGCAGGGAGAGAGGCCATGACCGATACTGAAGCGCCTATACCGAAGCATATCTGGATTGTCGGCAGTGTTTCGTTGCTTTGGAATGCAATTGGCGGTCTCGATTATGTGATGACCCAGACGCGCAATGTTGAATATCTTGCTCAGTTTACCGATGAACAGCGCGCCTTTTTTGAGGGTTTCCCAATTTGGGTAGAGTTTTTTTGGGCCATCGGCGTGTGGGGCGCGATCGCTGGGTCGCTCCTGCTGCTCTTGCGCAGCCGAAACGCGGTTTATGCCTTCGCAGCTTCGCTGCTTGGCCTTGCTGTCAACTCGGTCTGGCAGTTCGGCTTGTCCGGCGTTGATATGGCCAAGGTCTTTAGCGGCGTGCCGATGGTCATGACGGCGTTGATCTGGCTGATCGCGATTGCGTTACTGCTGTACGCGCAGAGGCAGAAGGCGGCGGGGGTTTTGCGGTAGCCAAAGCGTCTATTTCTTCCCCATTTCCGCTGCGTCTTGCCAAAGCGCGTCGTCCTTGTGCCGGGCTTGCCTTTATTGGATCGGCCTATGATGGGGGCCTAATGCCGGTTCAGGTCGTTCTCGCGAGCAGCCATCGTTCACAAGCAAACCACGCGCCACCTATTGCGCCACCGTAAAGAACTCCGACGAGGCTTCCCAATTCAATCCGGTGCATCATTGTCCATCCGACTAACGTCCCAACCGCCACGCCGCAAACGCATCGCATTATGGTGTTCGACAATTTTGCAAATCTAGAAAGCGCGGAAGTAAGCCAGCCGAACAGATAGGTCGGAACGATCGAAATTAGAAAGCTAATGCCGAACGCAAAAGGCAGCGCGAGTGGCGCCAGCAATATCCTGCCATAAAAATCATTAAATGAATCGTTATCAATCAATGCTTGGATATCTAAAGCTATCAAATATAACAGCGTACCCAAAGTCGTGCCGACGGTCCAAGATACCAGTCCGAGCGATACGAATATCCAGAATCGTCGCATTGACGCCTTCCAATGTTATGTCCGACGTTAGCAGCTTGTTCAGTTCTTCGATAGCGAATAGGCCCTTGCATTTCTAGTGGTCAGCACTAGAATGAAATTATGGACCGCGCAATCACCGCCACCGATGCCAATCAGCATTTTTCCGAACTGCTTCGCGATGTGCAGGACGGCAGCAGTTTCGTTGTTATGTCGCGCGGTCGCGCGGTGGCGCGCGTTATTCCCGTGGAAAAGGATGGCCAACGGGCGCAGCTGGAAACGCTGGGGCGGTTTTTGCAGACCTTGCCGCAACGCTCAGCTGGCCATTGGACGCGTGAAGACTTGTATCGCTGATGCAGCGGATTGCGCTGGACACCAATTTTCTTGCCTATTTGGCTGGGGTGGAGCGCGCGCCAACGGATGCTGAAAAGGTCAGCCATGCCCGCCGCCTTTTTTCTAAACTGACTCATTCGGCCAGCTTGATCGCGCCTGTGCAGACGCTAGGCGAATTGTTCGTTGTTCTATCGCGCGCAAAAACACCCGCAGATGAGGCGCGGTCCATCATCCTCGAATTCAGCCAAGGCCTTGAGACATCCGATAGCAGCGTTGCGACGATGAATGCGGCGCTGGATCTGGTTGTCGATCATCGCCTGCACTATTGGGACGCCCTGATTCTATCGGCCTCCGCCGCCGCGCGCGCCAGCCTGTTGCTGAGTGAGGACATGCAGGATGGCTTTGTCTGGCGGGGGGTAACGGTTGTTAATCCCTTTGCGGCATCGCCGCATCGGAAATTGGCGGCTCTGCTCGATCAGACTTAACGCCCAAATTTCCGCTGCGTTTTCCCAAACCGCGTCTTCCTTGTGCCCGGCTTGCCTTCATTGGATCGGCCCATGATGGGGGCCTTGTGCTGGTCGCTCGGCAGGCCAAGCTCGGTTGCTTCCAATGTGCGGATTTCATCGCGTAGACGGCCGGCCTCTTCAAATTCCAGATCGGCGGCGGCGGCGCGCATCTTCTTTTCCAGCTCTTCAATGTAGGCGCGCAGATTATGGCCGACCATGTGGTGCGGCCCGTCTTCAATCTCCACCGTCACCTGATCGCCAGAGGCCACGTGCGAGATGATGTCGCCAATGCTTTTCTTGATCGTTTCCGGGGTGATGCCGTGCGCCTCATTATAGGCAAGCTGTTTGATGCGGCGACGATCCGTCTCATTCATCGCGCGTTCCATGCTGCCGGTGATCCGGTCGGCATAAAGAATCACGCGGCCATCGACATTGCGCGCGGCGCGGCCAATGGTCTGGATGAGCGAGGTTTCAGAGCGCAGAAAGCCTTCCTTATCGGCATCCAAAATGGTGACCAAACCACATTCGGGAATATCCAGCCCTTCGCGCAGCAGGTTGATGCCGACGAGCACATCATAGACGCCCAGACGCAGATCGCGGATCAGCTCTATGCGCTCCAGCGTCTCCACGTCGGAGTGCATATAGCGCACCTTCAACCCCGCTTCGTGCATGAACTCGGTCAAATCCTCGGCCATGCGTTTGGTGAGCGTGGTGACCAATGTGCGATAGCCCGCCGCCGCCGTTTTGCGGCATTCATTGATGCAATCCTGCACCTGATCTTCGGTGGGGCGGATCTCAACTGGGGGGTCAATCAGACCCGTGGGGCGGATCACCTGTTCGGCAAAAACGCCGCCTGTTTGTTCCATTTCCCAATGGCCGGGGGTTGCCGTGACATAGGTTGTCTGCGGCCGCATCGCATCCCATTCATTGAAGCGCAAGGGGCGGTTGTCGATGCAACTCGGCAGGCGAAAGCCATATTCCGCCAGCGTCAATTTGCGGCGATGGTCGCCCCGCGCCATGCCGTTGACCTGCCCAATCGTCACATGGCTTTCATCGACAAAGAGCAGCGCATTTTCGGGCAGATATTCAAACAACGTTGGCGGCGGCTCGCCCGGCAGGCGGCCGGTTAAGAAGCGGGAATAATTTTCAATGCCCGCGCACGCGCCGGTGGCTGCGATCATTTCCAGATCAAAATTGGTGCGTTGCTCCAGCCGTTGCGCCTCGAGCAATTTGCCTTCGGCCACCAATTCCTTCAGCCGTTCCTGAAGTTCAAATTTGATCGCCTCCATCGCTTGTTTCAGCGTCGGGCCGGGCGTGACATAATGGCTGTTCGCATAGATGCGGACATGATCGAGGCTGGCGACCTTCTTGCCGGTGAGCGGATCAAATTCGACAATTTGTTCAATATCATCGCCAAAAAAGCTGACGCGCCAGGCCGTGTCTTCATAGTGTGAGGGGAAGATTTCGAGCGTGTCACCCTTCACGCGGAAATTGCCGCGGGAAAAGCCAGCGTCATTGCGCTTATACTGCAAGGCGACGAGCTTTCGGACAATCTCCCGCTGATCAACGGTCTGACCTTTTTTGAGGTCAAAGATCATCGCCGAATAGGTTTCAACCGACCCGATGCCGTATAGGCAGGAGACAGAGGCGACGATCAGCACATCGTCCCGCTCCAAAAGCGCGCGCGTGGCGGAGTGACGCATCCGGTCAATCGCCTCGTTTACGGAGCTTTCTTTCTCAATATAGGTGTCCGACCGGGGGACATAGGCTTCGGGCTGATAATAATCATAATAGCTGACGAAATATTCGACCGCATTGTCGGGAAAGAAGCTCTTAAACTCGCCATAAAGCTGGGCCGCCAAAATCTTATTGGGTGCCAGAATAAGCGCCGGGCGCTGCACCGCCTCAATCACCTTGGCCATGGTGAAGGTTTTGCCAGAGCCTGTGACGCCAAGCAGAACCTGATCCTTCTCCCCCGATTCAACACCCGCCACCAGCTCTGCAATGGCCGTGGGCTGATCGCCCGCAGGTTCATAGTCGCTGACGATTTTGAACTTCTTGCCGCCATCCACCTTGGGCGGCCGCACGGGACGATGGGGAACAAAGCTCTGCCCCGTATCGGGTTCGTCCAAGCTTGTGCGGATGATGAGAGACATGTCCCTAACCTAGGGGGGAAGCGCTCCAGAGGCAATGCGCAGTCAGCGGTGATGGTCCTTATTGACAGGCGTGTCAGCAAAACTTATCCCACTTTCATGGCACCGACTCACTTCTCCGACCCGCGCCGGGAAAAGCTGCGCTTTCGTCCGTTCAAGGCAATGGCGCATTTTCGCCAACTCATCCGCGACAAGGAAGATACCGAACAGGTGTTCCACATTTTTGAATGCCTGCCGCGCCGGTCCTTTTGGGCCGATGCGAAGGCCTTTTGTGAGAGCGCAAAGGGCCGGGCGCTGATGGAGAGCGAACCCTATCTGCCCGATGTGCTGGATGATCATGAGGCGCTTTTGAAGCTGCCGGAAAATTCGGTTGCCCATGCCTATGTGGCGTTCATGCGGAGCGAAGGCCTGTCGGCGGCCGGGCTGGTTGCTGAATCAGAAAAGATGCGCGTTGGACGCCCTGTCTTTCAGGATCAGATCCAATGGTATGGCAATCGCCTGCGCGACACGCATGATCTGCTCCATATTCTGACAGGCTATGGTCGGGATGCTTTGGGTGAACAATGCGCGCTTGGCTTTACCTATGGGCAGGACCGCGCCTGGGGCAGCTTGCTCATCGCTTGGGCGGGGGCGTATGAATTGAAGCGCCGCGTGCGTGCTGACGCCCCGGTTTATGGGGCCGTTGCGCAATCTCAGCGCCATGGCAAAGCGGCGCAGAAGGTCTTTGAACAGGATATTCGTGCGCTGTTGGCCGAGCCTCTAGAGGCGGCGCGCAAGCGGCTCAACATTGGGGATCCGGACGTTTATCGCGCGGCCCATGAAAGCTATCGGGCGCGCGGTATTGATCCTTATGATTTTCTGGCGGCGCCAGCGGCTGCCTGACCTTCTGACGTCAAACGGAAAGTCGGGATTGCGCAGGGCGCGCAATCGCGGCAGGAGGCGCGCATGATGATGCGTATGCTCGCCTTGGTGCCGCTGATCCTCCTCGCGGGGTGCGAAAAAATGTCTGACCCCGTTCAGTCCGGCAAACGGGCGGCGGCCACCGCCGCAGGGCGAGAGCGGCCCATTGTGACGGCGCTTCAGCCCGGTTTGTGGGAAACCACGACCGAGATTGCCGTCCTAGAGCCGGAAGCCCGTGCGGCCCTTGAGAATGACGACGCGCGCGCCCTTGCGGATAAGCTGGGCGGGCAAAAGCAAGTGAGCATGGCCTGCCTCTCTGCCGATCAGGCGCGCAGCCCCAATGCCTTGGTCATTGGCGGGCGGGACCAGGGCCAATGCAGCTTTGAGAGCTTTTCCCTCAATCGCGGCACGCTGGATGCGGTGCTGACTTGCGCACAGCCCGGCAAAGTGGGGCGGACCCTGATTGCAGCCCATGGCCGATATGGGGGAACAGACTTTGCTTTGGGTACTGTGATGCGGATTGAAACCGATACGCCCTATGACAGCGTCAAAGGACCCATGCCAACAGCCAAAGCGCCGCCCGTGCGGTTCCACACCCGCATTACAGGCACGCTGAAGGGGGCCTGCCCCTCTGGAGAAGAGATCGCGCAATAACCACAGGGCCTGTGGCTTTCCTATTCTCTGCGCCTTTGTGCGACCGATTAGCCGTTCATCAATGCCGGGAAAAAGCCCTCATGCGTCGAACGCAGGGTGTCGAGCGCAACGCCTGACACCATGTCGCCGCCTGTTGTGCCAATGCGCACAGCGCCTTCAATGAAGGCGTCAGAGGCGGTTGTGACGACATAGCGGCCCTGATCTTCGCCAAAGGCCTGTGCCGTTGTCATGGCATCCAGTTCCGCACCGATGCGGCCAGCCAGCGCCATTTCGGCAATGGTGACCAACAGGCCGCCATCCGCAATATCGTGGACTGCGGTTGCAACGCCGGCATGAATAAGGGCGCGCACTTGCTCCCCACGGGCGCGCTCTGCCGTCAGATCAACTTTGGGGGCCGGACCTGCTTCGCGGCCTTCGATTTCGCGCAGCCAGATGGACTGGCCCAGATGGTCGCCATGTCCGCCGATCAGCCAGATGGCCTCACCCGATTGTTTGAAGGCGATAGTGGCGGCCTTGCGCCAATCGGCCATCAGGCCAACCCCGCCAATGGCAGGCGTTGGCAAAATGGCAGACCCGCCGCCCGTTGCCTTGGATTCATTGTAGAGCGAGACATTGCCCGACACGATTGGGTAATCAAGCGCACGGCACGCATCACCCATACCGCCAAGGCAGCCGACAATTTGCGCCATGATTTCGGGGCGCTGCGGATTGGCAAAGTTCAGGCAATTGGTGATCGCCAGCGGCGTTGCGCCCACGGCGGAAATATTGCGATAGGTCTCGGCCACCGCCTGCTTGCCGCCCTCATAGGGATCGGCATAGCAATAGCGCGGGGTGCAATCGGTCGTGATGGCAATGGCTTTGTCCGTGCCATGGACGCGCACCACAGCGGAATCGCCGCCCGGTGCCTGCACCGTGTCGCCGCCAACCTTGTTGTCATACTGCTCCCAAATCCAGCGGCGTGACGCAATGTCCGGCGAAGCCATGAGCGTGACAAGATCAGCACCCAAATCCTTGCTTTCGCCAACCTGGCCAAGCTCTGGCACCTTGGCCCAAGCCTGATATTCGGTCGGGCTGATATAGGGGCGTTCATATTCAGGCGCTTCATCGGCAAGCGGCGCGAGCGGAATATCCGCCACGACCGCGCCGTTGAATTTCAGCACCATATGCTCGGTATCGGTGATGGTGCCGATAACCGCGAAATCCAATTCCCATTTGCGGAAAATCGCCTCTGCCTCGGCCTCACGGCCGGGCTTCAAGACCATCAGCATCCGCTCCTGACTTTCCGAGAGCATCATTTCATAGGGCGTCATGCCGGTTTCGCGGCAGGGTACCTTGTTCATATCGAGCTCAATGCCCACGCCGCCCTTGGACGCCATTTCAACGGAGGAGGAGGTAAGGCCCGCAGCGCCCATATCCTGAATGGCGACAATCGCGTCGGACGCCATAAGTTCAAGACAGGCTTCGATCAGCAGCTTTTCGGTAAAGGGGTCACCGACCTGAACGGTTGGGCGCTTTTCCTCTGAATCCTCGGTAAAGTCGGCCGAGGCCATGGTGGCCCCGTGAATGCCATCCCGCCCGGTCTTTGAGCCGACATAGACAACCGGATTACCGATGCCGGCTGCGGCGCAATAGAAGATCTTGTCGGTCTGCGCGACGCCAACGGTCATCGCGTTGACCAAGATATTGCCGTCATAGGCCGGGTGAAAATTCACTTCCCCGCCCACGGTCGGCACGCCGACGCAATTGCCATAGCCACCAATGCCGCGCACCACGCCGGAGATGAGGTGGCGCATTTTTGGGTGATCGGGCCGGCCAAAACGCAGCGCATTCATATTGGCAATGGGGCGGGCGCCCATGGTGAAGACGTCGCGCAAAATGCCGCCGACGCCGGTTGCCGCGCCTTGATAGGGTTCGATGTAGGACGGGTGATTATGGCTTTCCATCTTGAAGATGGCGGCCTGCCCATCGCCAATGTCGATCACGCCTGCATTTTCGCCGGGGCCGCAAATCACCCAAGGGGCGGAGGTCGGCAATTTTTTCAGGTGAAAGCGGGAGGATTTATAGGAGCAATGCTCCGACCACATCACCGAAAAGATACCAAGTTCGGTCAGGTTCGGCTCCCGACCCATGGCGCGCAGGACGCGTGCATATTCTTCGGAAGAGAAGCCGTGTTCGGCGACGATTTCGGGCGTGATCTGGGACATGGCCGGGCCTTAGCGGTGGAAATCGATTCCGCCTAGACCATGATCGCATCTGATTGGCAAATCCCGGGACAGAAAGACGCATTTCGGCCAGATACAAAAAAGGCCGACCCAAAGGCCGGCCTTTTTCTGTTTTTCGGTGCAACAGGGCAGATTAGGCGTCGTCGCCCTCTGCTGCTGGTGCCGCAGCTTCGGCCGGAGCTTCTTCTGCGATGGTGCCGGGTTCAGCGTTCGGATCAAAGTCTTCCGTAAAGCCGGCCACGTCCTTTTCGAACATCTGGGCAAGGATATCCACGCCCTGGCTCTGAAGGTCAGCTTCTTCCGGCGAGCGGGCGACATTGACCTTCACGGTGACGGAGACTTCCGGGTGCAGCGCGACCTTGACGACATACACGCCAATGGCCTTGATCGGCTTATCCAGCACGACCTGCTGTTTGTTGACCTTCTTGCCATCGGCGACCAGCGCCTCGACAACGTCACGCACAGCAACTGAACCATAAAGCTGGCCCGTGTTGGAGGCCTGGCGGATCAGGGTAACGGACGCGCCGTCAATGCCCTTGGAGGCCGCTTCGGCGTCTGTGCGCTTTGCGTCATTGTCCGCCACGATCTTGGCCTTATTGGCTTCGAACAATTTGCGGTTTGCGTCATTGGCGCGGAGCGCCTTGTTGCGCGGCAAAAGATAATTGCGTGCAAAGCCGTTCTTCACGGTGACAACGTCACCGATCTGACCAAGCTTTTCGACGCGTTCAAGTAGGATAACGTCCATCGGGTGTGCTCCTTACTTCACGATGAAGGGCAGAAGCCCGATGTGGCGCGCGCGCTTAATGGCCTGAGCCAGTTCACGCTGCTTCTTTGCAGAAACCGCGGTGATGCGCGACGGGACGATCTTACCGCGTTCAGAGACAAAGCCCTGAAGCAGACGGACGTCCTTATAATCGATCTTGGGCGCGTTCTTGCCTGCAAAGGGGCAGCTCTTGCGCCGACGGAAAAATGGGCGTGCCATGGGTTTCGCCTTCCTTAATAGTCTTGTTCGTCGTCGCGGCGCGGCTTGCGGTCACGCTCGCCTTTGCGCATCATCACCGAAGGACCGGCTTCATGCTCATCAACCTTGATGGTCATGTAGCGCAGGACGTCTTCGTTGATCTGCGTCTGACGCTCCAGTTCGGCAACAACGTTACCCGGTGCGTCAAAGGCCAGCAGGACATAATGTGCCTTGCGGTTCTTCGCGATTTTATAGGCGAGTGTGCGCAGACCCCAAGTTTCCGTCTTGGAAACCTTGCCACCGTTTGATTCGATGATGGTCGTGGCGTTCGCCGCCAGCGCGTCAACTTGGGCTTGGGCCAAGTCCTGACGCGCAAGAAATACGTGCTCATAAAGAGCCATAAAGCTTGCCTTTCCATGCCGATCGCTGACGTCGCCCCATGCGAGCGCCCCTCCGGCTTTCTTCGAGTCCCTTATCGGGATGGGGCGCATTGGAGGAAAGGACGGCAAAAAGCAAGGGTGAAGGCGGATGGCGCCGCTCTGGATCAGCGTCCGTCCGAATCCCCCTGATATTTGAGTTCCAGATAGCGGCCTTGGGTGGCCAGCTTATGCAGGTCGCCCGACGCGAGCTGTTCGCTCATCCGTTGCAATTCGGCGTCGACGACATTTAGTCCTTCGATCAACTGCGTGTCGGGGCTCATGCCGTTGAGGCCATCTCGGCGCAGGTGCTTTGGGACGCGCAAATAGCCATTGACCAGTTCGGGAAGCTCATCGGCAATCAGGCGACGAATTTCTAACGCGGCGGGGTCACGCTCGTCCAATGTCTGCAGCTGCGGGGTGAGCTGTTCGAGCTTGAGGCCAATGCCATCGCTGAGGCGCTGGGCGGGCGGGGGCAGGGCGCGGCGCTGGCTGGAGAGCCAGGCTTCGGTGGAGAGCGGCAAAGCCTTTAAGGGCGCATTGGGCAAGTGTTCTGGGGGAACATAGACGCCCGCGGGCAGCAATAAAGCCGCCAGCGCGAGGCCAAAGAACATAAGGATCGATAGAAAAAAGCCGATCAAGCCAATGGGTGTGACAAGTAAGGAAAAGGCAGGGACGCCAAAGAGAAAGGCGACAGTCAGCCAAGCGATGCGCTTCGCTTTGATCTTGCCTGCCGTGACCATGCGGGATAGCGCCCGTTGTTGCATGCGGGATTGGCCACCATGCCGCTCCAGCGCGGCTTGTGCGCGTGCCAGCACATCGTCGCTGCGCAGCGCCATGGGTTAGTCCACCGGCCCAAGCGGGCTGGGCGCGCTGCTGGATTCAATCGCGGCCTGCGCCTGCCCTTCGGCTCGCGCGATATAGCCGCGTGACTTTTCAACTTCGCTGCCCAATGTCTCGACGGTTGTCTTCATCGAAATCAGCGCCTTGGCCTTGAACGTATCGATCTGATCCATCGTCACATAGATATTCTGAAACGCGCGTTGCAGCGTTTCAACGGGGATGGTCGAACTGGCGGCCTGCTCATGGATCAGGCCCGTCTGGTTTTTCAGCATCTCTCCAGTTGAATCGATGATGTTCGCCGTTGTCGTGTTGAGGGCTGTAATCTGATCCAGCACCAGCTTTTGCCCGACCAGCGCCTGTGCGACCGTTACGGCGGTGCGCAGGGCGGCAACCGTTGTCGTCGATGCGCGGTCGACGCCCTTGATCAGTTCGACATTGTTTTTCTTAACGAGATCAAGCGCGAGATAGCCTTGCACCGTCACGGCCATTTGGGTGAGCAAATCCTGCGTGCGCTGGCGCGTATAGAATAGCGCGGTTTCCCGAATTGCCTTGGCTTTGGCCGGGTCTTCAATCTCAATATCGGCCGCCTTGGCTTCCAGCTTGCTGTCGAGCGCTTTGGAGACGTGGATCATCTGTTCCAGCCGCCCCATGGCGGCCCAGAGCGTCTGGCGCTCCACATCAATGGCGGCATTGTCTTTCAGCAGCTCATCCTTGCCTGAGGCAAGGTGGGACAGGATGGAGCCGATATGCCCTTGGCTGGATTTATAGCTGTCAAAATAATCCCGCATCTTATTGCCCCAAGGGATAATCCCGAACAGCTTTTTACGGGTGAAGAGGTCATCTTTCTTGCCCGGATCCAGATCCTCAATCGTGCGGCGCAGCTCGGCCAGATTAGCGCCGACGCTCGACTCCTGATCCATTGCGCGAACCGGGCGATCCAGAAAGCGGTTGGATTGGCCCGCCGCATCCGCAATTTCGCGGCGGCCCATATTGACGAGCTGATCCACTTTCTTGCCAAATTCGGGGGAGCTGGGATCAAGCCGTGCCAAATCTTCGACAAAGGCGTCTGCCTTTTCTTCCAAGGCAGATTTTTTGCTGTCCTCAATTGGAACAAGACCCGCCGCCTTTTGAATAGGCACAACTGGCACGGGCTCTGGCGCGGTCAGCTTGATCTCATTTTCCTCGACGGTGCGTGCCACGGGCATCTCCTTATCTTTGCCCGATAGATGGCGCGAAATACTGTATTATTCAAGTAGCACAGTAGATAGATGCTCGCTTTTTTCTCGGTTCAGGCGGCCCAGGCTGTTTCATTGCTGGCGCGATAGGTGGCCAGCGCCTCATCGAGTGGTCGCAACATCAGGCCGCGACTGGAGGACAGAGCGGTGCTGCGGGGCCGAGATGCTGTAGCGGGTCGGATCAACTCGACGTCCAGTTGCGTCTGTCGGGCGATGTCGCGGGCCAGATCATGCCAACTCACCTCTCCCTGATTGGCGAGATGCCAAATGCCCTTTTCCCCATCCAGCACCAGGTCGAGCGCGGCATGCACCAAATCGGGCACATAGGTGGGCGACATCTTCTCCTGCGCACTGGCGATGACAGCGTTGCCGCGATGAAGTTGGTGGAGCGTGTGCCAGATGAAATTATGCCGATCCCAAGGTCCGAAAAAGGCGCTGGTGCGGATGATCAGGCTCTTGTCCCATGCCATGCTGACCAGCCGTTCTGCCGCTGATTTGCTCTGCCCATAGGGGCAAAGAGGATTGGTTTGGTCTGTTTCCAAATAAGGGCGGTGGTGTTCGCCATCAAACACAAGGTCAGAGGAAAAGGTGACAAGCGGCACACCGCGCAGGGCGCAGGCTTTGGCCAAAATCTCAGGCCCTCGGGTGTTTTCAGAAAAGCATTGGTCGGTCCTTGCCGCGGCCTCTGCAACCCGGACAAAGCCCGCTGCATTGACCACAGCCCAAGGGCGCAGGTGGGTCATGGCCCGGTCCACGGCCCGAAGATCGGTAATGTCCAATTCTGATCGTGCGGTGAGGATATGGTCAATGCCGCGCTCGGCACAGATGCGGGCAAAGGCACGCCCCAGCGTTCCTGTCGCCCCCGTGATCAGCAGCGGGGCCGCGGTGCGGCGTGGACGCTTTGGCATCTGCCGCTCCTCCCGAATGAATCGGCTGTCGCGTGCCCACCAGCCGGGTGTGTCGAGCACCGGGTGATGGAAGTTTCCGCTTTGGGCGATCTGCGCCGCCGCCTGCGCCACCAATGTCGGGCGGGGGGCAGGGCCGCGCATATCAAACAGGCCGGGTTCCACCTGATGGTCGCGCCGGGTGAGGAGGGACGCCCAATCCACTGCCCCGAAAACCGACCAGAGGGTGACTGCCCTTATGTCTGCGCCTGCATCCCGCAGGCTCTGGGCTGCCGCCCAAATATCGGTGAACCAACGCAGCTGCTCTTCGCGGGTGCAGCTATTATGCGCCTCGGTGACAGCCATAGGCCGCCCATAGCGCTGCCAGACTTCGGTCAGACGTGCACCGATGCCCAATTGCCCATCTGGTTCTGGCACGCGCACCGCCTCTGTATCGACATAGGCATGGCGGCCATTCCCCCCAATGGGCAGATGGGGGTAAAGCTCGGTTCGGTCATCGAGAAATCTATCGCTGGTGAGATAATGGTTGATGCCAATAATGTCCGGCATCCCCATCCCCTCGCGCAGCTCCGCCAAGTCGCTATCCTGCACCCCATGATCGCTGAGGCCATGATCCGTGCCGTGCTGAACACGCCCGGTCAGAAGATCAAGGCTGAGCCAGCGGCGTTCATTTTCATGCGCTGCCTGATAGGCGAGCATGGGGGTCGAAAAGCTGCGCCCCAGATCTTCTGTCTGAACCAATTGTGCGTTTGGCGTGATTGTCCGCACGGCCTGCATCGCAAGGGCAATGGCGCGGCATTGAATAACCGTCGCCCGGAGCAGTGAGGCAAAGTCCCGATGATGGGGATGCCAATGGCCATAAAGGCAGGAAAAGCGCGCCGTCGTCAGCGGTTCATTGACTGGCGTCCACATGTCGATCCAGGGGTAACGCGCTGCGACTTGGCCCGCAAAGCGCGCCAGCTTCTCGGGGAAGAGTGGATCGAGCAAATTTGTATAGCGTGGCCCGCTGCCATGATGGACGAGCCCTGCAATCACGCGGATCCCCAGCTGGCGCAGGCGGGCCATGCGCGCATCCGTCCAACGCCAGTCGCACGTGTCTGGTGCATCTGGGGCAATCATATCCCAGATAATGGGGTAACGCAGCGTCTTTACGCCCAGACCCGCCAAAAGGTCGAGGTCCGCCAGCCGGTCGGCATGGCCTGTTTCGACAATCTGGTTGCGGTAAACATCCCCCACTCGAACCACACTGCATTCAACGCCGGCCCAAAGCTCTAACGCGGCCATCATTCTCTCCACCTGCTGCATGATGGAGAAAACCCGCAGCTTTGGTCTCAAGTTCCCCTGCGCTTGGGGAACGAAGCGGTCCCGCCAAAAGTTATCAAATCATAAGCTGTTGAAGGATGATGCGATGCAAACCCGTAAGACCAATGAAGCCACCGAAGCGCCGGAGGCCCTGAACCGCGAACAACAGGATGATGCGCAAGTGATTGATGCCATGGATATGCTGCGGTCGGGCGAAACGCGCGCCATCGGCGTTTCGGTGCACGGGCGGGAAAATGATCCCGCCGATGTCATTGCCGATGACGTCCCCGACCTGATCGACCGCATGGAGGAAATGGTGCGCACCGGCCATATTGATAATGATGCCTTTGCAGGCGAGCCGGTGCATGATGATGACGAAGACATGTTGGGCGATGCCCTCGCCCGGCTGGATGATGATGGCGCGCGACCTTAGGCCGAGGGGCCGTTGCCTGCGGTGATCATCTCTTCAATCGACACAAATTTTTCGCGCGGGGCGCCCTCACGCGCACGGGCAATTTCGGCCGCGTCAATTTTCTGCCAATCGCGGAAGGTGACAATGTCCACCCCCCTGCTTTCCAGCAGGGCGTCCAAAGCGGGGCGGCCCGGCTTGCCGCTGCCCCCGGCCATATCGGCGGTGATCAGATCAACAATCGCAAAGCCATCCGGGCGGTTGGTTCCAATTGTGCCAGTCGGCCCGCGCCGTGCCCAGCCGACGCAATAGAGGCCGGGCAAGATGCGCCCTTCCTGATTATCAAATCGGCCCAGCTTGTGATCATAGGGGACGCCGGGAATGGGCGGCGTCTGATAGCCAATACAGGCAATGACCAGCCCGCAGTCGATGGCATAGATTTCCCCCGTCCCAACGACTTGGGATTGGGCGTCCAATTGCGTGCGTTCCACGATGATCCGCTCCACCCGACCCTTACCTTCGATAGCGAGCGGCTTTGCGAAGAAATCAAAATTGACACCAATATCGCCCGTGCGCGGCTGAGCGGCAAAGTCGCGCAAATGCGCGACGGATTTGCGCTGGCCGGGGTCTAGGTCGGCATCTGCGCTTTCGGGCGGAAGATCTGCGGGATCAACGCGGGGGGCAGCGCGCGATAAATGGCCAAGCTCCCCCAGTTCCTTTGGCGTCATGGCAATTTGATGCGGCCCGCGCCGCCCCAAAATGCTGATCTGTCTTATGCCCGATTGGGTCACAGCAGACAGCGCATGGGCCACAATATCTGACCCGTGAAATTCCTCAGGCGTTTTAGACAGGACGCGCACCACATCCAGCGCCACATTGCCATTGCCAATCACCACGGCACCGGGGCCGGATAGATCGGGGTTAAGCGCGGCGAAATCGGGATGGCCATTATACCAGCCGACAAAGGCGGCCGACCCCAAGACGCCGGGCAGGTCTTCCCCTTCGATGCCGAGCTTGCGGTCATGCGGGGCACCTGTCGCCAGGACGACGGCATCATAAAACTGCCCAAGTTCGGCTATGCTCACATCGCGCCCAACCGACACATTGCCGACAAAGCGGACATTGTCGGTCAGGTTCACTGCCTCATAACGTTTGTGGACACCCTTGATCGATTGATGGTCGGGCGCGACGCCAAAGCGGATGAGGCCATAGGGAACGGGCAGCTGATCAATAATGTCGACCCGCACATCATCGCCAAAGGCCTTTTGCGCGGCTTCTGCCGTATAATATCCAGCCGGGCCTGATCCGACCACCGCGATATGCAGCATGTGTCCCCCTTGGCCTCTATCCTGATCTGATCTGCCTCTATTCAGCGGCCATGGCCAATGGACTGGCCTGCGGCCCTCGCAGAACAATGCCGGGTGTCGGCCCCTGCATCACACCCTCGCGGAATGTGATTTGGCCCGATTTGATCGTCGCCACATAGCCATCCGCCTTTTGCAGCAGGCGCTTGCCATTGGCAGGCAGATCAAAGGCGAGCCAAGGCTTGCCCAGCTTCAGCCGATCCATGTCGATCACATTAATGTCGGCGAGCAGGCCGGGTTGGATCAGGCCGCGATCATGCAGGCCATAAAGCACCGCCGTATCCCGGCATTGACGCTTAATGGCGTGCTCCAGCGCAATGCGCTTGCCCGCCCGGTCGCGCACCCAATGCTGGAGCATGAAGGTGGGGGACGCTGCATCGCAAATGGTGCCGCAATGCGCGCCACCATCGGACAAGGAATTGACCGTGTCGTCGGCCAATTGCAGCTCTTCTAGAAAGTTTAGATTGCCATCGCGATAATTGAGCACGGGGAAGTAGATAAATCCCTTGCCCTCATCCTTCATCAGCAAGTCATAGGCATATTCTTCGCCAGAAACACCCGCAGCCGCAGCACGTGCCGCAATGCTCTCAGTCGCCCCCGGCTCATAGTTAAAATCTGGATCCATTTGGAATTGCATGGGCCAGCCGCCGGCGATCACGCGGTACAGATCGGCAATGTCGCTTTCTGGGATTTCATTCGGCTCGCTGATCATGCGTTGGCGGAAGGCAGGATCCTTCAGATGCTTTAGCTTTTCGTCCCAGCTCAACGCGTCAATTTCTGCCCAAGCGGGCCGGAAGCGAAAAGGATGAACCGTCCCCTGCCAGGCCATGATGATGCCATTGCCGCGCAGGGCAATTTGGGCGACGATATTCGCGCCATTGTCATTCTGCGCCCGCATTTCGGAGATTTGCTCTTCCAGCGGCAATTCCTTGGCGATGCTTTGCAGCGCGGCAAAGGTGACGGGCAGGCCCGTCTCGCGCGACAATTGGCCCATCCACTCAAATTCATTCCAGTCCCGCCGCAAGTCGCTGGCCATTTCAAACACGCCATGGCCCACCCGGCCCATGGCGCGGCCAATGGCAATCAGCTCTTCAGCGGTTGCCGTTGTGCCGGGGACAAGTTCCCCATCCACCGATTTGTGCAGCACCGTGCGCGACGTTGAAAAGCCGAGCGCGCCGGCTCGGACACCTTCTTCAACAATGCGCGACATTTCCGCGATCTCGGCCTCGGTCGGGACAGCGCCCGGCTGCTCCCGATCGCCCAGCACATAAGCGCGCACGGCACCATGCGGCACATGCGTGCCGACATCGACGGTGCGGGGCAGTTTTTCGAGCGCATCCAGATATTGGGGGAAGGTTTCCCAATCCCATGTCATGCCTTCGGCCAGGGCGGTTCCGGGAATATCCTCCACACCTTCCATCAGGCTGATCAGCCATTCATGCCGATCCGGCTTGGCGGGCGCAAAGCCGACGCCGCAATTGCCCATGACGACCGTCGTGACGCCATGCCAGCTAGAGGGGGCCATTTCGGCATCCCAAGTCGCTTGCCCATCATAATGGGTGTGCACATCGACAAAGCCCGGCGTCACAATCTTGCCCGTCGCATCAATTTCTTCACGACCCGCCGCGTCAATCTTGCCGACAGCGGTGATCAGCCCGCCATCAATGGCGACATCGGCCTGAAAGGCTTTGCTGCCCGTTCCATCGACGACGGTTCCCCCACGAATGACCAAATCATGCATCGCCCGACTCTCCTCTGATTCATTTTCTTTGGACGCAGCGTAACAGGAAAGAAGCGGATGAAAAGCCGGGAGATGCGGCTGCGCAGAAATGGCGCCCTGTGGATAACTATTGACTCATTCTGCCCTAAGTTTCAGCTTTAGCACGATTTTCCCGAGTCGCGCGTGCGTACTTGGGGTCGCTGGGCCGGGTTGACCGGGGCTTTGGGGGAAGGCTGCAATGTATATCGCAGGCAGATTGGCGTTACAGTCGCCATCCGGTGCTCTGCTGCCCCAGTCGGCGGGCCGCATTGCGCCGCATCCTGATATTCTGAGCTTTCACGGCTGCGACGTGGTCGTGCGGACGATCAACCAAGATGGCTTTGAGGCCGACCTGTCGACTCCGTTGATGACGGGCGCGCTGGTGCGGCTGCGCCTGCCGGGTGCGGGCGCAATGCTGGCCCGGATCACCCGGTCAGACAGCGGCCGGATTGCCGCAGATTTTGTGAACCCCGTTCCCGCTGGGCGGTTGGACAAGACGATTGGTATGGCGACCCGCGTTCAGCGCGTTGCCTAATCGCGCGGCCTAGCGGGGCCGATCCCCCACGCGCTGCGCGGTTGCAGCCCCCGCCAGCGCAAAACCAGCCCCCAATAAAATGCCGCCCAAAACATCGCTGGGCCAATGCACGCCCAAGAGCGCGCGAGATGCGGCGATCAGCAGGGCCGTCGACAGACCCAAACCAACCCATAAGGGGCGATTTTGCTTCGGCAACACAAGTGCTGCGAGCAGCAGAATAGCAACGGCGCTCGTTGCATGGCCGCTGGGGAAGGACAGATTCCCAAAGCTATCGAGGTGCGGGACAATATCGGGCCGCGCTCTTGCGAATATTTGTTTCAGAAGACTGGACGTTGCCCCGGCAAGGGACGGAAAGATCAGCATGATCAGCCCGGCCTTTGGGCGTTTCTGCCAGAAGAGCCAAGCGGCACAGGCGATCATCACGATAGAGCGTTGGGCCGCATCCCCCGCCCATGTGATCCAGCGCATGGCCTCAATCATATTTGCAGATGAGCTGCCCGACCGAAGGGCAATGGCCCTCAGGGCCGCCGCATCCTGCGCCGCACCCAGATGCAGCCAGGTCACCGCGATGCCGAGCAGCACAGCGGCCAACCCAAGCAACAGAGCCGGGGTGAAGTTTGGGAGAGAACTGCGGCGCATCTTGCTCATCAATTGCCCTTGATCAGTTCGCCGCCCTTAATGACGACATCGACGCTTTCGAGTTCGCGCACATTGGTCAGGGGATTGCCATCGACGGCAATGAAATCTGCATAGCGCCCAACAGCAATCGCGCCGACATCCTTGTCCCGGCCCAGCGCTTGCGCGGCATTGCGGGTGGCGGCTTGGATCGCTTCAATGGGGGTCATGCCGTATTCGACCATGACCTTGAACTGACCGCCGACCTGCCCGTGCGGCATGACGCCTGCGTCTGATGCAAAGACCATCCGCACGCCGGCCTTATGCGCCTTGCGGAAATTATCCCGCTGGATCTGCGCGACCTCCCGATCCTTGCGCAGATTATCCTCCAACACGCCGTTCTTCGCGCCTTCGGCCTGCGTATAATCGGTATTGTAGATATCCATGGAGAACCAGACCGGTTGTTTGCGCGCGGCGGCCAGCTTTATGCCTTCCTCATCGACAAGGCTGGCATGTTCAATCGTATCAATCCCGGCACGGATCGCGGCTTTAATGCCCGTCGCGCCATGGGCGTGGGCGGCGACCCGCAGGCCCCATTGATGCGCCTCATCGGCGATGGCGCGCAGCTCATTTTCCGAAAGCTGCTGCTGGCCGGGTTCGGTATTGCGGGAAAAGACACCGCCTGTTGCACACACCTTAATCACTTCCGCGCCATATTTGCGCTGGCGGCGGACTTCGTGGCGCAGGCCTTGCTCGCCATCGGCGACGCCTTCTTGCGGCGTTTCAAGGCTGGGCGGCAGGAAGGTGCTGTCGCAATGGCCGCCCGTCGCACCCAGCGCATAGCCAGCCGGCACGATACGTGGGCCGCTGGCATAACCTGCGTCAATCGCCTGCTTCAGGCCAATATCATTGCGTTCATCCGACCCGACATTGCGCACGGTGGTGAAGCCCGCATTGAGCATATCCCGCGCATTTTTAACGGCGACCATCGACCAGAAGCTGTCGGTATATTGGAGGCTATTATAGCCGCCAACTTCCGCCAGACTGTCGAGATGTACATGCATATCGATGAGGCCGGGCAGGAGCGTGCGATTGCCCAGATCCACCAGCTTGGCATTGGCGGGAAGGGATGTTGCGCGCCGATCCGCAAGGGAGATAATGCGCCCATCGCGCACGCCGATCAAAGGTTGATCGATGAGCTTGCCGGTCTCCACATCCACCATATGTGCCGCAGTGAAATAGGTGATGGGGGCTGCCTCCTCCTCTGCCAGCACCGGGGCGGAGAGACTGAGGGCGGCTGTTGCTGTGAGCGTAGAGAGAAGCTTTTTCATGGGGACATTTGCTGACAGGACAAAGCCCGCTTGGCAAGGGGGCGGGCGTTTGAATTCACGCCCGCCATTCAAAGTCAGAAATGCAGCGCCCGTCCATAAGCGGAAAGGACGCTTTCGTGCATCATCTCAGACAGCGTCGGGTGGGCAAAGACGGTGTTCATAAAATCTGCCTCAACCAGCTCGGCGGTTTTACCGATGGTATAGCCCTGAATAAGTTCGGTGACTTCCGCCCCCACCATATGCGCGCCGAGAAGCTCCCCGGTTTTTGCATCAAACACGGTCTTCACAAAGCCTTCGGCTTCGCCCAGCGCGATGGCCTTGCCATTGCCCATGAAGGGGAAGCGCCCGACCTTAATCTCATAGCCCGCATCCTTGGCCTTGGCTTCGGTCAGGCCGACAGAGGCGACCTGCGGGTGGCAATAGGTGCAGCCGGGAATATTCTTTGCGTCCATCGCATGCGGGTGCACATCTTGATTGCCCAGCGCCTGTGCAATGGCTTCGGCCGCAATCACGCCCTCATGGCTCGCCTTATGCGCCAGCCAAGGGGGGGCGGTAATGTCGCCAATCGCCCATAGCCCCGCCACATTGGTGCGGCAGTGGCCATCGGTCTTCACATGGCCCCGTTCGGTCGCAACGCCCAGTGCCTCCAGACCGATCGTCTCTGTATTGGGGACGATGCCAATGGCGACAATCGCATGGCTGAATTGGGCTTGTTCAACCTTGCCGTCCTTGCCCTTGATTTCGGCGGTCACGCCCTTGGCGTCGGCTTTCAGGCTGTTGACGCCCGCGCCGGTCAGAATCGTCATGCCTTGTTTGACGAGTGCCTTTTCAAGAAAGTCCGACACTTCGGCATCTTCGACGGGCACGATGCGGTCCATCATTTCGACGACCGTCACGTCTGCGCCCATATCTTTATAGAAGCTGGCAAATTCGATGCCGATTGCACCAGAGCCGATAACGAGCAGCTTGGTTGGCATTTCGGCCGGCACCATCGCATGACGATAGGTCCAGATGCGTTTGCCATCGGCGGGTGCAAAGGGCAGGTCGCGGGCGCGGGCGCCCGTTGCCAAGATAATGTGCTTGGCCCTTAGCTCTTCGGTCTTCCCATCCTTGGTCACCGACAATTTGTTTGCGGAAATCAGCTTGCCGTCGCCCATATGGACGGTGATTTTGTTCTTCTTCATCAGGTGCGTGACGCCCTGATTCAACTGCTTGGCAACGCCGCGCGACCGCTGCACCACGGCATTCAGATCAGCACTGATCTTTTCCGCCACAAGGCCATAGGCGCTGGCATGCTGCATATAATGATAGACTTCGGCCGAGCGCAGCAGGGCCTTGGTCGGGATGCAGCCCCAGTTGAGGCAAATGCCGCCCAAGGATTCACGCTCAACGATTGCGGTCTTGAGGCCAAGCTGTGCGGCCCGAATGGCAGCGACATAGCCGCCGGGGCCAGAGCCGAGGATGATCAGATCATAGCTGGTGTCAGCCATGTTACGCGACCAGCGCCAACGGCTTCTCGCACAAGTCGCGGAAGGCCTGCATCAGTTGCGCAGCGTCTGCGCCGTCGATGGCGCGGTGGTCGAAACTGCCCGTGGCCGACATGATGGTTGCGATCTGCAGGCTGTCATTCACGACAAAAGGACGCTTCTCACCCGCGCCAATGGCCATGATCATGCTCTGGGGCGGGTTGATGACGGCATCAAATTGCTTGATGCCATACATGCCCATGTTGGAGAGGCTGGCCGTGCCGCCCTGATATTCATGCGGCTGCAGCTTGCCATCCTTAGCGCGCGCCGCGAGCTCACCCATTTCGGTTGAAATCGCGCTGATCGCCTTGCCCTCCGCACCCGTGATGATCGGGGTGATCAGGCCATTGGGGATGGAGACGGCAACGCTAATATCGGCGCGCTGATAAATGATCAGCTGGTCACCCGCGAAGCTGACATTGCATTTGGGTACCTGCACCAGCGCAAGGCCCAAGGCCTTGATCAACATATCATTGACCGACAGCTTAATGCCCCGGCTTGCAAGGCTGGCGTTGAGCTCTGTGCGCAGCTTCAGCAGCGCATCCAACTGCACATCGACGGTCAGGTAAATATGCGGGATCGTCTGCTTCGCTTCGCTGAGGCGGCGGGCAATTGTTTTGCGCATATTGGACAGTTTGACCACCTCATGCGGGGTCTGAATATCACCCAGCTGAAGGGGGGCAGC
>JBEDGC010000055.1:0-15149 GCA_041174825.1 Pseudomonadota bacterium | reverse complement strand
GTGCGGTGGTCTCGAGGCGTTGATTGCCATGGTGCGCGCAGGGCGGGTTGATCAGGTGATCATCGCGCTCCCTTGGTCGGCGGAGCAGCGGCTTCAGGAAATTGTGAGTGCCCTTGCGATCACGCCGGTGCGCATAAGACTGGCCCCCGATTTGGCGAGCTTCGCCTTTGCGCAGCGGCCCATCTTGCTGCTCGGTGATTTGCCCGTCATGGCCTTGTTTGAACGACCCATTAGCGGGCTGGATTCGCTGGTGAAGCGGATTGAAGATCTGATCTTGCTGGCGTTTATTCTGCCCTTTGCCCTGCCGATCATGCTGTGCGCGGCAATCGCCATTAAGCTGGATAGCCCCGGCCCCATCTTTTTCCGGCAGGCTCGGGAAGGGTTTAACAACCGGCGTTTTGAGATCTGGAAATTTCGGTCGATGCAGGTGGATCAGCTGGAGTTTGATGCGATCCATCAGGCGGCGCGTCATGATCCGCGCATCACCCGTATCGGCCGCATCTTGCGGGCCACCAGCATCGATGAACTGCCCCAGCTGATCAATGTGGTGCGCGGGGATATGTCGATTGTCGGGCCCCGCCCCCATGCCCCTTCAACACGCGCGGGCAGGCGCCTGTTTGGCGAGATTGTGGGGACCTATGCCGCGCGCCACAATGTGAAACCTGGCTTAACCGGCTGGGCGCAGGTCAATGGCTGGCGCGGCGAAACCGATACGGAGGAAAAGCTGATCCGTCGGCTAGAGCATGATCTTCATTATATTGAGAATTGGTCGGTAGGCTTTGATCTATACATCCTATTGCGCACCATTTGGGCCGTCACCGTGCGGCAGAATGCCTATTAGGTTGGGGCGTTTAGTTGCCTGATTTCTGACGACAAAAAGGCGCGCAAAGCGCTTGGGTCTGTTGTGGCCAGCGTTGGCGTGCGGACGCGCGCAACATCCAGTGCGGCGGCAAGCTCTTGTGCATTATGGGCGGGTAAGATCAGCCCACGCGCGGCAAAGGCCCCCGTGATTTCGGATTGATGGTCGTCATAATGTTCTTTGCGGGCAAAGGAACGCGGCATGGCTATGACATTACACCCGGCCCGCAGTGCGGTGATGAGCGATCCTGTGCCGCCATGGGTGATGACGATGCGTGCCCGGCGCAAAACATCTTGCACCTGATCAAAGGGCAGGTCGCGCACAATCTCTACATCATCGGGCAGATCTACCGGACGGACGCCCGACCCAATTTGAAACAAAATGCGTTCGGGGATCCGGCCCGCCCGTTTTAAAGTGGCGACCTCCTCCACCATCCGGTCAAAGCCTAACGTCGCGCCGACGGTCACAAAGATGACATCCTCTTTGGCCGGCGGCGGCGCATCCAGCCTGCGAAAGGGATCAAAGAGCAGGGCCTTGGGCCAGTGCGCTTTGAGGGCGGGGGATTGAACAATCGTCACATCCGCCAAAGGCCGCGCCAGCCTCGCAAAGACGGAAGGCCGGTCAAACCGGGCAAAGCTGTCAATCAGGATGAAGCGCGCGCCGCGTATCTTGGCCAACAGACAGGCAAAGAAAACCGCACCTGCCCCGGTGCTGATGATCAGATTGGGCTTTTCGATCCAAATGGCGCGCAGCGACTGGGCAAAATTGCGCCGCGCCGCCCGCATCATCCGCACCGGATGGCCCAGACGTGCCTGCCCCAGTGCCACATGGGTCAGAAAATGACTGCGATGGTCGCGCGCGATGCTCTGGCCAAGGGCGGTGTCTTCGGTCAGGAAGAAATGATCCTGTGCGGCCCAGACAGGTTCTAAATCCAAAAGCTGGCGCAGATGCCCACCCCCGGATGCGGCAAGGCAAATCCGCACATTGCGCTGCTCTTTTGACACCCTTTGTCCTTTCGCCTTCGGCCCGTGACCTAGCCTTAGGGGGTGTGGCTTGCGCGGACATGTCGGGCGTCTTTCAAATGCGTCACGCGGCCTTTGAAGGGGTCGGACCCGTAGAATTACGGGACAGAAAAGGCGTTTTTTGGGGCAATCCGGCCGGTGTTCTTTGGAGTCTGTTAACCAAATTGGCCTACTCCCAACGATCATAAACTAATCCAAACGGTAGGATGATTAACCATGAAGATGGATGGCGAGATCAAGAGCGCGCCCGCCGCCGCCGAGAGTGGCTGTGCCGCCCTTGCCCTGTTGCTGGGCGTTCATGGCATTGCTGCCGATGCTGCGCAGCTGCGCCACGCACTGGGCGAGATAGCCGCAGAAGGTGGCGCGGATCTGGTCCGGCTCGCCCGTCAATTTCCAGGGATTCGCGCCAAAGCTTTGTCGGGACAGGCGCAGGTGCTGGATCGACTGCCGCTGCCGGCCTTAGTGCAGGATGCACAAGGCTGGTTTGTGCTGGGCAGCCTTGGCGGCGGGTCCTTCTTGCGACAACGGCCCGGCGGACCGCTTGAACCTATTGCGGGCGAAGAATTGGCGGCGCAGTGTACGGGGGAGGTTGTGCTGTTGACGGAACGCACGCCCGCAGGGGCGCTCGCCCGTTTTGATGTGCGCTGGTTTATTCCGCAGATTATCCGCTATCGCCGACCGATCCTTGAGGTGCTGGGGATTACGCTTGCCCTCAACCTTCTGGGCCTTGCGACACCTTTGCTGTTCCAGAACGTCATCGACAAAGTGTTGGCGCACAACACGATGACAACCTTGATTGTGCTGACATTTGGCATGGCCGCCGTTGCTTTGTGGGAGGTGATGTTCAGCTGGATCCGAACGCGGGTCTTTTCAGAAACGTCGCAAAAAATTGATGTGGAGCTGGGTGCCCGCATCTTTCGCCACATGTTGGCATTGCCGCTCAGCTATTTTGAACAGCGCCGCGTGGGGGATATGGTGACGCGCGTCCGCCAGATCGAAACGATCCGGGAGTTTTTGACCAACGCCTCGCTCTCGGTGCTGATCGATCCCATTTTCACGATCGTCTTTCTGATCGCCATGGCCCTTTATTCGCCCGCGCTGACGGGCATCGTGCTGCTCAGCCTCATTGCCTATGCTTTTATATCCTTGCTAGTGACGCAGCCGATGCGGACCGCGCTCGATGACAAGTTTAACGAAGGGGCGGCATCCAACGCGCTCTTGGTGGAAAGCGTCACGGCGATCCAGACGGTCAAGGCAAGTGCCATTGAACCGCAATGGCAGCGCCGCTGGGAACGGCAGCTCGCGGCCTATAGCGCGGCCAGCCAACGCGCGATCAACATTGGCAATAGCGGGTCGGAGGCGATCCAATTTGTGTCCAAAATCACCTTTGTCGCCATTTTGTTTTTCGGGGCGCAGTCCGTCATTGCGGGCGCGCTTTCCATTGGCGGGCTTGTCGCGTTCAACATGTTTGCGCAGCGTGTGTCCGGCCCGGTGCTGCGCATGGCCCAACTCTGGAGTGAGTTTCAGCAAGTGCGCGTCGCGGTGGAGCGGATGGGCGATTTGCTCAATGCTCAGCCCGAGGCGATGGACAGGGGCTTGCCGCCCTTGCCACCCGTCACCGGCCATGTATTTTTTGACGCGGTCGACTTTGCCTATGCGCCTCAAACCGCCCCCGTGCTCGATGGGCTGACGCTCGACATCGCGCCGGGGGAGATGCTGGGCATTGTCGGCAGTTCTGGCTCTGGCAAGTCAACGCTGACCAAATTGGTCCAGCGGCTCTATATCCCCCAACGGGGCCGGGTGCTGATTGATGGCTTTGATTTGGCGGATATAGATCCGGCCAGCCTGCGGCGGCAAATTGGCCTGGTGCTGCAAGAGAATATTCTCTTCAACGGCACAGTGCGGGACAATATTGCACTGGCCCAGCCATCGCTCAGCCAGGCCGATGTTCAGAGTGCCGCGCGCATGGCGGGCGCGCACGACTTCATCACGAAACTGCCCCAAGGCTATGACACGCCCATTGTGGAACGGGGGGCCAATCTTTCCGGCGGGCAGCGGCAACGCATTGCCATTGCCCGTGCGCTGGCCGCCAACCCGCGCATCCTTGTGCTGGATGAAGCCACCTCTGCATTGGATGCCGAGAGTGAAGAGATCGTCCAAGCCAATTTATGCGCCATGGCGGCCGGGCGTACGGTGCTGATCGTGGCCCACCGGCTCTCGGCGGTGCGCCAGTGCGACCGGATCATCGTGTTGGAACAGGGCCGCATCGTTGAGACAGGAACGCATGACGCGCTGCTCTGCTCTGGCGGACGCTATGCCGATCTTTACGCCCGACAAGCGGGCAAGCGACCTGAAAGGAAAGCTGCATGAGCGCCTATGCGGAAACTTGGGCCAGCATCCGCGCCGCCCTGCACCGCGACACTCCTCGAAAGGATAGCGTGACGCACACCCAATTTCTTCCCGCCGCGCTGGAGCTGGTTGAACGGCCAGTCTCTCCCTTGGCGCGCCGAACGGCTCTGGTGCTTGCCCTTGGTCTAGCCCTACTGATCACCTGGCTCTTCTTGGGGCGGGTGGATATTGTGGCCGCGGCCGATGGCGCGCTGGAACCAGTCGCCCATGTGCAGCTTGTCCAGCCGGCAACCCCCGGCATTGTCCGCCGCCTGCTGGTCCGCGACGGGCAAAGGGTCCAAAAAGGGCAGCTCTTGATTGAGCTTGATCCAACGATTGCGGGCGCAGAATTGGGGCAGGGGCGCGATGCCTTATTGTCCTCTGAAATGACGGTCGCCCGGATGCGGGCGGTTCTCGACGCGCTGGACGGGCGTGGCTTTGACTTTGTGCCGCCGCCTCTCGCCCCTGCCGATATGGTGGCAGATCACCGCGCGCTGGCGCGTGCGCTTTTGATGCAAATTCAGGCGCAATCGGGGGAGCAAGCCGCCACGCGCCGCGCGGCGGCCCTCGCTGCGCGAGAGGCACAGATTCAGGCACAAAAGATCACAGAGAGCCTGCCCCTATTGGATCAGCAATTGCGCGCCAATGAGGCGCTCTTGGCCAAGGGCTATGTGTCCAAACTGCGCGTGCTCGATATGCAGCGCCAGCGGATGGCCGCACAACGCGATCGAGACGCCGCCCTGCAATCCGCGGCCCGCGCCTCTGCCGAAGCCGGGGCGGCCGCCAGCCATGGCGCAGGTGTCCGCGCCTCTGGCCGGGCAGAGTTGCTCCAGATGCTTGTAACAGCACAGGCAGATGTGGCGCAGCGTCGGGGGGATTTGGCAAAATCATCTGGCCGGGCAGGCTATGGCCGCCTGAGTGCGCCAGTCAGCGGCACTGTATCTCAGCTGGCCATCACGGCCGAAGGGGGTGTGGTGGATGGACAGCGCCCGATCATGGTCATCGTGCCCGATGGCGGCCTGACCGCTGAGGTGAAGCTGTCCAATAGTGACATTGGCTTTGTCCGGCCCGGACAGGCTGTGGCGGTGAAGGTGCATGCCTATCCCTTCAGCCGCCATGGCACCATCTCTGGCAAGGTCCTGTCCATTGGGGCAACGGCCATATCGGATGATCGGCTGGGGCTTGTCTATCCGCTGCGGGTTCAGCTGGATGCCGCCGCTGCACGTCGGTTCCGGTTGCGGCCGGGCATGGCGGTGACCGCCGATATCCGCACCGGGCAGCGCCGCTTGATTGATTATCTGGTGAGCCCGATTGAGTCGGCGGCGGCCATAGCGGGCCGGGAACGATAAGGGGTGGGGTCTGCGCGGGGCCAATCATGCTGCCATCTAAAGAGCCCATGGTCGCCCCGTTCCGCCCGGACAATATATTGAACGGCCAGATAATGGTCGATCAGGCCAAAGGAGACGGCACTGGCCAGCCGTCGCCGCCCGGCGGTAAAGCCCGTCATAACGCCAGCTTTGGCCCCCAGCCCGGCGGCGGCGAGGAGGCTCAGCGTGCTGTCTTCGGTAAACCAGCGCAAATGGGTGCGGTCCATGGGTCCTGCATCGGCATATTGAAATCGCCGCTGGAGAAGGAGTGGGCCAAGTATCTGATAGCTGGCCATATTGGGCACAGAGATGATGCAGACACCGTTAGGCGTCAGCCGGGCCGCAAGATCGGCCAGAACCTGCTCGGGCGCGCGCAAATGTTCCAACACATCGAGCGCAAGGATCAGATCGAACGTCCCCAGATCGGGCAGGGGGGTTTCCAGATCGTGGATCACCGCCCGTGCTGCACGCGCGCGGATGATGGGGGCGAGCGGGGCATGACCATCCACCCCCAGCATGTCGGCATGGGGCCAGCGATCCCGCAGCCAAGCCAGCGTCGCCCCGCTGCTGCACCCAATTTCCAGAACGCGGTGGGCCTGATCGGGCAATAAAGGGGCAATTTCGCGCCGGGCATGGCCAAAATAGCATTCCTGCGCGTGGCTTTGGCTGGTCATGCGGCACGGCCTTTCTTTTGAGAGTATCGGCCAGTGACCCGTCTGGATCACAAGGGTCAAATGAACACTTGGTAAGTTGGCGCAGGGGCTTGCTTTGCGGGGCAATTTTCTTTTAGCTAAATCAAATGTCGGCGCTGTGGTCCGGCAAGATGTGAGAGGAAACCTGTAATGACCGATGCCGTCCTGACAGAGGTGCGTGGAAACGTCCTGATTGTGACGCTGAACCGCCCAGAGGCCAAAAATGCCGCCAATAAGGCGCTGGCCGAAGGTGTGGCAGCGGCCATGGATCGGCTCGATTCGGACAATGACCTGCGCGTTGGCATCATCACTGGGGCGGGCGGTACCTTTTGCTCGGGCATGGACCTGAAGGGATTTCTGGCTGGGGAGCGTCCGCATATTCCGGGCCGGGGATTTGCTGGATTGACCGAAGCACCGCCCCGCAAACCCTTGATCGCCGCTGTGGATGGCTATGCGCTGGCCGGTGGCTTTGAAATTGCCCTTGCCTGCGACATGATCGTGGCGAACGTCGACTCAAAATTTGGCATTCCAGAGGTGAAGCGTGGTCTGGCTGCCGCTGCCGGTGGACTGGTTCGCCTGCCCCGCCAAATTCCGCAGCGCCTTGCGATGGAATTGGCCCTGACGGGTGATTTTATCAGCGCGGCCCGCGCCTATGAAATGGGCCTGATCAACCGCATCGTGCCGGGTGTTGCGCTGGATGGCGCGCTGGAACTGGCTCAGGCGATCAGCGCCAATGGCCCCTTGGCCGTGGCCGCCTCCAAACAGGTGATTCGCGAACAGCAAGATTGGTCTCAGGCAGAACAATGGGCCAAGCAATATGAACTGACGGCGGCTGTCTTCTCATCCAATGACGCGCGCGAAGGGGCCGCGGCCTTTGCGCAAAAGCGCGCGCCCAATTGGACCGGATCTTAACCAGTTAAGGCCGCCCTTTTTGAGGGCAGCCGCAGGGCCGTTCCCCTCGGGGGGAGGGGAACGGCCCGAAATGGCGCATTCTTACAAGATTGAAACGAAAATGGGCCAAGTTTCTCTGGCTCGATACCCGGCCTTGCGACAGCATGGACGCTTCGTATCGTGCGTAGGGGGTATCCATGGCCAGAACAGATCGTCGCGTGTCGCTCGATCAGGGATCAGGACCCCTCATTGGCGAGAGTGCAGCGATCCGGGCGTTGCGGGGCCTGATTGGCCGTGTGGCAGCGAGCGATGCGTCGGTTTTGGTGACGGGCCCGTCTGGGTCGGGCAAGGAGCTGGTGGCGCGGGCGATCCATCAGGCGAGCGGACGTGCAGGGCAGGCTTTTGTTGCGCTTAATTGCGGGGCGATCCCGGCAGAGCTGATGGAATCCGAACTGTTCGGGCATGAACGGGGGGCCTTTACAGGGGCGTCGGCACGGCGGATTGGCCGGTTTGAAGAGGCGCATCGGGGCACGTTGTTTCTCGATGAGATTGGCGACATGCGCTTTGACATGCAGGTCAAGCTGCTGCGGGTCCTGGAAGATGGTCTGATCCAGCGCGTGGGCGGCGGCGCGCCCTTTGCCTCTGACGTGCGGATTGTGTCGGCGACGCATCAGGACATTGATGGCGCGATTGCCGCCAACCGCTTTCGTGAAGATCTTTATTTCCGGCTGGGCGTGGTGCCGATCCGGGTGCCGTCGCTGGCGGAGCGGGTGGAAGATCTGCCGCTGCTGATCGCGCATTTCCGTCAGAAGCGGGCAGGTGCGCCCATCGCCCGATTTGATCGCGATGCGATGATGCGGCTGATGGCGCATGACTGGCCGGGCAATGTGCGTGAGCTGCGCAATGTTGTGGAGCGCGCCGATATTTTGTTCGCAGGCGCCGTCATTGGGGCGGGCGAGGTGGAGGTTCTTTTGGGACTGAAGGCGGGTCAGAGTGCACCGCACATGGCACTTCCGCCTCAAGAGGACGCGCCCCCGATAGCGGAGCCCATCGACCTTAAAGACTTGATTGAGCGGGTCGAGCAAGAGCGCATTCAAAATGCGCTGGACGCTGCACAGGGCGTGATTTCTGAGGCCGCCCGCCTGCTCACGCTCAAGCGAACGACGTTGATTGAAAAGATGCGCAAATATGGGGTCGGTTCTCAGGCTGCCTGAGACTTGCCTAAAAGCCGAGCCGGAGGGCAGCGGCCTTTATCTTGTCGAGCCGATCCGGGGCCAGCCGATCCGCGCGCGCCAAATAGGCCCCCACAATCTCCGGGCCTGCGCTGCTGGGCGTGCCAGATTGCAGCGGCGGGGCAGGATCATATTCGAGCGCAAGCTGAATGGTTTGCGCCGTTGCGTCACCCGCAATTT
Organism: Pseudomonadota bacterium; assembly: GCA_041174825.1. Taxonomy (GTDB): domain Bacteria; phylum Pseudomonadota; class Alphaproteobacteria; order Sphingomonadales; family Sphingomonadaceae; genus Aquisediminimonas. The sequence goes on along the minus strand of JBEDGC010000055.1, from coordinate 6,518 downwards.
GGGCAACGAGCGCGAGGGCAAAATCAATGCCCGCGGTCACGCCGCCGCCGGTGACCCGGTTGCGGTCAAACACGGTGCGGGCCTGCACAGGCTCTGCGCCGAAGAGCGCCAACTGATCATGCCAGGCCCAATGGGTTGTCGCGCGATAGCCCTTGAGCAGGCCAGCGGCCCCCAAGATCAAGGCCCCGGTGCACACGCTCGTCACCCATTGCGCCTGCGCGCCCGCCGCGCGGACCCAGTCTAGCGCGCGCCCATCATCCATCACATCGGCAACCCCAATGCCGCCGGGGATGCAGAGAATTTCTGGCGCAGGAAGATCGTCAAAGCGGGCGGTGGGCAGAATGGAAAATCCGCAATCGGTCATCACCGGATCAAGGCTGTGCCAAACAAGCTCGACCCGCGCGCCGGGCAGGCGAGACAGCAGTTGGGCCGGGCCGGTCAGGTCAAGCTGGGTCAGGCCGGGAAAGAGCAAAAAGCCGATGCGCGGGGCGGCCATCTGCGTCATTCTGCGGCGAGCAATTCTTCAGCGCCGCCAAGGTCGACCGAAACAAGTTTGGAGATGCCCCGCTCAATCATCGTCACGCCGAACAGGCGGTGCATTCGGCTCATCGTCACGGCATTGTGCGTGACAATCAGATAGCGGGTATCGGTTTCCTGCGACATGACATCGAGCAGGCCACAAAAACGCTCAATATTCGCGTCGTCGAGCGGTGCGTCGACTTCATCCAGAACGCAAATGGGGGCCGGGTTGGTCAGGAACAGACCAAAGATGAGCGCAATGGCGGTCAAGGCCTGCTCTCCGCCAGACAAGAGCGTCAAAGATTGCAATTTCTTGCCCGGAGGCTGCGCAAAAATCTCCAGCCCGGCCTCGAGCGGATCATCGCTGTCGATCAAGGCCAAATGGGCCTGTCCGCCATTGAACAGGGTCGTAAATAGCCGCTGAAAATGGCCGTTCACTTTTTCAAACGCATCCAAAAGCCGCGCCCGGCCTTCGCGGTTCAGGCTGCCAATGGAGCCGCGCAACCGGCTTACCGCTTCGGTCAGTTCATCGCGCTCTATGATCGAACGGGCGGTGTCGCCTTCAATTTCGGCCAGCTCTTGCTCGGCGACAAGGTTCACCGGGCCAAGGCGTTCCCGATCCATCACCAGCCGGTCATGATCGCTTTGTTCCGCCTCGGCATAGCGGACGGTATCGGCCTCAAAGCCTGCAACTTCGGGAAGCAGCGGCGGCGGACATTCAAATCGTTCGCCCGAAACGCGGCCCATTTCAATGCGGCGTTGTTCCTGATTTTCCGCCCGCGCCACAGCCCCGGCGCGGGTTTCGCGCACAGTTGCCAAAACCTCGCCCGCCTCAGCCAGTCGGGTTTCAATATCCCGCAGCGCGGCCTCTGCGGCGCGCTCCGCCGTGATGGCCTCTGTTGCGGCAAGCGATAGGTGCGCGCTTTCGGCGACCAGAGTTTCAATTTTGCCCTCTAGCTCGGCAGGGGCAGCGGCGAGTTTCAGCGCCTCGGTCTCTGCGGCTTTGGCGCGCTTGGTCATTTCGTCAATCCGGCGGGCGGCTTCGCCTGCACGCGATGTCCATCCTTGCGCTTCTTGGCGGGCGGCGGCGAGGCGCGCCTTGTCATCGGCAATGGCACGATCCGCGCTCCCCATATCGGCGCGCAATTGGGCAACAATCAGGCGGGCCGATTCGGCGGTGGCTTGCAGGCCGCTGACGGTGTGCGCCGTTGCACTGCCATCGGGCAGCGCCTGTCGCGCGGCCTGTGCGGACCGATGCTCTGCCTCCGCCTCTGCGCGTTCTGCCGACACCCGGGCCATGCGTTCGGCCATTTCCGCCGTGCGGGAGGCGAGGCGTTCCAACGCCTGTTGGGCCTGATCTGCATCGCGGGCGGATTGCCGGGCGGTGGCTTCGGCGGTCGCCAAATTCCGCCGGCCTTGTTCGGCAGATTGGCGGGCGGCCTCCATCTTTTCTTGCGCGGCGGTGACGGCGCGGCGCGCGTCCTCCACCAACTGGGCCGCAGCAGGCTGATCCCGGTTGAGCGCGTCCAGCCGGTTCATCCGGATCAGCCGTTCGGCGGCCGCCGCCCCTTGACCCTGGGCGACATAGCCATCCCAGCGGCGCAAACGCCCATCGCGCGTCACAAGGCGTTGACCGACCGCCAATGGACTGCCGTCATCGGCGTCAACAACGCCAATTTGCGCCAAACGACGGGCCAGTTGCGCAGGGGCTGTGATGTAAGTGGAGAGAGCGTCAGCGCCTTTGGGAAGGGCCGGATCCCCGGGCTGAATATCTGCCCCGGCCCAGCTGCGATCTCCATCGCGGTCAAGCCCGGCCTCCAGATCATCGCCCAAGGCGGCGGCAAGGGCGGTTTCATAACCCGGCTTGGCCGTGATCGCGGCGAGCACGCGGTTGCCCGTGGCGCCCTGTGCCACCGCCTTTTCAAGGGCGCGGATTTCACTGTCTATGGCGGCAAGGGCGGCTTGATGCGTGGCGAGGTCTGCCTGTGCTTGCGCGCGCGCTTGGGTGGCGGCGTCGCGCGCGGCGTCGGCCTGTGTCACATCGGCTTCGGCAGACTTGGCGGCCATTTGGGCGACCTGTAATGTCGTATTTGCCGCCTCAAGCTCTGCCAGAAGCGGGGCATTATCCCCCAGACCGGCGATTTGCCGTTCCAGATCCGCCACATCGCGTTCGGCGCGCTGCACCCGTGCAGCGGCCGCAGCCAGAGCCGCATCAGCAACGCGGGCCTCGGCCTGTTCGCGGGCTTGGGCAGAGAGCGCTTGGGCCAGATTGACTTCGGCATCGCGGCTCGCCGCTTCGGCTTTGGCGAGCCGATCGGCCAAGGCGGGCAGGTCTGCTTGTGCGCTTGTGATCCGCGCCTCAAGGGCTTTGGCCTCTGCTTCCAACCGGGCAAGGGCTTCGGCGGCGTCATTGGCCAATTCGCCTTCGCGCTGGCGATCGGCGGCAAGCCGTTCCGTCTGGGCAGCCAGATCAGCAATGCGGCGACCCAGCGCGTCTTGTTCCGTTCGCAGAGCCGCCAGCTTATGTCCCGTCTCATTGGCGCGATCCCGCGCGGCAATGGCGGCTGCCCGCAAATCCCCCAATTCGCGCACGGCGCTGGATTGATAGGCGGCGGCTGCCCGCTGTGCTTCGGCGGCGGTCTGCACCGCGGCTTCGGCCGCCTGTGCTTCGGCCTTTGCCTTGTCGGCGGCGGCCGCTGCATCGCGCCATCGGGCAAAAATCATGCGCCCTTCGGCAACCCGAATGTCGGTCGATAATTTGCGATAGCGTTCGGCGGCCCGCGCCTGCCGCCGGAGCGTGCCCGCCCTGCTTTCCATATCGGCCAGAATTTCGTTCAGGCGGTTGAGATTGCTTTCGGTCGCGCGCAATTTCTGCTCGGCATCTTTGCGCCGAACGTGCAGGCCGGAAATGCCCGCTGCTTCTTCCAGCATTGCCCGGCGATCCACGGGCTTTGCCGCGATGACCATGCCAATCCGCCCTTGGCTGACAAGTGCTGGGGAATGGGCGCCCGTTGCCGCATCGGCAAAGACAAGCGAGACATCTTTGGCGCGCACATCCTTGCCATTGATGCGATAGGCAGAGCCTGCCCCCCGCTCAATCCGGCGGACAATTTCCAGCTCCCGCTCCTCATGCGTGGCATCGCGTTCCGTCAGGATCGAGACTTCGGCAAAATCGCGCGAGGGGCGCTTTTCCGTGCCAGCAAAGATGACATCGTCCATCGCCCCGCCGCGCAGGGATTTGGCGCTGCCTTCCCCCATCACCCAGCGAATAGCCTCAAGCAAATTAGACTTGCCGCACCCATTGGGGCCGACAATGCCCGTTAGGCCCGGCTCAATGCGGAGCTCACTTGGGTCGACGAAACTTTTAAAGCCCGTCAGCTTGAGACGTTTGATCCGCAAGGCGGCGGCCTTACGCCCCGGCGTCCATCAGCTTGGGCTTCAGTGCGCTCCAAGATGAGGTGTTTTCTTGCGTCACGCCATTGATAACAAAGGTTGGCGTACCCTGAACCTTAAATTCACGCACGCCCTTGTCGGTGATTTTCACCAGCTCATCAATCGCCTTGGCGTCCGCCACACAGGCCTGCGCTTTGGCCGAGGAAATGCCGCGCTGTTGGACAAATTCAATCAGGCCTAGCTTATCGGCGAGAAGCTTCGTCTGTTGCAGCGGGTTCATCGTCTGAAGCGCCTGTTGCTCTGCCGGTGTGATGGCGCTGGTTTTCCCAAGCCAATCGCGCTGTGTAGCGAAGAGTTGTTCGGCAATTGGGAAAAAGCGGCTCGGCCCGCCGCATTTGGCGAGCACCGATGCCGGGACATCCAGTGCGTTGAGAACAAACGTGCGGAACTCATAAGACACAGTGCCCTTATCGACCAAAGCCTTCAGCTCAACTTTGGAGGCTTCCGAAAACTCGGCACAATGGGAACAGGTGAGCGCGCCAAATTCCATCAGCTTCACAGGCGCGTCTGGGTTGCCCATCAGCATCCCCCCATCGGGCGTGACAGCTGTGGTTTCCGACCATTTGGTGCCGGCTGGGGCGGCAATCGCATCCGCGCCGCCCTTGGCATCGCCAGTTCCAGCACCCTTGTCGCCACAGGCGGTGACCATCAGCAGCGCCGTGGTTGCGATCAGAAGTTTTTTCATGTGTTTCTTCGTCCTTTTCAGCGTTGGCCAAGGGCGCTTTTCAAAGCCGTGTCCACATCAGCCCATTCGGACGTCCGTGGCCCCGGCTGGCCGTTGATCAGAAATGTTGGCGTTGAGTTAATTTTGCGGACGTCCACCGCATCCTTGGTCATGGCGAGAATTGTTTTGTGCATTTGCGGGGAGGCCAGACAGGCATTGGCCTGTGCCGGGGTGAGGCCCCGCGCTTGCGCCATGGCGAGAAGCCCTGTTCCCTTGGCAAGGGTCTGAAGCTTCTTGGCCAAAGGCATGGCGTTCAGCTGTGCTTCTTGCTTGAGAACAACCACCTGTCCTTCTGCCATCCATACCTCTTGCCGCGCCAACATATCTTCGGTGAGGGTAAAGACACGCGACGGGCCACCGCACCGTGCGAGAAGAGCGGCCGTCATGTCAAAAGCATCGCGCACCAAATTGCGCAATTCGAGCGCGACAAGGCCTTTGGCAATATAGTCCCGCTTGAGAGGCACCGCCGCCTCACCCGTAAAGTGCGCGCAATGGTTGCAGGTATAGCTCAGATATTCGACCAGCCGGACCTTTGCCTTGGGATTGCCAAGCACGAAGGCACCATTGGGGGTGATGGTCACCAGCTTGGCATAATTGGGAGCGGCGGCCTTTTGGGCGTGGGCGGGCGCAGCTATCAGGCCAATGGCCCCGCAGATCAGGCCGAGCTTCCTAAGGAGACGGTGGATCATTTCACTTTTCCCAGAACAGGCAATCCATCGGGCGCGCTCGCCACACCCTGAGCCAGAGAAGTTAGAACGGCGCGCAATTCAGGATCGGCAATTTCGCGCAAGGAATCTCCCAGTTCAGCGGGCACCGGGCGCAGATTTGGTTTGGCGATAGGGGGCTTGGCGCGGGTCACATCGCCCGCGCGCAGGGTCAGGCGTGCAACCGCATTATAGCCGAAAAATCGGTTCACCCGTTCTAAGATGACGGGCTGCACATGCTGCATCATCGGACCGAAGGCGCGCTCTACGACCAGTGTCAGCGTTCCGTCGGTTTTCTTGCCCTGCGGAAAGCGGATTGATTCAGGGGTGGAGACACCGGCATATTTTTCCCCCGCGATTTCCACCCATCGGCTGACAATGGAGGATTGGATAAAGCCAAAGCGCTTAAAGGCCGCCTGTCCGACGCCGGGAATCAGCTCCGCAACGCTCTTTGCACGGCCGCCGCGGGGTCGTTCCCCCAGACCAGAAGGCTGCTTGTCTTTTGCCATGCCTGCCCCCATGCCAGAGAGCATCATGCGCGTCGAGACTATGCCCTTAGTTACCAACAAGATTCTGGCTCATTATGACGCGAATGCGCGCATTTTGCCTTGGCGCAGCCCGCCGGGGGGATCGCGCCCCGACCCCTATCATGTCTGGCTTTCAGAAGTGATGCTGCAGCAGACGACCGTCGCTGCCGTCAAAGCCTATTTTGCAACCTTCACCCAGCGTTGGCCAACATGCGCCGACCTTGCCCGTGCAGAGGATGCCGATGTCATGGCCGCTTGGGCTGGGCTGGGCTATTATGCGCGGGCGCGCAATCTGCTGGCCTGTGCGCGCCAGGTCGCGCAGGGTCTGGGCGGGGAGTTTCCGCAGACAGAAGAGGGGTTGCGTGCCTTGCCCGGCATCGGCCCCTATACGGCGGCGGCCATATCTGCGATTGCCTTTGGCAGGCGGGCGGTTGTTGTCGATGGCAATGTGGAGCGGGTGATTGCCCGGCTGTTCGCAGTGGACACGCCTTTGCCCGCCGCCAAGCCAGAAATTTATGGCTGGATGGACAGTCTGACACCACAGGCGCGCGCCGGGGATTTTGCGCAGGCCATGATGGATTTGGGGGCAAC
>JBEDGC010000054.1:0-17883 GCA_041174825.1 Pseudomonadota bacterium | reverse complement strand
TATGGCATTCGCGCACAGGCGCGAGCCGTGCAACATGCTCTTCAAATTCTCTCAGGTCGGATTCGGCCTGGCTCTTGAGGCTCACCATTGCAAAAACTGTAATGGTATAGCCAAGTCGCATCGGATTGAGTTGGGCGTGATAGCCTTCAATCACACCATCTTCTTCGAGAGTGCGCACCCGGCGTAAGCAGGGCGGGGCGGTCAGTCCGACCCGACCGGCAAGCTCAACATTGGTCATTCGGCCGTCATTCTGAAGTTCGGCCAGAATATGCAAATCGATCGAATCGAAACTGTTGTGCGGCATTAAGATATTTCCGTTCTAAATTTATCCGTTCGGTATAATAATGTTTCATTGCATTGCAATTGGCATTGGGGCGCTGGGATTTGCTGAGGCTGCAATATTCCGCGGGCGAAGGAAGGTTCTTGCGCCGGGCCTAAAGGGTCCGCTATCGCGCTTTTACGGCTGGTGGGGCCTGTAGCTCAAGGGTAGAGCAGGCCGCTCATAACGGCTCGGTTGCGGGTTCGAATCCTGCCGGGCCCACCAAAAGACTTGCGGTTGCCGCAAGGTCGGTTATGGCGACGTGTGTCGGGGAGTAGCGCAGCCTGGTAGCGCATCTGCTTTGGGAGCAGAGGGTCGCAGGTTCGAATCCTGTCTCCCCGACCATTTACCCACCAATCGCATCAGAAAATGACAACCGCCTATGCGGCCGACAGCATGGGCGAGGGCCTGCTTGGCTCCGATACTTCGTTCATGGGTATCTCTATCGTCATGCGAAGGCCCGTTTCGGTCCATTCGGTGTGGAGTGTTCCACGCATCTGTTCCTCCACCGAGCTGCGGATGACTGTCCAGCCAAAGCCAGCTCGCTCTGGCTCTTGTGTGGGTGGCCCATCCGATTCCTGCCATGTGAAGCAGAGCTTATCGGCAGGAGTGTTGAGGCATGACCAGCTGATTTGAACCCGACCATTTGGGGCTGTGAGCGCGCCATATTTCACCGCATTGGTGAGCATTTCATGCAATATCAGGGCAAAGGCCTGCGCCGCGCTAGGTTTCAGAATAATGTCTGGCCCGTTAACGGTGAAGCGCTGTTGACTGGGTGCTGCCTCGTCATCCGTTTCAAATGGAGATAGCTCATCATGGATGAGCCGGGCCAACATCACGCCATCCCATTTGGTTTCGGCCAGTAAATTATGTGTTCGGGACAAACTTTGAATTCGTCCCGTGATCCGCGCCCGATAGGCGGCCATATTTGGGGCCTGCGTTAATTGGATAATGGCCTGCACAATGGCGAGGACATTTTTTGAACGATGATCGACTTCTCTGGACAAGAGCCGTTCTCGCGCCTCGGCGCGCTTGCGCTCGGTAATGTCGATGAACGCGGCGACGGCGCCACGCACACGGCCATCTGTATCAAGGAGAGGCGTTGCGTTGCCAAATAGGTGGATGGTCTGCCCGTCATTAAACAAGATGCGTTCTTCAAAATTGCGGACCGTTTCCCCGCGCGCCGCGCGCTGCACGGGGAGGTCGGCGTCGTCCAATTCCCGGCCCTCAGAATCAAAAACTTTATAGCTTTCTGGGGGCGGATTTGCGGCAGTTCTTTTTTCGTCTTCTGACGTCGCTTCGCGAAGGATTTTAGACGAAAACCGATTGCCGATTATCTGAGAACAGTCTGGATCTTGGGCCAGCCATATAGCGGATGGGACGGCATCAAGAACGGTTTCAAGTTCACTTGCTCGAAACTCGGCGCGTTCTTCTGCCGTTTTTGCCTCTGTCACATCCTGCACAATAGCGAGATAGAAAAGCGGTGCATGCTGGGCATCGCGGACCAGAGTGATGCTCATATCGACCCAAACAGTGCCGCGTTTTGGGTCTTGATAGTTTTTCTTGACCCGAAAACGTCCATCGCCAACGGCCAATAATGCGCCAAACTCAACGGAGGCCGTTTGCCAAGTTGGATCATTGCTAATCGCCAACCAATTATAACCAACAAGCTGGTCACTCGGCCTGCCTGTAATGTCACAAAATCGCTCATTAACCTCCAAGAACGCGCCTGTGAGCGACAAGCGGGCCACCCCGACGCCGGCTTGCTCAAACACGGCACGATAGATTTGCTCAGCCTCAATCAGACGTCGTTCAAGCTGAGTGCGTTCGGTAATGTCCACAACGGCCCCAGTTACAAAAGCTGACGCACCCGCTTGGCTTTCAACGCAGCGGCCGCGGACGTTGAGAGACCGGCTCTGGCCATCTCGCGACATCACGCGCGCGGTTGTCGAAATCTCCGTGCCATGCCGTGCGCAATCTTCATAGCTCGTCAGGATGCGCAATTGATCGTCCGGATGAAGCACGGCTATCAAATCTTGAAGGCGTTTCGGCGTCTGTTCGGGCGGCATGTCCAAAAGACGCAGCAAGGTGTCGTCGCATTCGACCTGATTGGCTTCGAAGTTCCAGCGGAATATTCCTGTTGCGCCCGCCGTCATGGCTTGACGCAGCATCAAATCTCGCCGTTTCAAATCAGCCTGAGCCCGAAGTCCATCAACAGCAGCTGCGAGCAGCACCATTGTCAGGGCCTGGGTCGCAAGGAACTGCTGAAGCTTCCAAATTTGGCTGGGCATATGGGGCGGGGGAAGCGCGCCGGGCATCCAGATGATTCCAGTTTTATAAAGCGCGATGAAGGATATGCCGACCAGCATGACAGACGTGCCCCGAACGCCAAAGGCAATTGCTGTCCAGACAAGAAAGGGGAATAATTGCCAGGTGGGCCAGTTGCCATGATCGGTTTCCCCAAAGATGAACGTCGTGGCGATCGCTGTCGCGACAAATATCGTGAGAAAATGGGTGAGCTCTCGGCTGGAAAGGGGGCGCGTTGGTCGCCACCATGAGAGAATAAGGGTCCCAATCGTGGCTGCGCCAACAAAATGACCGATAACGCACGGAACAAACATCAACCATATTCTGTCAAGGCTAATGCCGGAGGATATTCTGAGTGTAAAAAGGCCGATAACAGCAACAAGGACTGCGTAAGGCAGCGCTCCGGCGAGGACATAGCGCAGCACGTCGCCGAATGACGGTAATCCAATCTTTAATCCGCCAGACGCCCGGATTAAAAGATATGCCGCCAGCGTTGCAATTGCGTTGGCAAACCCCAAGAAAATATCTGCCAAAAAAGGTTGTTGCGATCCCGAGATGAGCGCCGCAATGGTCCGACCAATGACGATGGCCGGCCAAAACCGCGTGCCGCACAGAAGAAGGCCGGCAAACCCTATGCCAGCAGCTGGCCAGATAGGGGATCCAGCCCCATCAACCATGGCCCAAGTTAGGCCAAAATATGCAAAAACAGCATAAACGACTGTAAATGCCAGAAAGCTTGTTGCGTCATGAACGCGTTTGGTTCCGTTGGCACTGAAGACCATTTGCTGTCTCAATTTCTGCTTCAGGTGCGGAAGGAGATTAGGCTGCTTTCCCTATTCCTGCCAAAACATGGCAATAAGTTATAACGACGCACACATACACATTATTTAGCATCATTAATCTAACATAGATTAAATGAAGATGGTTTGGCGTCGAAATTGCCTTGCGGCCACGCGCTATTGGGCGGCGTTGTCAGCTGGGTTGCTGGCGTCGGGGGCAGCATCAGCGGTAAGCTCGGCAATTTGGCGATTGACGGCCTCCTCGGCTGCTTGCTCTAGTTGGTTAGAGCGATTGTTTATCTCGGCGACACTTTCTTGCTCTGACACCGTCGGATCGGTGATCTTCTCACACGCTGTGAGGAGCAGCAAAGCAAGAACGGCAGGGCAAGAGATAATCTTTGGAAGCATGGCTAAAAGCTAACCCGTCTGTGCAGGTTTGCCAAGGCGGTTCTGCTGGGCTAGGGCGCGGGACAAATCCGACACCGAAACGAGAGTAACGACCGATGGCCGCGCAATATGCATTTGTCATGAAGGGAATGACTAAGTCCTTTCCCGGCGCTCAGAAGCCCGTCCTGAGCGATATTAATCTGCAATTTTATCAGGGTGCCAAAATTGGCATTGTTGGCCCCAATGGCGCGGGTAAATCGACGCTGATCAAGATCATGGCCGGAATTGATACCGATTTTACGGGTGAGGCTTGGCCCGGCGAGAACATCACCGTCGGCTATTTGCCGCAGGAGCCGCAGCTCGACCCGACCAAGACGGTGCTGGAAAACGTCAAGGATGGTGCGCGCGAAACCGCCGATATGGTCGATCGCTATAATGAGATTTCGGCCCTGATGGCGGAGCCTGATGCGGATTTTGATGCGCTGATGGAGGAAATGGGCACCCTGCAAGAGCGGATCGACGCTGTCGACGGCTGGACGCTTGATAACCAGCTTGAAATCGCGATGGAGGCCTTGCGCTGCCCGCCGTCGGATTGGTCGGTTGAAAATCTGTCGGGCGGGGAAAAGCGCCGTATCGCGCTGACCCGATTGCTGATCCAAAAGCCCTCCATCCTACTTCTCGATGAACCAACCAACCATCTGGATGCTGAAAGTGTCGAATGGCTGGAAACCCATTTGAAGGACTATGCCGGCGCTGTCCTGATGATCACCCACGATCGTTATTTTCTGGATAATGTGGTTGAGTGGGTTCTTGAGCTCGATCGCGGAAAATACTTCCCGTATGAAGGCAATTATTCGACCTATTTGGAAAAGAAGTCGAAGCGCCTTGAGCAGGAAGATCGCGAAGAATCCGGCCGTCAAAAGGCGATTAAAGAAGAATTGGAATGGATCCGGCAGGGGCCAAAGGGCCGCCAGACCAAGTCCAAGGCGCGTATTTCCAAGTTTGAACAGCTTGTCGCAGCTCAAGACAGCCGTACGCCGGGCAAGGCCCAGATTGTTATTCAGGTGCCGGAACGTCTTGGAGGCAAAGTCATTGAGGCCAAGAATATCTCTAAGGCCTATGGCGACAAGCTGTTGTTTGAAAACCTCTCCTTCATGCTGCCGCCGGGCGGTATTGTTGGCGTCATCGGGCCGAACGGTGCCGGTAAATCAACCTTGTTCAAGCTTCTAACAGGCCAAGAGGAACCAGACACTGGCTCGCTTGAGGTTGGGGAAACGGTGCGTCTTGGCTATGTAGATCAGAGCCGCGATCATCTGGATGCAACAAAGAATGTCTGGGAAGAAGTCTCCGACGGTCTCGATTATGTGAAGGTTAATGGCCACGACATGTCGACCCGCGCTTATGTGGGTGCCTTTAACTTTAAGGGGCAGGATCAGCAAAAAATCGTGGGCAAGCTCTCCGGTGGGGAGCGCAATCGCGTTCATATGGCCAAGATGCTGAAGCGTGGCGGCAACGTTCTCCTGCTCGATGAACCGACCAACGATCTTGATGTGGAAACCCTCGGCGCGTTGGAAGACGCGATTGAGAATTTCGCAGGCTGTGCCGTCGTCATCAGCCACGATCGCTTCTTCTTGGATCGCCTAGCCACCCATATTCTTGCCTTTGAAGGCAATAGCCATGTCGAATGGTTTGAGGGCAATTTCGCCATGTATGAAGAAGATAAGCGTCGTCGCTTGGGCGATGCGGCGGATCGGCCGACCCGGCTCGCTTACAAAAAGTTGACCCGTTAACGCGCCAATCGCTGGAGCAGGGGCCTGATCCTGAGAAAGAGGATATAGGCCCCCTCCAGCAGGGCCAGCACAAGCCTGTTTTGCGCTGCGAGCCCTATGGGCCGCAGAACAGGTATTTCTCGCCACATGGCCGCAAAGGCGGCCGCACCAGAGAGCGTTTCTCCTCGAGCTGTTGTCGCATGAAAGCGCGCGAGCATGAGCGTTCGATCGAGCGGGCAAGCTGCGTCCGTACGCGTCAGATCAACAAAATTGATGCGCTCAGCCCTGTCGAGACGCTTCATCAGGGCAATTTCTCTGATACATAAGGGGCATTCCCCATCATACCAGATGGTGAGGGCTGGCTTTAGGGTGTGATCCATTGCCCGACCCATTGATCCCCATCGCGGCGGAACACCGCCCGTTTATTGCCGCAGCTCGTGAGCTTGAGCCATTCAAGCTCCTGCGCTTCGATCATGAGAACCGCAAAATTTGTTCGTCCATCATGGCTTTCCGCCTCGGTTGGGGAGCGATCCAAAAGATGGTCGGGCAGGCCGCTAATTGGTTGTGAAACTGGGGTCCCCGGGGGGTGGGCCGCAAGATAGCAGCGCCGACTGCTGAGCGCCGACCCTTCCCACGCGGTCTCTGCATGCAGGCTTTCCCGCTCAATGCGCCCGTTGCCGCGCACTGTGAGTTGGACCCGCAAGTCTGGATCATAGCCCAGTAGGGCGATCGGGCCGTCTGCACCTAATTCAGCGGTTTTAGGGGAGCGCGCGTCTGTATGAAATCGAAAGTGGATGCCGTCATCGCTTGCGGCCCGCAAAACCATGACACGTGGGGCAGGGGTCAAGTCTCTGACAGTGCAGACAATGGGCGTGTGAAATGGGCTGCGACGGTTGCGTGCCGCGCCGGACCACAATGCTGTGATCTCGGCGAGTACTTGCGCAATGCTATGGGGTATATCCTGCGTCATCAGACCGGCTTAAACGCCCCTTCGTGTTCGTTGAGGACATACAGGCTGCCCTCTGCAATCGCAAACCACGCCCCGTGCAGTTTGATTTCACCGCGCGCTTCCCGCTCGGCAATAAAGGGGAAGGTGCGCAAATTGGCGAGGCTGACCTTAATCGCTTCCCATTCCAAAGCCTGCTGGGGATTGTCTTGCCCGCTGGCGACGACATCATCGCGCGCTTGTTGCACAATGCCCATCCAGTCATCGATGAAAATATGGCCTTCTTGCCCCAAATTGGGGCCGGAAAGCGCCGCTTTTATGCCGCCGCACTGACCATGTCCCACAACAACAATATGTTTTACGGATAGGCCTAGGACGCCGAATTCAATTGCGGCAGATGCCCCGTGAAGGCCGCCGCCCGTTTCAAATGGGGGGACAAGATTGGCAACGTTACGCAGTGCAAAGACTTGCCCCGGAACGGTATCAAAAATCGTGGCCGGGTCGACCCGGCTGTCGCAGCAGGAAATGACCATGACAGGCGGCGACTGGCCATCATTTTCAAGCGCGTCATAGCGCGCTTTTTGGTGCGGGTAAGAGTCTGACCGGAAACGGCGATAGCCTTCGATCAGGGCTGTAAATTCGGGCATTGAAAACTCCTGCGACGCTCTGTCGCTTAGCAAGACGTGCTAGGTTGGCAAGTCTTACGCTGATGGGTAAAGACGTCCTCATGACGTCTCATGCCCCTGCCAATCGTGTCCGCAAGCCGGACTGGATCCGTGTCAAAGCGCCGACCTCTGTCGGATTTGCGGAAACGAAGGCGTTGATGCGCCGTCTTTCGCTGAACACCGTGTGTGAAGAGGCGGCTTGCCCCAATATTGGGGAATGCTGGACGAAAAAACACGCAACCGTGATGATCCTGGGCGATGTTTGCACACGCGCTTGCGCCTTTTGCAACGTGAAGACGGGGATGCCCCGCAAAGTGGACACCAATGAGCCGCAACATGTGGCCGATGCGGCGGCGGAATTGTGCCTAAAGCATATTGTCATTACGTCGGTTGACCGGGATGATCTGCCCGATGGCGGCGCATCGCAATTTGTGAAGGTGATTGAGGCGCTTCGCCGGACGACGCCCGAGACGACGATTGAAATTCTAACGCCTGATTTCCGGAATAAGATGGAAGCCGCCGTGGAATCCATCGTCGCGGCACGCCCCGATGTCTATAATCACAATTTGGAAACAGTTCCGCGCCTCTACCCGACCATCCGTCCCGGCGCGCGTTACTACGCGTCCTTGCGTCTTTTGGAGACGGTGAAGCGGCATGATCCGTCCATCTTCACCAAATCGGGTGTTATGGTCGGGCTGGGGGAGCAGCGGCTGGAAATCCATCAAGTGATGGATGATATGCGCTCTGCCGACATCGATTTCTTGACCATTGGGCAATATCTGCAGCCAACGCCCAAACATGCCAAGGTGATCGACTTCGTCACCCCACAAACCTTTGAAGCTTATGCCGCCATTGCGCGGGCAAAGGGCTTTTTGCTGGTGGCCTCATCCCCTTTGACCCGATCAAGCTATCATGCGGATCGTGACTTTGCCCTGATGCGGGATGCTCGGGCGGCGCAATTGGCCCATGCCAAGGCATAGCGAGATACGCACGCTCCGCTGGAGTGCCGAACAAATGTATGATCTTGTGGCGGATGTTGCCCGCTATGGGGAGTTTCTGCCCTGGGTCAGCGGTGTTCGCGTCAAATCAAATAGCGAGACGGAGATGGTCGCCGACCTTCTTGTCGGATTTAAAGCCATCAAGGAAAAATTCACATCGCGCGTGAAGAAGGATCGACCAAGGACGATCCGGGTCGATTATCTCGATGGGCCGATGAAGTATTTGCACAATGAATGGGAATTTCGCGATCGCCCCGATGGCGGGTGCGATGTCGCCTTCATGGTCGATTTTCAGTTCAAATCGCGCCTGTTTGAAGCGCTGGCAGGTCAGGTCTTTGACCGCGCTTTAACCAAAATGACAGATGCTTTTGAAAGCCGCGCCGACGCGCTTTATAGTTCAGCGCCCGGCAGCAGCAGCTCAAGCGCAACGAGTGCCGCCTGAACGCGGATTGGGCCCCGGCCGAGATCGCCAAATTCTTTGGTATCCGCAATGACATCATCCGGGTCTGCGCCGCGTCGTGCGCGGGCAAAGACGACCATACCAACAGGCTTTTTTGCGCTGCCGCCATCTGGCCCTGCAACGCCTGTGATCGAAACGGCAACATCCGCATTGGAATAATCCAGCGCACCTTGCGCCATGGACCATGCCGTCGCGATGGAGACTGCCCCAAAAGTCTCAAGAATGTTCGAATCGACGCCAAGGACACCCATTTTTGCGTCGTTGGAATAGGTTATGAAGCCAACTTCGAACACATCGGATGACCCGGGAATCGCGGTGAGTGCCGCCGACACAAGGCCACCCGTGCAGCTTTCTGCGACCGCTACTCTGCGTCCTTTCGCTCGGTTTTCCGCGATAACGCGCCGGGCTGCCGTGATGAGCTCTGGGGGTAATGCGTCGTCCATAAAACTTACTTCGCTGTGACAGCCTGCCCGGAATTTTTCGATGCCGGACAAATGTTTAAAGGTGGTTTCGCGCTTGCGATGGCGGCCTGTGCCGTTGGTCGGGCCATAATTTCAAGCATTATT
Source organism: Pseudomonadota bacterium (assembly GCA_041174825.1). GTDB lineage: Bacteria > Pseudomonadota > Alphaproteobacteria > Sphingomonadales > Sphingomonadaceae > Aquisediminimonas. The sequence continues at coordinate 8,687 of JBEDGC010000054.1, read as the reverse complement.
CCAACCAGCATCGACATATTCTCTGGCGGCAGCGGGGATGTTGCTTTCATAACACGGTCAATGTCGTTGCAGCGCTCTGGCGCGACTTGTTTGACGACGGCGGTCGCTGCAAAGGCTCCGGCGAAAGATTTGAAGGTCTCATCTGGCATCATGTCCAATAGCTGGCCATTTTCGCCCGCCAGCTTGCGAATTGCGGGCCGCGCAACGGGCCAGGCGGCATTTGAGGTCGCCCGGTATGACGATGCCAAGGCGCGCCCAGACGTTGCGAGGAAGGAGGATGGCCCCACCACGGGCGCACATTTATCTGTCACGCCGTTGACCACATCGGGTAAGGCAAACGTGATTAAGGCCTGTCCTTCCTTTGGGGTCAGGCAGGGGCGCGCGGCCTGCGCTAAGGCGTGGGTCGGCAGTAATGCGGCAAGTGCTGCACTGATCCAGAAGCGGATGGGAAGGCCCCTCATATCAAATATCCTCTGGAAGGCGGATGGTCGCGATGGCCTGTGCGGCGATGCCTTCCCCACGTCCCGTAAAGCCTAAACGCTCAGTCGTCGTCGCCTTCACGCTCACTTTGCGGATGGAAATGCCAAGCATGTTCGCAATGGCGGTGCGCATCGCGTCTTTATGAGGCCCAATTTTCGGGGCTTCGCAGATGAGGGTCAGATCGACATGATCAATGATGCCACCTGCGGCGGATACAAGTTGTGCTGCATGTTCTACAAAACGCTGCGAGCGTGCGCCGCGCCATTGTGGATCGCTGGGCGGGAAATGCGTTCCAATATCGCCATCGCCGAGCGCACCGAGAAGGGCATCCGTAAGCGCGTGAAGCGCGACATCTGCGTCGCTATGCCCTGCCAGGCCCTTGTCATGATCAATCTTAATGCCACCCAGCCAAAGGTCTTCGCCAGATACAAGTTGGTGAACGTCAAAGCCCAGTGCGGACCGGGAAATCAGCCGCGCTGATACCCGTCGTTCTGCTTCCGCAAAATCTTGAGGCGTCGTGACTTTTTCAAGCATGATGTCTCCGCCGACAAGAGCTACGTCATATCCCGCCGCGCGCACCATTTGAGCGTCATCGGTTGCGACTGGTCCGCGCCACTGGCAGTGCGCTGTCTTTATGGCTTCTGCGCGAAAGGCCTGTGGTGTTTGGATGCGATAGAGTTCGGTCCGGTCCACAACATCGCCGAGGTGCTGGTTCCCACGCGACAGCGTATCAGCAACGGGAAGGGCAGGGACGGCACCGTCACTGGTAGCCAGAGCATCTATCAACCTGTTGATGACAGCATGCGGCAGAAAGGGACGGGCGGCATCATGGATAAGAAGAATGTCAGCATCACCAGCGGCTGAAATCCCGGCGGCGACGGAGTCCTGCCGTTCCGCCCCGCCAGTTACAATGTGATCGACCCGCATGTCTCCAAGAGCCGCGAGGGCAAGATCAGTTTGGCCTTCGCCAATGACAATGATGATCTGGTCAATCGATTTATGCGTGGAAAATGCCGTCACAGCATGCGCCAGAAGCGACTTGCCACCGACCATTGCATATTGCTTTGGCACAGGCCCGCCTGCGCGTTCCCCTTTGCCAGCAGCGACAATGATCGCGGTGATCGTCATGGCGCGGCTTAAACACGCATGGCTGTTGCACGGCAACCGAAAATTGATTAGGCGTCTGCTGAATTTTTAGGCAATTCAGATGCAACGTCTTAAACCCATCACTATTGGCCCGGTCAATATCGACATTCCCGTCATTCTCGCGCCGATGACGGGTGTGACGGATATGCCGCTTCGCAAGATCGTCCGGCAATTTGGCTGCGGCCTGAATGTGACGGAAATGATCGCCAGTCAGGCGATGATCCGCGAGACACGCCAAAGCCTCCAAAAGGCCGCTTGGGATCCGATTGAAGAGCCAGTGTCTATGCAGCTTGCTGGCTGTACGCCGCATGAAATGGGGGAAGCCGCGCGCCTAAATGAAGATCGCGGGGCTGCGATTATCGACATCAACATGGGCTGCCCGGTCAAGAAGGTCGTCAATGGCGATGCGGGTTCCGCCCTGATGCGGGATTTGCCGCTGGCCGCCAAACTGATTGAGGCAACGGTCAAAGCGGTGTCTGTGCCGGTGACAGTCAAGATGCGCATGGGATGGGACCATGACTCTCTGAACGCGCCGGAGCTCGCCCATATCGCAGAAGATCTTGGCGCAAAGTTGATCACCGTTCACGGTCGAACGCGCAATCAAATGTATAAAGGATCGGCAGATTGGGCCTTTGTCCGCAAGGTTAAGGATGCCGTCAATCTGCCCGTCATCGTCAACGGCGATATTTGTTCGGTTGAAGATGCCAATGCAGCACTTGATCTTTCGGGTGCCGATGGGGTGATGATTGGTCGTGGCGCTTATGGTCGTCCCTGGCTCATCTCTCAGGTGATGGCTGCCCTGACGACGGGGGCGGTGCCACCTGATCCGTCGATTGAAGAGCAATACCATATCATCATTCGGCATTATCACGACATGCTGGCCCATTATGGGGATGTCACAGGGGTCAACATGGCCCGCAAGCATATTGGCTGGTACACCAAAGGGCTGCATGGATCGGCGGATTTCCGCAATGCTGTCAATCAGATCAATGACCCGAAGGTCGTGCTGGACATGCTGGAACGTTTTTACGAGCCATGGCTCAGTCGCGCTGCCGCGTGAGTGTGATCGATTTACCGACCGACCTGCCTTCTGCAGAGGAAATGGTCGCCGCCTCTCCCATCGCGATGCTTGTGCTTGATCCTGCAGGGGCAATAAAACGCGTTAATGCTGCGGCCGAAATGCTTCTGAACTTCAGTGCGCAAACCATTATCGGCCGCCAAATATCTGACTTGCTGGTCATGCCAGATGCCTATCGAGAGGAAGAGGCGGCATTTGCAGCTTATGACGCTGTCATTCGGGTCAAACGGGGCGCGGAGATCCGGGCAGACCTATTCGTCACACCGTTGGCAGAACGGCCCGGCTGGAAGGTCTTGTCCGTCTATTCTGGACTGACGGTGCATCGTGTTGGCAATCGCGCCCAAAGTGGCGGTGCCCGCGCCGCAATTCGCATTGCAGCCATGTTAGCGCATGAGATTAAGAACCCCTTAGCGGGCATAAGAGGGGCCGCGCAATTGCTGTCGCGCACTGTTGAACCCAGTGCAGAGCGGTTGACCAAATTGATCCGCGATGAGGTGGATCGGGTTGCCAGTCTGATCGACCGGATGGAAGGGTTTACCGACACCCGAAAATTGCCGCTACAGGCGGAAAACATCCATGCCATTATCGATCATGCCCGCGCTGTCGCACTCTCCGGTTTTGGCGATCGGCTGACTATAGGCCAAGTCTATGATCCCTCTCTTCCCGATGTTTTGGTTCATCGGGACACGATGGTTCAAATCATTCTCAATCTCCTTAAGAATGCCGCTGAAACAACCCTGGGCGGCGGGCAGCGCCGGGTCACGATTACGACCGCCTTTCGGCACGGCGTGTCTGTTTCTCTGGACGGTGGCGTGCGCAAGCGGCCGTTGCCGATTGAGGTGTGCGTGATTGACGATGGCCCCGGCGCTCCCGAGGATATTGTCGAACAGCTTTTTGATCCCTTTGTCAGCAGCAAGCCAAAGGGGCAGGGGCTTGGCCTTGCTCTTGTTGATAAGCTCATGCGCGACATGGGCGGGATTGTTCAATATGGGCGGGAAGGAGCACCGGAACAGACCGTGTTTCGCCTTCTTCTCCCGCGTGCAGACGGCAGGACGTGATGGGGCAAAGCAAAATACTCGTTGTTGATGATGATGACGCCATTCGGCTTGTCATCGACGAGGCGCTTCGTGGAGAGGGCTATGAGGTGCGCACGGCGGCAAGCGTCGCCGAACAAGCGGCAATCCTTGACCATTTTGATCCAGATGTTCTGGTCACAGATGTTATCCTGCCGGATGGCAACGGACTTGATCTCGTGCCCGAAATTCTGGCTAAAAGACCGGGCCTTCCCATCATCGTCCTGTCGGCCCAGAACACGCTGGCAACTGCGGTCCGCGCAACCGAGCAGGGGGCCTTTGAGTATCTTCCCAAGCCTTTTGATCTGGACGAGCTCTGCCAAGCGGTTCGGGATGGGTTGCGGCGGCGTGGAATTTCCCCCGTCCAACCAAATCTCAGCGAGGCTGATGCGGCCTTGCCGCTGATCGGTCGGTCATCCGCGATGCAAGAAGTCTATCGGACGATTGCGCGCGTTGTCCCTAATGATCTGACGGTCTTGATCCTCGGGGAAAGCGGCACGGGCAAGGAATTGGTGGCGCGTGCTATTCATGATCTGGGCGGCCGAAAGGCCTGCCCTTTTGTCGCGATTAATATGGCGGCCATCCCCCGAGAACTGATCGAAGCAGAACTGTTTGGGCATGAGCGCGGTGCCTTTACAGGCGCGCAAAACCGGAGCGCAGGGCGGTTTGAGCAGGCGGCGGGAGGAACGCTTTTTCTCGATGAGATTGGCGATATGCCGATGGAGGCGCAAACGCGACTTTTGCGCGTTCTTCAGTCAGGGGAATTCACAACAGTCGGCGGAAACCGATCAATCAAGGCGGATGTGCGCATCATCGCGGCAACCCACAAGGACTTGCCGGCCCTGATTGCCGCGGGTCAGTTTCGCGAGGATCTCTACTTCCGCTTGAATGTTGTGCCCGTCGCGCTGCCGCCTCTTCGTCAGCGCCTTTCCGACATTGGCCTTTTGTCGCAACATTTTCTGGATCGCGCAGCCGCGGATGGATTGCCGCGAAAGGGCATTTCTACCACCGCAATATCGCGTCTTTCGGACCATGAATGGCCAGGAAATATCCGGGAGCTGGAAAATCTGATGCGGCGCCTGGCGGTGCTTGTTCGGGATGATGTCATTGGTCCTGAAATTATCGATCAGCAGCTCATTGGCCGGCCTGCTCGTTTGGACACACCAGTCGCTGTTGCTCGAACCGGGCTGGCCCACGCCGTTGAAGCGCATCTGACTGGATATTTTGCCGAATTTGGAACAAATCTACCACCCGACGGCCTTTATGATCGTATTCTAGAAGACGTTGAAAGGCCGCTGCTTGTGGCAACAATGGCCGCAGTTCGGGGTAATCAGCTTCGGGCAGCCCGCTTATTGGGCATTAATCGCAATACGTTACGAAAGAAGCTGAATGATCTGGGGATAGATCCCGCGATTGGGCGGCGCTGATCAATTCAGATTTTATCATGCTGTGCTTGATCTGCAACGCAGGTGTTGTAGACATGTCACTGTGGTGAAAACGACCTCTTCCTTGCTGCAGTCTTGGTGGCGCTCGGTCGGGCTGGTCGCGCGGCAGTCTGGCTTGTTCAGAGCGGTGACTGGGATTGCTATTTTTGGCGTGGTGTCGATGGCGGCCCTCACCTGGATGATGATGCAGGACGGTCTAACCCTGTCCCCCGCGGCAGGTGTCTTACTCCTTTTTGCAAATCTCGTTCCTGCTGTCGTTCTGATTGTCCTTTGGGGTCGCAGATTGGCTATGCGGCGGGCTGCTCAATCCGTGGTTGGGGCGAACGGCCGCTTGCACGTTCGTTTGGTCGCACTCTTTTCTCTCGTCGCAACGATACCCGTTGTCTTGATGGTGCTCATTGCGTCACTGCTATTCCAATATGGCGTCGATATTTGGTATTCAAAGCGTGCCCAGGGCATGTTTGAGAACACGACAGCGCTTGCCCAGCAACTTTATGCGGAAAAGCAGAAGCGCGTGATGGATGAAACTGCTGTGATGGCAGGTGATATTGCGCAGGCCATGACAATTGCCACAATCGATAGCCGGGAATTTGCCAATCAGTTTGCATTTCAGGTCTATCAAAGAGAGCTTTCGGAAGCTGCCGTTCTCGCCATTTCAGAGCGCAATGGCGTTCAAACGCTGGCGATTGTGAACCCGTATGAACGACGCACGGATAACTGGGTTCCGCCGCAAGTGGCGCGTCAGCTTATGGCAAAGCGTCAGACGATTTTTCGCGATACGGGCAGCCGCATGGAGGCCATGACTCCCATGCCGGGCACCAAAGATTTGTTTCTTTATGCATCTCGCGTCGCGGACCGAGAAACTCTTGCTCAGGCAAAGCGAGCCTCTTTAGTTCTGAAAGACTATAATGCCCTTCTCGATCGCTCTGGCACGTTGCAAATCCAACTCAACGCCGCGCTTTATACTTTGTCGCTGACCATTGTCGGGCTTGCCGTTTTTACTGCGCTTCGGGTGGCTGATCGCCTGGTCCAGCCGGTCGGGGAACTTGTCGACGCCGCGCGGCGGGTTGCGGGAGGTGATCTGTCAGTGCGCGTGTCAACATCGCGCAGCCGCGATGAAGTGGGCGTGTTGTCGCGGGCGTTTAATCGTATGACTGAGCGGCTGGGCGAGCAGAACAAAGATTTGATCAGTTCAAATGACCTTTTGGATCGACGACGTGCTTTGATCGAAGCCGTTTTGTCCGGCGTTACCGCTGGCGTTATTTCTGTGACGCCAGAGCGTCGTATTCGGGTGATTAACAGGTCTGCCAGCAGCTTGCTTAATGTTCATCCTGAAGAAGCAATTGGGCTTGAACTGGCAAAACTTGCACCAGAATTTGAGGCGTTGCTCGACAATCCACGGGGAGAGGCCGTGGTGGAGCTGCCCAGTGCTGGCGAAACACGCACCCTGGTTGTCAAAATCGTCGCCAGCGAATTCGGCCAGATCCTGACTTTTGATGATATCACGCAGCAATTGGTCGATCAGCGACAGGCTGCATGGTCCGATGTCGCTCGGCGCATTGCGCATGAAATCAAAAACCCACTGACCCCAATCCAGCTTGCAGCCGAACGTCTCAAGCGGCGCTTCTCAAAGGAAATTCAGTCTGATTTGGCGGCCTATGATCGTTTGATTGACACGATTGTCCGCCAAGTTGGGGACTTGCGTCGTATGGTCGATGAGTTTTCCTCCTTCGCGCGCATTCCAAAGCCTGAATTTGCGCAAGAGGCTCTTGTCGATATCGCGCGGGAGGCCATGTTCCTCCACGAAGTTGCCAATCCAACCGTGACGTTCAGGCTCGATGCACCCAGCCCATCACCCATGTTGGTGTGTGATCGCCGTCAATTGGCGCAGGCCTTGTCCAATATTGTGAAAAATGGTGTCGAAGCCATCAAACAAACAGGGCATGACGCGGGAGAGGTTGTCATGACCATTTCGCAGATTGAGGATTCTGTGGTGTCCATCCAAGTCTCTGACACCGGAATTGGCCTGCCTTTGGAACGCGATAGGATCGTTGAGCCCTATATGACCACGCGCCCCGGTGGAACGGGCCTGGGTCTCGCGATTGTTAAGAAAATTGTGGAGGAGCATATGGGCACAATCCACTTTGCTGACCGGGATGGCGGCGGTGCCATCGTCACGATTGAGATAAACCCGCACCAGCTGTCCGCCGCAATTGAACGGCGCGCTGTGGAGGATCATGCAGAGCAGGAACTCCTTCCCTCAGCACTGACACCGGCAAGGAGCATTTAACATGGGCCTCGACATACTTGTTGTGGACGATGAAGAAGATATTCGGGAGCTGGTTGCCGGCGTCTTGGAGGATGAAGGCTATTCGCCCCGCACCGCCGCAAACAGTGACACTGCCTTGGCCGCCATTGCCGACCGCAGGCCATCGCTTGTTCTGCTGGATGTGTTTCTAAAGGGGTCGCGGCTCGATGGGCTGGATCTGCTCGATGAAATAAAGCGGCGAGACCCCAGCCAACCTGTGCTGGTCATTTCCGGGCATGGGAATTTGGATACAGCAGTTGCCGCTATCCGGCGCGGCGCTGCAGATTTCATCGAGAAACCATTTGAGGCACAGCGCCTTTTGCTGCTTGTCTCTCGTGCAACAGAGACAGAACGACTGCGTGCGGAATATCAGACATTGCGGGCGCAAGTGGGCCTTGATGATCAGTTAAGCGGCACATCCGGGTCAATTAATCAGGTGCGGGCGACCCTGCGACGTGTGGCCCCTACAGGCAGTCGGGTTTTGATCTCTGGACCCGCTGGCGTTGGTAAAGAAGTCGCCGCACGGATGCTGCACAGCTGGAGTCCACGCGCAAACGCCCCTTTTGTGGTCGTAAGTGCGGCGCGAATGACACCTGAGCGGGTCGAAGAGGAGCTTTTCGGGTCGGAGCGCCCCGACGGTTCAACAACCTCTGGCCTGTTGGAGCGGGCGCATGGCGGCACGCTGTTTCTGGATGAAATTGCCGACATGCCGGTGACAACACAGGGTAAAATTCTGCGGGTGCTGACCGATCAGAGCTTTAATCGTGTGGGTGGACAAAGGCAGGTTAAGGTCGATGTCCGCGTCCTGTCTGCCACTGCCCGCAACCTGACGGCGGAAATAGATGCAGGGCGGTTCCGAGAAGATTTTTATTATCGGCTAAATGTTGTGCCCGTTTTTATCCCAGCGCTTGCGGAACGGCGGGAGGATATTCCAGGGCTCGTGGAGCATTTTGTGGCGCGCTACGCAGCCGAACGTCGCGTGCCAACCCCAGATGTTACCGTGGATGCGATGGCCGCCCTTCAGGCTTATGATTGGCCGGGCAATGTGCGACAGCTCCGCAATATTGTCGAACGGACCATCATTCTGGCGCCGGGGGATCGGATTGCTCGGATTGAGATGGATATGTTGCCAGCAGAAATCCTTAACGATCCAGTGG
>JBEDGC010000053.1:0-70210 GCA_041174825.1 Pseudomonadota bacterium | reverse complement strand
TTTCTGGGGCGGGGTTTCCGGCTTTACCAGTCAGGTGGCGCATGCGGGCGGCCCCCCTTTTCAACTTTGGGCGCTGGGCCGAAATTTTCCGCCCAATGTCTTTATCGGAACATCAGCGATTTTCTTTGCGGCTCTGAATTGGATGAAGGTGCCCGCCTATTTGGCGTTGGGGCAGTTTACGGCGGCAAACCTGCAGCTCACGCTCGTTTTTATGCCTGTCGCCATTGCCAGCACTTTTGCCGGCGTATGGCTTGTCCGCCGCCTTAGCCCGGCCCGCTTTGCCACAATCATCTCCCTGTTGATGGTCGTGGTTGGGTTGGAATTGCTGCGCCAGGCCTTCACCTGACCTTGCCCCAGCCCGGCAACAGGGGTAACGCGCGCACTCATGCGGTATATCAGCACCAGAGGGAGCGCCCCGACGCTCGATTTCGAAGGCGCGACGCTGGCTGGCCTTGCGTCAGATGGCGGGCTTTATGTGCCAGATCATTGGCCACGTTTCTCGCGCGAAGAGATCGCCGCCCTCCAAGGCCTGTCCTATGTCGATACGGCGGTTGCCGTCATGCGCCCCTTTGTCGCGGGCAGCCTAGATGATGCGACACTCAAACGGCTGTGCACCATTGCTTATGGGCGCTTTTCGCATGACGCCGTGACGCCGCTGGTCCAGCTGGATTCGGCGCATTGGCTGATGGAGTTATTCCACGGGCCGACACTGGCGTTTAAGGATGTGGCCTTGCAGCTGCTCGGTCAGTTGTTTGAGACATTTTTGGCCAAGCGCGATGCGCATCTGACCATCATCGGTGCGACATCGGGCGATACCGGGTCTGCGGCCATTGATGGCGTGGCGGGCCGTGCGAAGATTGATATCTTCATGTTGCACCCCTTGGGCCGCGTCTCGGATGTGCAGCGGCGTCAGATGACGACGGTGCTGGCCCCTAATGTGTATAATGTCGCGATTAAGGGCAGCTTTGATGATGCCCAAGCGATTGTGAAGGCGCTGTTCAACGACCGCGCCTTTAATGGCCGCTTTACGGTGTCGGCGGTCAATTCGATCAACTGGGCTCGGTTGATGGCGCAGATTGTCTATTATTTTTACACCGCCGTCCGCCTTGGGGCGCCAGATCGCCCTATTGCCTATTCCGTCCCCACGGGCAATTTTGGCGATGTCTTTGCAGGTTACGTGGCGGAGCGGATGGGCCTGCCGATTGCGCGGCTGATTGTGGCGACCAATGTGAATGACATTTTGCACCGGGCGCTGACCACGGGAGATTATAGCTGTGGCACCGTCACCGCGACGGCGACGCCCAGCATGGACATTCAGGTCAGTTCTAATTTTGAACGGCTCTTGTTCGATCTTGCGGGCCGCGATGGCCCAACCCTTGCCGGGATGATGGCCGGGTTTGAATCGAGCCGGGCGATGCAAATCCCCGCCCCGATGTTGGCGGGTGCGACGGACCTGTTCACCAGTGCGCGCATTGATGCAACGGCCATGGCAGACGCTATGCGCTGGGCCGCCGAGCGGACGGGCCAGATCATTGATCCGCATACTGCCATTGGCCTTGCCGCCGCGCGCGCAGCGGGCCTGCCCGCCGATGTCCCGGTTGTGACGCTTGCAACGGCCCACCCGGCCAAATTCTCCGACGCTGTGGAACGGGCAACGGGCGTGCGCCCTGCCTTGCCAACGCGGGTGGGCAATTTGTTCGACCGGGCAGAGCGATATGATACCTTGCCCGCGACAAAGGAGGCCGTGGCCGCTTATGTCGCAGAACGGGCGACTCCTGCGGTATGACGCCCATTACCCTGATTGGTGACGCTTGGGCGGATTATGGCCTGATTGATTCGGGGCATGGCCGTAAGCTGGAGCGTTATGGCCCACATCGGTTCATCCGGCCTGAACCACAGGCGCTTTGGGCCCCGGCTCAAGCCAATTGGGATGCGGCGGGGGAATTTGTGCCCGGGTCTGATGAAGATGGCGGCGGCCAATGGCGGTTTGATCAGCCATTGCCGCACGCTGGCTGGACGGGGCAATGGGAAGAGGTGCGTTTTACAATGCAGCCAACCCCCTTTCGGCATTTAAGCTTCTTCCCAGATATGGCCCCAGTTTGGTCGTGGATGCGCGGGCAATTGGCGGGGCTTGAGGCCCCGACGGCGATGAACCTGTTTGGCTATACGGGTGTCGGCACGCTGGCGCTCGCGGCCAAGGGCGCAGCCGTGACGCATGTGGATGCCTCCAAAAAATCGGTCGAGGCGGCGCGCGCCAATGCCGCACTGTCTGGCATGGCAGATCGCCCGATCCGTTGGATCATCGACGACGCCCTTAAATTCGCCGCGCGCGAGGTGCGCCGGGGCAAGCGCTATGACGGGATCATTCTAGATCCGCCCAAATATGGTCGCGGGCCGGAAGGCGAAGTCTGGAAGCTGGAAGAAGGCCTGCCACCTTTGATTGCGGAATGCCGAAAGCTGCTGGATGCCGACTCGCGATTTTTGTTCCTCACCGTTTATGCCGTGCGCATGTCTGCGCTCGCGATTGGAGAGCTTGTTCGCCAGCATTTTGCCGATCTGGGTGGTCAGGTGGAATGTGGGGAATTGGGCGTGCGCGAAGAAACACGCGGGCTGACCCTGCCCACGGCCATCTTCGCCCGCTGGTCGCGTTAAGCTATTCGCGCAGCGCCCTGATCCCCGCGCCTGCGGCAAAGGGGGCAATCGCCACAAGTAGCAAAGAGGATGCCGCCAGAAAGCGCAGCGCCCCGCCACCAAAATCGCCAATGCTCCCCGCGCCAAAGATGATGAGGGGCACCGCCAGTGGCAGCATCAATAAGCCGCCCAGCGCGCCGGATCGGCGCACCCCCGCGGTCAGGCTGGCCACCATCACGCCCAAGGCCGCCAGCCCCGGCGTCCCGACCAACAGGCCCAGTTCAACCGCGGCCAATGTTTCCCCATCCAGCCGCAACAGCGCAGCGGCGGGCAGGGCGGCCAGCATCAGGGGTGGGCCAAAGCCCAGCCAATGGGCCGCAATCTTTGCCGTGGCGACGGCTTCCTCCCCAATGCCGCGCACGGCATATTGATCGAGCACACCGCTTTCTGCATCGGGCGCAATTAATCGGTCAATCGGCAGGAGGGCCGCCAGCAACGCTGCAACCCAAATGACACCGCCTCCGGTGCGCGCCAAAAGCGCGCCATCCGGCCCAATCGCAAAAGGATAAAGCGTTGCGACCAGCAGGAAGAAGGCAATGGGCAGGCCAATGCCGCCCGCGCCAAGAGAGAGCCTGAGGTCCCGCTTCAAAATGGCAAAAAAGGCCGTCACGCCGCAGCCTCCAATGTCAGGCTGGCTGCGCCGGGCAAGTCGAGCATCTGGTGGGAGGCGGCCAGAATAATCCCGCCCTTCGCCCGATGTGCCGCCATAGCCTCGGCGAGCAAGGCGAGCGACGCTGCATCCAACCCATTGCCCGGCTCATCCAGCAACCAAATCGCAGCGCGTGCAGCGTGCACCCGGGCCAATGTGGCCCGGCGGCGCTGCCCAGTGGAGAGCATGCGCACCGGAACCTCTGCAAGCCGTGTGAGATCAAAGGCGGCCAGGGCATCGACCACCGTGTCGTGGTCGCCGCCATCAATGCGCGCCCAATAGCCAAGGGCCTCGGCCAGCGGCAGGCGTGGGTCGAGCGCCATATGTTCATCGGCAAGCGCACTCCCGCCGCTGGTTTCAACATGGCCCGAAAAAGCGGGCAGCAGACCTGCTATGATGCGCAACAGGCTGGATTTTCCAACGCCATTCGGCCCGGTCAGAAGCAGGGCCTCACCGGGCTGGAGCGTAAAGCCCAGACCCTTGAACAAAATCCGCCCGCCACGCAGGCAGGATAGAGCCTCAACCGCCAGCCGCGCGCTCATGCTGCCGCCTGTCGCGATGCGTCGATCGCCGTTGCGCTCTGGGCCTGTTGACCTTTATCTGTCATGGCTGCGACATAGGCACAGAATTGAAAAGAGGCAAAATATGGTCGAACAACTTTCCCCCGAACAACGCGCCGCCGCGCTCGATGCGCTGGGCGATTGGGATTATGAGGATGGGCGCGACGCCATTGTCCGCCAGTTCCTCTTTCAGGATTTTTCAGAAGCCTTTGCCTTTATGACACGGGTCGCCTTGCTCGCCGAGGTGCAGGACCATCACCCAGAATGGTCCAATGTTTGGAACCGGGTGGAAATTCTTTTGACCACGCATGATGCGGGCGGCTTGTCCGAACGCGATATCCGCATGGCGCGCGCCATCGACGCGCTGTTGGATTAGGCTATTTGCCCCGGATCCAGCGTGCCCGAACAAACCAGGCGAGCACCAGAAGGGCGGTCAGCATGCAAAAGGCCACCACGCCCCAAAAGGCCCAAGGCTCCTGAGCATAGGGAATGCCCGCAACATTCATTCCCAACAGGCCGGTCACGAAGGTGAGAGGCAGGAAGATGAGCGCCGCGATGGAAATGAGGAGCGACCGCGAATCGATCAACTCGGCTCGTCTGTCGGTTAGTTCCTCATGAATGAGCGCGGCGCGCTCTCTGATTGCTTCCAGCTCTTCCGTCATACGCGCGGCGCTATCTGCGGCCTCGCGCAGGTGGATGCGGTCATGCTCATCCAGCCAGTCCAGCTCCGCACCCGATAGCCGCTCCAGCGCCTGACGCTGTGGGGCGATGAAACGGCGGTAAGAAATGGCCTGACTGCGGATTTCGGTGACGCGTCGCCGGGTTTTGAGGATGCGGGTCGTATCGAGGGCGACTTCGCAATCATCCATGGCATCGCCCAAGGCCGCAATTTCCGGGTTCAGCAGATCGCTGGTGATTTGTGCAAAGCTAGAGATGAGATCCCCCGGATCGGCAAGTGATCCGCTGAGAAACAGCATCGTCAGATTTTCCAACGCTCGCGCTGTGCGGAAATTGATGGAGATAACCCGGCCTTTATCCGCCCAAAATCGGGTGGAGACGAGGGCGTCTGGATCATCATCCGGCGTTGTGCCCAGCCCACGCAGATTGATGACAACGGCATCGTCAAACAGCGCGGCGCGTGGTCGGGTTTCATGCGCCGTCAGTGCGGCGCGTGCGACATCGGGGATGTCGCTTTGCTGGCCGAGCCAGAGTTGCGCCGCATCATCGCGGCCATCCAAATGGATCCAGACGAGCCCACCATTGCGCGGCGCGCGGCTGGCCTCTTCAAGCGTGACTTCTCGCGCGGTTGTCCCGGAAAAGAGAAAGGCGCGGGTCACCCCTGCCACTCCACAAAAACGGTCATGCCGGGCGGCGGTACATCAGGTGCTGTTTCGCATTGCGCCCGTTGCGCATCGGCTCTGGCGCGGTTGAGGATGGCCGGGGCAACCGCGGCTTGATGCAGCACCAAATCCGCCTGTGCCAAAAGCCGGGCGGTTCGGATGCTTAGATCGTCCGGATCATTCGAGGTTACAACCACATGATGGAATCGCGCTGTCGCGCCGCTGCCCGCGCTTTCCAGCCATCGAGTGACGCTGGTCTCATCCGCTCTACCAAAGGGATCAAGCGGGCCACCTTCCTCAAAGGCGGAATCAATCGCGCGGCGGCGATCTGCCCCATTGGGCCAGCGCTGCCGCAGGGCCGCTCTGGATGTGCCAAGCGTGCGCGCAACCGCGCCCAGCCCTGCCGGGATCATCGCCTCCAATCGCTGCCGCAGTGCCTTGGCCAGACCCGCTGACGCGCCGCCCGTGCCAATGGCGACGATAACAGGGTCTCTGTCTACAATGGCGGGCAGGGTAAAGTCGCACGCGGCCGCGCGATCGACGGCATTCACCAATATGCCCCGCGTTTTGAGGCGGGCAATGGCGGCCTCCGCCTCCGCGTCGTCCTCAATGGCGACAATGGCTAGGGCGGCTTGCCCATCTTCGCCGATAATCTGCGCCTGCGCCCGTTCCAGCAGGCGACGCTTGGCATCGGCTGCCTCCCCGTCGCCAAGTAGGATGACAGGTCGGTCGCGCAGGCGCACAAAGATGGGAAGACTATGCATAACGACTGATTAGCAGGAGAAGCGGATCGGGCCAAATCGCCCCATCAGGCAGGGATTTCCTGCCCATCCCATGCAAAGCATTTGCCGCTATCGGCAGGGGTCAAACGGTCAATGACATCCAGCAAATAATTGGCCGCATGCGCAGGGGAATGAACGCCGTCATCCCCGCCTGATCGAAAAGGGGCGCTCAGACCTGTTTCGACCGTGCCGGGATGCAGCGACACGCAAATTGCCTCTGGCCGGGTGCGCGCCAGTTCCAGCGCTACCCCTTTTACAATCATGTTGAGCGCCGCCTTTGACGCGCGATAGCTGTGCCAGCCGCCCAGTCGGTTGTCGCTGATGCTGCCGACCCGCGCTGAGAGGAGGGCAAGCACGGAACGCTGTCCCCGCGGCAGGGCGGCGGCGACATGCTTGGCGATGAGTGCGGGACCAATGGTGTTGATGGCAAAATTTTCCGCCATCCAGTCAGCGTTGATTTCCCGAATCGCGCGTTCGGGGCGATGCTCCGCGCGGGAGAGGAGGCCAGTTGCAACGATGCACAGCTCGGGCGGCGCCACCTCAGTTGCCCGGGCGACGCAGCGGGCAATGCGCGCCTCATCGGTCAGATCAAAATCCCCGGCTTGTCGGGAAAAGCGAAAAACGGGCCCTTTCCCGCGCGCTTCCGTAGCGTCGGCTAGGGCTGCGCCCACGCCGCCTGACGCGCCAAAGATAAGGGTTGATCCGCTCATCGCCTGTTGATGGGGCAGGCGCGGTCGGATGTCAGCCTGCTCCTTTGGCCATGCCGCACCGCTGGGGCTTGACCGGACTGCCCCCATCCGCAACCAATGCGCATTATGGAGAGTTCAGCTGATCTGCTTGCGCGCAACTTCGCGACGCTGCCCGCCCTTGTGAAAGCCTTTGCACAGGAGCGCCCGGACGACCCCGCCGTTGCCGATCCAGATGGACGGATGAGCTGGCGCGTGCTGGACGATCTTGCAGATCGTATTGCCGCGCGTTTGCAGCAAGATGGTATCGCATTGGGTGGCGCAACGGCCATTGCCGGATTAAATTCCGCCAATCAGGTGGCCGTCCTGATCGGCACCTTACGGGCGGGCGCGATTGCGGGCCTCATCACCAGCACGGCGACGGGCGAGCAAATGGCGGCGATGATCGTCGATACAGGTGCGCGTCATCTCTTCCTCGATGAAAAGGCCGCCGAATCGCTTCAGGGGCAAAGCTATGGGGATGTTCAGCCTATCTCGATGGACGACGGGGCTTGGGGCACGCCCTTAAGCCAATGGATGGCCGCCCAAGGCACAGCGCCTCAGCCCGTCGAGATCACGCCCGAAACAGGGTTTAACATCATCTATTCCAGCGGCACGACAGGCCTGCCCAAGGGCATCGTGCATAGCCACAAAATGCGCTGGCAGCATATTCAGCGCGGCCTTCCGGCCTATGGGCCAAAAGCGGTCACGATCCTGTCCACACCGCTTTATTCCAATACCACGATGGCCAGCTTCCTGCCGACGCTCGGCTCTGGCGGGCAGGTGGTGCTGATGAAGAAGTTTGATACGCTCGGCTTCTTACAATTGTCGGAGCGGGAACGGGCGACCAATACCATGCTCGTCCCCGTTCAATATCGCAGGATCATGGCGCACCCAGATTTTGACAGTTTCGACCTGACCAGCTTTGTGATGAAATATTGCACCAGCGCGCCCTTTGCCGCCGAACTCAAGGCCGACATCTTAAAGCGTTGGCCGGGCGGATTGGTTGAGATTTATGGCATGACAGAGGGCGGCTGCGCCTTCTTGCTCGAAGCGCATAAATATCCGGACAAGCTGCACACAGTTGGCCAGCCAGCCCCCGGGCATGTGGCGAAAATTATTGATGAAGAGGGCAATGAACTCCCCGCCGGATCGGTGGGGGAAGTGGTTGGTCGGTCGCCCGCCATGATGACGGGCTATAACAACCGCCCTGATGCAACCGAGGCGATGAAATGGTGGGATCAGGACGGCAATCTCTATTACCGTCATGGCGATATTGGCCGGATTGATGAAGACGGGTTCCTGACCCTTATGGATCGGGCCAAGGACATGATCATCTCTGGCGGGTTCAACATCTATCCCAGCGATTTGGAAGCGGTGCTGGCCAAGGATGACGGCGTTGTCGAATGCGCAGTCATTGGCGCGCCGTCGGAAGATTGGGGTGAAACACCCGTTGGCTTTGTCGTGCTGAAACCCGGCGTCGATCCAGATCAGGTCTTGGCGACCGCCAATGCCCAAGTCGGCAAGACGCAGCGGCTCAATCGTCTGATCGTCACCGATGAACTGCCGCGCAGCCCCATCGGCAAAGTGCTCAAACGCGAATTACGCGATCAGCTGTCCGCCTAGATTTTGAGGCTCGCGATGATGGGGGCAAGCACAGCGCACCAGTGCGCCACGCCCGTCGTATCGCCGATCAAATCCTGCCGCATTTCGATGCCGAGATAAGCGATGCCATTGGCTTCGCCATGGCGGTTCATCGTCGCGTTGAGGAGCTTGCCTGAATAGGGCAGCTGGTCCCCGACCAAGACGCCTCGGGCTTCTAGCGCCGGGATCGCCTGTCGCGCGGCGCGGTCATCCTCATTGTAGAGGATACCCATCTGCCAGGGGCGGGCTTCCTGTGGCTTTGTGGCAAGCTGCGGCGTGAAGCTGTGGAGGGAGATTAGCAGGCGGGGCTTCTGCCGCGCAATCTGCGCTGTGACGCGGTCGTGATAGGGCGTCCAATAGCGCGCGATACGGGCGGCGCGCGCGTCATCGCTGAGAGTGTTTCCCGGGATGCTGTGTCCGTCGCTCGAGGTCGGGATGATATGCGGGGCGTCTTCTTCCCGGTTCAGGTCAACCACAAGACGCGACACATTGCCCAAAATGCCGGGGCAGGCGAGTGCCGTGCACAATTCCCAGCTCAGTGCGGCAACGCCAATGTCGATGGCGATATGGTCATTCAGAAGTTCGGGATCGATGCCGAGATCAATGTCCGTCGGCACGCGATTAGAGGCATGATCGGCGATTAAAAGGAACGGGCTGTCCGCAGCGCCCCTTATGTCCATCCAAGCTTGGTCCGTCATGCTGCCTCGTTGCCCATCTTTCGACGCGCTGTCACGTCCAGAAATAGATCGAGACTTGATATAATATAACATCATATCTATGGGTCGGTTCATCACTTTTTCGGGAGGGTTATTCCGTGTTCAATCGTTTTGTCTCGCTTTTCGCCCTCATCGCTGCGGCTCCGTCCCTCGCGCAAACGACGCAGGAAGAGCATGGCGACCATGTCGGCGACGCGGATCTGGTGGTGACGGCTATCATCGCCCGCAATCAGGTGGACATATTGGCGGGCACTTCCATTGTGTCTTCAGAAGAATTGGCCCGTGATCTCCGGCCGACCATTGGGGAAACGCTGTCTCGGCAGGCCGGCGTCTCCGCCACTTCCTTTGGTCCAAATGCTTCGCGTCCTGTGCTGCGCGGTTTTCAAGGGGAGCGGGTTCGCATTTTGTCGGATGGGATTGGCAGTTTCGATATTTCAAACACCAGTGCCGATCATGCAGTGGTGATCAACCCGTTGACCGCAGATCGCATTGAGGTGCTGCGTGGCCCGGCGGCGTTGCTCTTCGGATCTTCGGCCATTGGCGGCGTCGTCAATGTCATTGACAGCCGTATTCCTCGAAAAGTGCCATCTGAAGCGGTGCATATAGATGCTGTGACCACCTATGGCAGTGCGGCTGAAGAACGATCGGCCAGTGCGCGAGCCGATCTAGCAGTGACGGATCGGCTCGTGGTTCATGTGGATGGCAGCTATTCCAAAACCGGAAACTTGAAGATTGGCGGATATGTGCTCAGCGATGATCTGCGCACTGAGGCCAAGGCAAGTGAAGAGGCCGAGGTGCAGGACTTGGCCGACCTGAAGGGGGAATTGCCCAATAGCAGCGCGCGCACATGGGAAATTGCGGGGGGTGCTGCCTATATTGGCGATGGCGGGAGCCTTGGCATTTCGGTCAGCCGATATGATTCTCTTTACGGCGTGCCGGTTCGTTATGACATTCACCATGATGATCATGCCGCCGAGGAAGGCCATGAGAGCCATGCCCATGAAGTGCAGTTGGATGTGGTGCAAACCCGCGTCGATCTGCGCGGAGAGGTTAAGCTGAAGAGTGGCTTTATCGATGCGGTCCGTCTGCGCGCAGGTTATGCCGATTATCAGCATAATGAGCTGGAAGAGGACGGCATCATCGGCACCAGTTTCTACCACACAGGCTGGGAGGGGCGTCTTGATCTGATCCAGCAAGAAAAGGCGGGCTGGACCGGGGCAATTGGCGCACAGGCTCTGGTGCGCAAGCTCAACATCATCGGGGAAGAGAAATATCTTCCCAAGATCAAGGCGGAGTATCTGGGTCTGTTCACAGTTCAGTCGCTTGATCTGGGCGCTTTAAGGGCTGAGGCAGGCGGCAGAATAGAGCGCGCCGTGGCTGAAGCAGAGCAGGATGATATCCTCGACACAGCACAGGCGCGGCGTCGCTTCACAGCGATCTCTGGCTCATTGGGGGCTGCCTATGAAGTGGCGGATGGATGGCGGATCGGGTTGAACAGCTCCTACACAGAGCGTGCACCTTCGGCCGAAGAGCTCTTCCCCAAAGGTCCGCACGCAGGCACGCAGGCCTATGAGATTGGCGACCCAGATCTGGCGAAAGAAACGTCTAAGGGTTTGGAGTTGACGCTGCGCGGGAAGGGCGACGGCTTTGCGCTGTCCGCATCACTTTACCAAAGCTGGTTTGGCAATTTCATTTATGAACTGCCCAATGGTGATAATGTGGGTGGATTGCCCGTCTTTGAATTTCAGCAGAATAAAGCGCGCCATTATGGGGCTGAATTTGAGGCTTCGCTGCGGCTTGGGACCGTCGGCGCCTTTACGCTCAATCTCGATGGCGTAGGGGATGTCTCGCGCGCGACGATCTCCGCGCCAACTGGCAAATTACCTGCGCCCCGTATCCCCGCGCTCCGCCTTCTGGGCGGGCTTGAGGCCCAGTCCGATAGGCTGGATGCGCGCCTTGAAACCGAATGGGTGGATGGTCAGACACGCATTGCCCCGTTTGAAACGGCGACCCCGGGCTATACTCTGGTCAATGCCAGCCTCAATTGGCGGCCATGGGGCAAGGATCGAGACGTGAGTGTCCTTTTCTCGGCCAATAACATTTTCGATGTTGTTGCCCGGCGGCATGCCAGCTTTTTGAAGGATTATGCGCCGCTGTCTGGCCGCGATATGCGCATGACTTTGCGCTTCGGGTTTTAAAACGCGCGTCTGCCCGCTCAGCGAAGCCGGGTTGTGAGCGTCCACCAAGAGGGGCGTGCAGCGGCAATGGCAGCGGCCGCGGCGTCCCTTTTTTGCGTGTCAGAAAAGAGCGCAAAGCAAGTGGCACCTGATCCCGACATGCGGGCGAGATCCACACCCGGCTGTTCGGCAAGCAAGGCCAGAACATCGGTGATAACGGGCACAAGGCCGATTGCGGGCTGTTCCAGATCATTTCGGCCCAATTGCCAGTCTTTCAAGGACAGCGGGCCGCGATCCACCCCATCCCAGGCCGCAAATACTGGCCCGGTTGGACAAGCTAGGCTCGGGTTCACGAGCAAGATCGGGCGGCCCTTCAGGCCAAGATCAGGGGCATCGGTCAGCGCATCCCCGACGCCCGATCCATAGCAGCTTTGGGCGCGCAGACAGGCCGGGACATCGGCCCCAATATCGGGCGCAATGGCCTCTGGCCCGACAGTGTCTGGCCCAAGCTGCCAAATCTTTGCCGCCAGTCGTAGGGCGGCGGCTGCATCGGCCGAACCGCCGCCAATGCCCGCGGCAATGGGCAAATTCTTATCGAGCGTCAGGGCAAGACCGCTTTTTATGCCATTGGCCTTGGCCAGTGCCATAACGGCCTGGAGCACAAGATTATCTGGCCCGGTGGACAATCCCTGCCCAAACGGTCCTGTAATGGCGAGGTGAAACGCGTCGGATGGGGTGGCCGTCAGTTCGTCGCCATCTTCGGCAAAGACGAAGAGCGTTTCCAGCGCGTGATAGCCATCAGCACGCCTGTGCCGCACGTGGAGCGCAAGGTTGATTTTTGCATACGCTATATCGTGCAGCAACTCGGCCATAAGCGGGCGGCTCAGCGCGCTTCCGTCTTGGCGGTCAGGCCGAAATCGGCCTTTTCGGCAAGGCGCGATGCGGCCTCTCCTTCTGCGAGCAAAAGCGCGGCCTTCCACGCATAGCGCGCGGCGACCCGCTGACCATTGCGCCAATAGGCATCCCCCAGATGTTCACGAATGGTCGGCTCATTTTCATCCGCGAGAGCTGCCGTTTCCAATGTGGAGACCGCGCGCTCAAAATCGCCAGAAAGATAATAGGCCCAGCCCAGCGAGTCGGTGATTGCCGCATCACCGGGCTTGAGCCCTGCCGCGCGGGCAATGAGTTGCTTGGCCTCGTCGATCGACTGGCGACGTTCCAAAAGGGCATAGCCCAAAAGATTGAGAATGGATGGCTGGTCTGGCGCAAGGGAGAGCGCCTTGCGCAGGGCCGCCTCTCCCGCAGGCCAGTCTCCCGCTTGGACAAGGACATTGCCTTTCAACAGCCAAATGCCCCAATCATCCGGCGCGCTGGATGCAGGGGATGCGGCAAGCGCGCGATCATAAGCGGCCGCGGCATCGCGATATTTGCCTTGCTGGTTCAGCACATCGCCAAGCTGCACATAATCTGCCGCGTTTGAGGATGCTTGTGCCGTTGCCAGAGCAATGTGGGCCGCTTCATCTGACAGGCCAAGCCGTTGGAGGAGAGAGATGCGGCTTTCATCGGCAATCGACGCATATGGCCCGCTTGGGTCAACCGTGTTCAGGGATTTGAGGGCCGCTTGATCCTCGTCATTGGCAGCAAGGCCCTGCGCTTCGGTCAAGGCAATAAGGGGGCTGTCAGGGTCGAGAAACCGAGCATAACGCCCCAGCGTCATCGCAAAAAAGGGAACGCGGTTGCGCGCCATGTCGGACGCGAGGCGGGCATAAAAGAACGCCAAACCCTTAACGGGAGTATCAATCGCGCCGCCAATGGGGCGCTTTTCGTCAAGCAAGTGTCGCGCCAGCACAAAACTCGGGTCCGGACCCTCAATCAGCTGGCGGGCGGACATGGGGTCACCCATCTTTTGGAACGTTGCCGCCCCTACCATCCGCGTGACGGCGGATCGCCCATCGCCTTTTGTGGAGGATTTGATCAGCGAGAGCCCCTCGATCATTCGACCCGCCACCAAGCTGGCAAAGGCGCGTTGCTCTACTGTCATGCTGGTGCCCAGCCCATTAGGGCCAGTGCCGTTGATCAATTCAGGGGCCAGCGGGTTTCGGGCCGCGATGCCGACCCAGCTTCGGATCACGGGCAGAAGCTGCTCAAACTGTTTTTCCGCTTCCAGCTTGGCAAGGATCGCCTGTGCACCTGCAACGTCGCGCGCCTGCAAGTGACTGCCGATCAGCAGTAAATTGGCATCTGCGGGGAGCTTGTCCAGCTGCTCAAGCTGGTTTGCGGCAAGAAGGGCAAGCGCGCGGTCGCCCGAGGCAACAGCTTCACGAAAGGCTCTGGCGGCAATCAGATCATTCCCCGGCTCGGCCTCTAAGGCTGCCGCATAGGCCGAAAGTGCCGTCTCACTCTCCCCCTCGGCGGCAGCGCTGCGGGCCTGAACATAGGCCAGCAGCGCTGATCGCTCGGGCATGCGCGCTGTCGCGCTGCCCGCAAGCAGCGCGAGGATTAAGGCGCTACATATTCGGGTAATTGGGGCCACCGCCGCCCTCCGGTGTGACCCAATTAATGTTTTGGGTTGGGTCCTTGATGTCGCAGGTTTTGCAGTGGACGCAATTTTGGGCGTTGATCTGCAAGCGGGGCTGGCCGTCTTCCTTGCCGACAATTTCATAAACGCCAGCCGGGCAATAACGCTGCGCGGGTTCATCATAGAGCGGCAGGTTGATCTCAATCGGAACCGACGGATCTTTCAGCTGCAAATGGCAGGGCTGGTCTTCTTCATGGTTGGTGTTCGACAGGAACACGGAAGACAGACGATCAAAGCTGATTACCCCATCCGGCTTTGGATAGTCGATCGGTTTGTACAGATCCTTACGGCCAATCTGTGTATGATCGGCATGATGCTTCATCGTGATGGGCAGACCCATTTTCAGGGTGCGCATCCACATATCAATTCCCGCCAAAATCGTGCCATAGTCATTGCCATATTTGGCAACGGCGGGTTGCGCATTTTTGACCAGCTTCAGCTCTGTGGCGATCCAGCTGTCATTCAGCGTTGCCTGATAGTCCGCCACTTCATCATGCGCGCGGCCAGCGGCAATTGCCGCCACAATGCTGTCAGCGGCCAACATGCCCGACTTCATGGCGGTATGGCTGCCCTTGATACGCGGCACGTTCACAAAACCAGCTGAACAGCCGATCAATGCACCGCCGGGGAAGGCCAGCTTTGGCACGGACTGCCAGCCGCCTTCGTTAATGGCGCGCGCGCCATAAGAGACGCGCTTGCCGCCTTCCAGAATCTTGCGAATCTCCGGATGCTGCTTCCACCGCTGAAATTCTTCAAACGGAAAGAGGTGCGGATTTTTATAATCCAGCGCGACGACAAAGCCGAGCGCGACCTGATTATTCGCCTGATGATAGAGGAAGCCGCCGCCCCAGCTGTCGCTTTCCGTCAGCGGCCAGCCTTGCGTGTGGATCACGCGGCCGGGCTCATGCTTGTCTGGGTCAATATCCCAGAGTTCCTTCATGCCAAGGCCGTAGACTTGCGGTTGGCAATCGCGCTCCAGATCAAAGCGGGTCTTGAGCTGCTTGGTCAAATGCCCGCGCGCGCCCTCGGCAAAAAGGGTATATTTGGCATGGAGCTCCATGCCAGGCTGATAGTCAGACTTTTGGCTGCCATCGCGGGCAATGCCCATATCGCCGGTGGCAACGCCCTTCACCGATCCATCCTCGTTAAAGAGGACTTCGGCGGCCGGGAAGCCGGGGAAAATTTCAACGCCCAGATTCTCGGCCTGTTGTGCCAGCCAGCGGCAGAGATTG
This sequence comes from Pseudomonadota bacterium, assembly GCA_041174825.1. Classification (GTDB taxonomy): domain Bacteria; phylum Pseudomonadota; class Alphaproteobacteria; order Sphingomonadales; family Sphingomonadaceae; genus Aquisediminimonas. Next base: position 55,116 of record JBEDGC010000053.1, on the reverse strand, counting down.
CCGAGCGAGCCGGTATAGGTGCCCTTATTGTGCATCCAGCCGGGCGTGAAGAGATGTGGAACCGCCATATGGCCGGTGGAGGACATGACCCAGTGATGGTTTTCCGTCACCGGAACATCGGCCATTGGGCAGCCCATCTCCCGCCAATCTGGCAAAAGCTCATCAATGGCTTTGGGATCAAAGACTGCGCCAGACAATATATGTGCGCCGACTTCTGACCCTTTTTCAAAAATGCAGACCGCAAGATCGGCATTGAGCTGTTTCAGCCGGATTGCCGCCGACAGACCGGCTGGCCCGCCCCCAACAATCACAACATCATACGGCATCGATTCCCGTTCGCTCATGGCCCCGTTATCTCCTTCTTGGCCCTGGTGCGCTTTAGCGCGACAATGTGTCTGACTGGCAGATAGCGAAGCCTTTGCTGTTGACCAACTAGATTTATGGGGGTTGAAGGCATGGTGTGATGCAAATGCCCCTTCCCACCGATCCGCGCCTTGTCGCTGCCGCCCTGCGCTGGTGGGATGATATGGGCGTCGACACGCTAGTGGAGGACGTGCCACAGCCCTGGTTGGGCCGTGCCGCAAAGGCTGTTGATCCACAGATGACAGCCGCAGACCTTCAGATTTCCGCGCCGGATGCGGGTGCAGCTGTATCGCTTCGAACTGGTGTTGAAGCGCCGCTTGCGCCTTTGTCGCAATCGCTTGAGGCGCTTGTCGACTGGCTGATGCAGGATGCGGCCGTGCCCGAAGCCGGGCCATCTGAGCGTCGGCTCCGCCCCTTTGGAACGCCGGGTGCGGCCATTGCCATTGTCACCGACATGCCGGAACAGGGCGACGTAGAGGCGGGCATGCTCTTTTCTGGCGATGTGGGGCGGTTATTTGATCGGATGCTGGCCGCTATCGGGCTGGATCGATCTTCTGTTTATTGCTTGCCTCTGTGTCCGGGGCGGCCGCCGACAGGACGCTTATCGCCATCGGCCCTTACTCGGCTGGGGGATATTGCACGCCATCATCTTCTACTGGCCGCGCCGAAGCGCGTTTGGCTGCTGGGGCAGGCGACAAGTCAAGCGCTCTTGGGGGAGGATGCAACCATATCTCCTGATAAAATGGGCGCGGACAGGAAGCAGGTGGCAGAGGGCCTGCCCTCCATTGCTAGCCTGCATCCCCGGCTTCTTTTGCAGGCCCCTCAGCGCAAGGCGGCCGTCTGGAAAGATATGCAAGCGTTGATCGGGGGATTGGCGTGAGGCATTTGGCGCGCCTTTTTGCAATGGGCATCTGCATCGTGGCCGCCGCACCCGCGTCGGCGCAAGACATGCCAATGCAAACCAGCCTTGCGGCTAATTTTGCGTCCCAGCTCGGCCCCAATGCGCGTCAGCGTTATAAGGATATCTTCGTTGCGATCCGCGAGGGGCGCTGGGAAGACGCGCAGGCCAATTTGGACGATATGCCTTTTGGTCCTCTGCATGATGTGGCGCGCGCGGAGCTGTTCTTGGCGAAAGGCTCGCCCAAGGTGGAAGCAGAGCAGCTGTTGGACTTGCTGGAGCGCTCCCCCTTTCTGCCACAGGCACCACAGCTGGCCCGGCTTGCCCGCACGCGGGGCATAGAGGACACAATTAATCTGCCTGTTGCGCGCGATTTGATCTGGCTGGGCAGTGCGCCGCGCCGCACGCGGGTGCCGCAGACCAAAGATCCTGTGGCGACGTCGGTCAATGCGCAGATCCAGCCGCTGATCAAGGATAACATCCCCTTTGAAGCAGAAGCGATCCTGCTGGAAAATGAACCTAATCTCTCGTCCGAAGGGCGCTCAGAGTTGTTCCAGCGGGTGGCATGGTCTTATTTCATTACAGGTGATGATGATGCCGCCCGACGGCTGGCCGCAGTTGGGCAGGCGGGGGCTGGCGAATGGGCTGCTTTGTCCGATTGGACGCAAGGCTTATCGGCATGGCGCAGTGGGGATTTTGGCGGCGCTTATGCTGCCTTTAATTCCGCTGCTATGCGGTTTCAGGATGATGATAAGTCCTCCGCATCCCATTTCTGGGCAGCGCGCGCGGCCTTGGCCTCCGGCCAGCCCAGTTTTGCAGATGCCCATTTAAAGGCAGCCGCGCGCTATGACGAAACATTTTACGGCATGCTGGCGAGCGAGCGGCTGGGCCTGCCCAAGACGATCCAAAAAATGCCCGATCATGTGGGTGATGTTGAACAGCTTCCAAATGTGCGCGCGGCCTTGGCTTTGGCTGAAATTGACGAGACTGATTTAGCGGATGAGGCCATCCGTTATCAGGCCCGCATTGGCGATCCGCGCAAACATGCAGCCCTTGCCGCCCTTGCCGGGCGAATGGATTTGCCGGCAACGCAATTATGGCTGGCGCATAATGGCCCGGCTGGCGCGCGGGCCCCGGCGTCTGCGCGCTACCCAATGCCACAGGGTTGGGCGCCGGAAGGCGGTTGGCGGGTGGATCGGGCCTTGGTCTTTGCCCATGCGCTTCAGGAATCGCAATTTCGCACGCGGGTGGTCAGTCCAGCGGGCGCGCAGGGCCTGATGCAGGTCATGCCGGGCACGGCCGCCATGATGGCGCGGCAAAAGGGCCGAACCAGCGTTGGATCGCTCAACAATCCGGCGACAAACATGGAATATGGGCAGAGCTTTATTGAGCGGCTGCGCGATATGCCTGTGACGGGGGGGATGCTGCCAAAGGTGATTGCCGCCTACAACGCTGGGCCGTTACCTGTTGAGACTTGGAACCAACGCGCCAAGGACAATGCTGACCCGCTCCTGTACATCGAATCCATCCCCTATTGGGAAACGCGCGGATATGTGACGATTATTCTGCGCAACTACTGGATGTATCAGCTTCAATCCGGCGCACGAGCAACCAGCCTATCTGCTTTGGCCCAAGGCATGTGGCCGCGCTTTCCGGGTCTTCCCGGCCCAACAGCGGTGCGCCCAGAACGACTGGCGGGGGTGTCGAGTGCCAATTGACCCTGCCCGCGAGTTTCTGCCCATTGGTATTGCTGTTCTGACCATTTCAGACAGCCGGACGAAAGAGACGGATGGATCTGGCGGCTATCTATGTGGGGCGCTGCAAGATTTGGGGCATCGATTGGCGGATTATCAGATTGTGGCCGACGATGTGGCCGCCATTCAGGCGCAAGTGACCGCTTGGGTAGCAGACCCGAATGTGGCCTGCATCCTGACCACGGGCGGCACGGGTGTGACGGGTAGGGATGTCACGCCAGAGGCGCTGGCCGCACTCGGTGGGCGCGAAATCCCCGGCTTTGGGGAGCTCTTCCGCTGGATCAGCTTTGACAAAATTGGGACATCCACCATCCAATCCCGCGCCATCGGCTATGTGATGGGGGAAACCTATGTCTTTGCCCTACCGGGATCGACAGGTGCCTGCCGAGACGGATGGGACAACATCCTGATCCACCAGCTCGATAGCCGCTTTCGGCCGTGCAATTTCATCGAGCTGATGGGCCGTCTCGGCGAGCGATAATTGCCTTAGGCGGCGCTCAGCGCCTTCAGCTCATAATCCTTATACTGCTTGCGCAATTCCGCCTTTTGGATCTTGCCCGTGCCCGTATGGGGCAGGCTGTCGACGAACAGGACTTCATCGGGCAGCCACCATTTGACGACTTGTCCGGCCAGATAATTGACCACATCTGCTTCGCTCAGCGTTGCGCCCTCTTTGCGGACGACGAGCAGGATTGGCCGTTCATCCCATTTGGGGTGTTTGACGCCAATGGCGGCCGCTTCGGCGACGCCGGGGCAGCCGACCGCTGCATTTTCAAGCTCCACAGAACTAATCCATTCGCCGCCGGATTTGATAACGTCCTTGGCGCGATCGGTGATTTGCATTGTGCCATCGGGATGGATGACGGAGACATCGCCCGTGTCGAACCATTGTTCAGCATCCACAGCATCGGCCTCTGCCTTGAAATAGCGTTTCACGACCCAAGGGCCGCGGACCTGTAATCGGCCAGAGCTGGTGCCATCACGGGGCAGCACATTATCCTCATCATCGACAATGCGCAGCTCTACGCCAAAGGGCACGCGGCCTTGCTTGCAGACAATGTCAATTTGCGCCTCAATGTCGAGATCATCCCAATTGGGCGTGGGTGCGCCCATGGTGCCAATGGGCGATGTTTCCGTCATGCCCCAGGCATGGGCGACGCGAACGCCCTGTTTCATCAGTCGTTCAATCATGGCGCGCGGCGCTGCTGACCCGCCAATGGTGACCAGCCGCAACTTGCCGAGTGAGGCATCGCCACCGGCCTTGGCCGTGGCGTCCAGATGCTGGAACATGGCCAGCCAGACGGTGGGCACGCCTGCCGAATGGGTCACGCCCTCTTCGCGCATCAGCTTATGCAGCGTGGGCGCGTCATTGGTGGTGGAAAAGACGAACTTCACGCCCGCAGCCGCACCGGCAAAGGGCAGGCCCCAGCTGGCGGCATGGAACATTGGCACGATGGGCAGCAGCACCGACCCGCAGGACAGATCAAAAATGCTCGGCGCAATTTCCGCCATAGCGTGCAGCATGGTCGAGCGATGCTGATAGAGCACGCCCTTGGGATTGCCCGTCGTGCCGCTGGTGTAGCAGAGCATGCAGGGCTCACGCTCATCACCCATTACCCAGTCAAAGGCGCCGTCCATCTCGCGCATCAGCGCGCCATAGCTGTCGTCGCTGTCGAACACGATGAAATGCTCCACCGTTTTCAAATGCGGCTTCAGCCGGTCGATAATCGGTTGGAATTGAGCATCATACATCAGCACCCGGTCTTCGGCGTGGTTCATGATGTAGATCAGGTCTTCATCAAACAGGCGGATGTTAACTGTGTGGATCACCCCGCCACAGCCAATGGCGCCATACCAAGCCGCCAAATGGCGGTGATGGTTCATGGCAAAGGTGGCGACACGATCCCCCGGCTTTAAGCCCCATTTGGCAAAGGCCTGCGACAGCTTGCGCGCCTCAAGAGCAACGCCCGCCCAATTGGTGCGCTCAATCTGCCCATCGGCCCAGCGCGTCAGGATTTCCCGCTGGCCATGTTCGCGCGCGGCATAATCAATCAGGTGCGTTACCCGAAGTTCCCAATCCTGCATGCATCCAAGCATCGTCATCCTCATCCGATCTTATGGTGTCTTTGAGGCAGTAGATGGCGTGATGCGGGGCGCAGCGCAAGACCCGACCTTTGGATCATGGGGAGGCGATTCGCGCATTGTGCCGCGGCTCACCAATTTGCCCGTCGATGAACCGAAGTGAGTCTGCGATGAGTTGAATGCGCCGCACCATTCATCCCAACGACTCATCGATTCATCGCTGCGCGCTTGGCCCACCTGCCAACGCCCCCCAAGGAAAGATCACGGAGCCAGTCTGGCGAGCCGGGGGATATCGACACAGTGTACTTCACGCGTTTCTTTGCAGCTGCAGCCTTGATGCTGACAATGCTTGCGACGCCTGTTTTTGCGCAGTCGGGCGGCATCCTTCAGTGCGTGACCTATGCGCGCGCCGTGTCGGATGTTGATCTGCGCGGTAATGCCTATAGCTGGTGGGCTCAGGCCCAAGGCCGCTATGCCCGGGGTGATACCCCGCGCGTTGGCGCTGTTATGGCGATGCCCAGCTTTGCCGGCATGCGCAACGGCCATGTTGCCAAGGTGAGCAAGGTCATCAGCGACCGTGAAATTCTGCTCGACCATGCCAATTGGTCGCGCCCCGGCATGGTGGAGCGGAATGTGCGCGCCATTGACGTGTCGGCCAAGGGCGATTGGAGCCGGGTCCGCATCTGGCACGCTGGTTCGCGTGATTTGGGGATTACCAGCTATCCGGTCTCGGGCTTCATCTATGGCCGCAGCACACCGATGACGATCGCGCAAGTCCAGCGCACAGATCGCGGCGGCTTGCTGAGCGCCGACATTTTGGATCTCGCCGCGCGCGAAGGTTAATCGACATCGGCCGCAATGGGCCGGGCTTCCTCGACCAACATGATCGCAACCCCCTCCCGTATCGGGAAAGCAAGCCCTGCCGCGTTTGAGATCAGCTCCTGCCGCTCTGCATCATAGACGAGTGCTGTCCGCGTGATCGGGCAGACCAGCTTGTCCAGCAGAACGGGGTCGATCATTGCAGGGTCACCCGATCATCGCCGTCATGCCGACCGAAAAATTGCAGCAATTGTACGATCAGCTCGGCCCGCTCCTCCAGCTTTCGGGCCTCCAACAAGGCTTGTTTTGCCGCCGGATCAAAGGGCGCAATTTGGGCAATGCCATTGACCAACGCCTCATCATCCAGACGCGTGACGGCTTCCCAATCCACGGCATAGCCTTGACGATCGGCAAAGCGTCGCGCCTCTTGCTCAATGCTCGCGCGTTCCATCAGGCCAAGGGCGTCATGATCTTCATCCGCCAAAATCTGCGCTTCAACCTGGCGAAAGGGGGTGGCGACATCATGTTCTTTGACCAAGCGAAAGCGGGATTGGCCTTCGAGGACAACATTATAGCGGCCATCGTCCAGCGCCTCGACATGGATGATCTTCCCAACACAGCCCATATCAAAAAGCGGGGGTGGATCGCCCGCACCGCGCGGCTGGATCATGCCGATCCGCTGATCGCTGGCCAGCGCATGCTGCACCAGCGCGCGATAGCGCGGCTCAAAAATATGGAGCGGCATGTGCATCCGCGGAAAGAGCACGGCCCCGCCAAGCGGAAAGACGCACAGCCGGGTGAGCGTATCGACCATCATCCGAACAGCACCGCAGAGAGCTTGCGCCGGGTTGCGGCTACCCAAGGGTCTTCCAGCCCAATGGCTTCAAACAGCTTGAGCAATTGCGCCCGCGCCGCGCCATCATTCCAGCTTCGGTCAATCCGGATGCTTTCCAACAGCGCCTCTGCCGCGCCATCCCGGTCGCCCACAGCCATCAGCCCGCCGGACAGGTCAAAGCGGGCGGCATGATCTTCCGGATTGGCCACCACATGCGCCTTCAGCCCCGCCAGATCATCCACCGGCTTTGCATCCTGCGCCAAAGCAAAGGCAGAGGCGGCGCGCGTGAGCACGGGGGATTTGCGCTGCTCTTCGGTGAGCGCGGCGAGCAAGCCTTCTGCCGCGTCCATTTGTCCAGCGGCAATATAGGCGCGGGCAAGGCCAGACAGGGCGTCTGCATTGTCCGGTGCCATCTCCACAATTTGTTCAAAAATGCCAATGGCGCGTGCGGCATCGCCCCCGGCCAAAGCCGCGTCGCCCATGGCAATCAGGGGTTCAATCTCCATCGCCTGCTCTTGCGCTGCGCCCTTAATCGGCAATTGCTGCAACATCTGGTCCAGCGCGCGGGTGATCTGCGCTTCGGTGCGAAATTGCGTTAAGTCGGCGACCAACTGCCCCTGAAACACGGCATAGACGGTGGGGATGGATTGGACGCGGAATTGCGCGGCAATCAGCTTTTGCTCATCCACATTGACCTTGGCCAGCATCACGCCCTTATCGGCATAGTCCGCCGCGATCTTTTCCAACACGGGCGTCAGCTGCTTGCACGGGCCGCACCAGTCCGCCCAGAAATCGAGGATGACGAGCGACGTCATCGACGGCTCAATCACATCGCGGCGAAACGCCTCCACGGCTTCTTTATCCTGCGCGCTCATGCCCAGAGTTGCCACCATTTCACTCCCTCATTGCCTTACACCCCCCTATGTGGGGAGGCCGCGCCCGGACACAACCCAAAAAGCGCGTCATAGATGGGACAAAATGCCGATACCGGGCTTGCAAAGCGCACAGGCCGCTGGTAACAGCCCGGCTCCCGCGCAGGACGAGTTCCAGCGCCAACGCCAGAGCGGGCGTAGCTCAGGGGTAGAGCACAACCTTGCCAAGGTTGGGGTCGAGGGTTCGAATCCCTTCGCCCGCTCCAGTTTTCCGAGAGAAAACTTATCCAAGACATTCGATGAGGCGGCACTCAGGGCTGCTTTACGACGTCCGCATGTTTGATCGCATTTTGAAACTTGGGCTGGTGCAATGCCTCAGCAGGCAACGACATTGACGGCCAGCCCGCCAAGGCTTGTTTCCTTATACTTGCTCGACATGTCGAGGCCGGTCTGGCGCATCGTTTCAATCACCTGATCCAAAGAGACTTTGGGCGTCTCTAGGCTGCCGACCGCCAATCGCGCCGCGTTTACGGCCTTTACGGCACCAATTGCGTTGCGCTCAATGCAGGGGATCTGAACGAGCCCGCCGACCGGATCGCAGGTGAGGCCGAGATTATGCTCCATCCCAATCTCGGCCGCGGCGGCCACCTGTTCCGGGGTTCCGCCCCAGACAGCGGCCAAGCCAGCTGCGGCCATGGAGCAGGCGACGCCGACTTCTCCCTGACATCCCATCTCTGCCCCAGAAATGGAGGCGCGCTGCTTATAGAGCCGCCCAATCCCGCCCGCTGTTAGGATGAACTTGCGCGTCTTGTGAAGGGCGTCTGCATCGCCTGTGCAATAATGCCGCAGAACAGAGGGGATGATGCCGGCCGCACCATTGGTGGGCGCTGTCACCACCCGGCCGCCTGCCGCATTTTCCTCATTCACGGCCATTGCATACACATTTAGCCAATCAAATAGGGCTTCTGCCTCATTGGCCCCGCCTTGTCTGGCCAGTTTCTGCCATAGCTCAGGCGCGCGCCTGCGGACATTGAGGCCGCCGGGCAACGCACCTTCGCGGTGCAACCCCCGGTCGATGCAGTCGCCCATGGCGGCGGCAATGGCGTCGATCCCGGCAAATGTTTCTGCCTCTTGGCGCCATGCCCCCTCATTGGCCAGCACGACAGCCGCGATGTCGACCCCGCTCTGCGCACAATGGGCAAGCAGCTCTGCGCCGGAGCCAAAGGCCAGGGGCGGGGCTGCGCGGTTTGTCACCAGATCATCGGGTGCGGGTTGGCGCATCTGGTGCTCGCTTGAGATAAAGCCGCCACCTGTTGAGTACCAAGTTTCATCCGCAATCACGCTGGTGTCTGCGGCATAGGCCCGCAGGCGCATGCCATTTGGATGTAATTCGGGGATAAGGTCGCATGCGAGTTCGATGTCGCTTTTCGCCTCAAACGCAATGTCGCGCTGCCCGATAAGACGCAACCTGCCCGCACGGACGGGGCGCAGCAGATCCTCAACGCCGTCGGGATCTAGCTCGTCCGGAAGCTGCCCCAACAGCCCCAAAATGCAGGCGTCAATTGATCCGTGACCCGTGCCTGTCAGGGCGAGCGACCCCTGAAACTGGACATGGAGGCGCTCGACAGCATCAAGATGGCCCGCCCGGCTGAGATCATCGAGAAAGCGCTTGGCGATGCGCATTGGCCCGACAGTGTGCGAACTTGAGGGGCCGACCCCAATTCGGAAGAGATCAAGTATGGAGATCATGAAAAGTTGGAACCCATTTTCTGCGCGCCTGTCGCTCTGACGCGCTTTTGCAGCGCGGTGGCGTGTGTCGTCAATGTTGTTGAGCAATGGGTGTCCTCATCTCAGCCCTGCCGCATTTGGCCGCGTGCCAAATTGAGCGCGCCTCAAGGCCACATCAGCGCGCGCGCCCTTTTTCACATTCCCCCAACAAAACCGCATCGCGCATTCGGCCAATATGATGTAGGGGCCGCGCATCATGCTCAACTTTGACGGCATCACCGTGCGCCTTGGCGGGCGCACAATTATCGATCGCGCCACGGCTGCCTTGCCGTCGAACAGCCGTATTGGGCTGATCGGGCGCAATGGCGCGGGCAAATCCACGCTGATGAAGGTGCTGATCGGCAGCTTTGACCCAGATGAGGGGCGGCTGGATATGCCGCGCAACACGCGCATTGGCTATATCGCGCAAGAAGCCCCCAGCGGAACATCGACCCCGATTGAAACGGTTCTGGCCGCCGATACCGAGCGAGCCGCCCTGATGGTTGAGGCGGAGACCTGCGAAGACCCCAATCGTCTGGGCGAAGTGCATGAGCGGCTGCTTGCCATTGATGCCTATGCAGCGCCCGCACGGGCGGCACGTATCTTGGTTGGCCTTGGCTTTGATGATGCGATGCAGAATCTGCCGCTCGACAGCTATTCGGGCGGGTGGAAGATGCGCGTTGCCCTTGCCGCCCTGCTCTTTTCCCAGCCAGATCTGCTGCTGCTTGATGAGCCGTCAAACCATTTGGATTTGGAAGCGACCTTGTGGCTGGAAAGTTTCCTCAAAAGCTATCCCGGCATGATGGTGGTGATCAGCCATGAACGCGATCTTTTGAACAATGTGGTGGATCACATCCTCCACCTCGAAAATGGGAAGACGACGCTCTACCCCGGCGGCTATGATGCCTTTGAACGGCAACGGGCAGAACGCGCCGCGCAATTGGCGGCGGCCAAAGCCTCGCAAGATGCACAGCGGGCGAAATTGCAGGACTATATTGCCCGCAACAGCGCACGGGCGAGCACCGCCAAGCAGGCCCAATCGCGCGCCAAGGCGCTTGCCAAGATGCAGCCCATTGCGGCGATGGCCGAAGACCCGACCTTGTCGTTTGACTTTCCCAATCCAGATGCGCTGCGCCCACCTTTGGTGACGCTGGATATGGCGAGCGTCGGCTACACCGAAGGCACGCCCATCTTGCAAAGGCTGAACCTGCGGCTGGACCCGGATGACCGACTGGCGCTGTTGGGGCGCAACGGCAATGGGAAGACCACTTTTGCCCGTCTGCTCGCGGCCCAGCTTGCCCCGATGGAGGGAGAGATCGCAAAAGCGGGCAAGATGCGGGTTGGCTATTTCACCCAATATCAGGTGGAGGAGTTGGATGGCGGGGATACCGCGCTGGAGCATATGACCCGCCAGATGCAGGGTGCTACGCCCGCTGCTGTCCGCGCCCAGCTTGGCCGCTTTGGCTTTTCGGGCATTAAGGCGACGACGCAGGTTGGGAAACTCTCCGGTGGGGAACGTGCCCGGCTGGCGTTGGCGCTGATCACGCGCGAAGCGCCGCACATGCTCATCCTGGATGAGCCAACCAACCATTTGGACGTGGATGCCAGGGAGGCGCTGGTGCAGGCGCTCAATGCCTATGAAGGCGCTGTCGTGCTCATCAGCCATGATCGGCATATGCTGGAGCTGACGGCTGATCGTCTGGTGCTGGTGGATCATGGCACGGCGGTGGAATTTAGCGGCTCTATGGATGACTATACCGACCTGATCCTTGGGCGAAACCAGCCCAAGGCGGAAGGCGGCAAGTTCAACAAAAAGGGTGACCGTAAGGCCGCGGCCCAAGCGCGCGAAAAGGCGCAGGAGATGCGCAAACGCGCCCGCGATGCAGAGGCAGAGCTGGAGCGGCTGACCGCCGAGCGCCGGGCGGTTGATCAGGCCATGGCCGAACCCGGTTCCGCCGAGCCCCGCTATGCCAAGATGACGATGACCGAGCTGATGAAGCGCAGCGCCGAAATCGCCGCCGCGCTTGAGAAAGCCGAAGCCGCATGGCTGACCGCCTCTGAAGCGCTGGAGCCGTTGGAAGCGGCGCTTTAAGGCTGGATTATCGGCTGAACCGCGCCGCGATGCGCGGCCAGAGGATGCTGATCATCAGCCCGCCCATCACCAAAAGGGCCGCCATGATTTTCCAGCCCTGTAAGGGTTCCCCAAGGATGAGCGTGGAGGACATCATGCCGAATACGGGCACGAGCAGCGCGAGTGGCGCGACTTGGGCAGCCGGATGGCGGGAGAGCAGCCAGCCCCAAATGCCGTAGCCGAACATTGTATTGCCCACCGCTTGCCAAGCGACTGCCGCCCAGGGGCCGGGGCCGGCCTGTGCCAAGCTTTGGAAAATCTTATCAGACCCTTCCATCAGAAAGGCGAGCGCGAAGAGCGGGGGGATCGCAAAAAGGCTGGCCCAGACGACATAAGCCAGCATGTTCACTTGGCCCGCCGCGCGCGAGACCATATTGCCGCTTGACCAGCTGATCGCGGCTCCAATGACAAGGGCAATGCCCAGCGGGGTCGTATGGCCGTCTGTGTGCGTCAGGATGACACCCAGCCCAGCAAGCGCCAGTGCGAGGGCCGCTATCTGAAACAGGCGAACCCGCTCTTTATGTAAGAGGAGCGAGAAGAGGATCGTGAAGATCACCTGTGTCTGCACGACCAGCGAGGCGAGGCCGGGTGTAATATCCGCCTTCATCGCAATGAAGAGCAAGCCAAATTGCCCGCCGCCGATCAACACGCCATAGGCGGCCAAATTGCGCCACGGCACGTTGGGTCGTTTGAGCAGCAGGGCGGCCGGGAAAAAGGCGAAGGTATAGCGCAGCGCCGCCAGCAAGAGCGGTGGGAAGCTATCCAGCGCGATCCGGATAATCACGAAATTTGATCCCCAGACCGCCATGACAAGCAGAGCGGCCAGAAGATGCAAACGGGGCAGCCCCGCCGCCATAGAGGCCTGCGGGGCGCCCAAATTAGACACCGCTGGAGGAGCGCTTGGCCCGCTTGCGTTCATGCGGGTCGAGATGCGTTTTGCGCAGACGGATGTTCTTGGGAGTCACCTCCACCAGCTCATCATCATCAATATAGGCAATCGCCTGTTCCAGCGTCATCCGCTTGGGCGGGGTGAGGCGGATGGCATCATCCTTGCCGCCCGACGCGCGGAAGTTGGTGAGCTGCTTTGACTTCATCGGGTTGACTTCAAGGTCATCCGTCTTGGCATTTTCACCCACAATCATGCCTTCATACAAGGCTTCACCCGGAGCAACGAACAAGATGCCGCGATCTTCCAGCGGGCCAAGCGCATAGGCATTGGCTTCGCCAGACCCATTGGAGATCAAAACGCCGTTTTTGCGGCCTTCAATCACGCCCTTATGGGGGCCATATTTTTCAAAGAGACGGTTCATAATGCCCGTGCCGCGCGTGTCGGACAGGAATTCCCCGTGATAGCCGATCAGGCCGCGTGAAGGTGCCGAGAAGGTGATGCGCGTCTTGCCACCGCCAGAGGGGCGCATATCCGTCATTTCCGCCTTACGCAGGTTCATCTTGTCGATGACATTGCCCGAATATTCCTCATCCACGTCGATCACGACAGTTTCATAAGGCTCTGTTTTCTGGCCATTTTCTTCGCGGAACAGCACGCGCGGACGCGAAATGCCCAGTTCAAAGCCTTCGCGACGCATGGTTTCGATCAACACGCCAAGCTGAAGCTCGCCACGACCGGCCACTTCAAAGCTGTCCTTATCGGCGCTTTCGGTGACGCGAATGGCGACATTGGATTCAGATTCGCGGAACAGACGATCGCGGATCATCCGGCTGGTCACCTTGGTGCCTTCACGGCCCGCCATCGGCGAGTCATTCACGGCAAAGCGCATGGAGAGCGTCGGCGGATCAATGGGCTGGGCAGCAATGGGGTCTGACACGCTGGTGTCGGCAATTGTATTGGCGACCGTTGCCGTTGTCAGGCCCGCGATGGACACAATGTCCCCCGCCTGCGCTTCGTCCACAGGAACACGTTCCAGCCCGCGGAAGGCGAGGATCTTGGACGCGCGGCCCTGTTCCACGACATTGCCGTCGGGGTCGAGCGCGTGGATCGGCATATTGACCTTCAACGTGCCGCTATCAATGCGGCCGGTCAGGATGCGGCCAAGGAAATTGTCACGATCCAGCAGGGTCACGAGGAATTTGAACGGCCCGTCCACATTTGCTTTGGGTTCCGGAACGTGGCGCACAATGGTTTCAAACATCGGCGTCAGCGTGCCATCGCGCAGGCTTGGGTCGGTATTGGCATAGCCATTGCGGCCAGAGGCATAGAGCACGGGAAAGTCGAGCTGCTCATCGGTCGCATCGAGCGAAACAAACAAATCAAACACTTCGTCGAGCACTTCTTGAATGCGCTCATCCGGGCGATCAACTTTGTTGACGACGACAATCGGGCGCAGCCCAAGGGCGAGCGCCTTGCCCGTCACAAATTTGGTTTGCGGCATTGCGCCTTCGGATGAATCGACCAGCAGGATAACGCCATCGACCATCGAGAGGATGCGTTCCACCTCGCCGCCAAAGTCGGCGTGGCCCGGTGTGTCCACAATGTTGATGCGCGTGCCTTCCCAATCGACCGAGGTGCACTTGGCCAAAATGGTGATCCCACGTTCCTTTTCGAGGTCGTTGGAATCCATCGCGCGCTCTTCGATGCGCTGATTGTCACGGAAAGTGCCCGACTGGCGGAACAGTTGGTCAACAAGGGTGGTTTTGCCATGATCGACGTGTGCGATAATGGCCACATTGCGGAGGCTCATGCATATCTCGGAAAAATGGAGGAAAGTTGCGGTTCGGGCGGGTCCCTAGACCAATTTGTGCGATGCGACAAGGTCGGCTAGGGCAATGCCATGTTGAGCCGCCTTTTTCCCGACCGTTTTTTGCTGTTGTTGATGGCAACAATCGGCCTTGCCACGCTCTTGCCCGCGCACGGGCAGGGCATGGCGATTGCCTCTGGCATTTCAAACATGGCCATTTTCAGCCTGTTTTTCTTTCATGGCCTGCGCATCGCGCATGAGGCGGTTTGGGCCGGCATGCGGCATTGGCGCTTGCAATTGGCGGTGCTGGGCTTTGTTTTTGCGGTGATGCCGCTTTTGGGACTGGCAGCCTCACGCGGTGCGCCGGGCTTGCTTCCTGAGGGGCTTTGGCTGGGCGTGCTGTTTTTATGTGCGCTTCCGTCTACGGTTCAGTCGGCCATTGCCTGTGCCTCTATGGCGCGGGGCAATGTCGCGGCTTCTGTTATTGCCGCCGCCGTTACCAATTTATCGGGCGTCATTTTGACCCCGCTGATCCTCACTGCCTTGGCCAGCACGCAGGGCGTGGCGGTTGATCTCAGCGCCATTGGGCGCATTGCAGTCTTGCTGCTTCTCCCCTTTGCTTTGGGACAGCTGGCCCGCTTCAAACTCGCGGCCTGGGCGGAGCGCAACCGAGGGTGGATCGGCCGACTGGATAAAATGACGATTATTCTGACCGTCTATGTCGCCTTCAGCGCGGCGGTGATTGATGGTCTTTGGGGTCGGTTGGATGGGATGGATTTGGTGCGCCTGATGCTGGTCGTCTCGGGGCTTCTTGCGCTGGCGCTATTTGGCAGTTGGGCCTTGGGCGGGATGATTGGCCTCAAACGGGAAGATCGCATCACCCTGCTTTTTTCCGGGGCGCAGAAAAGCCTTGCCACAGGGGCCCCGATGGCGCGCATTTTGTTTCCAGCAGCGCAAGCCGGCATGATCGTGCTGCCGATCATGCTCTATCATCAGTTGCAATTGATGGTATCGGCATGGATTGCAGCGCGGCTTGCGCGGGATTAATCGGGCGCGTCGAGAGGTTCGCCACGGGGGCACAGAGATGATCACTACTCAGCAGCCGCAGATCGCCATCCTGCTGCCCTGCTATAATGAGGCAGCGGCCATTGGGCAGACCATTGCCGATTTTCGCGCAGCGCTGCCGCAAGCGACGATTTACGTCTATGACAATAACAGCACCGATAACACGGCTGCGGTTGCGCGGGCCGCGGGTGCGATCGTCCGGACAGAGCGGATGCAGGGCAAGGGCAATGTCGTGCGCCGGATGTTCGCCGATATTGATGCCGATATCTACGTCATGGCTGATGGCGATGCGACCTATGAAGCCGCCGCCGCCCCAAAGCTGATTGCTCTATTGCAAGATGACCAGCTCGATATGGTCGTAGGCGCGCGCAAGTCGGAGGTGGAGGCCGCTTATCGCCGTGGTCATCGTCTTGGCAATGCGCTGTTGACCGGCATGCTCGCTTGGCTGTTTGGCCGCAGCTTTACCGACATTTTGTCGGGCTATCGTGTGTTTTCCCGCCGCTTTGTGAAAAGCTTTCCAGTTTTGTCCGAAGGCTTTGAGATCGAAACCGAAATCAGCGTCCACGCGCTGGAACTTCGGATGCCCGTGGCTGAATGCGTGACCGCTTATGCCGCGCGCCCGGAAGGGTCGGAATCCAAACTCAACACCTATCGCGACGGCTGGCGCATTCTCAGGATGATCCTGACCCTATTCCGGATTGAAAAGCCGCTGGCCTTTTTTGGCCTGATTGGCGCGCTCTTCGCGCTCACCGCAATCGTTATCAGCATTCCTCTGTTTATCACCTATTTTGAAACCGGCCTTGTTCCGCGCTTTCCAACCGCAATTTTGGCAACGGGGATGATGGTTTTGGCCTTTCTCAACGGCTTTTGCGGCCTCATCCTCGATACGGTTGTGCGGGGGCGGCGTGAAATGCGGCGGCTGGCCTATCTGGCTGTGACGGGCTAGCGCGCCTGTATGTCCTCTTTTGAACTCAAGCCTGCGACTGAGCGGGTCATTTGGCTGCTGCTCGCGATCGCGTCTGCCCTGCCCTTTTTGGTCGCGCCGCTGCCCATTCTGCCTGATTTATTCACGCATATCGGCCGCTATCACGTCATGAATAATCTGGGCGATGCTTGGCTGTCGCGTTATTATGCTTTTGATTGGCATATTACCGGAAATCTGGGCGTTGATCTTTTGATGGTCTGGCTCGGCCCGATCCTTGGCACAGAACAAGCTGCCTATCTGATTGCGGCCCTAATCCCGCCCATTGCTGTCATGGGGATATACCGGCTGGCCCGTGCGGTGCATGGCCATGTTCCAGCGCCAGCCTATCTCGCCATTTTGCTGATCTGGTCCTTCACCTTCAACCATGGCTTCGTCAATTATTGGCTGGGGGTGGGGCTTGCCCTGCACATTGCGGCCAGCTGGGTGCGTCTTCGCGACATGCCTATGTGGGTTCGCTCACTTTTTGCCTTCGTCGCAGCCCTGATCATTTGGCTGTGCCACACATCCGCTTGGGGCATATTGGGTCTGCTGATTGCGGGTATAGAATTTGCGCGGGATCGGCGGCTCTTGCCCTTTGTCGGGCGGATGCTGCCTTGGACCTCGCCAATACTCCCCATGATGATTTGGCGGGCGACCAAAGGCGGTGGGGACCTTTTCGAAGGCTGGTGGCCTTGGGAAAAGCTCCACGGGCTCATCTATCTGCTGCGGGCCGAGCTGGAATGGTTTGACATTGCGTCGGTCGTGCTTGTGGTCTTGCTGGCTATTTGGCTGCACGCGGATCGTCGCATTGGCCGCGATCCGGGGCTTCGGTGGGCGGCGCTCGGCTTGCTTGCTGTTTCCATCATTTTCCCCTCGACCATTCTTAGCTCTTATTTTGCCGATGTGCGTCTTTACGCGCCCTTGCTGATCATCGCTTTTCTTGCGGTGGGCAGTCTCCCGCCCAAAATGGCGCGGACGATCGCGCTGGGCGGTGCGCTCCTTTTTTTGGTGCGCGTGGGGGAAACGTCCATTGGCTGGATCCAGCGGGGCAATGAAATTGAGGCGGATCTGGCGGCACTTGACCGCGTTCCCATGGGGGCTCGCATTGCGGTGCTGGCGCATAGCAGTGAATGTGGGGTCTGGCCGCTGGCCGGGCGTAATCACGCGCCCAGCCTGGCCATTGTCCGTCGACACGCCTTTGTGAACACACAATGGGACATTCCCGGCCAGCATTTGATGCGGCCAATTTACAATGAGGGACAAGGGTTTAACGACTCGCGGTCGGTTGAATTGTTCAATCCGGCCTTTGGCTGCCCCGGATTTCGCGTTCGCACCTTCCTGCGCTACCTTCCAAGGGAGCGATTTGATTATGTCTGGATTTGGGAAGCAGAGGCCCCGCCGGCGGCATTCTCATGGCTAAGACCGGTTTACACGGGTCCAACCGCCCGCCTTTATGCTATTGGTAAAACGCCCCCTCCTTCTGCAGGGGGTTGAACTTTCCGGCGTGAGGCCGAAATAGAGAGCAAGACTTAAAGTAAAGGACTGTCCATGCATCCGCACGACGCGCTGATCCCCATCGTTATCGAACAATCCAATCGTGGGGAGCGGAGTTTTGACATTTATTCGCGCCTGCTGCGGGAACGCATCGTCTTTGTGACGGGTGGGATTGAGGACAATATGGCCTCAGTCATTGTGGCCCAGCTGCTGTTCCTCGAGTCGGAAAATCCGAAAAAGGACATTTGGATGTATATCAACTCGCCGGGTGGCGTGGTGACAGCCGGAATGGCCATCCATGATACAATGAAATATATTCGCCCGAAAATTGGCACCGTTTGCGTTGGGCAAGCTGCCTCTATGGGGTCATTTCTGCTCTCTGCAGGTGAGCCGGGCATGCGGGTTGCGCTCACCAATTCGCGGATCATGATCCACCAGCCTTCGGGGGGAGCACAGGGCCAGGCGACGGATATTGCCATCCAAGCGCAAGAAATTCTGCGGATTCGCGCCAGTATGAACCAGCTCTATTCCAACTATACGGGCAAAGATTTGGACACGATCGAAAAGGCGATGGAGCGGGATAACTTCATGACCGCCACTGAAGCCAAGGAGTTTGGCTTGATCGACCAAGTGTTCGATAAGCGTCCGGTTCCGGCGGAAGATGCACAAGGCTAAGTCCGGCTTTTCAGCTGGACAGCTCAAATTAAGCCATTGCCGCTAAGAAATCTGATTGTAACATAGCCACGATTGTGGCGGGAAGATTCTGATGACCAAGTTGAGCGGCAGCGATACCAAGAGCACGCTTTATTGCTCTTTCTGCGGAAAGTCGCAGCATGAAGTCCGCAAGCTGATTGCCGGGCCAACCGTATTCATATGCGATGAATGCGTGGATTTGTGCAACGACATTATCCGCGAAGAAACAAAGACAGCCCTTGTTTCCAAAAAAGATGGCGGCGTCCCCACTCCAGCGGAGATCTGCAAGGTTCTGGACGATTATGTGATCGGTCAGCCCAAGGCGAAGCGTGTTCTCTCGGTCGCGGTCCACAACCATTATAAGCGGCTGAACCACGGCGCGAAGGGCGCGGATGTTGAACTTGCCAAGTCGAATATTCTCCTCGTCGGCCCAACAGGCTGCGGCAAGACGTTGCTTGCGCAGACTCTGGCCCGCATCCTTGACGTGCCCTTTACTATGGCGGATGCCACGACCCTGACCGAAGCTGGCTATGTTGGGGAAGATGTTGAGAATATCATCCTGAAGCTGCTTCAGGCGTCCGACTATAATGTGGAGCGGGCGCAGCGCGGCATCGTTTATATTGATGAAATTGATAAGATCAGCCGCAAGGCCGAAAACCCCTCCATCACCCGCGACGTCTCGGGCGAAGGCGTGCAGCAGGCGCTGCTCAAGATGATGGAAGGCACGGTTGCCAGCGTCCCGCCACAGGGCGGACGCAAGCATCCGCAGCAGGAATTCCTTCAGGTCGATACGACCAACATCTTGTTCATCTGCGGTGGGGCCTTTGCGGGCCTTGAAAAGATTATTGCAGACAGACTTCAGGGCAAGTCGATTGGCTTTGGGGCGCATGTGTCTGCGCCGGATGAACGCCGCACCGGCGATATTCTCAAGCAGAGCGAGCCGGAAGATCTTCTGAAATACGGCTTGATCCCGGAATTTGTCGGCCGTCTGCCCGTCATCGCAACTCTTGAAGATCTGGATGTTGACGCACTCGTCAAGATCCTGGTCGAGCCGAAAAACGCGCTGGTGAAGCAGTATAAAAAGCTGTTTGAGATGGAAGAGGTGGAGCTCGACTTTACCGACGACGCCCTGACGGCGGTTGCCAAGCGCGCCATTGAGCGCAAAACGGGTGCACGCGGTCTGCGGTCCATCCTTGAGGGCATTTTGCTCGACACCATGTTCGACTTGCCGTCGATGGATGAGGTTGATCAGGTGATGATCGACAAGGATGTTGTCGCCGGCACCAAGGAGCCAGTGCGCGTCTATACCAAAAAGACGAAGGAGATGGCAGGCGACGCCGCCTAGCCCGAATTCCCTGAGCCGCCCCTATGCCGATGGAGAATGCAATGAGCGTCCATGACTTTAGCGTTAAGAAGCCGGATGGGTCGGACCAGAAATTGGCCGATTTCAAGGGCGGTCCGATCCTGATCGTGAATACCGCATCCAAATGTGGCTTTACCCCGCAATATCAGGGGCTTGAGGCCTTGCAGCGGACCTATGGTCCACGCGGTCTGACCGTCATTGGCTTTCCCTGTAATCAATTTGGCGCGCAAGAGCCGGGCGATGCGGAGGAGATTCAGAATTTCTGCTCGCTGACCTATGATGTCACCTTCCCGCTGATGGCGAAGATTGAGGTCAATGGCGATAAGGCTGACCCGCTTTATGACTATCTCAAGGCCGAAAAGCCGGGCGTGCTGGGCACCAAGGGCATTAAGTGGAATTTCACCAAATTCCTGATCGACAAAGACGGCAAGGTCGTGGCTCGCTATGCCCCGACCGACAAGCCGGAAAGCCTTGCCAAGGATATTGAAAAGCTCCTCTGAGCTTTCACGATTTATCCCCAACATCGTCAGCCGAATCGGTTAACATCCTGACGGGTCGTGCCTAAGGTTTGGCCATGTCTTTTTCGCCCTTCGTGCCTTTGCGCGTATTCTCCGCCTTTACCATGCTGGAAGGCGCGATCAGCCCTATGGATATTGCCAAGCGCGCAAAGCAATTGGGCTTTCCCGCCGTCGCGCTGTGCGACCGCAATGGGCTATATGCCGCGCCCCAGATTTCAGAGGCCTGTAAGGCAGCCGGCGTGCAGCCGATCATCGGCACGTTGCTCTCTATCGCGCGGCCGGGGCGCCCCGCGGGGGCCAGCCCAGTTTATGATTGGCTGGCGCTCTATGCGCAGGATGAGGTGGGCTATCATAATTTGTGCGCGCTCGTGTCTGCCGCGCATTTGGGCCGCCCAATTGAAGAGCCGCCGCATGTCACAATTGATCTGCTCACGCGCCATGCTCAGGGCTTGCTTGCCTTAACCGCAGGCGGAGAAGGCGCGCTGTGTCGACTATTGGCGGAGGATCAACCGGCGGCGGCCGAAGAATATCTCGCCGCGCTCAAGCAGATTTTCCCGAACCGGCTTTATATTGAAATTTCGCGTCGGCTCGATCCGGTGGAAGGCGCATCGGAAGAGGCGCTGCTTGATCTCGCTTATGCCCATGATCTGCCGATCGTGGCGACCAATCCAGCTTGTTATGCCGAGGCAGATTTTCATTCCGCGCATGATGCCATGCTGTGCATTGCTGCCAGCGCCTATGTGGAGAGTACAGACCGCGCCAAAAGCTCTCCCGATGCTTGGATGAAGCCAACCAAGGATATGCAGCGGCTGTTTGAGGATCTGCCCGAAGCGCTCGCCAATACATTGGTGGTGGCGCAACGCTGCGCCGTGATGGCGCCCAAGCGCGATCCCATTTTGCCGACCATTGGGGATAAGGCGGGGGAAGCGGATCAGCTGCGTGTTGATGCGCGGGCCGGTCTTGCCAAGCGTTTGGAGCTGATCCCCGATGCAGATCGGGATGTTTATGCCCAAAGGCTGGAGTTTGAGCTGGATGTCATCGTCCAGATGGGCTTTCCCGGCTATTTCCTGATCGTTGCTGATTTCATCAAATGGGCCAAGGAACAGGGGATCGCCGTCGGGCCGGGGCGTGGGTCTGGCGCTGGGTCAGTCGTTGCCTGGTCGCTGACGATTACCGATCTTGATCCGATCAAGCTGGGGTTGCTCTTTGAACGCTTCCTCAACCCCGAACGCGTGTCCATGCCCGACTTCGATATCGATTTCTGCGAAACCCGGCGGGGCGAAGTCATCCGCTATGTGCAGCAGAAATATGGCAGCGATCATGTCGCGCAGATCATCACATTTGGAACGATGAAGGCGCGCGCGGTTCTCAAGGATACGGGCCGCGTCCTGCAGATGAGCTATGGCCATATTGATCGTCTGGCAAAGCTCGTGCCCAACCACCCGACCGATCCTTGGACGCTGGATCGCGCGCTCAACGGCGTGTCAGAATTGGCTGGCGAGTATAAGTCGGACTTTCAGGTGCGGCAGCTTTTTGATCTGGCGATGAAGCTGGAAGGCCTGCCGCGCCATAGCTCCACCCATGCCGCCGGCGTGGTGATTGGGGATCGTCCGCTCGATCAACTCGTCCCGCTCTACCGCGATCCGCGATCCGACATACCCGTCACTCAATTTGATATGAAATATGTCGAAGGGGCGGGCCTCGTAAAATTCGATTTTCTGGGTCTCAAAACCCTGTCGGTCATTCAACGCGCGCTGGATCTTATTGAGCAGCGGACCGGGGATCGGCCAGATTTGGATACGCTCAGTTGGGATGATCCGGCGGTTTATGCGCTGCTGCAAAAGGGCGATACGGTCGGGGTGTTCCAGCTGGAATCGGAAGGGATGCGCCGCACGCTGGCGGCGGTGCGCCCGTCCAATTTTGGGGACATTATCGCGCTCGTGTCGCTCTATCGGCCCGGGCCGATGGACAATATTCCGCTCTTTGGAGATCGCAAGAACGGGCGGGTTCCGATTGAATATCCCCACCCTCTGCTCGAAGGCATTTTGTCTGAAACCTATGGCATTTTTGTCTATCAGGAACAGGTGATGCAGGCAGCCCAGGTGCTGGCCGGCTATACGCTTGGCGGCGCAGACATGCTGCGGCGCGCCATGGGCAAGAAGATTCAATCGGAAATGGATGCCCAGCGCGAAGCCTTTGTCACAGGCTGTGCTGCGCATAATGGCATTGAGGCCGCCAAAGCCAATGAGCTGTTCGACTTGATCGATAAATTTGCAGGCTATGGTTTTAACAAATCGCACGCTGCCGCTTATGCCCTCCTCGCATATCAGACGGCTTGGCTGAAGGCGCATTACCCGGCGGACTTTTTTGCCGGATCGATGAGCTTTGATATTTCCAACACCGATAAGCTTTCCATCTTCATGGATGATATGCGGCGTCTGGGCGTGACAGCGCTGCCGCCCTGCATCAACACAAGCGGCGCTGATTTTGAAGTGCAGCCGGTCGAAGACGGCTTGGCGGTGCGCTATGCGCTGGGCGCGCTCAAGGGCGTCGGCGAAGGCGCGATGGAGCAGGTTGTCGCCGAACGCGCGGCCAATGGGCCGTTCCTGTCGCTCGATAATTTTGCTGATCGAATTAGCGCGCGATTGCTCAACCGTCGTCAGATTGAAAGCTTGGCCGCTGCGGGCGCATTTGATGCGCTCGAGACCAATCGCGCGGGTGTTTATGCGGTTGCTGAAACGCTGCTCGCCGTTGCGGCAGAGGCGGAAGCGGCGCGGGTAAGCGGGCAGGGCGGCCTGTTCGGTGGCGATGAGCATAAGGTGGAGGCGGTGAAGCTGCCTGCCAATATGCATTGGTCGCTGGCCGAACGTATGACGCAAGAGCGGGAGTATTTCGGCTTTTACTTTTCCGCCCATCCGGTGGATCGCTATCGCCATGTCGCAACGGCGCATGGCGCGCGCACCTTTGCAGCTCTGTGCGCACAACCCGCCCCCGCCGATGGCGGGCGCACGGGCGCTGTTATGGCTGTGCTGGTGGAGGATGTGCGCTGGCGCACCTCCGCCCGCGGGCGGCGCTATGCCAATATCGCCATGTCGGATCCAACCGGACAGGTGATTGCCAGCTGCTTTGATGAGCTGACCGCCAAGGATCTGGAAGAAGCGGCCAAGGCCAATATATGCGGCTTGCTGACGGTGGAGCTGGATCGCCAGCCCGGCGATGAAACGCCGCGCATCACCATCAAGCGCATTCAGCCGCTCGAAGGGCTGGCCGCCAACAGCCGCCTAAAAGCCATCGTCCGCACCGCCAGCCCCACCGCCCTCGCGGCGCTTGCGACCCTGCTCGGCACCGAAGGCGGCGGGCGCGGCGAAATCCTCGTTGAGGCCGCGCTGGACGCAGGCGAACGCGCCACAATCCGCCTCGGCCGCAATTTCGCCCTCGACGCTGAACTCGCCGCCCGGATGGAAACGATCGACGGAATTGAAAGCGTCACCCTGTCTGCTGGCGAGAGCCCAAGGCTGGCCTTGGTCTCGTAAGGGGTCATCCCCCTATTGATCAATCGTCACCGTTGATGGGTGGTGCCTGTTCAAGTGTGCCTTGATGAGTTTGAGGTTGCGGCTGTTGGATCGGAAGAACAGATCGGGGATCACCCCGATGATGGGAATCGCCCCCAAAAGGGCATCGACACCGATATTGCCGGCCATGCGGGCGAGCGCGGATTTGGGCATGCCGAGATTGCGGGCTTCCCAAGCCAGATAGCTGCCGATCAGTGCAGCAACGGCGGAACCGCCAATGGGCAGCACATCCATCAACACGTCCAGCCCAACGCGCTGTTGGGTGCCGGGTATGGTGAACAGACCCTCCATCACCCGTTCCAGCGCCTCGACGCGCCGCCGAACGGCTGCTGCCTCTGCGCTGGACAATCTTTTGCGATGTTGTGCCATGTCTTGCTCCTTATGCTCAATATAGGAGCCTCTTCGGCATCTGCTAGTTGCGCGTGCTCGCGAGCCTGTTGAGCGGATGAATGGCGCGCGCATTCTCTGCAAAGCCAGCCAGATTGGGCGTGACCAGTGACCAGCGCAACGGCCGCGCAATTGGAATGAATAATTGCTGCCTTGCAATGACCTTATCTGCTTCGGCGAAGAAGGCGGCGCGATCGTCTGCGCGTGCGCGCCGTGCCTGCGTCAGGCTGTTGGCAACTTCTGGGCTGCACAGAGGCGTTGTTGCGCAGGCGGCGAAGGGCGCCACATACCAGAGCGGGCTGGATGTGGGAGCGACATCGTCCATCAGTCGAAAATCCGCTGCCGCATATGGGCCCACATGTTGGGCTGTTATGCCGATGCGCTGCCAATCCCGCGCCAGCAGGGCAAAGAGCAGCCGCGCGCCGGGGCCATTGGGCATGGCAATACGGACCTGCTTTTGGGCATCAGGGAGTTGTTCGATCCGTTGCCGCGCGGCAACGATCCGTTGATCCATAGTCAAGGATGCCCAATCTGGCAGGGCTTGAGGATATTGGCTCAGGCCGCCGGGCATAAGTGCCTCTGAGCCGGTCCAGCTGCTTGCGCCAAATTGCTGAACAAGCGTTGCGCGATCAATCGCCATGGCGAGGGCTTGGCGAATATCGCGGTTTCCTGCTGGACCGTCACGGCGCGCTGGGATGAGGCCAAAAACGCCCGCCACAGGGTCTATCCGCACAGTGCGTGCCGGTGTCGCGGCGGCTATAGCGAGAGGATAGTCGGAAAAGCGCCCGCCCAGAACGAGGGCGGCATTGCCAATAGAAAATCGGGCGACGGCCCGGGCGGCGGTTTCCCCGCGAATGCGCCGTTCGCCCTTTCGGGCCGCCTCTTCGCTGGCGTCGATGGCCCCCGGTGGCAAAACAGGGCGCAGCAATTTTGCACTCGGAAATGATCGATGAAGCCGATAGGGGCCAGTGCCACGCCCTTTATGGATGATCGCCATGCGCGGATCGGCAAGCAGGCTCAGCAGATCGGCCTGTGGCTCAGACAGGCGGATTTCCAGAACTGACTCTGTCATGGGCAGGACTTCTCGCACCGCCCCCAGCATGGGCTTCAGCGGATTGCGGCTGGACGCTGCAATGGAGGTGCGCAAGCTCTTTGCCACTTGGGCGGCCGTCACAGGTGCGCCATCCGACCATGTCGCGCGGCGGATGCGGAAAATGTAACTCAGGCCATCGTCGGTGACCATCCAGCGTTCGGCAAGGGCCGGCTCAATTTCCCCTTGCGCATCAAATTGCACCAGACCCTGCATCAAGGCCCCCGTCATGGCCAAGGCCGGGGCATCCAGCGTCTGGCGATTCGGGTTTCCTGCGCGGGCTTCACCGCCAATCACGCTCAGCGTGATCGTGCCCTGATTGCTGTCAGAACATCCGCCGATCAGGAGCGGGATGAGCAAGAGAGAAAGACGTGACCGATCCATTATCTGTTGGATAGCGCGCCAAAAAGCCCACGTCACTGTTTTGGTGCGGACGGCGGGACTCGAACCCGCACTTCCAAGGGAAAGCAGATTTTAAGTCTGCTGCGTCTACCGGTTTCGCCACGTCCGCATGCGGCCCGCATCGGCGAGAGCAGGCCTTGCGTCAAGGGCAAAGCGGAAGGGACGCGCTTAGCCGACGTTCAGTCGGGCCCGCATTTCCTTGCCCGGCTTAAAATAGGGGACCTTCTTGGCGGGAATATCGACAAGATCACCGGTTCGGGGGTTGCGCCCCTGACGCCCATCGCGGCCGCGCGTTGAAAAAGCGCCAAAGCCACGAAGTTCAACCCGGCCCCCTTGGGCCAGTTGCTCAGCGATGCTCTCAAAAAACAATTCGACAATCGAATCGACTTCTCTGGCGGTCAGCCCAGGATTCTCCTCGGCAATCTTTGCCACCAGTTCCGACCGTATCATGCCAACATCCCTTCTTTATTCACCAGCCATAGTGGCAAAAATTACTACCATTATGATGCAAAGTGCAAGACTTTATACCCATTGCGAAAATGAGTCAGAAAATTTCGTGTAACATATTGAATATAGGAAATTTTCCGTTTTTGGCAAAAGAAAAGGCCCGCCCTGCACATTTGCAGGACGGGCCTTTCGTTTCGCTTTCGCGGCAAGACTTACTTCTTGGTGTCGCGTGCCTTCAGCGCTTCGCCAAGAATGTCGCCCAAGGATGCGCCCGAATCGGACGAACCATATTGGGCCACGGCCTGCTTCTCTTCGGCGATCTGCATCGCCTTGATAGAGAAGGTCGGGCTCTTTGAGCGATCAAAGCCGGTGACCATGGCGTCGAACTTCTGGCCAACCTGGAAGCGGTCGGGACGCTGTTCGTCGCGGTCGCGGCCAAGGTCTGCCCGCTTGATGAAGCCAATGGCGCCATCGTCGCCAACCTGCACGTCGAGGCCACCATCCTTGATGCCAACGACCGTGACGGTCGTGACACTGCCCTTTGACAGGCCAGAGCTGCTGGCGGCTGCCGCAGGTGCGCCACCCTTTTCGACTTGCTTGATGCCAAGCGAGATACGCTCCTTTTCGACATCCACGTCGAGCACCACGGCCTTGACCATGTCGCCCTTATTGTGGAGCGCGAGCGCTTCTTCGCCGGACATGCCCCAAGAGATGTCGGACATGTGAACCATGCCGTCGACATCGCCATCGAGGCCAATGAACAGACCGAATTCGGTCGCGTTCTTGACTTCGCCTTCGACGATGGTGCCCGCCGGATGGGCAGCGCTGAATGCTTCCCACGGGTTGGAAGCCGCCTGCTTGAGGCCAAGCGAAATACGACGCTTTTCTTCATCGACTTCAAGGACGATGACATCGACTTCCTGGCTGGTCGAAACGATCTTGCCGGGGTGCACGTTCTTCTTCGTCCAGCTCATTTCTGAAACGTGGACCAAGCCTTCAATGCCGGCTTCGAGTTCAACAAAGGCACCATATTCGGTGATGTTGGTCACGCGGCCCGTCAGCTTGGCGCCGACCGGGTATTTCGCGGCAACCGCTTCCCAAGGATCGCTTTCCAGCTGCTTCATGCCGAGCGAAATGCGCTGCGTGTCCTTGTTGATGCGGATGATCTGCACCTTGACCGTATCACCAATGTTGATGATTTCGGACGGGTGATTGACGCGCTTATAGCTGATGTCGGTGACGTGCAGCAGGCCGTCAATGCCGCCCAGATCAACGAACGCACCATAATCGGTGATGTTCTTGACCACGCCTTCGATCACCTGACCTTCGGCCAGATTCTGGATCAGGCCAGAACGGGCTTCTGCACGGCTTTCTTCCAAAATGGCGCGACGCGAGACAACGATGTTGCCGCGCTTGCGATCCATTTTGAGGATTTGGAAGGGCTGCGAAATGTCCATCAGCGGGGTGACGTCGCGCACGGGGCGGATATCGACCTGCGAACCGGGAAGGAAGGCGACAGCGCCGCCCAGGTCCACCGTGAAGCCGCCCTTGACGCGGCCAAAGATAACGCCGTCAACGCGGGTGGATTCACCGAATTGCGCTTCCAGCGCATCCCAAGCCGCTTCGCGACGGGCGCGGTCACGCGACAATACGGCTTCGCCCTGTGCATTTTCGACGCGATCAACATAAACTTCGACTTCATCGCCAATCTTCAGATCGGCTTTCTGGCCGGGGGCTGCGAATTCGCGCAGGGCGACGCGGCCTTCCGACTTCAGGCCAACGTCGATGACGGCCATGTCGTTTTCAATTCCGGTGACAGTGCCCTTGACGACGCGGCCGTCGAGGCTTTCTGCATTCCCGAGAGATTCTTGGAGCAGAGCCGCGAAATCGTCGCGGGTCGGGTTGGCGGTTGATGCCATGTTAGAGGTTTCCAATCATATAGATTTCCGGCCATCTGGTTGTTTCCAGAGGTCTTTTGGCCAGACTGCCCCAGCCACCCCATGTGACTGCAGCATCCATTGAGCGGCTGTACGCGTGGGGGAGCGAAAATGGGGGAGCGCGCGTTCGCTGCTCAGCGCCGAATCCGGGCCTCCACGAGCGCAATCGCCCGCTGGACGGCGGCGGCTATAGTCATATCCGACGTATCTAGCAAGTCGGCGTCCTCTGCCTGACGCAGGGGGGCGGCACTGCGTTCGGAGTCGCGGGCATCGCGCGCCAAAATGTCGGCGAGAATGTCCGTGTAATCGGCATGACTATCTTCCAAATGCCGCCGCTTTGCCCGCACGTCGGACGATGCCGTGATGAACAGCTTTGCATCCGCATCTGGGGCAATCACCGTGCCAATATCGCGCCCATCTAGAACGGCGCCCCCTTTTTGATGGGCAAAGTCTTGCTGATAGGCAAACAGGGCCGCACGCACCGCCGGATGTTGCGAGACGCGCGATGCCAGTGCGCCTGCGGCTTCGCTGCGCAATTCCGGATCGGCCAGAAGCGCGTCCTCAATATCGCAGCAGGCGGCTGCATCGGCCTCTTGATCCGGATCTCCGCCAGAGCGGACGGTTGCGACGCCGACTGCGCGGTAGAGAAGACCTGTGTCGAGGTGCGGCAGGCCATAATGCGCGGCCAAGGCTCGGGCGATGCTGCCCTTGCCAGAGGCGGCGGGACCATCCACGGCAATGATCATCGCGCGCCCAGTTCCTGCAGCATGGGAACAAAGGTTGGAAAGCTGGTCGCAACCGGGCTCATATCGTCAATTGTGACTGGCTGTTTTGACACCAGCCCGGCAATGGCAAAGCTCATGGCGATGCGGTGATCAAGCTCGGCCGCAATCGTCACGCCGCCGGCCAATGGCGCGCCGCCCGATCCTTGGATGATCAGCCCATCTTCCAGCTCTTCGACCGCGACACCAATTGCGGCCAGTCCCTTGGCCATCACGCTGATGCGATCAGACTCTTTAACGCGCAATTCTTCAAGGCCGCGAAAGACGCTTTTGCCCTCTGCGAGGGCGGCTGCGATGAACAGGATCGGAAATTCATCGACCATAGAAGGCACGATGTCCGCCTCGGTCTCAATGGCTCTCAGCGGCCCGTGGCGGACAATCAGGTCTGCCACCGGTTCCCCGCCGACGATCCGCTCATCAGCTAGGGTGATGTCCGCGCCCATAGACTTGAGCACATGGATCAGCCCGGCCCGGGTTGGGTTCATCCCAATATTGTCGATGCGCACCTCAGACCCCGGAACAAGGCAGGCAGCAACCATGGGAAAGGCAGCGGATGAGGGGTCGCCGGGCACGACCACATGCTGCGCCGTCAGCTCCGCTTCCCCATGAATGGAGATGACCCGTGCGCCCTCGGCATCTATCGATACATCGACCTTCGCGCCAAAGCCCGCCAGCATCCGCTCACTATGGTCGCGCGTCGGGATGGGTTCGACCACCGTCGTGATGCCGGGTGTGTTCAGTCCGGCCAGCAAAATCGCCGATTTCACCTGCGCCGATGCCATGGGCAGGCGATAGGTGATGGGAACAGCCGGGCAGGCGCCGCGCACCATGATGGGCAGATATTGGTTGCCTTGCGCGCCGGGGGAGCAGGTAAAGTCTGCACCCATCAGGCCCAGAGGGTCTGTCACACGCCCCATTGGCCGCTTGGACAAAGAGGCATCCCCGGTGAAGGTGGCGGTGATCGCATGGCTGGCGACAAGGCCCATGAGCAATCGCGTGGAGGTGCCGCTATTGCCCATGTCGAGCGCCGTTTCGGGCTGCAACAGCCCCCCGACGCCAACACCATGGACGCGCCAAATGCCGTCATCCCCGCGCGCAATCTGCGCCCCCATGGCCCGCATCGCCGCGGCCGTTGCCAGCACATCCTCCCCTTCCAAAAGCCCTTCGATCACGCTTTCGCCAATGGCGAGCGCGGACAGCATCAACGCCCGGTGCGATATGGATTTATCACCGGGAACACGGATGCGGCCAGACAGGCCGCTGCACGCGGCAAAGGAGAGCGGGGCAGGGGAAATGGGATGGGCCATAGCGTTCGTGTCTTTGACAGCGGCGCTGCGCTATGGCAAGGCGCGCGCCGATTGCTTGGGACACATGTTCCACAGCGCAGCGATTCTTCTAGTTTGAAAGGCTTAAAGTCTGATGGTGAAGCCTGAATGGGGTACCAAGCGTACATGTCCGAAATGCGCGACCCGTTTTTATGATCTGACCAAGGATGATCCGGTGACCTGCATCTCGTGCAGCTATGCTTGGATCCCGGAACCAGTTCTGAAATCGAAACAACCGCTTCCTTTTGAAGAAGCCTCTCCCGCGGCCGGTGCCGTGGTGGAAGCCGACGCAGATTTGGGTGCGGATCTGGATCTGGACGTTGATGACGCAGCAGAACCGTCGCCCGATGACGATGTCGATTTGGGCGGCGATGATGATCTGGGTGTCAACACCAGCGAAGCCAACGACGAAAATTGATCGCATAACCGCAACCTTAGGGTTGCAACCGGGGCGCGCCTGACATAAAGGCGCGCCTCCTATTGGGGCCTTAGCTCAGCTGGTAGAGCGCTACACTGGCAGTGTAGAGGTCAGGGGTTCGACTCCCCTAGGCTCCACCATTCCCCAAATGAAGTTGTTGATTTGCTAGCTCAATCAGCCCGCTAGAGGTCAAAGGTCATTTGCGCGTCCTTGGCCGTCGCGCGCGTGCGCCGAGCAGTTGCGCCCCGGCGTGCCCTTGGCCCGGCACGCGATCCATGTTTTTGAAAGACAGCAGAGGCTTCTGCCCGCGCATCGGCACGTTTGCGGCGAGCAAAAATCTGTTCCTTGGCAAAAGCGGAGGCTGTCTTGTGGTCAACGATGGGGCGGGGATAATCTGGTGCTGCCTCTGGCCCAAGCCGCCAGGGTTCATGAATCAGCGGGCCGCGCAGATGGGCCAGTTCAGGCACCCATTGTCGAATAAAGTCGCCCGTTGGGTCTTGATCATGGCCTTGCTTCACGGGGGAATAGACCCGCACCGTGTTAATGCCCGTCTCACCAGACTGCATCTGACATTGTGACCAGTGAATGCCGGGTTCGTAATCAACAAATTTGCGCGCAAGCGTCAGGCCTGCTTCCTGCCAGGGCAGCCACAGATCATAGGTGGCAAAGGACATGAGCATGGCCCGCATGCGAAAATTGATCCAGCCATGGGCCGTGAGATAGCGCATAGCCGCGTCGATAAAGGGATAGCCCGTTCGTCCATCGGCCCAAGCTGCCATCATGTCTGGATTGGCTGGGTTGGGCCGCATGCCTTCATAAATGCGGGCAAAGGAGTGGCGTTCAATGGCCGGCTCGCTCTCCAGTTTTTGGATGAAGTGGCAATGCCAATGCAGGCGCGCGATGAAGGAGCGCATGGCCTGCGCCCAGCGGGTTCGGCCGGCGACCTCGCTAATGTGGAGGTCTGCCATCCGGCCTTGAGCAGCCTGAAGAACTTCGCGCATCGAAAGCGCACCATAAGCCAGATAGGGGGACAGGCGCGAACAGGCCTCCTCCGCCGTGACGGGAGAGGACATTTCCCGAGTGTAGTTTTGGCCGCGTTTGTTCAGAAAGCTATCCAGAAGATCGAGCCCCGCGGCCCGACCCGGTTTCTGCAAATGCCGGATGCCATCATCGTCCAAGTCGAGGCCCGGTGTGGCCGGAAGAGGATATGAAACGGCAGCCGCCCAGTCCACCTTGGGCGGGGGCAAAGTTGGGGCAGACATGAGGCGCTCCCATTGTCCCGCCCAGCGATCCCGATTGACCTTTGACCCACGGACGACGCCAAAATTGCGCCGTTCCTGCCAAATGATGCCCTGACGTTTTGCCCAGATCTTGACGCGCCGATCCCGCTTATATGTCCACCCATTGCCCGTTTCTTCATGCGACCAGAGCGTAAAAGGGCCATAGTCTCGGCGCAGATCCTCAAAAATCTGAACGGCATCGCCGGTCTGGATCATCAGACTGCCCTGTTGTGCCGCAATGGCATTGCCCAGATCGTCAATGCAGCCGCGCCAGAACGCCCATTGGCGAAAGGACGTATCGGGCAAGCGCCAATAATCGGGCTCGATCATCACCAGCGGTAAAACCGGCCCATGGCGCGCTGCCTCATGCAGGGCGGCATGATCGTCTAGTCGCAAGTCGCGTTTGAACCAGAGAATCTGGAGCGTCATCGGGGCAGCAGCGTGGGAATTTTCTCCCGAAACGGGAAAAAGCCTTTGGTCGCATGTGGCCATGCGGCCGTGTCCCATCCGCGCCGGACACGAAGGAGCGTGACACCTTCAGCAGAGCCAGCCTCTGCCAGTGCCGTCAACTGATCCGCGATTGGTCCGATGGGCGCATAGGCGGTCACGATTTGCGAGACGCCCAATTGATGGGCCAGCGCCAGCGCATCGCCGGTCAGGATCGGCGCGCCGAAATGAGCGGCGGCCCGGTGCAGGCCATCCTCCAGCGCGGAGGCCCTAAAGCCTGCGACGATCGTGCTGACAGTCTCATTTTGGGGCCCAAGGGCTGCGATGCCGACAATCTCCGCCTTTCCCAGCGGCAGCGTTTCGGCGTGCAAATCTTCTTGCGTTAACAAAAGGAGCGTCGGCCCGGCGGGTGAAGCATCTGCAACTGGAAGGGCGCTGGGCGGCGGCGCTGGCACAGGCTGCGGGCCGGGGCGGTGGGCCAGAGGGCCGGGCTGAAACCGCCCTTTGCTAAAGGTTGCGATATTCTCGGGCGTCGCCAGATAAGTCTTGCCCAAGGTCTGGAGGCCCGCCACCCAGCGCCAAGACAGGGTGTTGGACGCTGGATCGCCATCGAGCAAATGCCGCAGGAAAAAGGCCGCCCCTAATTGCCAAGGTAGGCCGAGCGTAAAGATCCAAATGCTGGCAAACCACATGCGTGCGTGATTGTGCAAATAGCCCGTATCGATCAATTCGCGCGCCCAGCTGTCAAAACAATCAATGCCCGTTCGGCCCTCTGTTGCTGCTTTCACGTTGGGGGCGTCGGCGTCCAACTGAGTCAGGTCGGCGGTCCAATCCCGCCAGATGCTGGGCCGCATTTCCAGCCAGCCCTTCCAATAGGTGCGCCAAAAGACTTCCTGAACAAATTTCTCCGCATCCGCAAAGCTGTGGCGGGCAAGCACAGCTCGGATGACCTCCTCCTCGGTGATCAGCCGCAGGCGGATATAGGGGGAAAGGCAGGAGATATTGTGCCGATCTTCGGGTCCAAGATCATAATTCCGCTCGGCGGCATAGGCGCGCCCAGCATAGGGGAGGAAGGCATTAAGCGCAGACAGGGCGGCGGCACGCGTTGCCGGGCGGGGACAAAGGATGGTCATGAGACGCCCTGTGTCGATTTTCTGACACCATGCCTATTTGGCAATGTGTATAGGGGGTGCGTAATCACCTTGGATCAGCTAGAGAAACGGGCCATTGAAAGGCTTTACAGGCGCAGCCTGATTTTCAAAAAGCCGCCAAACCCATCTGGAAGGACGCGTTTTGAGCGTAACGGCATCATTTTTGGCTCTGACTTTGGCTGGCACCAGCGTCGCGGCAGACCCTGTGCTGCAAGACGCCGCGCCTCCTCCTGCCGACGCGCCGACCAATGTGACCTTGTCTTCGGCTCCCCCATCTTTGCTTGCCGATGCGCCGCCTGAAGATATTGTGGTGACAGCGAAACGGCGCGCCATTGCCGCCGATCCGCTCGAAAATCTCAATGAAACCAGCTTTGAGGTCATCCAGTCGGTGGACAAAGCCTTTGTTGGTCCGGTTGCTATTGCCTATCGAGAGAAAATCCCCGGGCCGTTTCGATCGGGCATTCGTAACTTCCTCTCCAATATTGGCGAGCCGATCATCTTCGTGAATTTCTTGCTCCAGTTAAAGCCGGGGAAGGCGATGGAAACTGCAGGACGATTTACGGTCAATTCAACCATCGGGCTGGCCGGACTGGTTGATGTGGCGAAGAAAAAGCCGTTCCACCTGCCGCGTCGGGTCAATGGTTTTGCCTATACGATGGGCTATTATGGCGTGAAATCCGGCCCCTATCTGTATTTGCCTTTTATCGGGCCGACGACGCTTCGGGATGTGACGGGCCGGATTATGGATTTGATGCTGCTGCCCATTGGCGTGGGTAAGCCGTTCAATAATCCTTATTATGCTTTCCCAGCAGGTGTTTTGAGCTCGCTCGATGATCGCGCCGAATTTGATGACGAGCTGCAACGGCTGCGGTCTCAGTCAAATGATCCCTATGCCGCCTTGCGCGCTTATTATCTCAACCGCCGGCAGGCAGAGATAGACGCGTTGCGGGGTAAATCCACGCCCCCGCCTGTTCCGGCACCTGTGGCAAATTAGGTTAGCGTCGCCCGGTCAACATATGCCGGACATTGCCCTTGGTTTGAATGCTGAGGATCAACAGGTAAGGCAGTAAGAAGCCAGCGCCGCCAAAAAAT
Organism: Pseudomonadota bacterium; assembly: GCA_041174825.1. GTDB lineage: Bacteria > Pseudomonadota > Alphaproteobacteria > Sphingomonadales > Sphingomonadaceae > Aquisediminimonas. Next base: position 20,472 of record JBEDGC010000053.1, on the reverse strand, counting down.
GCGATAATCGCCAACCCAAGGCCGGCCGGTGAAAAGCCATTGCGCCAAGCCGTCCACAGGGCAGAGAGCGTCAGCATAATCATGAAATCGAGGTTGAACTGGCCCGGCCAGCCCATTTTGGCCATGTCGGCAAAAAAGATGGGTAACAGATTGAGCCCATGGTCGGAAATGACCAGCCCGGTGTAAATCGCCAGAACCAGCCAAGCCGCAATCAAATATGCCCGCAACGCCATTGATCAAACCCCTCTCTTTGCCGCATCACAATGCGATTTCGAGGCCAAGGCTATTCCGAAAAAACGCAAACGACAAGCGGGCTGTTTCCTGCACGTCCAAAGTTGCACTTGGGTCCGCTTTGGGGCATGGCCTCGCCATGACTGATACACCCCCTGATCGCCTCTCGATTGATCCGTCGAGCCCGCATTTCAACGCTGACGCGCTGCGTCGTGGCGTTGGCATTAAGTTTCGCGGTATCCAGCGCCAAGATGTGGAAGAATATTCCATAGCGGAAGGCTGGGTGCGGGTGCAGGCGGGGAAGACGGTTGACCGCAAGGGTCGGCCATTGCTCATCAAGCTAAATGGCCCGGTTGAGGCCTGGTTTGAGCATGCGGGCGAGGAGCCTGCGACCGAGGCATGAGGCCGCCGCTCTCCTTTGGGGGGCAGGATTTTGAGGTTGCAGGGGGGCGTGCGCTCTTTTGGCCTGCGCGGCGGGCGCTGATCGTCGCTGATCTGCATTTGGAAAAATCCAGCTGGTTTGCGGCGCGCGGTCAGATGTTGCCGCCGCATGATAGCTTTGCGACGCTCGAAGATGTTGCGAAGCTGGTTGAGCAGACCCAAACCCAAGAGCTTTGGTGTCTGGGCGATAACTTCCACGACCCGCATGGCCCGTCACGGCTGCTGCCCGATGCGCTGGCATTGCTCGCCCGGCTAACGACGTCGGTCAGCTGGACATGGATCACCGGCAATCATGACGCCCATCTGCCCGCCAGTATCGGCGGCCATATTGTTGAGGTGGCAGAGTTGGATGGCCTCATTCTCCGGCATCAGGCGGATGCGGCTGAGACCCGACCAGAGTTGTCGGGTCATTTTCATCCTAAGCATCGCAGCATGGCGCGCGGACGCAGCGTGACGCGACCTTGCTTTGTCGAGGGGCGCTCAAAGCTGATCCTGCCGTCGTTCGGTGCGCTTACCGGCGGCATGGCGGCAACGGACCCAGCAATATCAGAGCCCTTGGGCGGGATTGTGGCCATTCATGTGCTCGCTGGCGACAGGATGGTCCGTTTCGCTCCCTGAGCGGATGGATCAACGCCAGCGTAGATTACCGCGCGTCAAATCCTTCACCGACCGCGCACCCATCAGGCGCATTCCCCGATCTATTTCGGCCTGAAGCTTGCCCAACACCCGTTCGACCCCGGGTTGGCCGGCTGCGGCCAACGCATAAAGGTAAAGCCGCCCGCCTGAACAGGCCTTGGCCCCGACAGAAAGTGCCTTCAACACATGGCTGCCGCGCGTGATGCCGCCATCGCAAATGACATCAATCTTATCGCCAACGGCATCCACAATCTCGGCCAATTGGTCAAAGGGCGCACGGCTGCCATCCAGCTGACGCCCGCCATGGTTGGAGACCATGATCGCCGTTGCGCCAATATCAACCGCGCGGCGCGCATCCTCCACCGACATAATGCCTTTCAGGCAGAATTCGCCGCCCCAATCCGCCCGCACCTTCTCGGCCGTTGACCAGTCCATCGACGTATCCAGCATGGTGTTGAAATAATCTTGGATGGAAATGGCCTGTTGCGACCCCTCGGCCACATGATCCTTCAAATTGGACAGCTCAAATTTCTCGCGCAGCAAATAGTTGAGCGTCCAACGCGGGTGCATCGCAAAATCAATCGCGGAAGCGGGGGTGAGGCGCGGCGGGGACGTGAAGCCCGTTTGCATGCAGCGTTCCCGATTGCCGCTGACAATCGTATCGACGGTGAGGGCAATGGCATCAAATTTTGCTGCTTTGCACGCCTCGACCATTGCATGGTTCAGGCCCTTATCCTTGTGAATATAGAGCTGGAACAGCTTGGGGCTGGTGATGGTGTGGCCGATCTCCTCAATCGACACCGTGGCTAAACTTGAAATGCCAAAAAACGTGCCGAACTTCTCGGCGGCTCGGCCTACGGCGCGTTCGCCCTGCCAGTGAAAGACGCGTTGCAGCGCGGTTGGCGAGAGGAAAAGCGGCATCGCAATCTCACGGCCCATGACAGTCGTGCGCATGTCAATATCCGCAACGCCCGCGAGGACATTGGGGACAAGATCGCATTGCTCGAAACTTTCGCCATTGCGCCTGCGCGTCACTTCATCATCGGCCGCGCCATCGATATAATGAAACACCGGCCCGGGCAGGCGCCTGCGCGCCAATTCGCGAAAGTCGCCAACATTATTGCAGTCTTCAAGCCGAAGCCCCCATTTTGCAGCCGCCAGCCGCGACGCTTCATTTGTCATGCTTGCCCCTTAACATTGTCACGACCGTCTATTGCCTCAGCACTGCGTCTATAGCCCGTTTTGCCTCGACGAGCACCTGCTCATACGGCCGCCGGGCGTCAATTTCGACAATGGGAGCGCCATTAAATGTCAGCGTCGGTGTTGCCGCGACCTTCTGGGCAAGAAGCTCTATTTCATGATCCCCCGCACGCTGCAGGGCGGTTGTAAGGTCGATGTTCAGGCGGAGAATAAGTGTGGGGCGCATTTGCGCCATATCCTCGTAAAGCTGGCGTTCGCGTGCAGCCAATCGCGCAATGACCGGGTTGCGCGCAGGCGCGGCGGACAGCCCCGGCCCGTCATAAAATCCAGCAATCTCTATTTGTGGATAGCGGTCGGCTAGGACAGTAATACCGGCCCGCCGCAGCGCACATATTTTGTCAAACCGCGCTTTGCGCTTCAGCGAATAGCGATAGAGTATGAGGGCAGTTAGAAAATCGGGTATCTTCCCTTTTGGGTCGCGCGCTTGGCGCGCCCTTGCTTTCAAAAAGCGCGCAAGCGGGGGGCCAATTACGGGCAAAGCATTGATCTTGCGTCCCAATGGCCCCGATCCCAGTCCCAAATAACCAGCTTCTGCTGGGCGGGTTTGCCTGACATGAGGCAAAAGATCGCCGATCAACTTTGATTTTCCGGCGCCATCGGCTCCAATAAGGGCGATGACAGGGGCAAGCTCTTGGTTCACCGCATGTCCCGATAATAACCAAATAGGCCCATAATTTCTGTGAGAGCAAATGCCGCGGCAAGCGTGATCCAAGCATAGATCCAGCCTGTCATGTCGGTTGGCAGCGCCGCTAGGTCAAAATCATGACGCGCCAGCCAATTTAGGAATACGGCCGTTCCAAGTAGAAAGACTTTCTGACGCTCCCGCCAAATCATCCGTTTCCACCAGAATTTATATTTGGGAGGCACCCAGCCGTTGAGCTTTGGCCAGAGCATAGGGACATTTGCTGCCCAAGCGCGATGCGCCTCGCCAAATTTTCCAATCAGGAACTCCTCCTCATACACCGAAATGCGTTCATAAATGAGGATGGAGAGCAAGAGAACGATAACGGCAAAGGCCCAGCTGCCGCTGAGCATGGCAATGCCTGTATAGTTGATGATGCGCCCGACATAGAGCGGATTTCGGACCAATGAATAGGGTCCAGTCGTGTTGAGTTCTGCAGCCTCAGCCGCCGCCTTAACGCGGCCAGACGTGCCGAATGCAGCATGGCCAGATGTCTTGATGCGAATAAGCGCGCCAAGGCTTGCAATTGTGAGGGATGCCCAGAACCAAAGCTGATCGGCCTCTGGATCCGCAAAGGGGCCGATATCTTTATTCGCCCAAGCAATCACAACACCAATGATCAGCGTCACATAGATGTAGACGCCACGGATAACAAAAAGGGTCTTTCCGAAACGGGCCATTTCTGTCTGATACACGATGTCAAAATCCTTCAAATTTGGCCCAATCAACGATTAGATCAAGATTTGGCTTAACTCCAGCGCGCAACGATGTGACGCTGATTTATCTGACTGCGCAAAATTGGCGTCACGCGCCATCGCCTGGGCCTTTTGGAAGTGATCTCCTGGCGCAGATGCCGCCGCGAGTGCCGTAGGGAGCGCTTCAAGGTCATCGAGCACGGGCCCCAGATTCCAATGCGCATAATTTGGATCCTTGGCCCAATTGGCAGCGTGGGAATTCAGGAAAATTGCCGGGCGGGGCCGGATGATCCATTCGTAAATTTGGCTGCTGACATCGCCCAAATAAATGTCGCCGGCCAGCGTATAGGTCATGTCGACACTGCGGGCGCTGCCCGTGTCGATCAGCATATGGGGCATTGCGCAGAATTCGGCAGGGACGGTCCCGCGCCAGCGCAATTCCCGGTGCTCCATAGATCCGTGGAGGGGCTTGCGGAACAGCATGACATGCGGCGCAAAGACCAGATTATAGCGATCTTGCTCGGCAAAATAGCGCAGCACATCTTGCCCGAACCGATACCAAGAGGAAAGGCGCGGATCGAAATGGGGGTTGTAGACGACAACGGGCCGATCATTCTCAAACAGTCTGGGCTTGCGGTTCAGATCCAGCGTATCGAATTTGGGATAGCCGCATGATTTGATGCGGTCTGCCATCATCGGGTGCCGGTCAATCATCCGCTGGCGCGTCTTGTCGCCGGCCACAAGAATCAGATCGAACAGCCGCAATTCATCGGAAAAGCCAACGGACCGATCCCCGCTGCCATGGGGGATGCAGACCAGCTTTGGTCGATCCAATTGCCACCGAGACTTAAGAAGCGTCGACGTAAATTCGGGAACGACAAGTACATCGAAGGATTTGAGATAATCCAAATGCCGCGCGAGGATGGCGACGCGGCGGACTGGGACAATGCGGCTCAGGGCAGAGGTTGCGGCGTCCATGACTGGGCTTAGGCCCAACCGCGTGACCAAAATGCGCGCGTCGCTGGGGTTGTGTCCGATGATCTGGCCGACCGCTGCCTCTTGCGCCGCCGACGAAACGGCGACTTCGACATGGACATCTGGACGCTGTGCTGCCAGCGCCTGAGCAACGGGCAGGCTGTGCGCCACTTGATGCACATCTTCATGGTTGAAGAGGAAGCAAACCCTTTGCGTCATGCGCATTCCAGGATCGGCCAACCCTGCTGTGTGGCCAGTTTGCGCAATCGCCGATCTGGGTTCACCGCCATGCCTTGGGTGGCCCAAAAGAGCATGGGGGAATCCGAGGCGCTGTCGGAATAAAATGTTGAATGGCGCAGATCGCGGAGCCGTGCATCCTGTGCGCAGGCGGCCTTAACCATTCGTAACTTGGCCAGTCCGTAGCAATTCTCACCCTGAATCCGAAAGCTATAATCGCCATTGGGCAAACGGGCTTGGCGGGTGGCAACGACGATCTCAAAACCGAGCAAGGCCCCAATTTCTGCGGCGTAAAAATCTGGAGAGGCTGTCGCGAGCATCAATGCGGCACCGCGCTTCTGTTCCGCCTGAATGTGTCCCTGCGCGCTGGGGGATATGTTTTTGGCCAGCGTACGGCGGGCAAATTCCTTGGCCAGTTGCTGGAGCGTGTCTGCTGGTATCTGCCGACCAATAAGCAGGAAAAAGCCGATTTCCTTGAGGTTTTTGCGCGACAATAGACCAATTACATAGCCGCTCATCGCCAAAATCCATAGCATCAGAAATGCAAGGCGCCAGGGTGCACGATGAAGGGCTGCAAAAATCAGAAAGGGCGTGTAGGTGCCAACCTTCGTCAAAGTGCGGTCAAGATCGAAAACGGCAAGGTTCATGGGCGGTGCTTATGCATGCTTTAAGGCAAAAAGGTGACCAATAATCTTCCCCGCTGGACGGTGCTGGTGCTGGCTGGCCAACGTCCCGGCCTAGACCCGATGGCCAGCCATTTCGGCATAGACTGGAAGGCACTGGTTCCGGTGGGTGGGGAGCCGATGGTCACGCGCGTGGTGCGCACCTTGGCCAGCGTGCCACAGATCGACCGGATCATCGTTCTGACGCAGGCGCCCGACGCGCTGCGACAGGCTGTTTCGGGCGGCGGGTCGGCCGAGATTATAACCAGCGGGCGGGGTATTTCGACCAGCATATTGGATGTGCTTGACCGTGCAGATGTGGGCTGGCCGGTGCTAGTGACAACCGCAGATCACCCGCTTTTGACGCGTGATATGGTCGAGGCCTTTTTGGCCGAGGCGACGGAGGATGTTGCGGTTGCGATGGTTGAACGCCAAAGGCTGGAGGCCGCCTATCCCGACAATAAGCGGACATGGCTGCGCTTTACCGATGGCGATTGGTCGGGCTGTAATTTGTTCGCTCTGACCTCTGGTTCGGCGCGGGCGGCCCTCTTGCTGTGGGCAGAGGCCGAGCAGGATCGTAAAAAGGCTTGGAAGCTGTTTTTGCATTTTGGTCCCTGGTTGGCGCTGCGCGCGATGACGCGCACCATTGGTCTGGCAAAGGCGCTAGAAAAGGCGGGCAAACGGCTTGGCCTCACCGCACAATTGGTGTCCATGCGCTTTGCCGAGGCGGCCATTGATGTCGATAAACCGAGTGATCATGCGCTGGCCGAGCAGATCCTCAAGCGCCGGTCAGACGAAACGAAGTCGACGACCAACTGACCCCAAAGACTGCCGGTCTTCGATCGGTAAGGCATAGCGGCATGACGCCCAAAGAGCGACCAGCAGCAACAGGATCAAACTCGGCAATGCTATGCCCATCGGCAGGATATTGGCGATAGAGGCCAACCCAAAGGCGCAGGCCGATACAAGCCCGGACCGCACAGCAACTGTGCCGAACGGGCGCGCAAAAGGATGGAGATTATCCTGTCGGAAGAGTTGCGCGATAGGAACGGCGGATGTTACCGTCAGGCCAAGCGCCACGGCGATAGACATACCGACTAGGCCCCATTCTGGTAGCAGCAATAACCCGGCGACCACCGCCACAATGACCCCAATAATGGAACTCAAAAGCTGGCTTCTATAGCGCGACACAACTTGCTGAATTGGCATGGCAGTGCCCGTTGCCGCTTCGGCAAACCGGGCCGCCAGCAGCAGAACAAGCGCAGGATAGGCACCGCCCATGCCCCTGCCGATGGCCTGCAAAATGGTTTCGCCTCCCGCGATTAAGACAAGGCTGGCCGGCAGCGCCACACAGAAGGAGACGCGCGTAGCAAAGGCATAAATCGGCTCGACTGCAGCCTTGCCACCTGTCGATGCGGCCGAGGCGAGGGGCGACAGAACATAGGCAAAGGCAATGCGGACGGTCTGCACAATAGAGGACACTTTGCGGATCAACGCGAATTGCGCGCCAGCCACAGCGCCTTGCGCCCCGGGCAGCAAGGCATTGAGCACCAGCGTGGGCACGTCGCTAAATGCGCGGGCGACAAGATTGGCGGGCATGATCGAAATTCCGGCAAACCAAGTCTCGCGCCATATCGGCCGATGGTCGGGGCCAGAGGCAAGCAGGGACAGATCATAATGGCGCGCCATCAGTCGGACGCACAGTCCAGAAATGATGAGCAGCGACGCCAAATGGGCGTAGAAGAGAGATAAGGTGCCAAAGCCTGCGAGCCAAAAGCCGCTGGCCGCCATCAGGCGCACCACTTGCTCCCAAAAGAGCCGTAAGCGGATTTCAGCACCAAAGACACGCCGCGCCCGCAAAGCAGAGGTTGCGACCTCAATAAAGGCCCAAAGGGGGAGGGCCCAGGCGAACAGCGTGATGAACAGCCCCAATTGCTGAACATCCTTGTCCGCCGCGTTGAAGATATGGGTCAGGCTGGAGGCAAAGATCGATGCAAAAACTGCGATTAGCAAACAGGGGGTGACACCCAATATGAGGGCGGCACGCAGTGCAGCGACAGCTTCGCGTTCAGACTTGGCCTGAGGAACGGTGCGTTGCAGGGCGGCGGTCATGCCAAGATTTGCGATGTTTTGGATGAGTGTGATGGCGGCCCAAAGCGCTGTGTAAATCCCGTAACTGGCAAGGCCGAAAAGCCAGACATAGGCGGGCTGTGCCACCACTTCGATGACCGCACCAAGTCGCGCCAACAGCGTCGTGCCCGCGCCCTTGGCAACGTCGTGGCTGGTCACGTCTTGCGCGCGAATGTCGGTGTCATCGGTCAAAGCGCGCCCTTTTTGCACAAGGGACGCGCCCTGTCATCCATGGCGGTTTTCGAACATCTGCTGATCTGTTGACAGAATGTGTCGTTATTCCATTCCGGGAAAACGCTCAAACCGGGTTAGAGTGTCCAAACCGTCCATCCAGTGTAGCCGCTCAGCCGCCTGAATATGGGCGTCAGGTGGAAGAGCTTCTGGGTCATCAAGCGTCACCGACTGGATATCGACAATGCCGGGCAGCATGTCTGCGTTGCGATAGAACAGCCCCGTTCCGCATGTGCCGCAAAAGCTGCGCATCGCGACCCCCGATGAGTTAAACGTGACGGGCTGCCCTTGTGTCACCGTCAATTCGTCTTCCGAAAAGGCCGCCCAACTGATCATTGGCGCGCCCGCGCTCCGCCGACAGTCGCTGCAATGGCAGAGCGCCACATGTAGGGGTTCGCCTTCCACGTCATATCGAATTGCACCGCAATGGCAGCCGCCAGATCGTCCCATCTCACTCTCCTTGGCACCCCTACACCAAGAGCATAAATGGCACGGTTTTCCGTTACAAGACGTACTTGCTCAGGTCGACATTTTTGGCGACATCGGTCAACTGCGCATTCACATAGGCCGCATCAATGGTCACCGTCGTGCCGGGCGTCTCTTCCGCGTTGAAGCTGATATCCTCCAGCAGTTTTTCCAATACGGTGGACAGGCGGCGCGCGCCGATATTCTCAACCGATTGATTCACTTCGGCCGCAATCCGGGCGATGGCGCGGATGCCATCTTCGGTGAAATCCACCGTCACTTTTTCGGTCGCCAGCAAAGCGGAATATTGGGTCGTCAGACTGGCGCGCGTGTCCGACAGGATCTGCACAAAATCGGCTTCGCTCAGCGCCTGCAACTCGACGCGGATCGGCAGCCGCCCTTGAAGTTCGGGCAAAAGATCGCTGGGCTTTGCAACGTGAAAGGCGCCGCTGGCGATGAAGAGAATATGATCGGTCTTCATCGGCCCATATTTGGTAGCAACGGTTGTGCCCTCGATCAGCGGCAACAGATCGCGCTGCACGCCTTCCCGACTGACAGAACCGCCACGCACGTCGGACACGGCAATCTTATCAATTTCATCCAGAAAGACGATGCCATTGGCCTCTGCATCGGCGAGTGCAACACGCGCCACATCATCCTGATCTAGGCGCGCATCAGATTCTTCCTCAATCAATTTGGCCCAAGCGGCGGGCACAGACATTTTACGCCGTTTTTTGGCGGCCCCGCCAAAGGCTTTACCCATCATGTCGCTCAAATTGATCATGCCGACATTGGGCGCGCCCGGAATTTCAAAGGGCATATTGGGCGCGTTTTCGACCTCAATCTCAATCTCGGTCGTTTCCAAATGTCCGTCCTGAAAGCGTTGGCGAAAGGCATCGCGGGTCGCGGTTGAACTGTCCTTGCCGGTCAGGGCGTCGAGCAGGCGGTTCATGGCGGCTTCTTCCGCCTTGTCGCGCACGGCGGCTCTGCGGCGCTCCTTTTCAAGACGGATGGCTTCTTCGACCAGATCGCGGGCAATCTGCTCCACATCGCGGCCAACATAGCCCACTTCGGTAAATTTGGTGGCTTCCACCTTTACAAAGGGCGCATCGGCAAGCTTGGCCAGACGGCGGCTGATTTCGGTTTTGCCGCACCCAGTCGGGCCGATCATCAGGATGTTTTTGGGTGTCACCTCTTCACGCAATTCAGCCGATAATTGCTGTCGACGCCAGCGATTGCGCAAGGCGACGGCAACAGCCTTCTTAGCAGCCGTCTGGCCAATGATATGCGCATCAAGAGCTGCAACAATCGCTTTTGGTGTAAGGGTCGTGTTCATGTCTCTTCTTCATTTCACCCCTCCCGCAGGAGGGAGGGGAACTATACGGCGCTATCGAGCGTTTCGACGGTCAACTGGTCGTTGGTGTAGACGCAAATTTCAGCCGCAATTGCCATCGCCTTGCGGGCAAGCTTTTCGGCATCGGGTTCATAATCCATGAGCGCACGCGCCGCGGCCAATGCGAAATTCCCGCCAGATCCGATCGCCGCAATGCCATCGACAGGTTCCAGAACATCGCCATTGCCGGTCAGGATCAGAGTCACATCCTTGTCGGCGACGATCATCATGGCCTCCAAATTGCGCAAGAATTTGTCGGTGCGCCAATCCTTGGCCAGCTCAACCGCCGCGCGCAAAAGCTGTCCGTGATATTGCTCCAGCTTTTTCTCCAGCCGGTCGAACAGAGTGAAGGCATCAGCGGTCGCGCCGGCAAAGCCTGCAATCACATCGCCATTGCCCAAAGGGCGGACTTTGCGGGCATTGGGCTTCATCACGGTTTGACCCATGGAAACCTGACCATCGCCCGCAATGATCACTTTTCCGCCCTTGCGCACGGAAACGATAGTCGTGCCGTGCCATTTAACTGTATCGCTCATGATTGCGATATGGGGCGTGCTGGCTGCGTTTTTCAAGGGCTTGTGCAAGGCAGGTTTACGTGCGCCATGTTTGGGTGCGCGCAATATTCTTCTTCACACGCTCAAAATCTCCGCTAGTCTTGTTCGCTTATGCGGTCGGTCAACCGACCCGATCATCTTCAAAAGGGGAGCTTCGCCAACATGGCATCCGCACATCCCGTCAATGGATTTGACGATAAGACCTTATTTGGCCATCCGCGCGGCCTATACGTGCTGTTTTTCGCCGAAATGTGGGAGCGCTTTTCTTATTATGGGATGCGCGCTCTGCTCATTTTCTATCTGACGAAACATTGGCTGTTTTCGGATGGGCAGGCGAACCTTGTTTATGGGGCTTATACCAGCCTTGTCTATATTACGCCGGTTCTGGGCGGCTATTTGGCAGATCGCTATCTTGGGCAGCGCAAGGCGGTCCTGTTTGGCGCGGTTCTTCTCACAATTGGCCATTTGCTAATGGCGGTTGAAGGCGATGGCGGGCAGGGCGATGCCGCGATTAACGTCTTCTGGGCGGCTTTGGCCTTTATCATTGTCGGTTCTGGCTTCTTGAAGGCGAATATCTCGGTCATCGTTGGCCAGCTTTATCCGCGCACGGACGTGCGGCGGGATGGCGCTTACACGATTTTCTACATGGGTATTAATGTCGGTGCGTTTATCGGGACGTTGGTCGCTGGCTATTTGGGTGAGACCTATGGCTGGTCCTATGGCTTTGGCGCGGCAGGCATTGGCATGTTGCTTGGCCTGATTGTCTTCGTGCTCGGCAAGCCCTTATTGCTGGGCAAGGGCGAAAGCCCAGATCCTGAAGCCTTGACCAAGAAGATGGCCGGCATCTCTTTTGAGTGGATTCTTTACGGTCTCAGCCTTGCCTCCATTGCGGTTATTTGGGTGCTGATCCAATATCAGAATCTGATCGGGACATTGCTGCTCGCATCAGGTGCGGCATTGTTGCTCTATATCATCATCAGCGCCTTCCGATTGGAAAAGGAAGATCGGGACCGCATCTTTGCGATCATTTTTCTAATCGCGCTTCAGCCCGTTTTCTGGGGCTTGTTTGAACAAGCGGGCGGGTCGCTCAACCTGTTTACAGATCGCTATGTGGATCGGGCGGGCGTCCCGGCCTCCATTTTCCAGTCGATCAATCCCTTCTACATTGTCGCGCTGGGGCCGATTTTTGCATGGCTTTGGACATGGCTTGGCAAAAAGGGGCTGGAGCCATCGACACCAGCTAAATTCGGCCTGGCCCTGTTGCAGATTGGCTTTTCGTTCCTGATCCTCGTCTGGGGCGCTCAGACGGTGGGTATGGAGAATATGACGCCCGTCATCTTCATCTTCCTCATCTATTTGTTCCAGACAACGGGGGAGCTCTGCCTCTCCCCGGTTGGCCTGTCGGCGATGAACCGACTGGCCCCAGCACAAATGGCGAGCCTCATCATGGGGGCGTGGTTCTTTGCAACAGCAGGCGGCAATTTTGTCGCAGGCAAGATTGGTGAAGCAACCGGCGGCCATGATGGCGAAATGAGCAAAGAGGGTACAATTGCCATCTATTCACAAATTGGCTGGATCACGATTGCGATCGGTATCGGCGTTCTTCTCGTCTCGCGGATCGTGAAGCGCTGGATGCATTTGGATACGCTTAAAGACACGGCAGAAGGAAACACACAGTAATGCGTCTCACCGCTCTTCTTGCAGGATCGGCGATGGTGCTCGCGTCCATGACCGCACCCGCCTTGGCCAAGAAAAAAGATAAGGATGCCGCCAAGGCAGAGGCGAAAGCCCCTGCCTTTAACAAGGATCCCTATCCATCGACCTATAGCGCGTACCCAAGCGTGCCGACAGCCGTCACCAACGTCACCGTTTATGATGGCGAAGGCGCGAAGTTTTTAAATGCCACAGTCTATTTCCGCGATGGGAAGGTGGAAGGCATTGAGACGGGTGGTGCGGTCAAGGACGGCTACACGGTTATCAACGGCACCGGCAAATGGGTGACGCCCGGCATCATCGATGTGCACTCGCATTTGGGGGATTATCCTTCGCCCGGTGTGGATGCCCATTCCGATGGCAATGAAGCAACCGGCGCTGTCCGCCCCGAAGTCTGGGCAGAACACAGCGTCTGGCCGCAAGATCCGGGCTTTTCCCGTGCACTTGCCAATGGTGGGGTAACGGCGCTTCAGATTTTGCCGGGGTCGGCCAATCTCTTTGGCGGCCGCTCTGTCACGATCAAGAATGTCTATGCGCGTAATGTGCAGGGCATGAAGTTTCCCGGTGCGCCTTATGGCTTGAAAATGGCCTGCGGGGAGAACCCCAAGCGCGTCTATGGCTCTCGCGGGCAAATGCCGCAAACGCGCATGGGCAATATGGCGGTCAACCGCCAGACTTGGGCGCGCGCCGTTGAGTATAAGCGCAAGCTCGATAAGGGAGAGACGGTCAATCGGGACCTCGCCATGGAAACGCTGTCGGGTGTTCTCTCAGGTGAAATTCTGGTTCACAACCATTGCTATCGCGCCGATGAAATGAGCCTCGTCATCGATATGGCGCGGGAATTTGGCTATAAGGTCTCGACCTTCCACCACGCAGTTGAAAGCTACAAAATTGCCGATCTTTTGGCGAAGGATGGCATTTGTTCAGCCATGTGGGCGGACTGGTGGGGTTTTAAGATGGAGTCCTATGACGCCATCAATGAGAATATCCCGCTGGTTCACAAGGCGGGTGCTTGCGCCATTGTCCATTCGGACGATGCCAATGGCATTCAGCGCTTGAATCAGGAAGCGGCCAAGGCGCTGGCCGATGGCCGCCGCATTGGCGTCGATGTCTCCGACGAGCTCGCTTGGACATGGCTCAGCTATAATCCTGCCAAGGCCTTGGGCATTGCCGACAAGACCGGCAGCTTAAAGCCCGGCAAGATGGCCGATATTGTCCTGTGGAACGGCAATCCGTTGTCTGTCTATTCGCGTCCGGACAAGGTCTGGATAGATGGTGCGCTCATGTATGATGCCGCTGACCCCAAGAAACGGCCCGTGGCTGATTTTGAACTTGGCCAGCCCGGCGAAGGAGACGTAAAGTGAAGCATCTTCTTCTGGCATGTGCCGCTTTGATCGCCGCGCCCCTTTCTGCTCAGACGGTCGCCATTACAGGCGGCAAGGTCGTGATTGGCGATGGATCAGCCCCCATTGAAAAGGGTGTTGTGATTATCACCAATGGCCGTGTTGTCGCGGCGGGTGCTTCCATTGCCATTCCGGCTGGGGCAACGCGTATTGACGCGACGGGGAAATGGGTCACGCCCGGGATCGTTGCGGGGTTCACCCGTTTGGGTTTGGTCGGTGTTGATGCCGTTGATCCCAGCAATGATGCCGAAGCGCGCAATTCGCCTTTCAACGTATCGCTGGATATTGCCCCTGCCATCAACCCGGATGTTGCGGCCGTTGCCGTTAATCGGGCGGCGGGTGTGACGCGTGCTATCGTCTCGCCAGATACGGGCAATGCCATTTTTGGTGGCCAAGGCGCTGTGATGGACACGGGGGCCGATTTTGATCCCGTGACCAAGGCTCGCGCATTCCAGTTTGTGGAATTTGGAGAGACAGGCGCGCGCCTTGCCGGTGGCTCGCGTCCAGCCCTGATCGCGGCCTTCAAAACCGCACTGGCCGAAGCCAAAGACGCAAGCCTTGGTGTGTTCCGGGAGGATGCCCTGCTGAAGCGGCCCGACGCGCTGGCGCTTGTGCCCGTTCTGAACGGGACGATGAAGCTGTTCGTGCATGTCGAAAGCGCGCCTGACATTCTGGCTGTGCTGGCATTGAAGAAAAGCTATCCGACGCTCAGCCTCGTCTTGGTGGGCGCGACCGAAGGATGGCGGGTGGCGCCGCAAATTGCTGCCGCCAAAGTGCCCGTTATGGCATCCGCGCTGAACGATCTGCCCGATTCTTTTGAGCAGATCGCCGCCACCCAATCCAATGTGGGCCGCATGAAGGCGGCGGGCGTTGAAGTGGGCATTGGCATGATCAACGCTAATGAAGCGCGTCAGGCGCAGTTGAGCATGCAATATGCCGGCAATCTGGTTGCCCTGACCAAGGTGCCGGGGGCCACAGGCCTGTCCTGGGGCGATGCCTTTGCCGCGATCAGCTCCGTTCCGGCCTCCATCGTCGGATTGGGCGGTGAAATTGGGTCACTCAAGGCGGGTCGACGTGCCGATATTGTTGTGTGGGATGGCGATCCTTTGGAGGCGACCTCCAATGTTGAGAAGGTCTGGATCGATGGCGTGGCGCAGCCGCTGTCTACCCGGCAGAAGCGCTTGCGGGATCGGTATTTACAACCGGGCGCAGGCGCGCTTCCCGACGCGTATAAGCATTGAGAGTGCGCCGTTGGTTGGCTCCGGCTGGCCGACGGCGCTCCCCCTGTTCATCTGAGCGCAATCAAAGCTTCTTAACGAAGCGATTAACATGACACAAAAAATCACCTCCCCACGAAGCGCCCTTGCGGCCCTTGCCCTATCGGCTGCCTGTGCACCCGCATGGGCCACGCAATCGGTTCCCGATGACGCGGCTGATCCGATGCAAGACATTATCGTCACGGCACCCGCGCTGGCCGGATCGGTCAATATTGCCATTCCCGCCGATGTTGTGCTCGATAGCGCGGCGATCCAAAGCTATGGTGTGTCAAGCGTGGCAGACTTGCTCTCGGCCTTGTCCGCGCAGACCCGATCTGGCCGCGGGCGTGGCGATGGCCGACCCGTTGTTCTGCTCAATGGTAAGCGGATTTCGGGATTTGCTGAACTTCGCGACTTGCCGAGCGAGGCCATTCAACGGGTCGAGATTCTGCCCGAAGATGTGGCGCTGCGTTATGGCTATGCCGCGGACCAGCGCGTTATCAACTTCATCCTGCGGCCGGGTTTTAAGGCCGTCACGCTGGAGGGAGAGATTGGCGGGCCGACATCTGGCGGGCGCACAGACCTTGAGTTTGAAACAGGGCTTGTGCGGATTGGCAAAAAGGGCCGCGTAAATCTGGATGCGGAATATACCCGCACAGGGTCAATCCTCGAGAGTGAACGGGGGATTGTCGCAAGCGGAACCGATCAAACGGCGTATCGCACGCTGTCGCCAACGCTTGATGCGCTGAAGCTGAATGCTGTTGTTAATCAGGCACTGGGCGGCGGTGTGGGCGCAACTTTCAGCCTTCAGCATGATCGGACCGATAATCAGGCGCTTTTGGGGCTGCGCACCGGCGTGGCGGCAATAGTTCCTCTCGAACGCGATACCCGCGCTCGGAATGTCTCCGGCGGATTATCTTTGGATGGGCGGCTTTCCCAGTTTAATTGGACGGCAAATGCCAGTGCCCAACGCACCACTACAACCACCCTCACAGATCAAAATGGGGCCAGCCTGTCGGGCCGGGATGAGGCAAAGTCCAGCCTGTCGGTTGGAACCGCGGTGCTGTTGGCAACTGGCCCGCTGCTCGCCCTTCCGGCAGGCCCTGCGACGATCAACCTGACAGCGGGCTTTGACACCCGCGATATTGAGAGCAGATCGACGCGATCTGGCGTTTTGACCAATGGCTCCATTGGCCGGGACGATTTGAACGGCCGGATCAATCTGGATATTCCATTGACCAGCCGCAGGCGCGCTGTCGCCGATGCGCTGGGCGATATTTCCATCAATGTGAATGGCGGGATTCGCGATCTGTCTGATTTCGGCAGGCTTACCAGCTATGGCTATGGGCTGACTTGGTCACCCGTTCGGGGTCTTACCCTGCTGACAAGTTATGTCGCGGAAGAAGCCGCTCCCACTCCGTCGCAATTGGGGGATCCGGTGATCCTCACCCCCAATGCGTTGATCTATGACTATGTGCGCGGCGAAACGGCGTTGGTCACGCTCACCTCTGGCGGCAATCCCTTGTTGCGTGGTGAAAAGCGCCGCGACACGAAATTTGGCCTCACTTATGAGCCGAAATGGCTGGAGGGCCTGACGCTCACGGGCAATTATTTTCGCAATCGCAGTACCGATCCCGTGGCGGCCTTCCCCGCGCTGACGCCCATCATTGACGCGGCCTTTTCGCAGCGCGTGACGCGCAACGCGGCAGGCCAGTTGGTCGCACTTGACCAGCGCGCCCTCAACTTTCTGGCGACGCGCAGTGACCAATTGCGCTGGGGCCTGAGCTTTCAAAAGCAGATCGGGCAAGCTGGCGGTGGCCCGGGTGCGCGTGGCCCAAGGGGCGGTGGTTTTGGATCTTTTGGCGGCGGGCAGGGTGGCCGCTGGTCGGTTTCCGTTTATTATAATGTCAAGTTCCTCGACGAAATTGATGTGGCGGCCAATGCGCCTTCGCTCGACCTCTTGGGGGGGGATGCGATTGCTCAAACGGGCGGAGCCCCGCGCCATACGCTGGAACTGGAAGGCGGCTGGTTTTTCAAAGGCATTGGCTTTCGGGTGAATGGGGCACACCAAACCGCGACCAATGTCCGCATTGGCAGCGCATCTGATGCGTTGCAGTTTTCAGATTTGACGACGCTCAACCTGCGCATGTTCATCAATTTTGATCAGCGGCCTGCTGTTTTGAAGGCCGTGCCCCTGCTTAAGGGCACGCGCCTTGCGCTTAGGTTTGATAATCTGCTGAACGATATTCAAAATGTGCGGGATACAAAGGGATTGGTGCCTGTGCGCTATCAGCGTGGCTATCTGGACCCGGTGGGCCCGCGCATCGAAGTGAGCCTGCGGAAAATTTTCTAGCCTAAGTGCCGCTTCAAGGGCACACTCTTTCAAAATAGGAAGAGGAGAGGCTTATGCAGGACCTTATCATTGCCATGTCGGCCTTTGTCGGCACGCATTTTTTGATGTCGCACCCATTGCGCGCGCTTATGGTCGCAAGGCTTGGGGAAGGGCCGTTTCGCGGTGTGTATTCGCTTGTGTCTCTGGCGACCTTTGGCTGGGTGTATCTGGCCTTTCGGGATGCGCCGCGCGGGGATTATGCTTGGCAAGCTGGTGAGGGGCTTTGGGCGATTGCCTCTGGCCTGATGCTGATTGGATCCATTCTCTTTGTCGGGTCGCTGGTTGGTAATCCGGCGCTGCCCGCGCCAAATGCAGAAGCTGCCGCCGCTCGTCCGGCGCATGGCGTGTTTCGCATTACGCGCCATCCGATGATGTGGGGCTTTGCGATCTGGGCCTTGGTGCACGCGCTAGTTGCCCCTTATGCCGCCAGTTTTGTTCTGACCGGCGGTATTTTGCTGCTCGCTTTGGGGGGCTCTGCCGGGCAGGATCGTAAAAAGGCAGCCTTGATGGGCGATGCTTGGAAGGGTTGGGCGCAGCGGACGAGCTTTTGGCCCTTTGGCCTCCAGCTTTCCGGGAGGGCGTCGGTCTCAACGATCTGGCCGGGCCTCACGGTTGTCCTGCTGGGCATCTTGATCTGGCTTGGGGTGACCTATGTTCACCCCATGCTTGGCGCGCCAGTCGCTGGCATCTGGATCTGGCTTTAACGTTCTTTGGGGCTAATGGGCGGCGGTCTTTTCCGGCGCGTCGCCCGCCCTTTCCGAAATGGTCGTGGTGACGGCCATATCCATTGTGACATTACCCAATGTGCGCATGATATCGGGGAAGGTTTCCACCGCGATCAGCAAGGCCAGCGGTTCCACCGGCACGCCCATAGCAAGCGAAATGGGTGCGATTGAGGTCACAAAGCTGACGGTGCCGGGCAGACTGACGGCCCCCAAGGTTGTCGTGGCGGCTGCGGCAACACCCGCCGCCAGCATCCAGGGGGTCAGTTCTACCCCCATCCAATGCGCAACATAAATCGCAACAGCAAGGTTCATGGCCGGGCCAGTGGCGCGGAAGATGGCAACGGCAACAGGCATCACAAGGTCCGCCGTTGCGGGCGGCACACCAAGGGCGGCTACTCCGCGCAGCATCGCAGGGAGCGACACGAGCGATGATTGTGTGGAAATGGCCACCGCTTGGGCCGGGATGGCCGCGCGGAAAAAGCGGATCGGGTTGCGCCGCCCACCGATTGCGGCAAGCACAAAGGCCAGCATCCAGACCACACTGCCCGTCGCGGAGACAATTGCCACGTAATGGGCCAGCGCCCCGAGTGCCGCCGCCCCGGCCTTTGCCCCAACGACATAGGCCAATGCAAAAACCCCAATTGGGGCCAGCGCCAGCACCCAATTGATAACGATCAGCATCGCATCCGACACTGCTTCAAAAAAGCCGCCGATCAGGCTGCGCTTCTCCTCGGGCAGACGGGTGACGGCAAAGGCAAAGGCGGTGGTAAAGACAATGAGCGGCAAGATGGCATCACTGGCCGCGGCATTGACCGGATTGGTTGGCACGATGGCGCGGATGAAATCGGCAAAGGGTTTCACTTCACCCGTATCTGGGGCCGTCGAGAGCGCGGATTTGAGCGCCGCCCCCGCTTCTGCTGGCATCGGAAATGCGGCGAGCAGCGCGGGCGTGACAAAGGCCGCCATTGTGGCAGAAGCCCAAAGAATGACCATCATGGTGATGACGGCCCGCAAGGCGAGCTTACCCGCGCGGGCGGCAGCGGCCGTTTGTGCAATGCCCGTGATCAGCAGCGCAACGACGAGGGGCACCACTGTCATCCGCAAGCCGTTGAGCCATAAGGTGCCGACAATATCGGCCGCTTCTGTCAGCCCATGGGCCTGACTATCCAGCAGGATGCCAAGTCCCAGACCCAGAATAAGGGCCGCCAGAATAACCGATGCTTTTGACATGCTTGTGTTCCCCGATCAGCTTGGTGATACACGTCCCAAAAGGAGAGGCCAATATGACCGATAATCTGTGTGCCCGATTGGGCATTGAATTTCCGCTTTTTGCATTCAGCCATTGCCGCGATGTCGTGGCTGCCGTGTCCAAAGCGGGCGGATTTGGCGTGTTGGGGGCAACCGCCTTTAATCCCGAACAGCTTGAGGTGGAGCTGCGATGGATTGATGCCCATGTGGATGGCAAGCCCTATGGCATCGACGTTCTGATCCCTGAGAATCTCAGCGTGAAGCATGAGAAAGATTTGACGTCCAAAAAACTCGCTGAACGCATACCGCAAGCGCATCGGGATTTTGTCGACAATCTCCTAAAGTCACATGGCGTCGATAGCGCGGGTGCGCATGCCCGCGCGCAAAGTAACGATGCACCGCCACCCTTTTGGCCGGAAGAGGCGATGGAGCTTTTGCGCGTCGCCTTTAATCACCCCATCCGGATGATCGTGAATGCGCTGGGTGTGCCGCCGGCTGAAATGATTGAGATGGGCCGGGCGCATAATGTGCCAGTGGGCGCATTGGCCGGGGCGAAGGAGCATGCCTTGCGTCTGGCCGAAGCGGGCTGTGACGTGATTGTGGCGCAAGGCGGAGAGGCCGGGGGCCATTGCGGCGAAGTATCGACCATCGTCCTCATCCCAGAGGTCGTGCGCGCGCTAAAAGCCGCTGGCCATGATGTGCCTGTGCTGGCAGCAGGTGGGATCATGACGGGCGCACAAATGGCGGCCTGTATGGCGATGGGCGCGGCTGGGGCCTGGACGGGGTCCGTCTGGCTGGCCACGACCGAAAGCGAATGCTCGCAGATTTTCCGAGAAAAGATGGTGGCCGCACGGTCGCGCGACACGGTGCGGTCCAAGGGACGGACGGGCAAATATTCCCGTCAGCTTGTGTCCGCTTGGACAGACGCTTGGGAAGGGCCAGACAGCCCCGGTGCACTCCCTATGCCGATGCAGTCCCTCATCGCCGAACCCGCCATCCACAAAGCGACCAAATCTGCCGAAGGCGGCAATGCTGATGCCCGTCCGCTCGTCACCTATTTTGTTGGCCAAGGCGTTGGGCTGGTGGATAACATCGTCTCCGCCCGCTCGGTCGTGCAGGACTTTATGTCGGACTATGCCGAAG
>JBEDGC010000052.1:0-31289 GCA_041174825.1 Pseudomonadota bacterium | reverse complement strand
CCTCAAGACAGGCCTATGTCATTGCACGACTTTCTGGACGCAGATCCTCTATGTAGCCACAGCTGAACACAGGTTGGGAACGAAAGCCCTTCTGGTGCGTTTCACCCCTCAGAGAGAAGGGGACCATAACACATGCTATACGAAGCCCACCAACAACGCGACGCCTGGGTGCTGCAAATGCCGGGCAACAGCTTTAGCGAAGGCCTGTCGGGGTCTTCTTGCAGCTTCAGGCAGCATCAGCATTTGGGCAGGGCCCAAGAGCGGCCAGATCATCTGCATCAAATCAATAATGGCTGGGCCGGTCGCTATCGGCTCTTGTCAGATGGTCGGCGGCAGATCACCGCGCTCTATCTGCCCGGTGACGTCTGCGACCCCTGCTGGCTGGATGGCAGCCGGACGATCCAGTCCGTTGTCGCACTGACCCCCCTTCAGACGATCCGCGCCCCGCGCCGCGAATTAGAAGCACAGGCCGGAAACGATGCAGGCCTGACGCAATTCTTGTGGCGGCAGACCCGATTTTCTCAGCAGATTCATGCCGAATGGCTCGTCAACCTTGGCCGCAAAAATGCGATGGAGCGTCTCGCCCATTTGCTGTGTGAGCTGTATTGCCGCTTGTCTCTGGTCGGTCATGCGACAGGCCCTTCATGCGAAATGCCCCTAACCCAATTGGATCTGGCGGATCTGGCCGGACTGACCCCGGTTCACGTCAATCGGACGCTGCAAGAAATGCGGGCCATGCGCTTGATCGAGCTGCATTCTCGGCGGCTAACCATTGTGGACTGGCCATCGATGCGGCGCATGGCTTGGTTTGATCCCCATTATCTGGGCGGCAATGCAGCCATTGAGCAACTTCAGGTTGCCGCCTGATTTTTCGGACGAAGCGGGGGACCCTGAAGCTGCGCGAAATGTTTTCTGCGCATCGACGAAGGAGAGCGACAATGGGCAAAGGCAGTTCCAATTCCAAGCATAAGCATAAGCAGCACAAGGATGCGCAGAGTGATCCCATTGCCTTGAGCAAAAAGCGGTGGAGCGACTGGAGCAACTTGGCTTTAGGGGCAGCCGCTATGACAAGCACCGCCCTATATGTCTGGCGCAAGATACAGGCCTCGCAGATCGATCAGGCTGGAAAAGAAACCCCCTCGGCTGCTGGCGCGCAGTCTGGGCCGGATATGGCATCCGACACACCCCGATCGATGACAGCTGGCCTTTCTAGCAACTGGGGCAAGACCGAGCAGGCCAGCGATGCGCCGCCATCAGGACGCGATACGCCCGTGCATTAGAGGGGCGAGGCGGGCCTTAGATCAGGACTGTTCGGGACATATGGAATCTCACACAAACAGTCCGCCCGCCGCCATGCGTTTCAGAAGTTTCGATCTGGCCACCCAGTTGCTCGGCCAAGGCCTGCATCATGTCATGCCCCATGCCGGGCGCCTCAGACGTATCGAGTGAGCCGACACCATTATCCCGAATTGTCAGACAGGCATCCCGGCCCTCGGTTGTCAGGGACACATTGATATAGCCCGATGGCCCATTCGGAAATCCATGCTGAAACGCGTTCGTGACAGCCTCCACCACGATCAGCGCCGCTGCGACCGCCTGATCTCCAGAAATTGATCCAGCTTGAGACTGACAGTGCACCTCGACATTGGAGGATCCCAGAAAATTTCCTTGTAGCTGGGCACATAGTTCTCCGAACAACCGCTCGGTATCGACCAGCCCACGCTCGCTGCCATCCAATTCATAAATCAGCCGCTGCACCAAAGCGAGCGCACCGACACGCAAGCAGGTTTTCAGCATCAGCCCTTTGGCCAAGGGTTCCGTCAAGCGAGCGGCCTGGAGGCTAACTAGACTGGTGATCATCTGAAGATTATTCTTGACCCGGTGGTTCACCTCTCGCGCCATCGCACCTTTATCAATCAATGCGCGGCGTAGAGCCAGATCCCGCTCTGCAATAGCCGCAGCCATATGGTCCAAATTCTCACCCAAGCGGCGCAATTCAAAGGGCGCATCGGCAAAGTCCCTCGGGTAAAGTCGATAATCGCCATCGGCCAGCATGCGGGTGCGACGTCCGGCGCGCCGCAACCAGCGCAGCACGAACCGATCGATCGCAATCCAAGCGGCAATGCAGCTCAGCAAGATCGCCCCGATTGGCAGAGTAAGACTCATCCAAAATTGTTCACGCACAGGTGAAAAAAGCTGCCGTTCCGGCTCGGCAAAGAAAATGAACAATTCACGCCCATAAAGTGGCATGGTGGCATAGAGCCAAGAGCCCGTATTTTGGGCAGTCTGGATCGACTGAACCCGGCGATCGACGGCCGAAATGACAATTTTGGAAAAACCCGTTGGCCCGGACGATGTCAGAACCCGGCCGCGGGCATCGGCAATGCCGATAACAACGCCTTCCGATAGCTGCGCCTTTGCGAGAGAACGCTGAATCCAGTTTAGGTCGAGCGCGGCCGTGAGGGCCGTTTTTGATCCATTCGCTTCGCGCTTTGGCAAAACAGCAAGCAGAACCGGGCGACGGATAATTTGCCCCATCATCGGCGGCGTGAGAAAAAAGCCTTGCTCGCTCTGAACGCGGTGCCACCAAAATCTATGCGCGGTCATGGCCGCTGGTTGCGGCAACGTCGACGCGCAGATGAGCCGCCCTTCCCCGTTCCAACTGGCAAAACTGATAAGCGGCATCCGATCCTTCAGAGCGGCGGAAAATCGGTCTGCGCAATCGGCTTGCGGGGTCGTGAAGCGATCATCCCCTGACATTGTTTCCAAGATGCGGCGCGCCATCAAAATAGGGTCGCGTTGCTGCAAGGCGACAATAGACGCCGACGCAGTCAAGCGCTGCTCAATGGCAAGGTTCATCGCATCGCGCGCGGCGACAGCCTGAAAAAAGCTCAGGATCGAAACGGGCAGAACAGCAGTCAGGATTGCCAGCAGCAGCGCAGCGTTAAGGCGCAAATTGAGGCGATGATCCGTTCGATGATGCTCAGTCAGCGGGAGAATAGACCGCTGTTCGGCTGCCCTTTTCTCCGGTTTTTTGATCGTCGCCAATGGACGGCCCCTCAATCAATGCAGCAAGCGCCACCCGGCCCCGTGCCAGACGGCTTTTAATCGTTCCAATCGCGCACCCCATAATTTCGGCGGCTTCTTCATAGGACACACCATTTGCCCCGATCAGAATAAGGACTTCGCGCTGCTCCGGCGGCAGCTTTTGAAGCGCGGCCTGCACATCCTGCACGTTCAGCCCATCCTGCTGCGATGGCGCAACGACCAGAACACGTTCGGCAACTTCCGGATCCCAAGAAACCATCCGAGAATTTTTACGCAGCGTGGTGTAAAAATGATTGCGCAGGATCATGAACATCCACGCCCGAAAATTAGACCCCGGCGTATAGCTCTGCCGCGCCGCCCAAGCCCGAATCATGGCGTCTTGTGCCATGTCATCGGCCAGATCGCGATTGCCGCACAGGCCCCGTGCGAATGCGCGCAGCGACGGAATGATCGCGACCAGTTGATCGTGAAACTCCTTATCCTGCTGGGCGGGTGGCCTGTTGGGCTTAGTGCTCATTCGTCACCCGCCTGCCCGGCAATTTTACGCTCAATATCGCCCAGCAGACGCAGGAAATCATCTGGTAGCGGTTCTGCAATCACATCATCATGAAGGCGCCTGAGCGCTGTTCCGACGGGATCATCGCTGAGTGGCGCCTGCATGCTGGATGGCTTGACTTGCTTGCGCGCCGCGTCTGCCTCCTGCAAAGAGGATGCCTCTCCTTGCGAGCCACCCTCATTCATTTCGATGCCTGACTTATTTCCGAAATTCACCTCTATTGCCCCCTATACGAAGCGACCTTTTGCTCCGAGTGTGGTGCGATAACGCGAGTAGAATTAATTTGTTCCCAAGTCGGGAACATTATTTTGCTGAACATGTTTTAATCCCTGAAGAGGGAGGACCAAATGTCATTCATGACGATTTTAGCAGCAGAGCTACCTTATCTACGCCGCTATGCACGTGCGGTCACAGGGTCACAGCATTTGGGCGACGCCGCCGTTCGAGAAACGTTGGAAGCCTTGCTGCTGGCGCCGAACGAATTTGATCTGGCCAATCCGCCCAAGCGGGAACTTTATCGGATCTTTCACCATCTCTGGCACTCGGAGACAATTTCTGCGCTGAAATCCGCCGGGCCGATCGCGCATTTGACGCCAAGGTCGCGCCAGGCCCTATTGCTGACCGCGGTTGAAGGGTTTTCTGTGTCGGACACGGCCCTGATCCTCAATGTTTCCGAAGCGGTAATCAGGACAGATGTTGAGGCCGCGCGGAACCATCTTGCAGATGAACTCAAATCAGACATCATGATCATCGAAGATGAAACCCTCATTGCGCTCCACATTAAATCGATCCTGCGTGATGTTGGGCATCGGGTGTGCGGCGTTGCGCGGACGCGTGACGAAGCCGTGAAGCTGGCAAAAGACACAGCACCGGAGCTGGTCCTGGCGGATATTTGTCTGGCCGATGGCTCCAGCGGCATTGATGCCGTCAAAGACATTCTGGAAGATATGAATGTCCCCGTTATCTTTGTCACGGCCTTTCCAGAGCGCCTTTTAACCGGGCAAAGACCAGAGCCGACCTACCTCATCACCAAGCCGTTTGATGCAGCGGTTCTGACCGCCACAATTGCACAAGCTTTGTTGTTTCAACGGGAGTCGCAGGCGCTGGGGCGCGAACAGGCGGCCGCCTAAGCCCCCCTCGCCTCGGCGTGAGGCCATGATGCTTTGGCTATCCCCTATCCAACGCGGGCCAAGTGTTTTAGGACGGGGGCATGAGCAGAAGCGGACACCGGCGGACGACCGCCTATGACATTGCCTATAAGCTCGGCATCGCACAATCGACGGTGTCGAGAGCCCTAAATGGCAGCAAGAATGTCAGCCCCGCGATGCGCCAGCGCGTTCTTCTGGCCGCACAAGAGCTCAACTATTCAATCAATCAGGCCGCCGCCCGCCTCCGCACCAAGAGCACGCGGACCCTTGCGCTGGTCGTGCTGCACCGCCCGGATGAAGGCCCAACGGCCATCAACCCCTTTTACTTCTCCTTGCTCGGCTGCATCGGCGCATCGGCCGCCGCGCGCGGCTATGATCTGCTGGTGTCCTTTCAGGACATTGAGGGCCAGTTGTTCGGCCTATATGAAGACAGCCGCCAAGCCGATGGCTTAATTGTAATCGGCAGCTCTCAAAATGAAGATGCCTGGCGCTATTTTAAGGGCATTGCCGATGATGGCTATTCGGTTGTCTTCTTTGGATCGCCCTATGCCACCGAAACCGCAATTCGCGCCGACAATCTAAAGGGCGGGGCGCTTGCTGCGACCCATTTGGTGGACCAAGGCTGTCGTCATATCGCCTATATCGGCCCACCCATGCCCGCGCAGCAGCAGTTTGAAGCCCGCTTTGCCGGCTTTTCCAATACCCTAGCCGACCATGGCCTGACCCCCATCATCGCCCCCATTCCTGAGGGCGAGACGAAGGAGGAACAGGGCGCGGCCGCTGTTGCGGGTTTGCTGGATGCGGGCACCCGCTTTGACGGTATTTTTGCCGTGACCGACTTGTTCGCCATTGGCGCGCTGCAAAAACTTCAGGAACGCGGTGTCAACGTTCCTGACGCTGTGGCCGTGGTTGGCTTTGACGGCATTCGCGCCGGCCTTTACGCTTACCCAACCCTGACCACGATTGAGCAGGATCTGGTGCGCGCCGGCGAAATGCTGGTCGACAATGTCATCGCCGCCATCGGCAACGCCCCGCAGCAAACCGAAATCGTGCCGGTCAACCTGCAAATCCGGGGCAGCAGCCGCAGCTAAGACGGCGCGGGCCGGCCGTATCAGGCCAGCCCCTTGCCAAGATCCAGACGGGACGCATCGCCCACTTGCGACCCGCCATCACAGTCCAAAATAATGCCTGTGATATAGGATGCAGCGGGCGAGCACAGGAAGACGGCGCTATCCGCCACCTCTGAAATTTCTCCCCAGCGCTTCATGGCGATCCGGTCATAATGTTTCTGCCGGGTCGATGAATCGGGGGCGAGACGAGCCATGCCTTCCGTTCCGGCAATGGGGCCAGGGGAAATGCCATTCACCCGCACTTCTGGCCCCCATTCCAGCGCAAGGACACGGATCAATTGGTTGATCCCCGCCTTTGCCGCGCAGGCATGGGCTTGCATCGCCATGGCGTTAACGGCCTGACCCGCCGTAATCGCGATGAGGGACGCACCGGGGCGGTTCAGCAGATCATGACAGCCGCGGAACACATTAAACGTGCCGTTCAAATCAATATCGACGACCGTGCGAAAGGCATTGGCCGACATGCCCAATACCGGGGCGAGAAAATTGCCCGCCGCGCCCGACACAACTATGTCCATTTTGCCAAAGCGATCGACAACATGCTCCATCGCAGCGCGGATGGCCGCATAATCCCGGACGTCTGCCGATAAGCCCAGCGCGCCGTCGCCAATTTCACGCGCCGCATTTTGCGCCTTTTCAGGGTCTCGACCGCAGACCGCGACATGCGCGCCCAATTGCGCCAGCCGCTTGGCAATGCCCAAATTAATGCCGCTGGTTCCGCCCGCGACAAAAGCCACTTTTCCTGCAAGCAAATCCGGCCTGAAGCTGTCCATAATCTATCTCCTGAAAAACACTTATTGCGCCTGTGCGCGCCCACGATTGAGAACGGCGCGACGGCGCGCCTCGACATCCTCGGCTGAAACTTGGCCATTGGCGGCGCTCGAAATCTGCGCCTCAAGCGCCAGACCTTCGCCAAAGTCCTTCTCAAACCCTCGATTAATCAACTGCTTATACTGGCTGAGCATCGCTGGATCGATGCTGGCCATGTCCTTTGCCATCCGCTTGGCTTCATTCAGCAAGGCCTCTGGCGCCACGACATGATTGACCAAGCCCCAATCGCAAGCCGTTTGCGCATCAATGAAATTGCCGGTGAACGACAATTCCCGCGCCCTATAAATCCCTATCAAACGCGATAATTTCTGCGACAAGCCCCAGCCGGGCAAAATGCCGACCCGGGCATGAGTGTCCGCAAAACGGGCATTGGTGGACGCAATCAGCACATCACAGGCCAAGGCCAGTTCAAACCCGCCTGTAATCGCAACGCCATTGATCGCGCCGATAACGGGTTTCGAGCAGGCCTCCACCGCCTTCACCGGATTGCGCGCCCGGTCTTCAGCATTGGCCGCGCCCAAATTGCTGGTGTCAGCACCCAGTTCTTTCAGATCAAGACCTGCGGTAAAGGCGCGTTCCCCGGCCCCTGTGAGAATGATCACGCGGATGTCGTCATCCGCCTCAAGCCGAACCAATGTTTCCGCCAATTCTGTGCGCAGATCAGCCGACAGCGCATTCATCGCCTCTGGGCGATTGAGCGTGACAATCGCAATTGCCTCTTCTTTGTCCGTCACAATCAGGGTCATCAGCCCCTCCTTGCGCCCGTGATCTGTCAGCTTGACAGTCACGTCAAGGGCAATGCTGATTTAGACCAGTGCAGCGGACGAATGGCGCACCGATTGCAGCAGTCGGGCCATTTGCGCGGCCGCCGCATCGGACAGCCGAATAAAGATCCTGCGGCCATCCCCCGGATCGGCCACGCGTTCAAACAAGCCTTTGTCCGTCATCAGCTTGATCCAGCGTAACGCCGTGGTCGGCGGCACATGGGCGGCGATACACAGGCTCGACACGGCCACCTGAACGCGCTCCAGCCGGGCGGCCATAAGGTCGAGCAACATGTCCCAAGCCGGGTCAGCAAATAGGCTGCTGTCAAAAAAGCGGTCGCGCAGGCGCCGTAGGCGGATCATAGCGCGTACATCATGCGCGGTTGGCATGTCGCCAAGGCTTTCCATCTCGGCGAAGAATTGATGGCGCATATCGGCCACGGCACCATTGGGCAATTGCGCGGATGCCGACATGGTCGCCAATGTCCGCGCAATCCGCCCCACCTCATCGGCCAGCCGCTGCAACCGCTCTGCATCAAGATCGCGCGACACATCATTGAGAATTCCCGGCCGGGCGCTCAGCGCAAAGGCCGCCGCACTGGCAAGGTCAACCTCATCGGGGTCTGACAAAAACGCCTGACAGCCATGCCAGGCGCTGGCCGGCATCTGATCGATGATCGTTAGGGGTGCAGACACAATAACCGGGCAATGGACAGCCAAAGCTTGCGCCATAAAGGGCTCGAGAAAATCCAACGTGCCGCACTCAGCGGACAGCGCAACCACCAATAGGTCGGGCGCACCCGACAGCCCAGAAAGGGCTAAGGGATCCCCGATATGGTGGTGTGTCAGCCGAGCAGAAAGGCCAGCAAGTGGCCGATAAATCTGATCCGACAACATCTTGTCTGATGAGATCACGACCACAGCGGGCGCGCTTAGACGGCTGCTCTGCAATGATCCGATTTCCATCGACATCCCTTTTCATGATCAGCACAAATTGTACAATGCCGACATTTAAATTGAAAGTCGCGTTGAAAATGGTCCGAAATCGACGCATGTCTCGCCGTCCTGACGAGTCCGGAACGGCCAGCACAAAGGGAGGGCGGCTCTATCGCTTCTGCGTCAGCGCGCGGGCCCGCATCTCATCATTTTGGTGTATGAATGTCCCCGGCTCCTGCGTGCCCGCCAAATCGGCCAGCGCCGCGGCGACATAAGCGGCAGGAATGGAACGATAATGGGACAAAACGGCTGGGGTCAGCACATCTGTGAGGGGACTAAGGGCAATGCCAATCCGTTCCCCCATGCGGATCGGGCCGGTCCGGCGACCGCGCAACAAGCCGGGGCGCAGAATATCGATCCTTTCAAAACCCACATTGGCAATGCTGGTTTCAACCTTGCCCTTGGTCCCCAGATAGAAGTTGCGGGATGCCGCATGCGCGCCCACCGAAGAGACAATCTGAAACTGCCGCGCGCCCGCCGCCCGCGCAGCCCGCGCAAAGGAGACAACGGCATCATGATCCAGCGCAAAAAAGGCATCCTGTGACCCGGCATCGCGCAAGGTTGTTCCAAGGGCAGAAATGGCCACATCAAAACTGCGGCCTTCGATCATCATCGGCCATTGCGCGACGGGACCGACCAGACTCTCAAGCTTCGTCCCGTTCTGTTCTGCAGGACGGCGGCCAATGGTTACAATCTGCGAAACATGGGGCTGCATTGCCAGCTGCTTGATCAGTTCTCGACCAACCAATCCCGTTGCGCCTGCTACTATAATCCGCACAGATAATCCCCCTGCCCTGCCAGCGCTATAGAGCTAGCATCTAGCAAGCATTTGGCAACGGCTGTTGACGAATAGCTCTTCAGATAGAAGCAAAACGGCTAGAATCCGTCTGGCAGATCCACCGGGCCGACAATCTCTTGGTGTCGAGAAATGGCATAACGGTCTGTCATTCCCGCAATGAAATCGGAAATATGCTGGTCCAGTGCAGGTTGACCCTCTGGTGCCGTCTGCCGCCAGTCATCTGGCAGAAGGCCTTGGTCTGCACGATAGGCTGCAAAAAGATTGGCGACAATTGCGTGGCAGCTATTAGCAATCTCGAGCTGGCGAGGATGATGGTAGAGATTGGCATACATAAAGCGTTTCAGCTCGGTCTCCCCCTCGCGGATCGCAGAGGAGAACCCCACGATATTGGCAGAGGCCAATCGCACATCTTCTTCTGTCTCAATACCCGATGCCGCAATCCGATTGCGGGTTTCGGTAATGACGTCATTCACCATGAGGCCAATTTGGGTGCGCACCAGCTCTGCTGCCAAAAGCCTTTGGTCAATATTGCCCAGCCGATCGCGCACAGAGGACCAGACATCCCGAACCAGCGGGGCGGCTAAAATCTGATCAAAATCGAGCAACCCGGCGCGCAGACCATCATCAATATCGTGATTGTCATAGGCAATATCATCGGCAATGGCCGCGACCTGAGCCTCCAGTGAAGAGCGCCGGTGAAGATCCAGAGAAAAGCCCGCATCCACATCCTGCATGGCCCAACCGGGTCGCAAAACGGGGCCATTATGCTTTGCCAGACCTTCCAGCGTTTCCCAGCATAAATTGAGGCCCGGCCAATTGGGATAGGCGCGCTCCAGCCGGGTCAACAGGCGCAGACTATGACCATTATGGTCAAAGCCGCCGGATTTTTGCATCGCCTGTTCAAGCGCGCCTTCCCCGGCATGACCAAAGGGCGGGTGGCCAATATCATGGGCGAGACACAAGGCCTCGGTCAGATCTTCATCCAACCCCAATGCACGGGCAATTGTGCGGCCAATCTGCGCCACTTCAATGCTGTGGGTGAGCCGAACGCGGAAATGATCCCCATCGGGGGCGACAAAAACCTGCGTCTTGTGGCGCAATCGGCGAAAAGAGATGGAATGAACAATGCGATCCCGGTCGCGCTGAAAATTGCTTCTGGGGCCGCGCACTTGGGCATCGGGTTCGCTATGTTGCCGCCCACGACTATGGTCTGCACGGCAGGCATAGCTGGCATGCTGCGTCATTTCCCGGACAGCCTTTCGATTTCCTGACCTGCTTCTGATGAGAAAATCGTCGCCTGCACACCTTCACGAGCCAGATCATTCACAAGCTCGCGCGCGGCGGATGAGGATCGAACAGGGCCAACCAAAAGCCGGTTGGTCTGGCGAAAGCTCACATACCAAGCGCGCTGGCCATCCAACGCTTTGGGCGCATCATCGCGGATCTGTCGCCAAGTGCGGGGCAGAGCATCTGTATTGCGGCCAGTTGCAATCTGCACCCAGATCCGCGCAGGATTGCGCCGCGCCTTGGCCGCTTCTTCGGCAATGCGGCGCTCTTCAGCAGCCTTTTCAGCACGCGCCTTTTCCTCAGCGGCCGCCTTGCGTTGAGCCGCAATTCGCATAACGCGCAGCTTTTCTGCGTCTGGCAGGGCGACAGGCGCGCTTTCCTCCTCCAACTCAAGCGTGCGGACAAGGTCTGCCAGGCTCCGCGCAACAGGAGGAGCTTGTGCGACCGCAACTTCGCGCTGCACTGCGGGTGCTTGCTGAGCCGACACTGGTGGGGCAGGCATTGGGTCGGCACTCGACGGGGCCGGTGCCGTCATTAAAGGCACGCTGGCAGGCGGGCCCATCACAGCCGCCATGCTCTGCTTAGGCCGGGCAGCGGGGACTTCAAAAAGTGGCCCGGGCCGCGCGCCGGATGGCGCAGGCGCGGGAGATGTCGGAAAGGGAAGCGGCTCCTGAACTGCCGCAGCATTACCAAGCCGATCACTGGTGTCCGGCATCGTGACCGTTACATCTCCCCCGTCTTTTTGGCGCGCAATTTGGGGCGATCGAGGGGGCAACGAGGCTGTCGGCCCGACCTTGTCATTGACCTTGGCTTCTCGCGCTTGCCTCCGGCTCTGGCGGGGGTCGGGGGCAGTGGCGGCGGCTATCTTTCGCTCTGGGTCAGCCGCCGTAAGGCTGGCAACGGCCGAGTGATTAACGGGCCGAAATTCATCTTCCAACGACGCCATCTGAGGGCTTTGGCCAGATGCTGGCAATGTCCCAAAATGCACGGCCGCTGCCTTTGCCCCTGTGGTCAAAGCCGGCAGGCGCTGCATAAAGCCCGTCAAAGACTGTGCAACATCGGCAGGCGCCACCATGCGCACAATTTTTTCAGCCCCAGCGGCATCGCCATTCATTGCCAATATGAAGGCGCGCGCGCGCCAGGCACCCTGGTCATTTTGTTTGATCAGTGGCTCAAGTTTGACCAGCGCTGCATCCCGCTCTCCAGCGACACCCAAGGACAATGCGAGCCTGCGAGTCACCTCGTCCGACGGACGTGTTTTGAGCGCCGCCAGATAATCGCGCTGCGCCTTTTTGGGGTCTCCTGCCAGATCATAAGCAAGCCCACGATCGGCCAGAAGATCCGCCTCTGGCGCGCCCAGTCTGATCGCTTCGTCAAAAGCACGAAGGGCCTCGCCCGGCTTTTCCATCAAGGTCAGTGCACTGCCAAGACCAACCTTTGCCTGATAATTTTCGGGCGACAATTCCTCGGCGCGGGCATAAAAGCCGAATGCCGCATTAGGATCTCCCACAGCCAGCGCGCCACCACCCGCCAGCAACAAGGCATCCACATTAAAGGGATCGCGCGCGAGGGCCTTTAGATTTTCCGACAATTGCGCCGCCGGATCCAGCGGCTTGGCTGCGTCCCCAGTCACCAGCGCCTGCGCACCAAGCGACGTCGATGCGCCGAGCATGAGCGACAGGGCCCAAAGACGCGTCAAGATTACCGGCCTGTTCATGCCAGCCTCTTTAAACGAGCAATGGGAGGGCACAAGGGATTGCGCCCTTCCCCGCGCCGGACCGTTTCTCGGCACGGCTGAGACGCAAAATGACGTAAAGCCCGCCCAATTATTGATTATTTTGGCGGTTCAAAAAACGCGGAATATCTGATGACTCGGGCTTTGCGTCCTCATCAGAGCGGGTTGTCCCACGTGCGATGCTTGACATACGCTCAAACAAGGTTGCGCCAAGCGGAGCAATACGCGGTGGATTGGGCACGTCGGCGGCCTTCTCCGGCGCTTCATCCGCGCCAGACAACCAGGACGGTTGCGCCCGATCATCGACAACATCTTCTGCGGTCAGGGGCAAGGCATCCGGTTCGGACGCGCCGACGGGATCGACATTGTCATCCAACAGCAGCTCGTCTTCCGCGGCATCTGGCGACGTCAGGACGAGTTCGTCCGCATCATCACTGGGTGCGTCAGCCTGCGTTTCCGTCAGCTCGAGGGGCGCATCTTCGGCCGCAGCGACAGTTGACGGGCTGGCGTCAATGGGGGGCAGATGAGCCGCTGGTTGTTCCACAGGAACAACAACTGGGGCTGGCTCTTCCACCTTGCGGGCATTGGACAGGTTAATGACCTGAGCCGGACGTGCGTCGGAAACAGCGCCTGCCTCAATACCGGTCGCGACAACCGACACGCGGATCTTACCATTGAGATTGTCATTAAAGGCCGAACCCCAGATGATATTCGCATCGGGATCAACCAGTTCCTTAATGTGCGACGCGGCTTCATCCACTTCCATCAGGCGCATATCGTCGCCGCCTGTGATGGAGACGATAACGCCCTTGGCCCCCTTCATCGACACGCCGTCGAGCAGCGGGTTGGCAATGGCCTTTTCAGCAGCTTCAATGGCGCGGTTGTCGCCTTCGGCTTCGCCCGTGCCCATCATGGCCTTGCCCATTTCGCTCATCACCGTGCGAACGTCGGCAAAGTCGAGGTTGATGAGGCCGGGCATAACCATCAAATCGGTAATGCCGCGCACGCCCTGCTGAAGCACTTCGTCCGCCATGGCGAAGGCTTCTTTGAATGTGGTCGATGGGTTGGCGATCAGGAAGAGATTCTGGTTGGGAATAACGATCAGCGTATCGACATGCTTTTGCAGCTCGGCAATGCCGGCTTCAGCCGACTTCATTCGGCGCGAACCTTCAAAGCTGAACGGCTTGGTGACAACGCCAACGGTCAGAATGCCGCGATCGCGCGCCGCCTTTGCAATAATTGGTGCTGCCCCCGTCCCAGTGCCGCCGCCCATGCCGGCGGCGATAAAGCACATGTGCGAGCCTTCGAGCGCGCGCTCAATTTGTTCGATCGCTTCTTCGGCAGCCGCCCGACCAATTTCCGGCCGCGACCCAGCGCCAAGACCTTGCGTGATCTTCAGACCAAGCTGGATACGCCGTTCGGCCGCACTGCTGTTCAAAGCCTGCGCGTCGGTATTGGCGACGATGAAGTCAACGCCCTGAACCTGATTGGCAATCATATTGGCAACGGCGTTGCCGCCAGCCCCGCCACAGCCAATGACGCTGATCCTGGGCTTCAGTTCTTCTACTTCTGGCGCGATGAATTCGATCGACATTTCCGTATCCCCTGATCTCTCCCGACAAGCGCGGCTGCCCTCGTCAGATCCTAGTGCACCAAACCCGCCAAACCTTCACCTGACCCGGGAACGTTTCGTCGTATTTTACGAATCGTTCACCCCAATATCATGTGCGTGGTCACAGGTTTAACCTCAAAAGCTAGTTTTGAACGCTGCGATGAGTTTTTCAAGCAACCCGTTCTTAATGGGTGCATAAACCTGTTGATCAAGTGTCTTCATGCCGCGAACATCAATTGGATCCGATGCCGAATAATGGATAAGCCCTGCCAAAGTCGCAAAGCCGGGGCCGCTATGGGCATCTGGCAAGCCGATGAGCCCCCGTGGCCGCCCAACGCGCACCGCGCGACCAAGCACGCTTTGAACATAATCGGCCATGCCTTTCAGTTCGGCTCCACCGCCCGTTAGAACCACTTGGCGGCCCACTGGACCGGTAAAGCCCAATTCCTTGAGCGCATTGCCAATTTCTCCCACAAGATGCTCCAGACGCTGGCGAATAACGGCAATGAGCTGGGCACGGGTGATCCGGTGGCTATCGCCTTCATCGTCGGACGACATGGGCGCCACCTCAATCATTTCATGATTGTCGCGTGGGCTGGCTGTTGCCGATCCGTAAAAGCATTTCATCCGTTCGGCCTGATTGCGGCGCGCACCAAAGGCAGACGCAATATCATCGGTGATATCCGCCGCGCCAAAGGGAATGGAGGTCAAGGCGACCAGCATTCCACCTGCAAAGAGCGAGACGTTGGTCACACCGCCGCCAATCTCAACAAGCGCCACGCCCAGTTCGCGCTCTTCCTCTGACAAAACGGCCATGCCCGTTGCGACGGGAGAAGCGATGATCGCTTCCACGCCCAAATGCGCGCTGCGCACGCACAGGTCGATATTGCGGATCGGCGATTGATCGGCACAGACAACGTGAATATCCACGCCCAGCTTATCGGCGTGGAGCCCAAGCGGACGTTTAACGCCCTGCAATCCATCGAGCGTGTAGAGGGTCGGCTGGGCGTGCAAGATCATGCGCCCATCTGGATCCAAAGAATTGCGGCCCGCCGCCAGAAGGGCGTCAATATCCTCCTGCGAAACCTGCTGCCCCCCCAGTTCCACACCGACAGAGGCAATGTTGCTGACCAACCCGCCTGCCGAAAAACCAACCCAGACATTGTCGATACTCAGGCCCGCAATGCGCTCCGCCTGTTCCACGGCTTCGCGAATAGCTTTTTCAGTCGCATCCATATCGGCGATATAGCCACGGCGGACGCCCTTGCTTTCACGCTGACCGGTGCCCAGGACCTGAATGTCACCGCCCTCACCGACTTCAGCGATCAGCGCAGAAACTTTCCACGACCCGATATCTAGCGCCGTGATCAATCCTGATGATTTGGCAACGGCCATGGATGTTCCCTTTTTACTCTTCCACATGTGCATTATCTGCGGTCGTATTGGTTGTGTCCGCTTTGACGGTGCCTGTCTGAACAGCGGCTGCCAAAGCGGGCTCCGCCGTTGCCCCTCGTTTCAGGCGAACAATGAATTTGGTTGGATCGCGCATGTCAAAGCGCAGAAAATTTCGGCCTAAAAGTCGCTCGGTCCCGTCAATCTGGGCAAAGCGTTTGAGCGCATTTGCGGCAAAATCCTCCCCTTCGGGAAGGGCAAGCGTTTCGCCCGTTTTGAACCGAATGTCCCAGCGGCGATTACCCACCCAAGACGCGCCCGCAAATCTGCGCTTGAGGGCGGGCACAGACTCCAGCAATGTATACAGCCGCTCCACCTGCTGATTGGCATTGGGGCCAACCACAATCGGCAAATCAGGAACGGCGCGGGGATCAACCATTTCAAGGATGACGCCCGTGCCATCGATCAACACAAGCTGCTGATTATTCTGCCATATGGCGCGCGGTGTTCGCTCCACAATATCGACCACCAAAGTGTCCGGCCAGCGACGCGAAATGCGGGCATCCTCAATCCAGCCATATTGCAAAAGCTGGCCGCGCACCTTGTCGATATCGACCAAGGGCATCGCAATGGATTTCTGATCAAGGGCGACGGCATAGACGGTCAAATTGTCCATGCGGTCCAGGCCCTTCACCTCCACCCGCTTCACGTGAAAGCCGGCACGGCCCACCACTTGGCCAATTTCCGTGCCGACAAACTGGGGAATGCCGGCATAGACGGCAATGGCAAGCAAAGTTGAGGCAATCGCCGTTCCCGTCAATATGGTCAGTGCCCGCTCAATGGTTTCCGCCTTGAGCGGGACATAAGACCAAAAAATCTCATTCCAGCGTTCCCATCGCGACTTCACCTTGCGCGGCGCAGGGCGCGCAATAGGCCGTCGCTCAGAGGATCGAGACAGTTTCGGGCCCGCCATCAGCCGAGCGCCTCTTTCACCAGAATGTCGACCAATTGCTCGTAAGAAATGCCACAATGGCGTGCCTGTTCGGGCACGAGGCTTAAGGGGGTCATGCCGGGCTGTGTGTTGACTTCCAGCAGGAAGACACCATCGACGCCCTGTTCATCATCCCAGCGAAAATCAGATCGAGAGGCCCCTTTGCAGCCAAGCACCCGGTGCGCCTGCAAGGCCCAGCCCATCATCGCCTCGGCCACATCATCGGGGATTTGGGCGGGGCAGATATGCTCTGTCTGGCCCTCGGTATATTTGGCATCAAAATCATAAAAACCGGATTTCGGCTGAAGCTCTGTCACGCACAAGGCGCGATCCCCCAGCACAGCAACCGTCAATTCCCGCCCCCGGATAAAGGGTTCAGCCAAAAGATGGTCAAATTGCCGCCAAGGGCCCTCCACATCGCGGCTGATGGGATTGCCATAGTTGGAGCTGTCGGTGACGATAGCAACGCCGACGGACGAGCCTTCATTGACGGGCTTGAGCACATAAGGGCGCGGCAGCGGATCGGCATGATAAAGCGCTTCGCTCTCCACAACCATACCGCCCGGCATCGGAATGCCATGGGGTACAAGCGCAGATTTGGTCAGTTGCTTGTCAATCGCGATCACCGAGGTCGCAAGGCCCGAATGGGTATATTTCAGACCCATCAAATCCATCATGCCCTGAACGGTGCCGTCTTCCCCCGGCGTGCCGTGGAGCGCGTTGAAGACCACATCTGGCTTCACCTCGGCCAAACGAGCGGCAATGTCGCGCCCCATATCGAGCCGGGTCACGCGATAACCCACACGCTCCAGCGCGTCGGCCACACCATTGCCGGTAATCAGCGACACCGGCCGTTCCGATGACCATCCGCCCATCAGGACAGCTACATGGATGGGCGTGCTCATGCCGATTTTCCTACTCTTTGAATTTCCCATTGGAGCGTCACGCCCGATGTCTCTTTGACGCGTCGGCGCACTTCCTCTCCCAAAGCTTCGATGTCGGCGCTGGTCGCATCGCCCATATTAATCAAGAAATTGGTGTGCTTTTCAGAAACTTGCGCACCGCCCAGCGTCAACCCACGACAGCCCGCTTCGTCCACCAATTGCCAAGCCCTGTGGCCGTCTGGGTTTTTGAAGGTCGACCCGCCCGTCTTGCTGCGCAAGGGCTGGGATACTTCGCGTGCAGCAGAAATTCTGTCCATCTCCGCCTGAATATCGTCCGGCTTGCCCGGCCGGCCGCGGAACCGTGCGCCGACAACAATTGCGCCTTCGGGCAGGTCGCTATGGCGATAACTATAGTGCAGGGCCGCAACGGGCAGGGTCGCGCAACTCCCATCGCGCAGAACAAGGTCGCAATCGACCAATATGTCCTTCACTTCGCCGCCATAAGCGCCACCGTTCATGCGGACAAAACCACCCACAGTGCCGGGGATGGAGCGCAAAAACTCAAGGCCTGCAATGCCCTTATCCCGCGCGGTGGAGGAGACGAGAATGCCGCTGGCCCCAGCGCCACAATCAAGTGTCACATCGTCTAGCGCGGCCACATGGGCAAAGGCTTTGCCCAGCCGAATAACCACGCCAGCAACGCCGCCATCCCGCACGATCATGTTGGACCCAAGCCCCAGCGCCATCACCGGAACAGCGGGATCAAGCCCCGCCAGAAAGGCGCACAGATCATCGCGATCGGCGGGCTCAAACAACCATTGCGCCGTGCCGCCCGACTTGAACCAGACAAGCGGCGCCAGCGGCGCATGCGCCGTCAATTTGCCTCGAACGGGCGGCAAAGCGGCCAAATCGGTCAACCGCGCGCCTTTTGCATGGCGTCCGCAAGGCCTACGGCCCATTTGGTAATATCGCCTGCCCCCAGACACACGACCATATCATCCGGGCGCGCTTGAGCCGCCAGAACACGGGCGAGATCATTAGCATCCTGAACAACGGCGGCGGAATGATGGCCACGCTGCTTCAAATTGCTGACCAAGGCGGCGGCATCAACGCCTTCCATCGGCGCTTCTCCGGCCGCATATACCGGGGTCACATACACAATATCGGCATCGTTAAAGCAGGACGCAAATTCATCCATCAAGCCGCCAAGCCGGGAGTAACGATGCGGCTGGCACACCGCGATCACCCGGCCCTTGGCCCCTTCGCGCGCCGCCGAGAGGACAGCTCGAATCTCAACCGGGTGGTGGCCATAATCATCAATAATGGTCACGCCATCAACATGGCCGACTTTGGTGAAGCGCCGTTTGACGCCGCCAAATTTGGCAAAGCCGCGCTGAATATCCGCATCCGACATGCCCATTTCGAGGCCGACAGCAATGGCAGCCAGTGCATTTTGGACATTGTGACGGCCCGGCATCGGCAGCTCAATTCCGGCGATGGTGCGGGACGCGCCATCACGCGCGCGGACAACCACGTCAAAACGATTGCCGCCGGGAACTGGCGTTACATTATCGCCCCGCACATCGGCTTGGGTCGAAAAGCCGTACGTCATAATCCGTCGATCACGGATTCGCGGTATGATCGCCTGCACCTCGGCATGATCAAGGCAGAGAATGGCGAGGCCATAAAAGGGCACATTTTCGATAAATTCGACAAAGGCCGCTTTGACCGCATCAAACGACCCGTAATGATCGAGATGTTCTGGATCGATATTGGTCACAACCGCAATCGTGCCATCGAGCCGCAGGAAGGAGCCGTCGCTCTCATCCGCCTCCACCACCATCCAGTCGCTGTCGCCCAGCCGGGCGTTGGAGCCATAGCTGTTGATGATGCCGCCATTAATGACCGTTGGGTCAATGCCCCCAGCATCCAGCATGGCGGCGATCATAGAGGTTGTGGTGGTCTTGCCGTGCGTTCCAGCGACTGCAACCGTGGATTTCAACCGCATCAATTCCGCCAGCATTTCCGCCCGGCGAACGATGGGAATGCGCCGTTCCAGTGCCGCTTCCACTTCCGGATTGCCGCGCTTGACCGCTGTAGAGGTCACAATAACGGCGGCATCGCCAATATTCTCTGCCGCATGGCCAATGGTAACACGAATGCCCTTGGCCCGCAGGCCTTCCACAACATAGCCTTCCGCTATGTCTGATCCCTGCACATCATAGCCAAGATTGTGCATCACCTCTGCAATGCCGGACATGCCAATGCCGCCAATGCCGATGAAATGGATTGTCCCGATACTGGTTGGAACCGCCTTCATGCCCCTGCCCCTGCAAGCTTAAATTCTTTTGAAACGCCGACCATTTGCGGGGCCGTTGGGCGATCCAGCGCCTCAACCAGATCCGCCAAATCCCCCGTCGCATTGGGCCTGCCAATGCTGCGCGCACGCCCTGCGGCGTCCATCAGCCTCTCTTCGCTCAGGCCAATTTGCTCAATCGCCTGTGCCAGGCGATCTGGCGTAAAGTCCGATTGGGCCAGCGCGCACGCGCCGCCTGCCTCAACCATTTCCTGCACATTGGCGCTTTGGTGATCATCCGTCGCGCTGGGCAGGGGAATAAGGATGGCAGGCCTGCCGGCGCAGCTTAGCTCTGCAATGGTGGAGGCCCCGGCCCGGCCAATCACCAAATGGGCCTTGGCCAAGAGATCGGGGATATTCTCAAAATAGGTCGCCAAGTCGGCCCGGATACCCAAATCGGAATAGCGCGCCCGCACGCGGTCGACATCTTCTGCGCGGCATTGCTGTGTTACATGAAGGCGCGATGTGGGGATGGACAGGCGGGCAAGGCCATCGGGCACAACATCGGACAGGATCGTGGCCCCCTGACTGCCCCCAATCACCAGAATGCGGAGCTGTTCTTTGCCACCAAGCGCCGGGAAAGGCTGATCCCGAAGCGCCAGCACCTCATCGCGCACCGGGTTACCAACCAAATGGGTTTTGCCAAGATAGCCAGCCGGCAAACGCTTCATCTTGGGATAGGCAACGGCGATGGCATCCACAAAGCCCGCGACCATGCGGTTCACGCGGCCGAGCACGGCATTTTGTTCATGCACCGCAGACTTCACGCCTGCCGATCTTGCCGCAAGCAAGGCGGGAAAGGCCGGATATCCTCCAAAGCCGATAACAGCCGCGGGCTTCATCTCTTCAAAAAGTTTCAGCGCAAGCGCGCGACCGCCATAAATGGCGCGCGCACCTGGTAACCAGCTTAGCGGGTTTTTGGTTATTCGCCCGGCCGGGAGAATATGAGTATCTGCACCTTCAAATAGGCCGGGGATTTTCGCTCCGCGCGCATCGGTGATGAGCGAGACGCGATGGCCGCGGCGGATCAACTCCGCACCCAGCGCATGGGCGGGCATCATGTGCCCCCCGGTTCCACCCGCTGCTAGAATAAAATGCCGCCCGCTCATCGTTCGCTCCATTTCACGACATAGGGAGAGCGGCTGAGATAGGGGTTTTTCCGCGTGAAGGCGAGCAACAGGCCAAAGCCTGCACACAGAGCGATGAGGGACGAGCCACCATAGCTGATAAAGGGCAATGTCATGCCCTTGGAGGGGGCGATTCCGACATTGACCGCCATGTTGATCATCGCTTGGGCGGTGAATTGCGTGATCAGGCCCGTCGCTGCCAGAAT
Organism: Pseudomonadota bacterium; assembly: GCA_041174825.1. GTDB lineage: Bacteria > Pseudomonadota > Alphaproteobacteria > Sphingomonadales > Sphingomonadaceae > Aquisediminimonas. Next base: position 10,427 of record JBEDGC010000052.1, on the reverse strand, counting down.
GAGAAACGGATCATCTTCGTCGAGCAGCCGCACAAACACACGGATCGCCATTGCGAGGAAGACAGCCGCAATGGCGAGACACGCCACCAGACCAAATTCCTCACCAATCACCGAAAAAATATAGTCGGTATGCGCTTCGGGCAGGCGAAACTTCATCTCACCCCCGCCCGGCCCTGTCCCGAACAGGCCGCCTGCCGTAATCGTAGCATGGGCACTGTCTGTTTGGTAAGTATCGCCATTTTTGAACAGGAAATTGTTAATGCGCTGGGTCGCGACCGGATAGAAAAGATAGGCCGCCGTAATGCCAAAGGCCCCGCCGCCTGCGAGCATCCCAATAATCCGCCAGGACAAGCCCGTCACAATGATCATAGCAAACCAGATCGAGGCAAAGATGATGGTCTGACCAAAATCCGGCTGCATCATCAAGAGCCCGGCGACAACGCCCGTCAGGGCAAAGGACAGGGGAATAACGGGCAGGCTGTCATCCTGCGCCTTGAGCGACATGAGCCAAGCAATGGCGATGACGAAAAAGGGCTTTAAAAATTCCGATGGCTGAAATTGCGCAAAGCCAAAGCCGATCCAGCGCCGGGCGCCATTCGCCTCAACGCCGATGAGTGGTACGGCTGCAAGAAAGAGGAGAAAAACCCCCGCCAATGTTAAGGCGACACGTCTTGCCAGCTGCTGGGGCATCATCGAAATGCCAATCATGATGGGCACCCCCAGGCACACCCACAATAATTGGCGCCAAAAATAATGGAGCGGGGCGAGCTGAAAGCTGGCATCTGAATAACGGTGTGCAGACGCTGGCGACGCGGCCGCCACGGAAATCAGGCCGATTGAAATGAGAATGAGCACCAGCAAAAGCAGCATCCGGTCAATTTCCCAGAACCATAAGCCGATCGTCGACTGGTCTGAACGACCAAGACGCGGCGGACGCTGCCGTTTGGGTATGCCGTTAGAAGACGCCGAAGAACCAGCCATTACAGCGCCTCCACAGCTACACGAAACGCGTCACCGCGCGCTTCGAAATCTCGAAACTGATCAAATGAGGCGCAGGCCGGGGAGAGCAAGACCGTTTCCCCCGGCAATGCCGCCTGTGCCGCAGCCTCAACGGCGGCCGCCAATGTGCCCGCCTCTGTCACCGCCATGTGCGGCCTCAAAAGCCCGGCGAACATCGATGCTGCGTCACCAATTGTATAGGCCGCCTTTACATGGCCGAAATACGGGGCGCAGGCATCAAGGTCATCGGCTTTGGCTTGCCCCCCCAAGATCCAGTGAACGACCGGATAAGCGGCAAGGGCTGGTGCGGCTGAGGTCGGGTTGGTCGCCTTGGAATCATTGACGAAGAGCACGCCCGCGCGCTCCCGCACCCGCTCCATGCGATGGGCAAGCCCGGGATAGCTACGCAAGCCTGCCTCAATCGCTGCATCATCAACGCCCAAGGCGCGGGCAACAGCCTTAGCACAGGCGACATTCTGCGCATTATGTGGCCCTTGCAGCGAGGGCCAGAAAGACTGATCGGCAATATCCTGAGCCGTCACACGAACAAGGCGATGCGCCACCCGACTGGCGATCATCCGGCTGGGATCATCATCGGTCGCGATCACCGCTGTCTGATCTGCATGCTGAAGGGTGAAGAGCCGTTCCTTGGCCGCTGCATAATCGGCAAAGCCATCATAGCGATCCAAATGGTCAGGCGTAATGTTAGTGAGCACCGCAACATCACAAGCAAGGCTGCGCGTCAGATCAATTTGAAAACTCGACAATTCCAGAACATAAACACCGCCATCGGGCAAGGGCTTCTGCGACAGGATTGGCAAGCCAATATTGCCACCCAAACGTGTCGGAACTCCAGCGGTGTCCAGAATATGGTGGATCAACGCAGTGGTGGTTGATTTCCCATTGGTTCCTGTAATGCCGACCACGCGGTGCGCCGGAAGCTCGGCTCTGGCCAGCGCAAACAACTCAATATCCCCGATGATCGGCACGCCCGCCTTGCGGGCGTGATCGGCAATGGGATGACGGTTGATCGGTACACCGGGCGAGACGACCACCCCGTCAAAGCCGGTCAGGTCGATGGCCATGGGATCGGCAAGCGTCACGTCAGACGGGGCCTGTGCGCGCGCCTCTTCCTTTGCGTCCCAGGCTGTCACATGCGCGCCACTCGCCACCAGCGCGCGCGCGGTCGCCAGCCCAGATCGGGCCAGACCGAGCACGGCATAGTGCTTATTCGCAAAGGCGCGCGCGACAATCATCTGAGTTTAAGCGTCGAAAGGCCGGCCAAGGCAAGAACAAAGGCAATGATCCAAAAGCGGATCACAACGGTCGGCTCAGACCAGCCAAGCTGTTCAAAATGATGATGGATCGGGGCCATGCGGAACACGCGCTTGCCGGTCCGTTTGAACCAGAAAACCTGGATGATGACCGACAGAGCCTCCGCCACGAAAAGGCCGCCAATCACCGCAAGAACAAATTCATGATGCGTTGTGACGGCCATCGTGCCCAGTACGCCGCCCAAGGCAAGGCTGCCCGTATCGCCCATGAACACGGCAGCGGGTGGTGCGTTGAACCACAAGAACGCCAGACCCGCACCGACAATTGTCCCGCAGAGAATGGACAGGTTCCCCGCCCCCGCCACATAAGGAATGCCGAGATATGCGGCATATTTGGCGTTGCCGACCAGATAAGCGATCACCATGAAGGCGATACAAGCAATGATGACCGGCATAGTCGCCAAGCCATCCAGACCATCAGTCAAATTCACCGCATTCCCAAAAGCCACGATCACAAAGGCGCCAAAGGGAATGTAAAGCCAACCCAAATCCACGACTGGACCATTGATAAAGGGCAGATATAAGTCGGTATTGGAATGCGAGCAGATCAGCGCTGTCGCGATACCAGCAATGGTGAATTCGGCCAAAAGGCGCGCCCGTGCCGACACGCCCTTGGTGCTGCGCTTCTTCACCTTGTCATAATCGTCGAGAAAGCCAATCAGGCCAAAGCCAAGAGTGACCAGCAAGCAGGCCCATACATAGATGTTGGTCAAATCCATCCAGAGCAGGAGGGACAATGACATGGCCGTCAGGATCATCAGCCCGCCCATTGTGGGTGTGCCAACCTTGGCCAGATGGGTTTGTGGCCCATCCGCGCGAATGGGCTGACCCTTGCCCTGCCGCACGCGCAGCCAGCCGATAAAGCGTGGCCCGATGATCAGGCCGATCAGCAGCGCGGTTGCAACTGCCCCACCCGTCCGAAAGGACAGATAGCGCAAAAGGTTGAGGATACCGGGGAACCCCAGTTGTTCGGCAATCCAAAACAGCATTACGCGTCCCCCATCGTCAGATCAGCCACAAGGCGGCCCAGCCCGACCGCATTTGACCCTTTGACCAAAATTGCATCCCCACCCCGCAGCATGGGCTTCAGCGCCTCCAGCGCGGATTGCGCGTCATCCAAATGAAGCACCTGCATCTTGCCTTGCAGACGAGTGGCCAAGGGGGCCATGCCCGGCCCAACCAGCAGGGCGATGTCGACCTTGGCCGCCAAAACAGGCTCAGCAAGCCCGGCGTGCAAAGTCTCGGACTCAGCGCCCAGCTCGCGCATTTCACCCAGAACCGCGATCCGGCGGGTCGCCTCTTCGCGCCCTAGAACCGCCAGCGTCGCCGCCATGGATGCGGAATTGGCATTATAGCTTTCATCGATCAGCACGGCGTCACCACCACCGGCCGAAATGCGATGCCGCGCGCCGCGCCCGGCAATGCCCGCCATATCGCCCAGAGCCAATCCAGCCGCCGCCAAATCCCCGCCAAGTGCCTGAACAGCCGCCAGCACCGCCAACGCATTGGACACCCAATGATCACCCGGCTGAGACAGGGTAAATGTCAACTCAGCGCCCGGCAGATTGGCCATGACGATGGTGCCCTGATCGGCAACCAAAACATCGCATGCGAAGACATCCGCCCCCTCTGTCCGGCCAAAGGTGATGACCTGGCGGGCATGAGCCTTAGCGTGTGCCAGCAATTGATCCCGATAGGGTGTGTCAAAGGGCACAATCGCCGTGCCATCCGGTTCCAGTCCTTGAAAAATCTCACCCTTGGCGTCGGCAATCGCCTCCATAGAGCCCAGATTTTCAATATGGGCCGGGGCAATGGCTGTGATCATAGCCACATGCGGCCGCACCATCCGGGTCAGCTCGGCAATTTCGCCTGCATGGTTCATGCCCATTTCAAACACACCAAAGCGCGTTTGCGCCGGCATGCGGCCAAGGCTCAGCGGGACGCCCGTATGGTTGTTATAGCTTTTGACCGAGCGATGAACGGGGCCCTTATTGGCGCGGGCCAAGGCGGCGGCCAGCGCCTCTTTCGTGCTCGTTTTTCCAACCGAACCCGTGACGCCTGCAATGCGCGCAGACGTTCTCAGACGCGCGGCAATTCCCAAGGCATTGAGCGCCGCCATTGTATCCTTGACCAAAATATGGGGGTGATCAACCGGGGTGGAAACAATGGCACCCGCCGCCCCTTGCGCAAAGGCCCCGTCGACGAACCTATGGCCGTCCGTCATCTCCCCTTTGAGCGCGATGAACAGATCGCCGGGGCCAACCTCTCGACTGTCAAAGGCAAGACCAGTTGCCGCAAAGTCGCCGCTGGCCTGCCCACCCGTTGCTCTGGCCAGTTCGGCCGCTGTCCAAAGCACGCTCATGCTGCACACTCCCGCGCGACGGCAACATCATCAAAGGGCAAAATGCGGTCGCCGACAATTTGCCCCTGTTCATGTCCCTTACCCGCCAGCAAGATGATATCATCTGGCCCGGCTTCGGAAATGGCGGCGGCAATCGCCTCGCGCCGTCCGCCAATATCCCGCGCGCCCGGCGCAGCGGCCAATATGGCTGCGCGAATGGCGGCAGGGTCTTCGGAACGCGGGTTATCATCGGTGACGATCACATGGTCGGCCAATTGGGCCGCAATGGCGCCCATTTCCGGACGCTTGCCTGTATCGCGATCCCCGCCTGCGCCGAACACCAAGATAAGACGGCCCTTGCAATGTGGGCGCAGCGCCTCAATCGCAGCTTGAAGGGCATCGGGCGTATGGGCATAATCAACGTAAAGCGGTGCACCAGATTTTGTGATCACCGCACGTTCCAGCCGTCCGCGCACAGGCTGAAGCCGCGATAAATTGCCCAATGTTGTGGATACATCGCCGCCTGTTGCGATCACCAGCCCTGCTGCAACAAGGGCATTGGCCGCCTGATAAGCACCGATGAGCGGTAGGCTGATCTTGTGCGCCTGCCCCTCGGCCTCAATGATCAGCTGCTGACCAAGCTGGCCAGGACTGCGTTCGGCAAGGCGCAGCGTGGAACCATGGACACCAACGGTCAGCAAAGCCAAGCCCCGTTCACGCACAAGGTCAATGACCCGCGCGGAATATTCGCCCGCATCCGCCCAAACGACGACTGCGCCATCGCTGTCTACCACTTCGGAGAACAAGCGCATTTTGGCGGTGAAGTAATTTGCCATGTCCCCATGATAATCAAGGTGATCTCGGCTCAAATTGGTGAACGCCGCGGCCCGCACAGGCAGGCCTTCTGTCCGGCACTGATGCAAGCCATGGCTGGATGCTTCAAAGGCGACATGGCTCACCCCTTCCCGGTTCAAGCCAGCCATGTTGGACAGGAAAGTCACAATATCTGGGGTCGTGAGACCCGTGACCACACGGTCATCGCCGGTTGTAACCCCAAGAGTACCAATCGATGCGGCATGATGGCCCGTCATGCGCCACAGCTGGCGCGTCATCTCGACCGTCGACGTCTTGCCGTTGGTACCCGTTACCGCAACGCAAATATCCGGAAACGGCTGAAAAAACTGTGCCGCCAACAGCGCAAAGCGTCGGCGCGGCTCATCGCTGGCAATGTGGATAGCGCCCTCAACCCGAACGCCCGGCCGAGTGACAATGGCCACCGCGCCTGCGGCAATCGCCGCCTCGATAAAATCTTCCCCATTCACCTTCGCGCCCTCAAAAGCGCCAAATATCGTGCCGGGGGCGACCTTGCGATGGTCGATGGCAAAGCCTGTGACAGGCGTCTGGTCATCGGTGCCGAGGAGACTGCCGAGTTTCATTCCGCCTCCTCTTTTTCTTTCCAAATCAAGGTGCGCAGCTCATCAAGCTGCATATCCTTTGACGGATCAGGAAAGACGCCGAGCATGGGGCCTGTGCGTGCGATCACATTGGCAACAACGGGCGCTGCCGTCCAAGCGGCGGTTGTAAAGCCAAAGGTATCAGGCGTCCCCTTGGGCGCGTCGAGCATGGCCACAACGACATAACGCGGCGCATCCATCGGGAAAACCGCGGCAAAGGTCGAGACATTCACATGGCGGGAATAGCCGCCAGCGCCGGGCTTTTCAGCCGTACCCGTCTTACCGCCGACCCGCATGCCCGCAACCTCGGCGCGCTTGCCCGTGCCATCTGTCACAATCAAGCGGAGGAGCTTACGGCTCATCTCGCTGGCATAGGCCGAAATGACCCGGCGGCCCTTGGGTGCATTTTCTGGAGCAGTTTTCATCAACGTCGCTGGCCGCCAAAACCCACCGTTCACCAATGCGGCATAGGCCGTTGCCAATTGCAACGGCGTAATGGCGATGCCATGGCCATAGGCCGTCGTCATGACCGTAGTTCTACCCCAATAGCTGGGCACGAGCGTCCGCCCCTTTTCCCGAAGCTCGATATAGGGTGGCTCATAAAAGCCCATGCGCCGAAACAACGCCTCCATGCGCTGTTGCCCCATTTCATCAGCGATGCGCGCCGTCACAATGTTCGATGAATGCACGAGCGTTTCCGGCACGTTCATCCACCGATTGAGCGGGTGATCATCCTTAATTGTGAACTTACCAACCTTCAGCGGGGCGGTTGCATCATAGCGCTTTGACATGGACGCAACGACACCGGCATCCATTGCCCCGGCAATGGCAATGGGCTTAAATGTTGATCCAAGCTCATAAACGCTTTGCGTCACGTTGTTACGCAAGGATTCTGGGTTTGCCTGGCTGATTTTATTCGGATTGAATACCGGCAACGACACCATCGCCAGCAGTTCGCCCGTGTGCACGTCCAGAACAAGGCCAGTGGCCCCCAGCGCTTGATGCTTGACCACAGCGTTGGACAATTCAGATTCCATCGCGGCCTGAACCCGCTTGTCGATGGAAAGAATAGCGGGCTGGTTCCGCTTTGCCTTATCCGTCAGCTGGGCATCCAGCACCCGCTCCATGCCCATCACACCCTTGCCATCCATATCGGTATAGCCAAGCACATGGGCGGCCAGCGTCAATTGGGGATAGAGACGTTCTGGTTCGCGCGAGAAGGCCATGGCGGGCTCCCCCAGCGCATTCACCTTGGCCACAAGTTCCGGCATGGCGCGGCGGCGCAAATAGGTGAAGGTCATGCCCGATTTCAAAAGCTGCAAATATTGCGCCTCCGTCCGCTCAGGCATCAGCGCCGCAAGCTTGGGCGCGAGATCAGCCGGGCGATTGAGCAGTCGGTCGGGATGCACCCCAATCGACCAAGCATCAATTGTGCGGGCGAGAACTTCGCCATTGCGGTCCACAATATCGGCGCGCGGCGGCAAAAGCGCATCCGGCCCCAGACGCCCATTTGCCCCATCTGAAAAGACCGTCAGCCACAAAAGCCGCAGCGCGATGACACAAGCCACCGCGCCGAAAAGAAGCATCAGGACCATCAGCCGTTGATGGGCAATCGCGAGCGACTGTTCCTTAAATTTGGCGTGACGTGTCCGGTCCGTCCGGGCGACGAGCGTTGTCACGGAGCCGTTTTGCCCTTCCCAGCGCCTGTCCGGCTCTCGCTTTCTGCGCGTACCAGAATTTCATTAAATGTCCGCTTGTCGACTAACGCACGATCCAGCATCGCAAAGCGCTGTGCCTTGGCGGGCGCCGCCTTGTCAGATTTTCCCTTGCTGTCGGTCGCCTGAGGCTTGTTGCTCACAGCCTTGCTCGCCTTGGCGGGAACAGGCGCCGCAGCGGGAGAGGCCATGGCTATTTTCTGTTCTACCGGAGCCGCCGCACCTGTTGCAGCAGGGCGGGTCGCAGCCGCAACCATCACAGGGGGTGGCGTGAAGCCATCGGCCGGCAGCGCACCGCCATCAATCGTCTTGAGCGCCGCTTCCGTCGCCCGGAATTGGCCCGCCTTGGGCGCAGACAGGGCAAGCGCCTCGACATTCCAGCGCTCAAGCTGCCGCAAAGAGGCCCGCGTCCCCATTTCCGTCTGAAGCTGTCGAATATCGCGCTGCGTCATGGCGATTTGTTGATCCAACTCTTCCATGCGCGTGCGCTCTGACGCGACGCCGAGGGAAACAGTGTAAAGGGCAGTCGCGGCGAAAGCACACCCGACGACCCAAACAACGGGACGAAATTTGTGAGCGATCATGCAGCACCTCTTATATCTGAAGGCCGGGATTGGGCGGTTGTGCGACGCGCCACCCGCAATGTCGCGGATCGAGCACGGGGATTATGAGCAAGTTCGCGTTCGGATGGTCGAACAGCTTTGGCAACGGCTTCAAAGGTCGCCGCCGGGCCTTGGGATGCAACGACCGGAATATGGCGCGATCCAGCCGGTGTCTGCCCGCTGCGATCCCGCAAGAAGCGCTTTACAATGCGGTCTTCCAGACTGTGAAAAGTCACAACAGCCAAGCGACCGCCCGGCTTCAAAACCTTTTCTGCCGCAACAAGACCATCTTCCAGCTCGCCAAGCTCTCGGTTGATGTGGATGCGGATGGCCTGAAATGTGCGGGTTGCCGGATCGCTTTTCTGGCCGGTGCGCCACCCGCTTGCTTTGCGCACAATGGCTGCAAGCTCGGCCGTGCGCGTCACCGGGCGGGCCGCGACAATGGCGCGGGCAATGCGCCGAGATTTGGGCTCATCCCCATATCGGTAGATAACATCCGCAATCTCGGCTTCGTCAGCGGTGTTGACGAAGTCTGCGGCAGTTTCACCCGATTGCTCCATCCGCATATCAAGCGGACCATCGCTCTGAAATGAAAAGCCCCGCGCGGCCTGATCAATCTGCATGGACGACACGCCAATATCCAGCGTCACCCCATCAACGGGCGCGTCGATATGCGCGGCCATGTTGGAGAAGCGATCTTCGACTAGGGTGAGGTCTTGGAGATCAGCATCCCGTCCAGCTGCAATGGCATCAGGGTCCCGGTCAAAGGCAATCACCTTTGCGCCTGCCTTGAGCATGGCGCGACTATAGCCGCCTGCGCCAAATGTGCCGTCAATATGCGTTTCGCCGGGGCTGATGGCGAGCGCATCGATGACTTCATCAAGCAAGACAGGGATATGGGGTGCGCTCTGGGGCATTATCGCACACCTCGTTCTGCCATAAGGAAGGCAGCCACATCCTTGGTTTCCTCATCGATACCGGGCGTGTCGATCAGGAGATTGGGGTTCCAAATTTCAAATGTATTGCCTGTGCCAAAGAAGAAGGCGAGTTCCGTCAACTGCGCTTTGGCCCGGAAAAATGTGGGCAAAATAAAGCGTCCGCTGGCATCAAAGGGCACTTCTTCAACCAAACCAAAGGCCCGGCGATTGCTATTGAAATAGTCGAAGTCACGGCCGGCTGCGCGCTCACGCTCTTCTTCACGCTCCAGCCGATCATGCAGCAAGCGCGACCAGCCCCGGTCATATCCGGTCAGGCAAGGGTCCTGCTGATGCTTGGCGATAATGAGGACGCGGCCATCGCCATTCTTCTCAATTGCAGAGCGCAGGAAAGCGGGAACAGCGACGCGGCCTTTGCCGTCAATCGCGTTCAGCGCGTGTCCCCTGAATAGCTCTCTGTCGCCCACAACACCCCTTTGCGTCACGGGGGCAAAGGCGGGCCAAACCCGGATCACAGCACCCTGCCGCGCCCGGCCAATTCAAAGAAGAATCAGGACAGCCCCGCCCCAATCTGACGAATAGCTTGACTATCAGCGATTCTTGGGGATCGCAAGGGATTTCACGGGTGATAAGGGGATTTCACGCCTCATATGCCTGATTTGCGTCTAAATCTCTCCCCTTTCAGTTGGATTTTCTTCTTTTGTTCTCTTTTGGCCTGAAACGAGGACTTTAAGAAGACGATCGACCAGCCTTTGCCCGTCGGCTTGCGCCGCCGCGTCTGTTGCTGAAATCGCGAAATCAGCATCGGCCACGCTGACTGCGATGCCTTTGCCCAAAGTGCAGCGCGCAACGACGTCGGAGATGACCGTGCAATCGCGTGATCGGCTGATCCAGCGCCCGCTGCCGGGGGCTGGAACTTTGCGATCCGCAAAAGCAATGAAACGGGTCGGCGCGCCCGCCTGGTCGGGGAGCAACGTCAGGCCCCAATGCGCCAAAAGCGGCGAGAGCAAGGTCGTGGACGGAGGGTGCTGGGCCTCCCCCTTGTTG
>JBEDGC010000051.1:0-12101 GCA_041174825.1 Pseudomonadota bacterium | reverse complement strand
CTGGCTGCCGACGTTGTTCCGCCGCAATGGATCCACCGCGCTCACCGACCGGCGGGGCGAGTGCGTTTATGCGGGATGCCCCCATTATCGAAAATGCTTTATTGAGCGCGCCACCCGCGCCTCTGCCGAGGCGGATATCGTTGTCGCCAACCATGCGCTGGTCATGGTCAATGCTGCACGCGGACGCGAAGAGGCGACCCGCCCAACCCGCTATGTCTTTGACGAAGGGCATCATGTGTTTGATGCGGCCGACACGATGTTTGCCGCCGCATTAACGGGACAAGAAGCCATCGAGTTGCGGCGGTGGATTATCGGCCCGGAAGGCAAATCCCGTGGGCGCAGACGCGGCCTTGCCGCGCGGCTGGCCGATGTGGCGAGCTATGATGCGGATGGTGCAACGGCCATTGGCGCTGCCGCCCATGCCGCCAGCGCTTTGCCCTCTGACGGGTGGGTGCAGCGCATTGCCGAAGGCGCGCCCTTTGGCCCGATGGAGGCGCTATTTGCCGAAGTTCGTGGCCTTGTTTTTGCGCGCGCGACCGATGAGGATGCGGGCTATGGACTGGAGACAGAGGCCGCCCAACTTGATGGGGCGTTGCTGACAGCGGTCGAGCCCGCATGCAAGGCGCTGGATGCGCTTTTGCGCCCCCTCATCGCGCTGGGACGGAGGCTTGAATCGGTGTTGGAAGAAGCGCCTGACTGGCTCGATGGACAGGCGCGGGCGCGGATTGAAGGCGCACGATCGAGCCTGAGCTGGCGCACCGATACGCTGGCGGCGTGGCTCTCTATGCTGGCGCGGCTCGGCGGGCCGACCGACCCTGACTTTGTCGATTGGCTGGCGGTGGAGCGGATTGAGGGGCGCGAAGTCGATATTGGTCTGCGCCGCCATTGGCTCGACCCGACCCGCCCCTTTGCCGCCACCGTTTTAAAGCCCGCCCATGGGGCGCTGATCACCTCTGCCACACTGAAAGGCGGCGAAGGATGGGATGTCGCCGAGGCACGAACGGGCGTTGCAAATACCGAGGCGCGGCCCATCCATTTTGAAGCGGCCAGCCCCTTTGATTATGCAGCGCAAGCCCAGGTGCTGATCGTGACCGATGTGAAGCGGGGCGATGTGCCGCAACTGGCCAATGCCTATGCTCAACTGATTGCAGCAGCAGGGGGCGGCACATTGGGCCTGTTCACCGCCATTCGGCGGCTGCGCGCGGTGCACGCCCGGATTGCCGACCGCTTGGCGCGCGATGGCCTGCCGCTTTATGCCCAGCATGTGGACCCGATTGATACCGGCACGCTGGTTGATATTTTTCGCGATGACCCACGTGCGAGCCTGATCGGTACGGATGCGTTGCGTGACGGCGTGGATGTGCCGGGGGAGTCGCTGCGACTGGTGGTGATGGAAGGCGTGCCTTGGCCCAAGCCGACCGTGCTGCATGCCGCGCGCAAGGCCGCAGGGGGCGGCTCTGCCTATGACGACCGTATTATTCGGGCGCGATTGGCGCAGGCCTTTGGCCGGTTGATCCGGCGGCAGAATGACACAGGGACATTTGTGTTGCTCTCCTCCGCTGTCCCGTCCCGGCTGCTCAGCGCCTTTCCCGATGGCACGCCTGTTCGGCGGGTGACATTGGAAGACGCGGTGGCCAGAATTTCGGAATCACATTCCACACTTCCCACACAGCCCCATTTGTCGCATGAGTTGGACAGATGAAGACGCTTATTCTTTTCCGCCACGCCAAATCCGGCTGGGACGCGCCTGTCGACCGGGATTTTGACCGGCCCATTAACGCGCGCGGCATTCAGGGTGCGCAGATGATCGGGCGCTATTTGCGGGAGAGTGAATGCGCGTTTGACCATGTGATCTCTTCCCCCGCGGTCCGCTGCACCGAAACGCTCGATGCGCTTTGGGAGGGCTATGGCGAGATTTTGCACCCCAATTGGGATCGGCGCATTTATTTGGCGTCGGGCGCGACCTTGCTGGATGTTGTGCAAGACCTGCCGGACAGCGCCGAGCGGGTGATGATGTGCGGACATAATCCGGGGCTGGAAGATCTCATTCTCACGCTCGTCCCCGATAAAGCAGGTGACCCTTTGCGCGATGCGGTGGAGGAGAAATTCCCCACCGCGGCCGTTGCCACCTTGACGCTGGACATTGACCATTGGACCGAGGCCGGGAGAGGCAAAGCGCGATTCACGCATTTGGTGCGGCCCCGCGATCTTGACCCGAGCCTTGGCCCGGCCATGGATCACCCAAGCGACTAGCCTAGCGCCCGGCGGCGGCGAGGGCTTTTTTCAGGCGATCCCGAATTAAGACCAGATCTGGAATATAGCTGGGCAGTTGTGGCGCAGGTGCAGGCGCGGCCGAGGCAGGGGTAACAGGCGCTAATTGGGCGGCGGTCGGTTCCAGCGCAGGGGTCTGGCTATCTGCTTTCGCGCTCAGCAGCTTTTGCACGCCCTTGACCGTATAGCCTTCAACATGAAGCAGATGGTGAATGCGCCGGACGAGGACCACATCCTCTGGCCGATAATAGCGACGGTTGCCCGCGCGGATGAGCGGGCGCAATTTGGCAAAGCGGGTTTCCCAATAGCGCAATATGTGCTGCGGCACGCCCAATTCAGACGAGAGTTCGCCGATGGTCAAAAATGCACCGGGTGCCTTATCGGCCATCGACGTCTCCCAATTTTAGCTGTCCTTCGAAATGCGTGTGCGCATGGCTTGGCTCGGCCGAAAGGTCAGAACCCGGCGCGGAGCAATGGGCACTTCGACCCCGGTTTTCGGATTGCGGCCAATCCGTTGCCCCTTGTCGCGCAGAAGAAAGCTTCCAAAACCGGAGATCTTTACATTCTGGCCCTTGGCAAGGGCGCCACACATATGTTCCAGAATCGATTCAACAAGTTTGGAGGACTCAGCCTTTGAGAGGCCCACCTTCTTGTGAAGAGACTCAGCAAGATTGGCCCGTGTTAGGGTCCCTTCTCCCGCCATTACGCTACTCCCTCTTCGTGATTGCTCTTCGTGATTGACGAACACCAATCTTCTTATCGAATTGGCAAATAACGTCAATTCCACCCTGAGGGTCAAAAGCGGATTACGGCAGCACCCCAAGTAAAGCCGCCACCCATGGCTTCGAGCACGAGCAATTGCCCGCGTTTGATGCGGCCGTCACGCACGGCGGTGTCGAGCGCAAGCGGCACGGAGGCGGCAGATGTGTTGGCATGCTGATCCACCGTCACAACCACCTGTTCGGGGGCCAGGCCAAGCTTTCGAGCGGTCGCATCGAGGATGCGGGCATTGGCCTGATGCGGGACAACCCAGTCAATATCGGCCGCTGTATAGCCCGTGCTCTCTAGAACCTCCGTCAGCACTGTGGCCAAATTGACGACGGCATGGCGGAAGACTTCGGACCCCTTCATGCGGATATGGCCGACCGTGCCCGTGGTGGATGGGCCGCCATCAACATACAGAAGTTCATTATGCCGACCATCAGCATGAAGCTTGGTCGCGAGGATGCCCGAGCCGCCCTCTTGCCCTTCAAGGACGACCGCGCCCGCGCCATCGCCAAAGAGGACGCAGGTTGTCCGGTCTTCCCAATCGAGCAGGCGGCTCATTGTTTCCGCGCCAATGACAATTGCGCGCCGGGCAGCGCCGCTGCGGATCATCGAATCCGCGACGGACAGAGCATAGAGAAAGCCAGAGCAAACGGCGGCCACGTCAAAGGCGACGCAATCATGAATGCCGAGCATCGCCTGAACCTTGGTTGCAGAAGCGGGGAAGGTCTGATCGGGCGTTGTGGTGGCAAGGATCAGAAGGTCGATCGACGCTGGATCGAGCCCGGCTGCATCCAGCGCCTTGCGCGCCGCCTCTGCCCCCAATGTCGCGGTGGTTTCCCCATCGCCCGCTATATAGCGAGAGCGGATGCCGGTGCGCTCAACAATCCACTCATCGGACGTCTCAACGGTTTTGGACAATTCTTCATTGGAGACGCGGCGGACCGGCAAGGCAGAGCCCGTGCCGAGAATGACCGCGCATCGCGTCATTGGCCATTGGCCCGAATAGTGGCAAGATCATCGGTGATGCGCTGCGTGATATTGGCTTCCACCAGCTTTGCTGCAACGCCGATGGCATTGGCGACGCCCTTGGCGCTGGCGCTGCCATGGCTTTTCACGACCACGCCATTGAGGCCGAGAAAAACGGCACCATTATGATTATTGGGATCGAGATGATGGCGCATCAGCTCTGTCGCCGGGCGCGAAATCAGGAAGCCGAATTTCGACCGGATTGAACTGGTAAAGGCGCGGCGCAGAAGATCGGTCACAAAGCGGGCGGTACCCTCCATCGTCTTCAGCGAAATATTGCCCGAAAACCCGTCGCACACAACAACATCGGTCAGGCCCCGAGCGATCTTATCGCCTTCGATAAAGCCTTCAAAGCTGATCGGCAGATGCGTTGCCTCGCGCAAAATCGCAGCGGCATCGCGAATTTCTTCGGTGCCCTTTTGATCTTCCGTGCCGATATTGAGCAACGAGACGCGCGGGCGGGCAATGCCGAGTGCAATACGCGAATAGGCAGCCCCCATAATGGCAAATTCGGTGAGGTTGCGGGCATCGCATTCTGTATTCGCGCCCAGATCCAGCATGATGAAGTCTTTTTCACCCAGGCTGGGCAAGAGGGCGGCCAGCGCCGGGCGGTCAATGCCCGGCATGGTGCGCAGCGCCAGCTTTGCCATGGCCATGAGCGCGCCTGTATTGCCCGCCGAGACAGCAGCACCGGCCCGGCCCTGCTTTACGGCGTCAATGGTGATGCCCATGCTGGTGGTTTTGGCGCGGCGGATCGCCTGACCCGCTTTTTCACTGCCATCGATGGTTTCGGGCGCGTGAATAATGTCGCAAACGGGGCGCAGACCAGAATGGTCGTTCAGCGCGACCTCTATAGCCGCTGCATCGCCGACCAGATCAAACCGCAGATGCGGGTGGAGAAGATGCGCCTGTGCGACGCCGGCCAGCATCAAAGCTGGGCCTTCGTCACCCCCCATAGCGTCAATTGCGATTCGCGGCGCTTCGGCCACTGGCCCGTCTCCCCCGGTTCAGACGCGGGGGTTAGTCGGCCGACGCGACAACTTCACGACCGTTGTAATGGCCGCATGCCTGGCAAAGATTGTGGGGAAGCTTCAGCTCGCCACAATTCGGGCATTCTTGGAACGTGGTTGCGGTCAGCGCATGATGGCTACGACGCATGTTCCGGCGCGACGGCGAAGTTTTTCTCTTAGGGACGGCCATGTCGGCACCTTGTCAGTTAAGTGATCACAAAAACCTATGTGGCGACGAAGGGACGCAAAGACGACTCTCCGGCACATCACAGGGAAGGCGCGCGTATAGCCAAAATTCTGGACGTTGCAAGCGCAGCGGCCCCGTGGCAGGACGGAACCTCTCAACAGGAGGGGAGAAAGACAATGATTTTACCCGTCACTATGATTTTCGCAGGGGTCGCTGCGATCCTCAATATCTGGCTTGCCATTCGCGTGGGGCAAGTGCGCGGCAGCGAGAAAGTGTCCATTGGCGATGGCGGCAATGAAGCCGTGATCCGCCGGATGCGCGCGCATTCCAACTATGTGGAATTCACGCCCTTCGTCCTGATCCTGATCGGCGTGATTGAACTGGCCCATAGCGGCGCGCCCGCACCCTTGTGGCTGTGGATCGTCTCTGCTGTCTATTTCCTTGGTCGTATCGGCCATGGCCTCGGCATGGACGGCGGCCGTTTTAGCAAGGGCCGCTCCATCGGCACGATCACAACCATGCTGACGCTGCTTGGCCTTGGCGCTTATGCCATTGCCCTGCCGCATCTAGAGGCTGGCCGCACCGAAGCGCCAACAGCGATCGACATGCAAACGGCGGAGCCCGTTTCCAACGGCTAAGGCCGAATTGAAAAGGGAGTGGGCGCTGCTTTGGCTGGCCCGCCCCCTTTTTTTCAGTAGATCCCAAGCGATAGGCCAGCGGCAAATGCCGCCCCCAAATCCCGCGCGCGGGCAAGATCCGCGGTGCCAATCTGTTTTGAGGCGAGAATCGCCTCTGGCGTTTGAGCATGGGTGCAGATGATCAACGGCTCCGCGATTGGCTTCATCCGCCAGCCCGTCAAAATGCGCGCCATTTGGCGTGCGGCATTTTCGCCATCTGACCCAGCACAAATCATCATCGCGCAGGGCCGCCCCTCAATCTGCCCCAAGAGCGGATAATAGGCCCGATCAAAAAACGCCTTCATCACACCAGATAGAGCGGCGAGATTTTCCGGGCAGGCGAATATCGCGCCGTCGGCCGCCAGAAGGTCATCGGGCGTTGCATCGCGGGCGTGGATCAGGCGGACATCCGCCTCAGCTGCCGCGCCATCTGCTGCCGCCTGAGCGAGGGCTTTTGTCCCACCGGTCTGGGTATCATAGAGGATGAGGAGTTGGGGCATGTTTGGCCTTATGGGCGCGTGGCTGCGGGTTGGGAAGAATTTAAAGGTCGCGCAGAGGCGCAGAGACCGCAAAGGATGTCATGATCTCTGCGGCTTTGCGCGACATACCTCTCTTCGTCATGGGAGATGCTGATGGATTCCCGCCTGCGCGGGAATGACGGGGTGGTGACCTTTTATCGTCAAATATAACCAAATGGGTTTTTTATCTTGACATCGTCACGCTGATCTGGCACAAAAGCCGAGACTGGAGACATGTGGGCGCAAAAGAGCGTCTTTGGGCTTGGCCCGTTTCTCTCCATTTTCTTTCAGGGAGATCATCATGGCATTGGCGACCCAGCCTGTGGCGGGGGCGGCGCGATTTGATGCGCGGGCCCGGCGGGCCTTTTTGGATCATCTGGCGATGACCGCCAATGTTGCCGCCTCTGCCCGGGCAGCCGGAATTGCGCCGCATCTGGCCTATGCGACGCGCCGCCGCAATGCGGAGTTTGCCAGCCTCTGGCAGGCCGCACTGACCGAGGGCTTTGCCCGATTGGAAAGCGCGCTGCTCGCAGAGGCCTTAAGCGCAGTGTCGGGCAAAGTCTCAGACGCCACGCTCAAATCCCGCGCGCAAAAGCATCGACTGGGTCTGGCGCTTTTGGCGATGCACCGCGCCTCAGTGCGCGGCGGCGGGAAGGCGGCGCGCTTTGCCCTGATCAAAAGCTATGGCGAGGGAGCCGATGCCGAAGTGCGCCGCATCACCCGGCCCGTTGCGGCCAGCCTGTTGGTGGCCGTGAATGGCAGCCCAAGGCCTTCGGGCTGGGTGCTAGAGACGGGCGGCTGGATCCGCTTTGCAGCCGCCCCGCCAAATGGCGCGCTTGTGACGGCGGGCTTTATCTTTGATGTGCCGGTGCGGTTTGAAGGGGATCAGCTGAGCGTCACAGCCTTTGGCTTGGCGGCGGGGGAAATCCCTTCCGTACCGCTGATTGAGGTGCGCGACCAATGAGCCGCTGGTTTGAAGCGCCGCTTTCCACCCTCGCTTTTTGCTGGCGGATTGCGCGGGGCGATGGTGTGACCATCGGTCTGACCAGCCATGACCGCGATCTGCGCTGGGGCGGGGTCACCTATCAGGCGGCCCCCGGCATGGTGCCATCCGCCATAGAACGCAGCGCCGGGATGGACCCGGACTCGGTGCAGCTGACCGGCGCGCTGACAACGGATTTGTTGACGGGTGATGATTTGACCGCAGGGCGTTGGGATGGCGCGCGCCTGACGCTTTGGGCGGTTGATTGGACCAACCCAGCCAATGATCCTGTGCCGCTCTCCAGAGGGCAGCTGGGCGCGGTCGACATGGTGCGGGGCCAGTTTTCAGTTGAGCTGGACGGGCCGGGTCGCCTGTTCGATGCTGCCGTGACCGAGGCGGTGACGCCGCATTGCCGAGCCAATTTGGGGGATGATAGATGCCGGGTCGATCTGGCAGGGCGGGTGGTGATTGCCCAAGTGGTTGCGCTCTCTGGATCAGAGGTGACAGTTGATCGCCCGCTTGCGCCCGGCGATTTTTCTTATGGTAGTCTGCTCTGGGCAAGCGGCCCCAGAGCCGGCTTGCGTGACGCCATCTTAACCAATGACACCCTTGGTCTCACGCTGGCTGAGACCCCTGATATTGATATAACTGGACCTATTCAGGTTGAGCTGTCGCATGGCTGTGATCGGCGCTTTGCGACCTGTCGAGATCGATTTGGCAATGCCGTGAACTTCCGGGGAGAGCCCTATCTTCCCGGCAATGACCTGTTGCTGCGTTATGGATAGGGATCAGGCTGTGGCCCGGGCCAGAGCGATGCTTGGCACTCGGTTTCGCTTTCAGGGACGGGACGCAGACGGGCTGGATTGCGTGGGGCTGATTGCCCATGCCTATCAACAGACCGACATCCCTGCCGACTATGCGCTGCGTTCTACCGATATTGAGCGCTGGTCGGCTTATCTCGACACCCGGTTTGACCGATGCCGCCAACCGCTGGAGCCGGGGGATATTGTGCTGATGCAGGCGGGCCCTGCGCTGCTGCATTTGGGCCTATGGGCGGGGGCGAGCCTGATCCATGCGGATGGGCGCTTGCGCCGTGTCGTGGAAACGCCGGGGCCGCTCGGCTGGCCGATAGTGGGCCAATGGCAGATGCGAAAGGATAGCTGATGGCGACGCTTGTGTTCACAGCAATCGGGTCTGCTTTGGGTGGCCCGATTGGCGGAGCCATTGGCTCTGTTATTGGCCAAGCGATAGACCAAAAAATCTTTGCGCCCGCTGCCCGCAATGGACCGCGGCTGGCCGATCTATCGGTTCAATCCTCCTCCTATGGGCGGTCGTTGCCGCAGATTTTCGGCACGATGCGCGTTGCGGGCACGGTCATCTGGGCAACGGATTTGCGCGAAGACCGGCAAAGCGTGTCGCAGAGCAAAGGGCGTCCCAAGGCAAATATCTACACCTATAGCGCCTCCTTCGCCGTGGCGCTGAGCGCGCGGCGGGCGGTTCGGGTGGGGCGGATATGGGCCGATGGCAAATTGCTGCGCGGGGCGGCGGGCGACTTTAAGGTCGCAACCGAGTTTCGCTTCTACCCCGGCACCGAAGACCAGCCGGCCGACCCGCTGATCCAAGCCGCTGAAGGTGCGGCAGAAACGCCCGCCTATCGCGGCCTATGCTATGCCGTGTTTGAGGATATGGCGCTGGACAGTTTCGGCAACCGCATCCCAATTCTGAGCTTTGAACTGGTGGCGGATGAAGCGCCCATCGCCGCTGGGACAATTTTGAATGAATTGGGTGCAGGTGCGCTATCGGCTGATTGTGATGAGCCATTTCTGGGCTATGCGGCCGATGGCGGGACGCTGCGCGCTGCGACCGCGCCGATTGTGCGGCTTTTGGGCCTATCCACTTGGGATGATGGCGCGCAGATTCGTATATCGGGTGAGACCAAATTATTGCCCGTGGAAGCCGATGCACTGGGCGCTGAGGCAGGAATGACGGGCGGCCCCGCGATGGCTCGCGAGACCGTCGCTCGAACCAGCCTGCCAACGGCGCTGCGCCTCCTTTATGCCGATCCGGCGCGCGATCACCAGCCCGGCATGCAGACCGCCGACCTGATGGCAGGCGTGGGTGCAGAGCAAATTGATCTGCCCGCGGCAACCGATGCTGCAACAGCGCAAAAATGGGCTTGGAACGCCTTGCTCGCGGGGCGCGGGGCGCAGGCGCGGTTGACCATTTCCCTGCCTTGGGCGGCACTCCCTATGATGGGCGGCGGGTTGGTTCAGCTGCCCGGTGTTGCCACCCCTTGGCAGATATCCGGTCTCACATTTGAGGCAATGCGGATCAGGCTGACGCTGGTGCCAGCCCGCATGACCCCGGCCCGCCCGGCGGCAGCCGACTCAGGCCGCGCGCTGGCGACGCCCGACAGCCTTCATGGCCCAACGCAGCTAATGGTGGCGGAACTGCCCTGGCTGGATACGGGCCTTGCCCAGCGCCCCAACATCATTGTCGCGGCGGCGGGCCGATCGCCGGGATGGCGCAGGGCAGGCCTAATGCTCTCCACCGATGGCGGGGCCAGCTGGACCGAGATTGGCGAGACCGCCGCACCCGCCGTTATGGGCCGTGCCATTGGCCAGCTGGGTGGGGCTAGTCCGGCATCATTTGATCGGCAATCCAGCCTGATCGTTGAGCTGTTGCATGATGAAATGACGCTCACACATGTCGATGATGATGCGCTCTTGGCCGGTCGCAATTTGATGCTGGTGGGGCGAGAGCTGGTGCAATTTGGTCGGGCCGATCGCATGGGTCCGGCGCGCTATCGCCTATCACATCTGCTGCGCGGTCGACGCGGCACCGAGGCCGAAATTGAGGGGCATAGCGCGGATGCGCCCGTCCTGCTGCTCGATCGATCAAGCCTGATCCCCCTTGAGAATGCGCCGGAGACAGGCCGTGTCGATGTTTTGGCAAGCGGTATTGGCGATCTCGAACCAGCGACCGCCAGGTGCCAGATAGATGCGCTTGCCGTTCGGCCTTTGTCCCCCGTCCATCTGAAGGCCAAACGCCAAGCAGATGGAACAATTTGGCTGCGCTGGATCCGCCGCAGCCGCGAGGGGTGGGGCTGGCCGGATGGGATTGAGACACCCTTGGGAGAAGAGCGCGAGGCCTATCGCCTGATCGTGACGCCAGATCGGGGTGCGCGCTGGCAAGCCGAGCTAGAGCGCCCAGAGATTCAATTTTCGACCAGTCAGCTTTCTGCCCTGCGTGGGCAAGGCGCAACGCGTCTGACATGCGAAATCAAGCAGCTGGGCCGAATGGCTGCATCCCTGCCGAGCACAATCGAGATCGAAATCCCCTGAAAGGACAAACTATGAGTGAGACGACCGCCCGGCTTGGCCTGCCGCTGATGGCAGCCGGACAGAGCCAGAAAGAAGTGACCCATAATGAAGCTTTACTGTGCATGGACCTACTGGTTCAGGCGGTCGTGATAACCGGCCCGCAATCTGCGCCACCCGCCAACCCGTTGGAGGGGCAAAGCTGGATCGTCGGACGGTCTGCGACAGGGATATGGGCGGGCAAGGAGGATTATCTTGTTCAATGGACGCGCAATGGCTGGACGTTCCTAGCACCTTTCGAGGGTTTATCCGCCTGGGCTGTGACCGGAGGTCGGATCTGGCGGTTTGGCGCAGGGCGCTGGAGCGACGCCCTTGAGGCGTCATTGATCCGAATCTCTGGGAAACAAGTCTTGGGACCGCAACAGCCCCCCATTGCCACCCCCCAAGGTGGCGCCAATCCAGATATGGAAGCCCGGGCCGCAATCTCGCAAGTGATCAATAGCTTGCGGACGCATGGCCTGATTTCAAACTAAACTAATCTAGTGACAATCCCCGATCACTGCGGCTTTTGCGCAACAGTTTGTGGCAATGTGCGCTTGCGCGGCAGCATTACAGGGAGTAATTGACGCCGGTTGTCCCAATGACAAACTGAGAAAGGGGATTTTTAATGCGCAAGCTAGCTATTGCAGTCGCGCTCGCCTCAACGGCTCTGGCTTCGCCAGCCTTTGCACGCGACGACGCGTGGTATGTCGGCATCGAAGGCGGTGCCTCGATTGCTGAAGATCAGGATTTTGATGTTTCTGGCGTTAACAACAACGCCAATGCAGACCTGAAAAGCGCCTGGGATATCGACGGGATCGTCGGTTATGATTTCGGTTCATTCCGCTTGGAAGCTGAAATCGGCTATAAGCGTGCACAGCTGACGCAATGGTCATCGCTGGTATCAACACCGGCGGGCGCTGCGGCAACGGCTCGGCCGGCTGGCACCTATCCCGACGCCGGCGGTCCGGCAACCAACCTGAGCTTCATGATGAACGGTCTCGTCGATTTCGGCGATGATGAAGGCTTGAATGGCTTTGTTGGCGGCGGTCTGGGCGTTGCCCAAACCAAGGTGTCTTATTCGATTGATGGGTCGGGCCCAGGCTTTTTGGCTGATTCGGACACAGGTTTGGCCTGGCAGGCCATTGCTGGCGTCCGCACGGCGCTAAGCTCCAATGTCGATGTTGGTGTGAAGTACCGCTTCTTCGATCAGCCCGGCGTCGACTTGGTTGACCGCATCGGCCGGACATCGAACAGCCGTTATCGGTCGCACTCGCTGCTGGCGAGCCTGATCTTCAACTTT
>JBEDGC010000050.1:0-31063 GCA_041174825.1 Pseudomonadota bacterium | reverse complement strand
TTCATCGCCAGTGCCGCAGCAGCGCGGCTTTTTGGCACGGGCCTTTCGTTGGGCGCTGATCAGCGGCGGCATTATCTTCTTCGGCCTGCTCTGCGCCGTGGGTTTTGCCTATTCATCGCTGCCTGATTTTAAGGAATTGCGGACGCGAGACTCGCTGGGGCAAGTTGTGCGGGTGCGCGCAGAAGATGGGCGCGTCATCCTCTCTCTCGGCCCAATTTATGGCGAATGGGTGGACTATCGCAGCATTCCCGGTGTGATGGTGGATGCCATGGTGGCGGTTGAAGATCGTCGCTTTCGCTATCATCCCGGCGTCGACCCCATTGGCCTAATCCGCGCCATTCAGGTGCGGCTGCAACGCGGGCATTGGGCACAGGGTGGCTCCACCATTACCCAGCAGCTGGCCCGCAATTTATTCTTAACCAATACCCGCACCTTTGGCCGCAAGGGGCGTGAGATGATCCTCGCCTTCGCGATGGAGGCCAAATATTCTAAGGACGACATCCTCGAGCTCTACCTTAATCGCGTCTATTTTGGCGGCGGTGCTTATGGCATTGATGCGGCATCCCGCCGGTTCTTCGATCATCCGGCGACCACGCTTAGCCTTGAAGAATCTGCAATCATCGCCGGGTTGGTGAAGGCACCGTCCAACTATTCCCCCACCGCCGATGCCAAAGCGGCGCTCGACCGGTCCCGCGTCGTCCTCTCCGTCATGGCCGATGCTGGGGTGATCAGCCCCAGCGTTGCCGCCGCCGCACGTCCCGATCAGGTGAAGCTGGCCGCTGGCCCGCAGCAGAATAGCCTGCGGTACTTTACCGACTGGGCCCTTCCCCAATTGGATGGCCTGATTGAGGAGTCGGATGAACCGATTGATGTGTGGACCACCATTAATCCCGATATGCAGGCCGCCGCCGATGCCGCCATCTTGAAATATACGCCAGACGCAGCGCAGGCAGCGCTTGTCGCGCTCGACCGGGATGGCGCTGTGCGCGCGATGATTGGCGGGCGCGACTATGTGACATCCATCTATAATCGCGGCACACAGGCCGTGCGCCAGCCCGGATCTGCTTTTAAGCTGTTCGTCTATTTGGCCGCGCTCGAAGCCGGGATGACGCCCGACAGCAAGATGGTGGATGAACCCATCACCATTGATGGCTGGAGCCCGCGCAACAACACCAAGGACTATCGCGGCGTAATGACGCTGCGCACTGCCTTTACCAATTCGGTCAACACCATTGCCGCGCAAATTGGCCAGCAAGTGGGGACATCTGCCATTGCCGCCATTGCCCGGCGGTTGGGCCTGACCACACCCATAAACACCCAACCCTCGATGGTTTTGGGCACATCGGATGTGCGGCTCATTGATATGGCAAAGGCCTTTGCCACGGTGCAAGCCAAAGGCAAATCGGTAACGCCCTATGGCATTGTTAAGGTCACAACCTCTTCGGGTCAGCTGCTCTACCAGCGGCCCCCGCCGGAAGATCTACAGCTGATTGACCCTTGGGTTGCCGCTGGCATGACCGACATGATGCAAACCGCCGTCAGCGCCGGGACGGGGCGGGCCGCGCAAATCGGGCGGCCTGTTGCGGGGAAGACAGGGACGACCTCTTCCAACAAAGATGGTTGGTTCCTTGGCTTTTCAAGCGGGATCACAACGGGCGTCTGGATCGGCCGAGATGATGCCAAGCCTGTTCCCGGGCTTCAGGGTGGTCGCGCGCCGGCAACCGTTTTTGCTGCCTTCATGCAGCGCGCAGTCGCCAATCGCCCGGTGGAAAAGTTTGAAACCGAAGTCACCTTGCCCGAATGGATTTTGGAAACCGATGAGGAGGCCTATCTGGGCGACTTGGGCAATGGCGTAGATCAAACGCTCGATGGCGTAAGCGATGTCGGGCAGGTCACCGATGAAGATGCGGAGTATCAGCGCGTCATTGATGAGGCGACCCGGCGGGATGCCCAACCCATCCGGCGCGCGCCGCCTCAGCCGTCCCGCCCGAACCAGTAAAGCCGCGCGCCATTATGCCGCAGCCAATCACGGGCAGGCGCGTGATCTGCGCCAAATAGCTCCTTTGCCAGCCGATGAAAGTCGCGGCTGTGATCCATATGGATGCGATGCGCCACTTCATGCGCAACGGTTGCGCGGCGAACAAAATCCGGCGCCAAAATGAGCCGCCAACTATAGCGAATATCCCCACTGCCCGAACAACTCCCCCAGCGAGAGCGGGGATCACCGACCGATACGGAGGCGATGGAAATATCCCGCTGCGCGGCAATTTCCCGTGTTTCCTGATCCAGCAGCGTGCGCGCCTCCGCCTTTAACCAGCGCAGCAGGCGGTTGGGCATCACGTCGATTGGCCCGCCAATCAAAATCTGTGTGCCCTCTCGGCGCGGCGTGCGCGGATGGCTGTGCGCCCAGTCCAACGTGTAGGACGCATCGCCAATTGGCACAGCCATGCCCGGCTCAATCGGCCAAGGTTCGGGCAGGCGGGCCTTTTGCCGATCAATCCAGCCCTGATGCTGCTCTGCCCAGTTGAGCGCGGCGGAAAGCGCGGCTTTGTGCGGCAAGACCAGCCGAACCTGGCCTGTGCGCGGATCGACCGACAATTTCATGCGCCGGGCATTGGCCTTGCGGACAATTTCCAGCCCGTCGATCATGCGTCCTCGCCCGGCCAGCGCTCGACAATATGGTTTTCCAGATCGCCTGCGTCAATTTCTGAGACCGTCCACCCGCGGGTGGACATACCCCGCCTATGGATCTCCTCGCGGTCGCCACAGACAAGATAATGCCAATCGGGCAAAGCCTCTCCCTTGGCCCGGCGTACATAGGCGCAGGTCGGCGGCAGCCAGTCCAAATTGCCCAATTTTGCGGGCGTCAAGCGGATACAATCGGGCACTTGGGCAAAGCGATTGCGATAATCAGAACATTGGCCCGTGCCCCGATCGAGCAAGCGGCAGGCGACATTGGTGGGGTAAACATCGCCTGTATCCTCATCCTCCAGCTTGTGAAGGCAGCAGCGGCCACACCCATCGCACAAAGATTCCCATTGCGCCCGATCCAGCGCCTCCAGCGGCTTATCTTCCCAATAGCGGCCAGTCACGCGCGCGCCTATCGCACCCAGCGGGCAAGTTCGGCGGCAACGGCCTTGGGATCATCGCCCTGCGGCATAATCGCAATAGGCTCCCCTTGCGGGCCATAGAGCACAATCATTCGCGCATGATTGACCAGATAGGCACCCTGCGCATTGGGCTTATCCCGCATGAAGGCGACGCCATAACGCTGCGCCATCTCATCAATTTGGGCAACACTCCCCGTCAGGCCAACCATGCGCGGGTGAAAGTTGGAGACAAATTGCTTCACAATAGCAGGCGTATCGCGCGCGGGATCCACAGAGATGAAGATCGGGACGAGCTTTGCCGCGCGCGCTTTATCCTCTTTCTCGAACAAAGTGAGCGCCTGCCCCATCACCTGCGCATCAACTGGGCAGATATCCGGGCAAAATGTATAGCCGAAATAGATCAGCCGATATTTGCCTGCAAAATCCTTGTCCGTCGTTGTTTGTCCATCCTGATTGATCAGGCTGAACGCGCCCCCCATGCGCGCCCCTTCCAAGGGCGGGGGCCCAGCATCGGGTGCGGCGCCACCACAGGCGGTGAGCGACAGGACAAGGGCGGCGGCGGCAAAAGTCTTGAATTTGGTCATGGCAGGGTCAGCCTTGCTCTGCTAGATTGAAGGACGCAAGCAGGGATTAACCGCTTCTTTGGGCCGATCAATATGAAGAAAATCATCGCCACTTTTTTTGCGCTCCTTTTGTTCTGGCCAACTTTGGCCAGCGCCCAATTTTCAGACAGCTATAATTTTCTAAAAGCTGTGCGCGAACGGGATGGCGACAAGGCGACGGATTTACTGAGTAAGCCGGGGACAGTGATTATTGATACCCGCGATGTTTCAACGGGCGAGACCGCGCTTCACATTGTTGTAAAGCGGCGGGATGCAACTTGGCTCGCCTTTTTGCTGGCGCGCGGGGCAAAGGCGGATATCCGCGACCGGGATGGCAATACGCCGTTGATCGCAGCCACCCAAATCGGCTTTGTTGAGGCGGCAGACATGCTGTTGAAGCGCCGGGCGCAGGTGGATGCAACCAATGGGCAGGGCGAGACCGCGCTGATCTTAGCGGTGCAGCAGCGTGATTTGGCAATGGTCCGGCTGTTGCTGGCGGCTGGCGCCAATCCAGCCCGCACAGACCGTGCAGCGGGCATGTCAGCCCTCGATTATGCTCGGCGGGATAGCCGCGCCGCGGTCATCTTGAAGCTGTTGGAAGATACAAAGCCCGCAAAGCCCGCCGCTGGCCCCATGTAAAGGCCGGGCGGTTGACGGACTAAATCCGTTCCCCCGACAAACGCTGGCAGATCAAATCCAGCTGATCCAGCGACGAATAAGCCAGCGTCACCGCACCACCGCGCGCGCCATGGGCGATGCGGACCTTGAGGCCAAGCTGATCGCTCAACTGGCGCTCCAGCGCCTCCACATCGGCATCGCGGCCAAGGGCTGAGGCCCGGCCAGCCTTGCGCGCGCCCAGCTTTTTCTTTTTCGCCAGCGCCTCAGTTTCCCGAACCGAAAGGCCACGGGAGATGACTTCGCGCCCGACCCCTTCAGGGTCTTCGCATTGCAAGAGCGCGCGGGCATGGCCCATCGTCAATTCGCCGGAAACGAGCCAGCCATGCACGCGCACCGGAAGATTCCGCAAGCGCATGAGATTGGCGATATGGCTGCGCGATTTTCCGACGACCCGGCCCAGCTCTTCTTGGCTATGGCCATAATCGTCGATCAACCGGCGATAGGTTTCCCCCTCTTCCCAGGCATTGAGCTGTTCGCGCTGAATATTTTCAACCAGAGCAATTTCAAGTGCCGTGCGATCATCAAATTGTTTAACAATTACAGGGACTTGATGGAGTTTTGCACGCTGCGCGGCGCGCCAGCGGCGTTCGCCGGCGACAATTTGATATTGCCCGCCCAAATCCCGAACAACGATCGGTTGGAGCACGCCTAAGGCAGTGATGGAGCGCGCCAATTCATCCAGCGCATCCTCATCAAAATTGCGGCGCGGCTGATTGGGCAGCGGCTGGAGGCTGGCGACGGGCACAAGGCGCACGCCATCGGGCAAAGGCACGCCCGCATCCGCCCGGCCTGAGACTGCAACAGCGGTATCCGCCTGAATTTCTCCCAAAAGAGAGGATAATCCCCGGCCAAGACCCGAGCGTTTTTTGGGAAGAGCTTGATCTTCGCTCATGCGGCAACTTTCTGTTTGGGAAGACGGCTCATAACCTCTTTGGCCAAGGCCATATAGGCTTCAGAGCCGGAACAACGATGATCATAAATCAGGGCAGGCAGGCCATGGCTCGGCGCTTCTGACAGGCGGACATTGCGCGGGATGACCGTGGTGAACACCGCCTCCCCCAAACAGGCCCGCACATCATCCGCCACCTGTTCCGTCAGGCGATTGCGGCGATCATACATGGTCAGCACAACGCCCAGGATGGACAAATTGGGATTGAGGCTGGCGCGCACCCGCTCAAAAGTTTGCAGAAGCTGGCTCAGCCCTTCGAGCGCGAAAAATTCACATTGCAGCGGCACGAGTAAGGATTGGGCGGCCACCAGCGCATTCACCGTCAACAGCCCCAATGAAGGCGGACAGTCTATAATGGCAATGTCCCAATGACCGTCCGGCACAGCATCCAGCGCATGTTTCAGCCGATGGGTGCGTTGCTCCAGCGCAATCAGATCAATCTCGGCGCTGGAGAGATCAACCGTGGCGGGGATGACATCCAGCCCGGGAATGCGCGACGCCGTGGCGGCTTCCAGCGGCGTTGCCTCCCCCAGAAGCACATCATAGCTGGATTGGGCGCGATCCCCATGCGTGACGCCCAAGCCCGTCGACGCATTTCCCTGCGGATCAAAATCAATGAGGAGCACGCGCCACCCAATGGCGGCCAGCGCCGTCGCAAGATTAATTGCCGTCGTGGTTTTGCCGACGCCGCCCTTTTGATTTGCGATAGCCACCCGGATCATGGTCTTGCGCCCTTCCTGACGCCTTTGGCCACAACAATCGCGGCTTCGGCGTCGGTGATGCTCTGTTTCACGTGAAACACACCTTGCCATGCTTGTTTAACATTTTCCACCTCTTCCCGCGCCTTTCGGCCTTTGGGGAGGATCCAAACCGTCTTGGGGGTGGAGAAGGGATGCGCCAATTTGAGCAACTTTGGCAACGGTGCAAAAGCCCGCGCGCTGATAATCGCAGCTGGTGCGAGCCGCAGGGCCTCAACCTTGCATCCGTGAACACGCGCAGTGCTGAGACCAAGCGCATCCACGCAGCGGTTGAGAAAGGCGATGCGCCCTTTACGCTCCTCCACCATGTGGACGGGCCGTCCATCAAGGGCGGCGATGATGATCCCCGGCATGCCCGCGCCCGCGCCAAGATCGAGCCAATCCCCCTCGCGTGCGCCGTCCGCATGGAGCAGCAATTGGGCCGAGTCGACAATGTGGCGGGCCCAGAAGACGTCGGCCGTGGATTTGGCGATCAGATTCTGGTGCTCAGATTCCTCGAGCACCAGCCGCCGATAAGCCTCGAGCCGTTCCAATGTTTCACGTGAAACACCCAATGTCTCGACCAACCAACGCTGGGCCTCTTCTTCCGTCATGCCGCGCGCCTTTTGGCTTGAACAAGAATTGCGGCCAGTGCAGCAGGCGTAATCCCCCGCACCCGCTCCGCCGCTCCAAGCGTTGCCGGGCGTGCTGCATTCAAGCGCTCGACCATCTCATTGGACAAGCCAGAAACGGACGTAAAATCAACCTCTTGGAGAGAGATGCTATCATTTGCGCGCATCTCTCTTATCTCTGCCTCTTGTCGGGCGATATAGGGCGCATAGCGCGCATCCTCGGCGAGTTCGTCGATAATTGCCTTGGAGCAAGTTGCTGCCTCCGGGCATAGCGCGGAAAGATGCTCCTGACTTAGGGCCATAAACCGCATCCATTCAAACAGGCTTTGCTTCTGTCCCGGCTCGCGCACGTCGAGGCCCAGATCGGCAAGAGCTGACCCTGTGACCTTGCGCCCCAACGCGTCCCGAAGAGCCGTCCGCTGCGTTTCACGTGAAACAAACCACTCGCGCCGGGCCGGGGAAATACAGCCCATCTCCATCGCCAGCGGCGTCAGGCGCGTTGCCGCATTGTCCGCGCGAAGACGCAAGCGATATTCGGCGCGCGCGGTCAGCATCCGATAGGGTTCTGTAACGCCCTGCAACACCAGATCATCAATCATCACACCAATATAGGAACTCGCTCGGTCAAGCAGCAGCGGCGCCCGTCCAAGCGCCCGCGCCGCTGCATTCAGCCCAGCGACCAATCCTTGCGCGGACGCCTCTTCATAGCCCGTCGTGCCATTAATCTGCCCGGCGCAGAACACCCCCGGCAGCGTCCGAATCTCCAGCGTCTGGGCCAAGGCGCGCGGATCAATATGATCATATTCTACGGCATAGCCCGGTTGCGCGATTTCAACCTGCTCCAGCCCCTTCATCGTGCGCAAAAAGGCCAGCTGCACATCTGCGGGCAAGGAGGTGGAAATGCCATTCGGATAGACCAAGGGGTCATCCAGGCCTTCCGGCTCCAGAAACACCTGATGGCCATCACGGTCGCCAAAGCGGTGGATCTTATCCTCGATCGACGGGCAATAGCGCGGCCCCTGCCCCTCAATCGCTCCTGAGAAGAGCGGCGATCGGTCGAGCGCGCCCCGAATGACGGCATGAGTCTCGGTGTTGGTTCGGGTGATGGCACACCAGAGCTGCGGCACGGCGCGCTGGGGCGTGAGATCAGAGAAGGTCCAGCTCTCCCCATCCGACTCCTGTCGATCGAGCGCGGCCCAATGGATCGTGCGGCCGTCGAGCCGCGGGGGCGTCCCCGTCTTCAATCGACCAATAGGCAGGTCGAGCGCCCGCAGCTGCTCCCCAAGGGAAATGGCCGCCGCCTCGCCGACACGACCGCCTGTGTCCAACTGCTCACCGCAGAACATCTTACCGTTGAGAAACGTACCGGTCGCCAAAACCACGGCGCGGGCCGAAAGCTCGGTTCCATCCGCAAGGGACAGGCCCGTCACAGCGCCATCTGCAATCAACAGGCTCTGCGCTTCACCCTCAATAATCTCCAAGCCGTCTTGTGCGGCCAACAAATCGTGGATGGCCGCCTTGAACAAGGCCCGATCCGCTTGAATGCGTGGCCCCTGAACAGCAGCGCCCTTGGATCCATTGAGCATGCGATAATGGATGGCGGCCGCATCGGCGGCGCGGGCCAAAATGCCGTCAAAGGCATCCACCTCACGCACCAAATGCCCCTTGCCAAGTCCGCCAATGGCCGGGTTGCACGACATGGCCCCAATCATCTGCCGATCAAAGCTGACCAACGCCGTGCGCGCGCCCATCCGCGCGGCGACCGCCGCCGCTTCGCAGCCCGCATGGCCGCCACCAATCACCAGAACATCAAAAGACCGAGTCATGCCCCGCCGCTACGCACCCGCGCGCCGCAGGTCAAATCTGTTTCACGTGAAACATGCGGCCTATTTGCCAATGCAAAAAGCCCCGAACAACGCATCCAGCATCGACTCCACCCCGGAACGTCCGGTGAGCGTGTCCAGCCGCCCTCGGGCAAGCCGCAAGGATTCCGCTCGAACGAGCAAATCCTCCGACTGAATGGCGTCAGAAATCCAATGCTCCACCTCAGCCAGAATCTCCCGGTGACGCGCATGGAGCGCCAACGCTCCTGGACGCGGCAAGAGCGCGCGCGCCCGTTCCAGCAAAGTCGTCCGCAAAACATCCATCCCCTCACCCGTTATAGAGGAGATAGGAAGGCCGGCGCCAACCGACCCTGCATCGCATTTTGCAGCCAGAATCAGCGCCCCCGCCGGGGCGTCTGCCGCAGGCCCAAGCCACAGCAATATGTCTGCGCCCGCCATCGCTTCGCTCGATCGTTCAATCCCGATCTTTTCGACCACATCGGTCGCATCTTCGCGCAATCCCGCTGTGTCGATGAGCAAAAGGGGGATGTCCTCCATCGCCACTGGGGCCTCTATCCGATCCCGCGTGGTGCCAGCGATGGGCGTGACAATGGCTGCCTCCCTTCCGATTAAATAATTGAAAAGGCTCGATTTTCCGGAATTTGGTGGCCCCGCCAACACGACCCGAACCCCGTCCCGCAGACGCTCTGCCGGCGGGGCCCTGCGCAGCGCCGACAGGGCGACGACAAGCTGCTCCAGCGGCGTGGTATCATGGCCTGAGTCGGCCACATCGCCCTCATCTGCAAAGTCGAGCAGAGCTTCGACGCGCGCACTCTCAATGAGAAGTTGCTTCTCCCAAGCGGCAACCAAACGCCCCAGCCCACCTTCCGCCAGCGCCAGGGCGGATTGGCGCTGCGCCTCTGTTTCCGCCGCCAAAAGATCGGCAAGCCCTTCGGCCTCGGTCAGGTCGATCCGGCCATTCTCCAGCGCACGCCGGGTGAACTCCCCCGCTTGGGCCGGGCGACACCCCTCCATCCGCCCGAGCGCGTTGAGAACAGCCGCCACTACGGCGCGACCGCCATGGACGTGCAGCTCAGCCAAATCTTCGCCCGTGGCGCTCTTGGGCCCCGGAAACCAGAGCGCTAGGCCATCATCGAGAGGTGCGCCCCCAACATCTCGAAAGCGTCGATAAACGGCCTGACGTGGCTCCGGGCGGCCTCCAGCGAGCACATCAAGTGCCCAGCCGGCCGCTGGCCCGCTGATCCGGATAATCGCAATGCCAGCGGGAGGCTGTCCGCTGGACAGCGCAAAGATGGTGTCAGTCTGGGTCATGATTGGGAGAAAGGCTCAATCCCGCTTTGGCGTCTTCGATAGGCCCGACACCAGATCGCGCATGAAATCCATACCAGCCGCCCCTCCGGGCATCCAGCTGCGCATCATCGACTCCATTGTGTCTGGGGTCATGCCCTTGGTCATCATGTCCTTCATCTGGGTGAGGTACACATCATGCACCTCAGTCAGGTCGGGCAAACCAATCAGGCGGCGCACCTCTTCCGGGGTGCAGTCCACTTCAATGTTGAATTTCATGCCAGTTACTCCCTTGAGCAGGCGGTGAATTGAGTCCATTTGTGCGCCATGCGCCGTCCGACCGCAACAGCCTGTTTCACCAGCCCCTTGGGGACCATCATCCTGCGCGCGGATGATACCTATTTGCTTGGCCTAAAGATCGCGCCCAACGACGCCAGTTCAGCAGGGATGGGGGATATATCCCACCCCATTTTGGCACAGGCAATTGCCCAGCTTTCCGACTGGTTTTCAGGCGCGCGACAGGCATTTGACCTGCCCTTGGCCCCCCTCCAACAGCCAGAGGCCGCGCGACTTCGGGCGGGCATTGCCGCCATCCCCTTTGGCGAAACACGCACCTATGGCGCAGTCGCCGACGCAACCGGTTCGATTGCGCGTGCCGTGGGCCAAGCGTGCAAGACCAATGCCTTTCCCATCATCATCCCGTGCCACCGCGTGACATCGGCCGCAGGGCCTGAATATTATTCGGCGGGAGACGGCCCCAGAACAAAAACCTGGCTGCTTGATTATGAATATGCCCAACTTCCCCGCGAGAAAAGGACGAGATTGATATGAGCATGACCAAAATTGGTGAGATGAACGCCTATGTCGCCGCCCCCGACGCCACAGCCAAGGCTGCGGTCATCGTTATCCCTGAGATTTTCGGGGTGAATGAAGGCATCAGGCGCAAATGCGACACATGGGCCACACAAGGCTATCTGGCCGTTGCCATTGATCTCTTTTGGCGCTTTGCACCGGGCGTTGAACTCAACCCAGATGTGGAGGTAGAACTCAATGAAGCCTTTGGCTATTTTCAGCGTTATAATGCCGATGACGGCGTTATGGATATTGAAGCCACGATCAAGGCCATTCGCCATGGATTAGATGGAAATGCGCCCGTCGCGCGGGTTGGCTGTGTCGGATATTGTTTGGGCGGCAGGCTTGCCTATATGGCCGCCACGCGCACCGACATTGACTGCGCGGTTGGCTATTATGGCGTGATGATCGACACGATGCTCGGCGAAAGCCATGCCATTGCAAAGCCGCTGATGCTCCACATTCCAACCGCCGATCATTTTGTCGGGCCAGAGGCGCAGGCAGCCATCCATGCCGGTTTGGGATCCAATCCACGCGTCACCCTGCATGATTATGAGGGGTTGGATCACGGCTTTGCCGCGGAAATGGGCAATCGCCGAGATGAGGCTGGCGCACAGCTGGCCGATGGCCGCACGCAGGCGTTTTTCCGAACCTATTTAGGATGAGGCCCGATTAACCGGGAAACAGCGCCTGATATTGCGGTTTGACGAGCGGCTTTAGTCCCTTGGGGATGACAATCTCCAAATCATATTCGCCCTCAGAAAAAGGGCCGCCGACATAAGGGGCAAGGCTGATCGCAATGCGGCTATATTTTCCGTACACAGGTTTGGCGGGATAGGCCTCGGCCTCTTTGAAGAGATCGGGGCAGCCGCCGAACATGTCGTCCTTGGGGGTGGGCTCCCCACGGCGAGCCAAGCGTTCGCGATCCAGTGCGCGACAATACGCAGGGTTGAGCAACGCCCGGGCCGCCGAGGCATTGGTGAACAAGCCTGCAAAGCTGACCGGCGCACCTGCCTTATTGTCCCAAATCAGGCTATCCAGATGGGCATAACCATGTGCGCCGCCAGTATAGCTGGATCGGCCCGCAAGAAGCACGGTTAGGCCCGGCAAGGCGCTATCGACTGTCCAATTGGTGGTGCTCTCATAGCTGCTGACATCCTCGTCGCTCAGATCTGGGTCAGCAAACAGCGCGGCATAGTCACGATAGACTTTCGCCCGGTCCTGCTGGAGGTGGCGGCTTAAAGCGGGGTTTGGTGCGGGCAGCTTTGGCATGCCATAAGAAAAGCCGGTGACAGGAGCAGCCAGCGCCCCACCCGGCGCAAGGCCAATAAGGGCGCAGAGGAGCAGGGCGACTGAAAAGAAAAGGTTTCGCATGCCCTCAGGCTACACGAAAACTCTTTTCTGACAATGATTTGCCAAAGTTATGCGCCAGCCAAGGCCATGACATGAGGCTGGACTTCGTGAAAGCCCTCCCAAATCATCTTAAGCGCCACATAGATAATCACAGCCAAGCCAAACCAAGCGATCCAACGATAACGCTCAATATATTTGGCAATGATATTGGCGGCGACACCCATAAGGGCGACGGCAAAGATCAGGCCAACAATCAAAATCCCCGGATGCTCACGCGCGGCTCCCGCAACAGCAAGCACATTATCAAGGCTCATCGACACGTCGGCAATCGCAACCGACCAGGCGGCGGCCGCAAAGCTTTTGGCGGCGGGAATGCCGCTGTCCTCATCCCCGGCAATTTCAGGCGACCCGGGCGATTCTGCCGGGCTGTGCGCGTGAAGATCGCGGTACATGCGCCAAGCGACCCAAAGGAGGAGCAAGCCCCCTGCCAACACCAGCCCAACAATGCCCAGCAACCAGCTCACCGTCAGGGCAAAGAGGATGCGCAGAACAAGAGCGGCGACCACACCAATGATAATGACACGGCGACGCTGTTCCGCAGGCAATCCTGCGGCCAGCGCGCCCACAACAATCGCATTATCCCCGGCCAAAACCAGATCGATCAGCAACACCTGCACAAAGGCCGCAAAAGCCGCAGGCTGCGTTATGTTGGAAAAATCGGCGACAATATGTCCCCAAATATCGCCAAAACCGCCAAGTGCAGGTGCGCCCAGCGAGACAAGCTGAAGAAAATCAAAGTTCACGTCACGTCCCTCTGATTTACTGGTTCATGCTGTCA
The DNA here is from genome assembly GCA_041174825.1 of Pseudomonadota bacterium. Lineage (GTDB taxonomy): Bacteria > Pseudomonadota > Alphaproteobacteria > Sphingomonadales > Sphingomonadaceae > Aquisediminimonas. Next base: position 18,181 of record JBEDGC010000050.1, on the reverse strand, counting down.
AAGAAATCTTCGTTAGTTTTGGAATCCCGCATCTTATCGAGCAGGAATTCCATCGCATCGACCGTGCCCATTTGCATGAGGATGCGGCGCAGCACCCACATTTTGCTGAGCTTGTCTTTTTCGACCAGCAATTCTTCCTTACGCGTGCCGGATTTACCGACATCGAGGGCCGGGAAGATGCGCTTATCGGCAACCTTGCGATCCAGCACGATTTCGGAATTGCCCGTGCCCTTAAATTCTTCAAAAATCACTTCATCCATACGGCTGCCCGTATCGATCAGCGCCGTTGCGATGATGGACAAGGATCCACCCTCTTCAATGTTGCGCGCCGCGCCGAAGAAGCGCTTTGGCCGCTGAAGCGCATTGGCATCAACGCCGCCCGTCAACACCTTACCAGAGCTTGGCACGACCGTGTTGTACGCACGACCAAGGCGGGTGATCGAGTCCAGCAGGATGACCACATCCTTCTTATGCTCGACCAGACGCTTAGCCTTTTCAATCACCATTTCGGCGACCTGAACGTGACGCGAGGCGGGTTCGTCAAAGGTGGAGGAAATCACCTCCCCCTTCACGGACCGCTGCATATCGGTGACTTCTTCCGGGCGCTCATCAACGAGCAGCACCAACAAGAATACTTCTGGATGATTGTCGGTAATGGCCTTTGCCATATTCTGCAGCAACACGGTTTTCCCGGTGCGCGGCGGGGCCACGATCAACGCGCGTTGGCCTTTGCCCTGCGGTGAGATGATGTCGATGACACGGGCCGACTTATCCTTAACAGTCGGGTCAAGCGTATCGAGTTTCAGGCGTTCATCCGGGTAAAGCGGCGTCAAATTGTCAAAATTGACGCGGTGACGCACCACATCGGGATCATCGAAATTGATCGATTTTACAGTCGTCAGTGCGAAATAGCGTTCGCCGTCTTTGGGCCCGCGAATTTCACCCTCAACCGTATCGCCTGTGCGCAGACCATATTTGCGCACCATATTGGGCGAGACGTAAATATCGTCCGGACCCGCCAGATAATTGGATTCCGGCGCGCGCAAAAAGCCAAAACCATCGGACAGCACTTCAATCGTGCCTTCGCCGATAATTTCTTCCCCATTTTCTGCCTCAACCTTGAGGATCGCAAACATTATATCTTGTTTGCGCAGGGTCGATGCGCCCTCAACACCCAGTTCTTCGGCCATTTCGACCAATTCTGCGGGCGTTTTCTTCTTGAGTTGTTTCAGGTGCATCATGGCAAATCAGTCCGGGTAAAATAGATGAAACCGCGTCAGCACGAAATGAAGGTGAAGGCTGCTGATAACGGCACGAATGGCCCAGCGGTGCTACAGGCCTAAGCGGGCCTAGGCCCCAAGTCAAGCCAGCTTGCCGAAAGGCAAAGCCCTTAAAAGGGTTTGACGATCGCCAAGATAACAATGAGCGCCGCGGCCATGCCCGGCACTTCATTCACTATTCGCAACGTCCGGCCAGAAAGCGACCGTTGCCCTGCATGAAGTTTGCGCGCATAGCTAACCATCCAACCGTGATAGCCCGAGAGGATCAGCACAACGACCAATTTGAGATGAAACCAGCCTTGGGCAAAGCTTCCCGTATCCAGCGCCAGCGCCAGCCCGAATATCCAGACAATCATGATGGATGGTTTAAGGATGATGCGCAGCAGTCGGTCTTCGCGCTCAATCCATTTTTGTTCTTCAGCGCTGCCCGGCTCAGATTCTTGGTGATAGACAAAAAAGCGCGGCAACATGAACAGACCAGCCATCCAGAAGATGACGAAGATGATGTGGCCCGCCTTCACCCAGAGATAGGCATTTCCCAAAATCCCGATCATCGCTTCAATCATGATCTTTGCTCTCCGCGGATCCGCGCCACCAGCGCCTCAACATGGGCAATTGGTGTATCTGGCAAAATGCCATGACCCAGATTGAAAATATGGGGGCGGTCCTGAAAGGCGTCAATAATCCGTGTGATCGCCTGATCGAGTGTATCTCCGCCCGTAATGAGCGCTAAGGGATCAAGATTGCCCTGAACCGGCAAATCCTTGGGCAGGTTGTGATGCGCCCAATTGGGGTCAACGGTTTCATCCAACCCAATGGCATCTGCACCCACTTCACGCGCATAGGCGGGAAGCTTGCCGCCTGCGCCCTTTGGAAAGCCAATCACAACCGCATGCGGATGGCGCGCCTTGAGTTTTGAAATAATTCGCACATTGGGGGCGATCACCCATTGCTCAAATTGCTGCGGGCTCAAACTCCCCGACCAGCTGTCGAACAATTGAACCGCGTCCACACCCGCCTCAATCTGATCGGACAAATAATCTACGGTGAGGTCGGCAATAGCCGTGATAATCTCCCCAAAGGCTTTGGGGTCCCGATAGGCGAACCGACGCGTCTCGGCCTGTTCCCGACTACCCTGTCCGGCCACCATATAGGTCGCAACTGTCCAGGGGCTTCCGGCAAAGCCCAAAAAGGTTGTTTGGGGGGGCAAGACTGCCTTCACCTGCCGCACCGTCTCAATCACAGGCGACAGGCGCTCGGGCACACGCTGCAAGGCACTCAGGCTTGTATCTACCAGCTTGGGCGCAAGCCGCGGCCCTTCGCCCGTTTCAAACCAGAGGTCCTGACCCAAAGCGTGCGGAATGACCAAAATGTCGGAAAAAAGAATGGCACCGTCAAAGCCGAACCGACGAATGGGCTGCAATGTAACTTCGGCCGCTGCCGCACTATCATGCACCAATTCCAGAAATCCGCCCTTTTCCGCTCGAAGCGCACGATATTCGGGTAGATAGCGCCCAGCTTGGCGCATGAGCCATAAAGGCAGGGTGTCAGTCTTCGTGCCGTTGAGCACGCTGAGCAGAGGCTTTGAAATCGGGATCATCATGCTTTCCCCCTATTCAATAAATAAAGACTCTGAAAGGTTGTAGATGGTTGTTGGTCGCTTGAAGCTGAGAATAAAGTTGCTCACCGGCTTTTACCCCCAGCTTGACTCTGTCTCATGTGCGATGAGGGCCAGAGTCGCCTTTTTCTGTCCCCATTATCCACAATTGGGGATGGTTGAGCACAAATGTTTATAAACCTGTGGGTGTAATTCCCTGAACGCGCTGAGATTGTCGGCCTTGCGCTTTTCAACGGCTTTCCGCTAGCCCTGTCCCCAGGCTTTTCCACAATGGGCGAACGGCGTGTCTCGACTGCATCTTCACTTGGTTTCAGACTCGACGGGGGAGACTCTGGAAACCGTAGCTAAGGCCGCCTTGGCGCAGTTTGATGATGTCGAACCCATCAGACATTATTGGCCTATGGTGCGCACTCCGCGCCATGTCGATCGCATTATGGGGGATATTGCCCAGAACCCCGGTTTGGTGCTCTTCACAATTGTGAATGCAGACATTCGAACAGCGCTGGAACAGCGTTGTGCTGCCCTTGGTCTGCCGCATGTCGGCGCGATTGATCCCGTGTTGCACGCCTTGTCAGACGTGCTTGGCAAACCCCTTAAAGCGCGTCCCGGCCTCCAACATTTATTGGATGATGCCTATTTTGCGCGGGTGGAGGCCATTCAGTTTACCATCGCCCATGATGACGGGTTGAATTGGGAAAATTGGGAAGAGGCAGATATAATTTTGGCAGGCGTCTCGCGCAGTTCCAAAACACCCACATCCATCTATCTTGCCAATCGCGGCTATAAGACCGCCAACATCCCCATTGTGGTCGAAAGCCCGCCACCTGAATTGCTTTATCGGCTGCACAAGCCGTTGGTTGTCGGTCTTGTCACCAACCCAGAACGATTGGTGCAGATTCGCCGCAATCGCCTGTTGGCGCTGAATCAGGCACCCGATACGGATTATGTCGATCAAGAGGCGGTCACGCGTGAAGTTGCTTATGCGCGGCGCATGTTTGCCGATAATGATTGGCCCGTCATCGATATGACGCGGCGCTCTATTGAAGAGGCCGCGGCCGCCATCATCAACCTTCATGGCGAACGCAAGGGCGCGGTCGAATGACTTTGATCCTCGCTTCCCAAAGCGCCGGCCGGCGTGCGCTGCTCACCCAAGCGGGGATACCGCATCAGGCCATGGCGGCGTCTTGCGATGAAGAGGTTGAAAAGGCGAAGCTGAAAGCAGCCGGCGTCGACGCGCGCGCCCTGGCTTTGGGGTTGGCAGAGGCCAAGGCCCGCTCTGTTTCCTTGGAACGACCCAGCGATTTTATCCTCGGCTGCGACCAGACACTGGCGCTCGACGATGGCGTGATGTTTGATAAAGCGCCGTCGCTGGCAGGGCTTGCCGAGCAGCTTGCGGCTCTCTCTGGCCGAACCCACAGCTTATTTGCCGCCATGGCCGTTGTGCGTGAGGGTGCCGTTATCTGGACCCATGTTGAAGAGGCGCGGCTGACCATGCGCGCCCTCTCACCGGGGTTCATCGCCGATTATTTGGACCAAGAGGGCGAGGGCCTATTGTCTGGTGTGGGCGGGTATCGGATCGAAGGACGTGGCATCCAATTATTTGAGCGGGTCGAAGGCAATCACTTTACAATTATTGGCTTGCCGCTTTTGCCCCTCTTGGCTTTTTTGAGGGGAGCGGGGATAGCGCCGCAATGAGCAGACCCTATGCCGAAGTGATTGGCGATCCCATCAGCCATTCCAAATCTCCGTTAATCCATGGATTCTGGCTCGAGGCGCTTGGTCTTGAGGCTGACTATCGGGCGACGCATGTGACGCCGGACGCGCTGGCAGATTTCATTGCGCGCCGGGCAGATGATCCCAATTGGCGGGGATGCAATGTCACCTTGCCCCATAAAATTGCGGTGATGGATCATGTGGCCGATCCCGGCAATGTGCGGGCCAGCATTGGGGCGATGAACACCATCGCCCGCGACGACCAAAGCGGCCTGTTCGGCACCAACACGGATGCCGGGGGCTTTTACGGCCCGATTGCCGATCTGCCTTTGGCGGGGGCGCCCGTGGTTGTTGTCGGCACGGGGGGCGCGGCCCATGCCGTGCTCTTTGCCTTGTCTCGGGTTGGGGCTGGACCCGTGACATTGCTCGCGCGTAACCCGCTCAAAGGCGCCGCGCTTTTGGCGCGCTTTGGCCTGAAGGGCGATGTACGTCCCATAGAATCGGCCATTCCACCCGCACAATTGCTGGTCAACACCACCTCGCTTGGCATGGAGGGGCAGCCCGCCTTCGCGCCTGACCTTTCCCCCCTGCCCGAAGATGCTGTGGTCTATGATATCGTTTATGCACCCTTGATGACGCCGCTGTTGCAGGCAGCGGACGCCCGCGACCTGCAGATTGTGGACGGCTTGGATATGCTTGTCGGACAAGCGGCCATTGCCTTTGAACTCTTCTTTGGGGCCGCCCCGCCGCGCGATCGGGATGAGGAGCTGCGCGAGAGGCTCTTGGCATGATCAGAATTGGCCTCACCGGATCGATTGGCATGGGTAAATCTGCCGTCTCGGCCATGTTTCGGCAAATGGGCGTCCCCGTCTTTGATGCCGATGCTGAGGTGCATAAGCTGCAAGGCCCCAAGGGCGCGCTTGTCGAACGAATTGAGGCGCGCTTTCCCGGCACGACGAGTGCGCAAGGCGTTGATCGGCAAAAATTGGGTGCGGCCGTGCTCGGCAAGCCGGACGAATTGCGCGCGTTGGAGCATATTGTCCACCCGGCGGTCTTTCACGCCCGGCAGGCCTTTTTGCGGCGCCATCGATCCCGCCCGATCGTGGTGTTGGACATTCCCCTTTTGTTTGAAAAAGGGGGGGCGGCTCAGGTGGATGTCACAGTTGTCGTTTCTGCCCCCGCCTTTTTGCAGCGGCGGCGCGTCCTGCGGCGCAAGATGATGACGCCTGCGAAATTGCGCCATATCCGACATTTGCAAATGCCCGATCATGTGAAGCGGCAAAAGGCCGACTTTGTCATTGAAACGGGCACATCCATGATGGTGACACGCGCCGAAGTGCGCCGCCTCATCGCTTGCCTTTCCCAAAGAAAGGGTGGATAGATCTGCCTATGCGTGAAGTCGTTTTTGATACCGAAACGACAGGGCTCAACGCCGCTTTAGGCGATCGGCTTGTTGAAATCGGATGTGTGGAACTGGTCAACCGGGTTGAGACTGGCCGGGTCTACCATGCCTATTACAATCCCGAACGCCCCATGGCACCGGAAGCCCAAGCGGTGCACGGCCTGTCAGATGCCTTTCTTGCGGATAAGCCGTTCTTTGGCGATCTGGTGGAGGATTTGCTCGATTTTATCGATGACAGTCCCTTGGTCGCGCACAATGCGTCCTTTGACTTTGCCTTTCTCAATGAGGAGTTGTCGCGGATCAACCGTCCGGACATTGCACCTGCCCGGATGATCGACACCTTGTCTTTATCGCGGAGCAAATTTCCGGGTGCCAAGCATAGTCTGGATGCCCTGTGCACCCGCTTTGGCATTGATCGTTCGCACCGGATTAAACATGGCGCGCTGCTCGATGCGCAATTGCTGGCCCAAGTTTATGTGGAATTGACGGGCGGGCGCCAAATTGGTCTGGGTCTGGCCGATGCTCCATTGACGACAGACACAGCCGGAGATGCGGGTCGTTCGCTTATAGCCAGCCGGACAGCCCGGGCTCCGCGGCCGCATTCCGCAGATCCAGCAGAGATTGAGCGCCATCGTGCATTCATCATGACACTCAGCGACCCCTTATGGGGCTTGGGTGAAGATGAGGAGGGTCGCGCCGCCGCTTAAGTTGACGCTGACCGTGTTGATGTTGGGAAAATCCTTCCTAGCTAGGACAGTGAAAGGAGAGAAATTATGGACATCCGTGTTTCAGGCCATCAAGTCGACACCGGGGGTGCTCTCCAGAGCCAAGTGAGCGATCGGTTGCAGGCAATCGCGACCAAATATTTTTCCCGCGCACACAGTGCCCATGCGACCTTTAGCAAAGGCCCGCATGACCATGGCTTTGTCTGCGATATCATCATGCATGTCGTACGCGGCGTCGTGCTTAAGGCCTCGGCAAGTGCGCAGGAAGCGCGCTTTGCTCTTGATGGAGCAGCCGACAAGATTGAAAAGCAATTGCGCCGCTATAAGCGCCGCTTGCGCGATGATCATGGCGGGCCAAATCATGCCGCACCGCCCGAAGATAATGCCGCCTACACGGTATTTGAGCCAACACCTGATGATGGGGAGGCGGCGGAGGATAATCCAATCATCATCGCTGAAACGCGGGTGGATGTGCCGGAGGCCAGTGTATCTGACGCCGTGATGATGCTCGATCTGCGGCACACCAATGCGCTGCTGTTCCGCAATGCTGGAACAGGCGTGTTCAACATGGTTTATCGGCGCAATGACGGCACAATTGGCTGGGTCGAGCCGCAGGCAAAGGCCTAAACCTTTGCCCGGCTTGCCGTGATCGCTGTTTCTGCTAAACGCGCGGTCCAAAGTCATTATTTGGATCTTGCATGACAGAGATCATATCCCTTTTATCCCCCGGGGCCATCGCCGCCGGGGGGACGGTGAGTTCGTCAAAGGCGCTGTTCCAGCTTTTGGGGCAGATGGCCGAACGCGAATATCAGCTGAACGCGGGCGACGTCGTCGATAAGCTCGTTGAACGCGAACGTCTCGGCTCGACGGGCTTTGGCGGGGGTGTTGCGATTCCGCACGGCAAGATTGACGGGCTGGACCATGTCGTGGGCATTTTTCTTCAGCTCGCAAATCCTGTTGACGTGCATGCGATCGACGATTTGCCCGTGGATCTGATCTTCTGCTTGTTGTCCCCGCCGGATGCAGGGTCCGAACACTTAAAGGCTTTGGCGCAAGTCAGCCGGTGGCTGCGTAATCCCGGGTTCGTCGCCAAGTTGCGTGGGGCAGGGTCTGCAGATGCGATCTATGCGCTGTTTAGCGCCAGTCTGACGCGTGACGCCGCCTGATCCCACGGAACAAGGCGCATGACGCCGCGCCTTGCGACGGGGATCTATGTCAACGCCTTGATCCGCCGCGTGACCCAATTGGGCGGCATGGCGATGGTTCTGGCCAAAGGCGATGAAACTTCAGGGGCGCTTCTGCTGGTAACGCTGGAAAAGGGCGTGAATACAGGGGTTTGGGAGCGCACTCTATCGCTCGACGGGTCTTATCAATGGACCCTGATTTCATCGCAAATCATTGAAAATGAACAAGAAATTTCGCAGATTTGCGCCAAAAGACGGGCCTCTGACCCGGATTTATGGATTGTCGAACTGGATATCGCGCATGCCGCACGGTTCGCCGCTGAAATGGATGGCGCGCATTGACTTACCTGCCACCAGCCGGAAGAGCGCCCTCAGTTTAAAGCGCATCGCCGTGCCGCCACCCGCGTAATTGGGCTCTGGGCACGAATGCAGACAGGGGAATGAACCAGCCGCACCCGTATTTGCGCGGCCCCGGATCAGACCCCTGCAGATAAAGAAAACAGAATGCGATCCACCTCCCTGACCGCAGCGCTTGCCGTGCTGTCGATTCCCGTTTTGGCTGTTCTTGCAGCCGTTGCTCCGTCCAATCCGGTCTGGGCCAATGATATTCCCGGCACTATTGAGTCCCGGCAGCTCCCGCGCAAGGCGGTTGAGCAGCCTGCTGAAGATGCCTTATCCGACACACAAATTCCTGCTTCTGAGGATGGCGCAGCGCCAAATGTGCAGACCCTGCCCGGTCTGGTGGCGCTCCACTCAGGCACAAACCCAGCCGACCGGGATGCAGAATGCCTGGCCTCTGCCATTTATTTTGAATCCAAGGGCGAAAGCCTCGATGGCCAGCTCGCCGTGGCTAAGACGATTCTCAACCGCACCCGCTCTGGCCGCTTCCCTGCGTCCGTCTGCGGCGTTGTGTTTCAGCCCGGCCAATTCTCCTTCGTGCGCGCGAAAGGGTTTCCGCCCATTGCGCGCACCAGCCGCCATTGGCAGACGGCACAGGCGATTGCCCATATCGCCACCCATGATTTGTGGGACGCGCCCGTCGATGATGCCCTGTTTTTCCATGCGCGCCGGGTCAATCCCCGCTGGCGGATGCAGCGCATTGCCGCCGTCGGCAACCATGTGTTCTACCGCTGATCGCATGTGATTTGGAAAAGGGTGTAATCGCCCTTTTGCTTATCAGTATGAACAGGTTAGACGCGGGGCATGGATAGCCCTGCCGAACGCCTTGTCTCTGCCGATGTTGTGCGCGGCGTGTCCCGCATGCTCTATCGCCATGATTATCTGGGCGTGGCCGAAGTGCCTTTGGGCAATGGCCGCCGCGCCGATATCATGGCTTTGGGCCCCAAGGGGGAAGTGATTATCGTTGAGGTGAAGGTGTCCCGCGCGGACCTATTGGGTGACGGGAAATGGCCGGACTATCTCGATTATTGCGACCGTTATTTTTGGGCAGTGCCGCAAGGCTTTGACCTTGATCTATTTGATCGAGAAACGCTCGCACCCTCTCTCACGGGGCTCATCGTTGCAGATCGGTATGATGCGGCCATCGTGCGGGAGCCAGAGCCGCGTCCTTTGGCGGCGGCCCGCCGCAAAACAGAAACGCTGCGCCTTGCCCGCATGGCGGCCCGACGAATGATGGTGATGTCGTCGGTGTTGGACATTGAAATCGACGCCTGATCAGGCGGCGTGATACCAGTGCACGCCGTCTTGCGCGTCGCGCTTGGCGCGGCCGGTGTGGATCAGGCGGTTGAGATGGGCGACAGCCTCTCCGGTGGCGAGCTCTCGATTATGTTCCCCAATGGACCTGTTGAACAACAGGCTGAAGCAATCGACCGCGCGCAAAGGTTTTTCTTTCAGCGCCGCGTGAACGGCATCGAGTCGCTGACCATGTTCATCGCGCAATGCGGCCAGCCGCAAATGCATGCCGTAAAATGGCTCTCCATGCGCTGGGCAGACCAGCAACCCTTCGGGAAGCGTGAGCAGCCGATCAATTGAATCCAGCCATTCGCCAAGCGGATCGGCCTCAGGCTCAGACAAGTTCACCGATACGTTGGAACTGATCCGCGGCAAAATCTGGTCGCCCGACACCAGCACACCTTCGGCCTCATTCAGCAAGCAGGCGTGTTCAGGGCTATGGCCGGACCCCACAACAACGCGCCATTGATGGCGTCCCATATCCAGCACGTCCCCATCTTTCATGCGGCGATAGCTGATAGGCATTTCATACATCATGTTGGCAAAGCGGCCCCAACCGCTGGCCATCATCTCACCAACAGCTGTGTCGTCCCAGCCGGCGGCACGCTGCCGTTCGGCATAAGCGGCTGGCGGAGTGTCGCGCACATCGCCAATCAGCATACGCGCGGTCAGCCATTCGCCGCGGGTCATCCACAGCTCCGTGCCAGAGCGCTTGCACAGCCAGCCAGCGAGGCCAATATGGTCCGGGTGCAGGTGGGTTCCAATCACCCGCGTGATGGGCTTGTCCGCTAAATCCTGGGCAAAAATCGCCTTCCAAGCCCCACTGCAGTCTTCCAGAAGCAGGCCGGTATCGACGACGGCCACGCCGCCATGATCATCCAGCAACCAGCTGTTGATATGGCCAAGTGAGCCGGGCATCGGGATGCGGACCCAAGAAATGCCCTCCGCAATGGGGTGAACCCGACCTGGCCCCGGCGCAAAATCCCCCCAAGGATAGGTCAGGCCCGCACTGCTGGTCGCCGTGAAACTTTCATCGGCGGTCAGCGATGCGTCTGGCGACTGCGTGTCAGGCGTCCCGGTCTTGGCCAAGCTCTGCCTCCGCCTGGGCGGCAGCGGCATCGGCTGCGCGGGTCGCTGCATCACGTTCGGCGCGCAGTTCTTCGATGAGGGCAGCCCGATCCCCCTCAAGGCGTGTGTCTTCCACAGCCTTAATGCCCTTGAGCTTAGCTGCTTTGGCGACGGTCGCATCCAGTTCGCGCTGCGAGCACAAGCCGAGTGCAACGGGGTCCTTCGGCGTGATGTCGGCAATATTCCAATGCGTCCGTTCCCGCAGCGCCTGAATCGTGTTGCGCGTCGTGCCAATCAGCTTGCCGATCTGGCCGTCTGACAATTCTGGATGGTTGCGGATTAACCAGGCGACGCCATCTGGCTTGTCCTGCCGCTTAGACACCGGCGTATAGCGCGGGCCTTTGGTACGGGTCGGTGCTTCGGGCGCCTTGATCATCACCAGATCATAATTGGGATCCGCCTGACCCTTTTCAATTTCGGCTTGGGTGAGTTCACCGGCGCGCACAGGGTCACGACCCATCAGCTTGGTGCCGGACGTTTCGTCAGCAATGGCCTGCACTTCAAGGATGTGCAGACCGCAAAAACGGGCAATCTGCTCAAAGGTCAGTGCGCTATTGTCGACAAGCCATGCGGCAGTCGCATGAGGCATGAGCGGTTGGGCCACGGAGTTTCTCCCAAAATAATGAGGGCCGCCCCTCACGGAGCGGCCGGACTGTTGTCGCTGATCTAGTCGTGCTGAGCGCCAAGGGCAAGAGTTTCGGTCAATTCAGCTGATTTTGCGACAGACCCTCTCGCTCCATAAGTCTTGATTTGAAATGCGTTCCCCGTCATCCCTTGGTCAAACAAGATCTCAAAAGGAGAGCGTCATGGCGGACACCCTGAAATTGCCCAGTGATATTGCAGCCGCACTGGCCGACCCCAAGGCCTATGGCCAATGGGCGGGACTTCAGGATAAATTCACCTGGGTGCGCCAGAACATGCCCTTGGGCGTTGCCGAAGTGGCCGGCTTTGATCCCTTTTGGGCCGTCACCCGCCATGCCGACATCATGGAAGTGAGCCGAAACAATAAACTCTTCGCCTCAGGTATTCGGCAAACGACACTGACGCAGAGCTTGGTTGATCAGGCGATCCGCAGCCAGATTCCCGATGGGCATCTGATTCGCTCTTTGGTGCAGATGGATGCGCCCGACCATATGAAGTTTCGCCTGCTGACCCAAGCCTGGTTCATGCCGAAGAATCTGCGGACATTGGAAGATCGCATCCGCGAAATTGCCCGCGAAACGGTTGACCATATGCTCTCGCTGGGCGGGGAATGTGATTTCGCAACCGATGTCGCGCTGCATTATCCCTTGCGCGTTGTCATGAACATCTTGGGCGTGCCGCGCGAAGATGAACCCCGCATGCTGATGCTGACGCAACAGCTGTTCGGTTCGACCGACCCGGAACTGAATCGGGCCCGTGCGGAAATCACCGATCCGATGGCCGCCCTTCAGATGCTGCAATATGTTGTCGCAGACTTTGAAACCTATTTTAAGCAATTGACCGACGACCGTCGGAAGAATCCGCAAGAAGATGTGGCAACGGTGCTCGCCAATGCGACGGTTAATGGCGCGCCCATCCCGGATCGGGAGCTAAATGGCTATTACATCATTGTCGCCACCGCCGGGCATGACACAACGTCTGCCTCGACGGCAGGGGCGATGATGGAGCTGGCGCGCAACCCGGCTCTGTTTGAGCGCTATCGGGCCGCCGAAACAGACAAAGCGGGTTTGATTGAAGAGGCCATCCGCTGGACCACCCCGGTGCAGCATTTTATGCGCTCGGCCACCGAAGACACAGAGCTTGGCGGGCAGAAAATCAAAGCGGGTGACTGGCTGATGCTGTGCTATGTTTCGGGCAATCGGGACGAGGCCGTTTTTGCCGACCCGATGACGTTCAATCCGGACCGCACCCCCAATAATCAGATAGCTTTTGGCTTTGGCGGCCATGTTTGCCTTGGTCAGCATTTGGCCCGCATGGAAATGCGCATCTTGATGGAAGAGCTTTTGCCGCGCCTCAAATCTGTCGAACTGGCGGGCGATCCTGCGCGGGCGGAATCGATCTTTGTCGGCGGGCTGAAGCGTCTGCCGATCCGGTTCAAGGCGGCGTAAGAGGCGGACTTAACCCCGGCCGCGATAGCCGGGGACGTCTTGATCCGGGATCCAGACGTCTTTGGGCGGCGCGCCCGATTGCCAGAACACATCAATGGGAATGCCGCCGCGCGGGTACCAATAGCCGCCGATGCGCAGCCAGAGAGGCTTCATTTCGGTAAAGAGCCGTTGGCCGATGCCGACGGTGCAATCTTCATGAAAGCCCGCATGGTTGCGAAAGGCACCCAGAAACAGCTTCAGCGACTTGGATTCAACAATCGTCTGATCGGGCACATAGTCGATCACGATATGCGCAAAATCTGGCTGGCCTGTCACGGGGCAGAGCGATGTAAACTCTGGCGAGACAAAGCGCACAAGATAAGGGGATCCCGGCCGCGGGTTGGCCGGATAGTCGAGTATGGCGTCTTCCGGGCGGGCGGGAAGCGCGCTGACCTGTCCAAGATGCTTAAGTGTCATGGCCGTGCCTTTACGCTAGGTGGGGTGCAATGACCATATTAATCCCCCTTTTGGGCGACCAACTTTCGTTTGGGGTGTCCGCGCTCGCAGGGGCTGACCCCGCGAACAGCATCGTCTTGATGATGGAGGTGGCGGAAGAAACCACCTATGTTCGCCACCACAAGCGCAAAATCGCCTTCATACTGTCGGCCATGCGCCATCATGCCGCTGCTTTGCGGCAGGCGGGCTGGACAGTTGATTATGTTCGGCTGGACGATCCCGAAAATAGCGGCAGTTTTACCGGTGAAGTGGCGCGTGCTTTGGTCCGGCATGGCTGTTCAAAAATCCGCGTGACGCAGGCCAGCGAATGGCGCGTGCAGGCGGCGATGGAGGGCTGGGCGCAGACGCTGGGCGCAACAGTCGAGATTCTGCCCGACACGCGCTTTGTCACGTCACCCGGTTTCTTCAACCGCTGGGCCGAAGGCCGCCGCCAGTTCCGCATGGAATATTTCTATCGTGAGATGCGGCGCATGACGGGTCTGTTGATGGAGGGGGATCAACCGGCAGGCGGCGTGTGGAATTATGACGCGCAAAATCGCAAGCCGGCCGAAGCGCGCCTCTTCATTCCGCGCCGACAGGGCGCAGAGCCAGATGCCATCACGGCCGAGGTTTTATCTTTGGTCGCGGCGCGCTTTCCCGATCATCCGGGTCGGCTGGAAGGATTTGATCTGGCCGTGACGCACGAAGGCGCACTGGCAGAACAAGCGCGATTCTTGGAGCAGGCCCTCCCCAATTTCGGGGATTATCAAGACGCGATGCTGACAGGGGAGCCCTTGCTCTGGCATTCTTTGCTATCGCCCTATTTGAATGTCGGGCTGCTCGATCCGCTTAACCTGTGCCGGGCCGTTGAGGCCGAATGGAAAGCGGGGCGTGTGCCGATCAACTCGGCCGAAGGCTTTATCCGCCAGATCATTGGTTGGCGCGAATATGTGCGCGGCATTTATGAATGGGCCGGGCCGGATTATGCGGCGCGCAATGCTCTCGGGGCGGCGCGTCCGCTGCCCGGATTTTACTGGACGGGCGACACACAGATGCACTGCCTGTCGCAAGCCATCGGCCAGACGCTTAACATAGGTTATGCGCATCATATCCAAAGGCTGATGATCACCGGCAATTATGCGCTGCTCACCGGCATCGATCCGCATGAGGTGCATCTTTGGTATTTGGCGGTCTATCTTGATGCCTTTGAATGGGTGGAGCTGCCCAATACGCTGGGGATGAGCCAATTTGCAGATGGCGGCCTATTGGCGTCCAAACCCTATGTGGCCTCTGGCGCCTATGTGGACCGCATGTCGGATTATTGCGGGTCTTGCGCTTATGATGTGCGCCAAAAAACAGGGCCAAAGGCCTGCCCCATGAATGCGCTCTATTGGGATTTTCTGGATCGCAACCGGGACGTGCTTGGAAAAAATGTGCGCCTTGCCACGGCCTATCGATCTTGGGACAAAATGGATGAGGATCGCCGTCGCGCGCTCACGGCCAGTGCGGCGGCCCATCTGGCAAGGCTCGACGCGGGCGATGCTTCGATCTAGCCTAGCCGTTCTTATTTGAGGAGATTCGACATGGACTCGCTCGTCAGCACCCAATGGCTTCAAGACGAACTCGGCGCATCCGATCTGCGCGTTGTGGATGCAAGCTTGTTTCTGCCCGCCGATAATCGCGACCCCAAGGCGGAGTATGAAGCCGCCCATATCCCCAGCGCCGTCTTCATGGACTTGTCCGAAATTGTCGATGCGCAGTCCAGCTTGCCGATGATGCTGCCAAGTGCGGAAAAATTCGCCAGCCGCATGCAATCGCTTGGGCTAGGGGATGGCAGCCGGATCGTCCTTTATGATGATAGCCCCTATAAAAGCGCGGCCCGCGCTTGGTGGATGCTGTCCCAAGTCTTTGGCGCACATGGTGTGGCCATTTTGGATGGCGGTTTGGCCAAATGGAAAGCCGAAGGTCGCCCGCTGGAAAGCGGAAAGCCCGCCATTCGCCATCGCCATTTCACCGTTTGGAAGAATGAAAAGGTCGTGCGCACCAAGGCCCAGATTTTGGCGAACCTTGAAAGCGGGGCCGAACAATTGATGGATGCGCGCGGCGCGGCGCGCTTTACGGGCGACGAGGGCGATCCGCGCCCCAATGTCGCCAAAGGCCATATCCCCGGCAGCCTCAACCTTCCTTATGGGCAGATGTTCAATGCGGATGGCAGCTGGAAACAGGGCGATGCCTTGCGCGCTGCTTTTGACGCGGCCGGCATTGACCTCAGCCGCCCCTTGGTTGCGACCTGCGGCTCTGGACTGACGGCAGCGACGCTTGTCTTTGGCGCGCATTTGTTGGGCAAGGAAGATGTCGCGCTCTATGACGGCAGCTGGTCAGATTGGGGCAGCGACCCTGACACACCCAAGGCAATGGGCACGGCGTAAACTTATGCTCCGGCCCTAGGGTGACCCAGAGGTTCGACAGCGTCGGCGCGGCGCGCTAGAAGTGCCGTATGTCAGACACGCGCAAGACCAAAGCTGAAACCCGCCTCACCCATGCAGGCCGCCGGGCCGAATGGACGAGCCTTGCCAAAGGCCGGGGTGGCATTGTTAATCCGCCGGTCTGGCGCGCCTCGACCATTCTCTATGAGGATGTGGCGCATTTGCGGCAGGGCACGCAGACCAACCGCGATGGCGATTTATTCTATGGCCGGCGGGGCACGCCGACCCAATGGGCGCTGGCAGAGGCGATTACTCAGATGGAGCCGGGGGCAGAGGGCACGATGCTCTATCCCTCCGGCGTGGCGGCGGTCACTGGGGCTTTGCTCTCCATCCTGAAGCCGGGCGACCATTTGTTGATGGTGGATTCCGCTTATGATCCCACACGCAATTTTTGTGATGGGTTTTTGAAAAATTGGGGCGTTGAAACCAGCTATTATGATCCGCTGCTGGGCGCAGATATTGCGCCTTTGATCCGGCCCAATACGCGGGCGATTTTCCTTGAATCGCCGGGGAGTCTCACTTTTGAGGTGCAGGATGTGCCGGCCCTTGTCGCCGTTGCACAGGCCCATGGCCTCAAGACAGTGATGGACAATACATGGGCAACGGCGCTGTTCTTCACGGGCATTGAAAAGGGCGTTGATCTCGTCGTGACAGCGGCCACCAAATATTTGGGCGGGCATAGCGATGTGATGATGGGCGCGGTGACGGCCAATGCCGCAAGCTGGCCTGCCTTGCGCCGCACAGCACAGATGCTCGGCCATTTTGTCGGTGCAGATGACAGCTATCTGGTGTTGCGGGGCCTGCGCACGCTGGCCTTGCGGCTGGGCCAGCATCAGGACAGCGCCCTTCACATTGCGCACTGGTTGGCCGACCAGCCAGAGGTGGCGCGTGTTCTGCATCCTGCCCTGCCCTCTGATCTCGGCCATGCGATTTGGCGGCGTGATTTTGCCGGGGCCAGCGGGCTCTTTGGTTTTGTCCTGAACGGTGGGGATGAGGCCGCGCGGGCCGCATTGATCGATGGGCTGAGCCTGTTTGGCATTGGCTATAGCTGGGGCGGGTATGAAAGCCTTGCTCTGCCCGTTGATCCTCAAAATTACCGAACCGCAACGCGCTGGATGGCGCAAGGCCCGGTTATCCGCCTGAGCATCGGTTTGGAACATTCAGAAGATTTGATTGCCGATCTGGCCGAGGGGCTGGCCCGGTTCCGCCGGGTGCGCGACGGGCAATAAACCCTGAGGTCATATTGCGTGCGTCGCTTGCCCCTCCTATCTTTGTTCGGTCACCCAAGCGGGAGAGAGAGACAATGACCAGCGCCTTTTCAAAATTGCACCTTGCCCTTGTTCCAGCCGTGCTGGCTGTGTCGGGCTGTGGCCTTAACAGCGTGCCGACCGAGGAAGAAAATGCGAAGGCCAAATGGGCCAATGTGCAGGCGGATTATCAGCGCCGGGCCGATCTCATTCCCAATCTTGTGGAAACGGTAAAGGGCTATGCCAAGCAGGAACAATCCGTGCTCGTCGAGGTGACCAATGCCCGCGCTCGCGCAACCTCTGTGCAGCTGAGCGCCAATGATTTGACCGATCCGGCCAAGGTGCAGCGCTTTCAACAAGCGCAAGGCGCGCTGAGCCAGGGGCTGGGCCGCCTGCTCGCTACGACAGAAGCCTATCCAGATCTCAAATCAAACACCAATTTTCTCGCCCTGCAATCGCAGCTGGAGGGAACGGAGAACCGCATCAATATTTCCATCAAGGATTATAATGAGGCGGTGCAAAGCTATAACACCACAATCCGCACCTTCCCGGATGCGGTTGGGGCCAAGCTGTTTTACGGGGCAAAGCCAATGACGCCCTATCAGGCCACAGCCCCCAATGCGGATCGTGCTCCACAGGTGAAGTTCTGACCCAAGGCACATCCATGAGCTGGGTCACGCGCGGACTGGTCTGCCTTCTCCTGCTGGTCTCGGTCGGGCAGGCCGGCCTTGCTCAGACGTTCCCTAAGCCCAATAATACACGCGTGGTGGATGCGGCAAATCTGTTGCCGCCGGCTGAAGAAAGCGCGCTCGATCAGCAATTGGCGGCGTTTGAAAAAGCCACAGGCCGTCAGTTTGTCGTGGCGACCATTCCCGATCTTCAGGGCTATCCCATTGAGGATTATGGCTATCGACTGGGTCGGGCCTGGGGCGTTGGGTCTCAGGATAAGAATGATGGGGCGCTGCTGATCGTCGCGCCCAAAGATCGCAAGGTGCGCATCGAGGTTGGCTATGGGCTGGAGCCTTATTTGACCGATGCCTTATCGAGCCTAATCATCAACACGCAGATTTTGCCGCAGTTTAAGGCAGGCGATTATCCCGGCGGCATCACGGCCGGGGCCGATGCGGTGATGGAGCAATTGC